>JBJECK010000024.1:0-45125 GCA_051870995.1 Paludibacteraceae bacterium | reverse complement strand
CCTCTTTGGCGCGCTGCATCTCCATGAGGTCGCGGCAGGGGATGGTGATGATGACAAGATTTTTCTTTTTCATATATAAAACATTGATTTGAGAGTTAGTCATGGTATTTAGTGATAAAACGTTTTGCTGTGTCTTCGGGAGGGGGTGCCCTTCGTGGGACGCGTTTCTATAATAATGCTGCAAAAAAACTCGGCACGATGGGCGTTTTGTACCGAGGTTTTGGATTTTTACTCGTTTCAAAGCGTCATAACAGAAACAGAAAGCATTGTAAATCAGCACTCTATGCCAATGTGATTTTTTATTCAAAAAAGTTCGTTCGTGCCGAGGTTTGTGCCGAGGCTTGGCTGTCTCGTATCATATAGAAGGGTCAAGGATGTCCGCTAAACGGTCGATGGCGGGTTTGGCACGTACCGGGTCAAGCCGTTTGTTGAAATCGCGAAACGGACGACTTTTCCGATTGAGGAAATGACTTTCTGTGATTTGCCAAATGGAGGAAGCCTCTGGAACGGAGATAAGTCCGCGGTTAACAAGGGTACGGATGAGGTAGCGGAGATGTTGTTGCGTGCCGGTCCATTTGACCTTTGCATGGGTAGGCTTACCAAGGAAAAGGGCTGTAAAATCATCGGGGCGTGTGTCAGCAGCGAGCCATTGCGCGCGGAGCAAATGCTGGTAGAGACGCGTGAGACGGTCGGCATGCCGCGCCAGATGGCGATAGAGGAACGTGGCGGGAGTAACCGCCGCAGCGACACGCTTGGGCGGTTGCGCAGTGTGGGGCTTTGCCGTAACGGCAGAAGATTTTACGATCGGTGCGTCTTCGGAAAAGGAGGCACTACGGATGATACTCTGAATAGCATCCACGTGTTTTTGCAATGCACGGCATTGCGTGGTTGTGAGAGTAATCATACTATAAAATTTTGTTGATTAGATATTGTTTGTAATAACCGGAAATATGAATTTTATAGTATGTTTTTTAGCCCGATATAATCGCCACGTATCGGCATATAAATGAGAATTTACCGACACTTGGCCACTCATCAAGAGCTGCAGTAATTCATCTCGTTGCTTGATGAGGTTTCCAATCTCTTCTCCTACCAGCATTTGTTCCTGAAATATCGGTTTGCATTGCTTTTCAAACTGATTTACAATATCTTTTTGAGGAACAATAACAGGCAAAGCATGTAACTCATCTTTATTGATAGAGCCGAAAGTCGTACCTATTGCACTCTTTCTGCCAAATAATTCTTTGAAAGATTGCATAACATAGTATAAGTGTGTAGTTGAACCCAACTTTGAATTTAGGGCAGATAAACCACGACCAATACAACAATCATTGTTTGCTACGTTCAAGTCACCAACAGGCGCACGGACACTTATCAGAAGATCTCCTTTTTTTGCAAATCGTGTTGGGGCAGTTGTATATTGTCTAATTTTGGGGAATCGCTCGCCAAAATCGGAACTTCCTTGATAGAAAATAACGCCCTCTCCTATATCATTATAAGATCGCCCAACGGGCGATTGTCCCATTACAATGTTTGCAATATCGAATAAAACACCATCGTTCCACCCTTTTGGAATCTCCCGCTTCAATCGGTCATTCCAAACCATCTTGCCACCGCTGGATTTGTAGGGTCTGCCATTTTCATCAGGGAAATCAAATTGCACGAACCAATAGTCATAAAGTTGCCTGGCAAGTGCTTCTAAATTCTCATTTGTTGGCGTGGTATTCGCATATGGGAGTATACAACAGTATAATTTTTGAACTGATATGAAAGAAAAACTGATTGAGAATGTGATGTCGGCGATGCAGGGAGTGCTGGATTGTCGGCAAATGAAGTGTTTGAAGGCAACACTTCAAGAACAATTGCGAGGTGTGAGTGTCGGTATGGCAGAGTCACAAAGTGGTGATGACAACCTTGCTGTTTTGGAGGCTTTTATTTCTGCCAAGCAGATAGAGGGATGCTCGGAGCGCAGCATGCACTACTATCGAAGTACGATTGAACAAGTTCTCCGAAGTGTAAAGCAACCTATTGCGCAAATAGATACTGCAACAATCCGCAGTTATTTGGCGATGTATCAGTCGGAGCATGGTTGCGGAAAAGTTACGATTGACAATATGCGGCGTATATTGTCCAGTTTCTTTGCATGGCTGGAAGACGAAGACTATATTGTCAAGTCGCCCGTACGCCGTATTCGCAAGGTGAAGACCGATGCTTTGGTGAAGGAGACTTTGAGCGACGAACAATTGGTACAGATACGTGACAAATGTAATAACTTGCGCGATTTGGCGATGTTGGATTTGCTGGCAAGTACCGGAATGCGTGTAGGCGAACTGGTACGCATCAACAAAAATGATTTGAATTTTCAAGAGCGGCAATGTGTTGTTCTTGGTAAAGGGAATAAGGAGCGGATTGTGTATTTCAATGCCCGTGCCAAGATACATATTGAGACGTATCTCCGCGAGCGGTCGGATGATAATCCCGCGTTGTTTGTCAGTCTGCATGCCCCATACGAGCGGCTGCAGATAAGCGGTGTAGAAAGGCGATTGAAAACATTGGGGCGACTGGCGGCGATAGAGCGTGTGCATCCTCATAAATTTCGGCGCACTTTGGCGACTATGGCGATTGATAAAGGAATGCCCATTGAACAGGTGCAACGATTGCTTGGCCATGTGCGTATTGATACTACACTGCATTATGCCATGGTCAGTCAGCAGAATGTGAAGATGTCGCATAGGAAATATCTCGGATAAGTATCTGGGCTAAATAGCGATTCTTGAGAAAAATGAGGGAGAAGACAAAAAATCATTCTCTTTGTTTGTGTGTGTCATTTATTTTTACTATCTTTGTAGTGATTTTTGACATGGTAAGATTATGATATTGAGAGACATTGCAAATTATGTTATAGAGAGGATTAGTAGCAATTGCATTCCATTGGAAAATTACATTACAACAGATTGTCTATTATCCGGCAAACAGGGGAGAACGATGGCCACAAATCTGCCACCGGAACGGTGCACGTTTATCAAATTTCAAAAAGGCGACATATTAGTCTCCAATATTCGTCCATATCTTAAGAAAATATGGCACGCAGATTGTGATGGTGGGGCATCTTCTGACGTCTTGGTATTTCGGGCTAAAGAAAGTCATATAAGCCAATATTTATATTCGGTATTATTGCAAGACACCTTTTATGATTGGATAATGAAATGTCCGAAGGGAAGTCGTATGCCGCGTGGTGATAAAGAACAAATTATGCGTTTCCCTGTAAAAGACATTGGAAATGCCAAAGATTTAGTGGGTAAAATAATAATGGATTTTGATTCAAAAATCATCCTTAATCGGCATATAAATGAGAATTTACCGACACTTGGCCACTCATCAAGAGCTGCAGTAATTCATCTCGTTGCTTGATGAGGTTTCCAATCTCTTCTCCTACCAGCATTTGTTCCTGAAATATCGGTTTGCATTGCTTTTCAAACTGATTTACAATATCTTTTTGAGGAACAATAACAGGCAAAGCATGTAACTCATCTTTATTGATAGAGCCGAAAGTCGTACCTATTGCACTCTTTCTGCCAAATAATTCTTTGAAAGATTGCATAACATAGTATAAGTGTGTAGTTGAACCCAACTTTGAATTTAGGGCAGATAAACCACGACCAATACAACAATCATTGTTTGCTACGTTCAAGTCACCAACAGGCGCACGGACACTTATCAGAAGATCTCCTTTTTTTGCAAATCGTGTTGGGGCAGTTGTATATTGTCTAATTTTGGGGAATCGCTCGCCAAAATCGGAACTTCCTTGATAGAAAATAACGCCCTCTCCTATATCATTATAAGATCGCCCAACGGGCGATTGTCCCATTACAATGTTTGCAATATCGAATAAAACACCATCGTTCCACCCTTTTGGAATCTCCCGCTTCAATCGGTCATTCCAAACCATCTTGCCACCGCTGGATTTGTAGGGTCTGCCATTTTCATCAGGGAAATCAAATTGCACGAACCAATAGTCATAAAGTTGCCTGGCAAGTGCTTCTAAATTCTCATTTATATGCCGATTAAGTTCTATTTTGCGGTCAAGACTACGAAGCAACTTGCCAATGCGTTTCTGTTCCACCAACTCGGGAATCCAAACGGTGCAATCCTTAATTTTATCTGGTGAAGTATGGCGGATTTTTGTTTGTTGGGCGGCTGCACTTAGTTGTTGCTTGACCAATGTGGAGGATATAAGATAAAAAGCAAAATCTTTGTCCAACAAGTCTTCTTTGCACACAATCTTTGCCACATCTTGGCTTTGGATATACTTATCACTTTCGGGAATAATGGCAGTAGATCCAAGTAATCCTATTGCTTGTTCTGTCAAAGGGGTGATAATATCTCCCTCCTCCATTAAGAATTCAGGTTTGAATTCACCAATATAATAAAGATTATCTTTGGACGTATTCTTCTTAAAGCAATTATTTTGATAGTCAAAGTTACCGCAAGTCAAACGAATGTATTTACCCTCAGTGGCATAAAATTCACCACAAAGACTTGCACCTCTTGTAACATCAAGTATCTCTCCCAAGTTATATCGCGTCAGTTTCATAATAATCTATTTTTGCTCTGAAGATGTGCTTTTATTTGCTCCTCAAGAGATTTCAAGGCAGTTTCCCAAAGTTTCTTTTCTAAGTCTTTTTGTTGGGTGGTAGCATGTGGATTATTTTCCACCTCCATCTTTTTCTTTGCAATGAGGTACTCAATACCATCATGTAGTTCTGTTTTGGATATACTCTGATTGCTTGCTCCACATAACTCGCAAAAAGCCATATCAGTCAAACGTAGGCCACTACCTGATTTTAGAATCATAGTCGTCGCATACTCGCTTATTTTGTTGTAATCAATCATTTGAAAAATATTATTTTTCGTTCATAAGAATTATTTATTCAGCATTTTTTTTACTTGCTTGTCAAAGTCGGAGTCTATTTGCTGGGTTTTATTGAAAATATCATATTCGTTTTCTGCTTTTGTCTTGGCTTGTACGGAAGAGACACTCCCTTTGTTTGGAAGGATTCTGTATTCGTTGAAAGCGAGAAATTTGTTCACACTTGCGGCGAACTGCTCCATAGTGAAAGTGTTTTGCCGTTCGATGAGGTTTTCTATATAATCAAAATAGGAATTCACCGTGCGTTCCAGCAGACGGATTTCTTTTTCCTGTAAATAATTTTTGGCTATCGATACGTCCGATTTTAGTACTCGTCCGTCCGGACTATTCTTCCACGTTGTCAGCCCCATGTGCTCTTTGGTATGGTCTGCCTTGGTGTAGATAATTTCTGCCGCAGTCTGTCCTGTGATGGCATAGTGGAAGCGGTTTTGTATCATGGCATAAAAGTCATGCGTCGTGGGCGAGTCTTTGTCATAGTCGGTACTGCATTCCGCATATATGTCGGTGATTTGTTGCCAAATACGGCGTTCACTGGCACGGATAGAGCGTACTCTTTCCAGCAATTCACGGAAATAGTCTTTCCCGAAAACAGCCGTGCCTTGTTTCAAACGGTTATCATCTAGCACAAAGCCTTTTTTGATATACTCGTTCAGGATTTTGGTTGCCCATTGGCGGAACTTCGTGGCTCTGGGGGAGGATACACGATAGCCAACGGAAATAATCATATCAAGATTGTAAAACTCAACCCTATCTTCCACTTCTCCTCTGATGCCCCTGTTTACGACTGTTGCAATTTTTGCAACAGTCGTATCCGGTTGCAGTTCTCCCGCATTGAAGATATTGTTTATATGGCGACTTATGCCGGACTTGTCGATGTCGAACAACTGTGCCATAGCCTTCTGGGTACACCAGATGGTTTCGTTTTTTATTATGACTTGCACCTTGCCTTCTTCATCGGGAAGGCTGTATAATAGAAATTGTATCTCGTTGTTCATAGTATTATTTCCCCGCGTTCGGATTAAGATGCAAACTTGCCAATTGTTTCATTATTTCCTCTTCAAGGCGATGACTTTCTGTAAATTGTTGGGTAAGTGTGGACTTATAATCTGCTATACGCCTGTTAAATTCTTCTTCGGTAATATCCACATAATCAATCTTGATATCGAAATATTGCCCTGTGGAGAAGGAATAGTTTTTCTCTTTGATTTGGTCGGTGGTAACGAGGACAGAGAAATCATCGACAGGCGTGCGGTTGTTGAAGGTAGTAATAATCTTCTCAACGTCTTCATCCGACAAAATTGTGCGTTGGTTCCCGTCTATCTTTTTCTTCTCGCCCAGTTTCGATGCATCCATCAAGACAATTTCGATAGGACGTGTTCCTTGTGCTTTATCAATAAAGATGACGGAGACATTAGTTCCTGTGGTGGCGAAAATGTTTGAGGGCATGGAAACAACACCGCGCAGCCACCCTTCATCGATGATACGCTGACGGATTTTGTAGGCAATACCGCTTGATGCAGTGATGAAACCAGTAGGAACCACGATTGCCGCCTTTCCGTTTTTGTTTAACGAATAAAGTATGTGCTGCACGAAGCAGAGGTAAATAGCCATTTTTGACTTGTCTTTGCCTGTGGCAGCAGGCACGCCAGCAAAGAAACGTCGCGTGTCAGCGGCAATAGTGTCCCGTGTGTCAGAAAAGTCAAGATTGAACGGTGGATTACTGACGATATAGTCGAACTTCTTAAGCAATCCGTTCTGCTCCTTGTGAGCAGGATTAGCGAGCGTGTCGCCTTTGACAATGTTTTGAATACTCTTTGTCAGGCTATTGAGGATAAGATTCAAGCGCAACATCTGCGAGGATTTTTGCGAGATGTCCTGTGAATATATCTGACAGCGTTCCTTACTTATCTGATGGGCGAGAGCCATAAGCAGCGTTCCTGAACCTGCGGCAGGATCGTAACATGTAACACCATGTAGGTCGGAATTGTCCGGAACAAGCATTCGTGCCATAATGGTGGCTACGGCTTTCGGTGTGTAGTACTCGGCGTATTTGCCACCACCGTCTTTGTTGTAGTCTTTGATAAGATACTCAAAGATAGTTGAGAAAAAGTCGTATCCCTGATAGAATACATCTTCAAAATTGAAAGTGGCAAGGTGGCTAACAAGGGCGGCGGCAAAGTTGTTGCGCTGGTCAGTTTCATTGATAAGCGGCATGAGGCGGTCAAAAATAGTAATCTTTGTTTGCCCTGCCGTTGCCATTGAGAAGATGTCGGCATTGAGGTCGGCAATAGCAAGCATCGTGCCGTCAAAGATGTCAGCAAAATCTTCTTTGCGCGACTGATTAACCAGATGTGTGAGTGTATGTTCGTGGCGCAACCGTGGTGTGCCGGGCTGCAAGAAGTCGAACAGGTCGTCCTCATCGGCTTCGGTGAAGTTGTCGTATTCGACATCCCATTTGCCGGACTGCCCAAGGCGGTCGTTTGCAAGTTTGGCTTCGTGACCAAACATATCGTTCATATACTTATACAGAAAAATCTCTGTAATGATTTTATACTCGTTGCCGTCATTACCAAGACCATATTGAGCGCAAGTGGCTTTGAGGCGGTCAATGAGTTGTTTGGTACGGATTTCAATATCTGTTTCTGCCATACTATTATGCTGTTTTGAATCTATATTGTTGGTATTGTGTTGTATATTCTTGCACAATGAGGCGTTGCAGTTCCAGTCGGTCGCTGCGTTGCGACGCCGATGCGAGATTCATACCCCTAAGTGTGTGGCTGATACGGGTCATCACTTCTTGTCCGAAATAGGCTTCATTTTCAATAAGACGGTGGTCGTTGAATAGTATTTCATCGACTTGTTCGCGTATCTTATTGAGTGCGTCCACCCGTTCCATTTCCACTTTGGAGATGATAAACGGTTCACTCATCTTGCGCTTCGCATTTTGTTCACCAATGCGTTTGTAAATACGCACGAAACGTTCGTCGTCGTTAAATTTGTGTTTGAGCAAGGTGTTCCGACGGTTGATATCGCGTATTACTTGCAATACCTCGTCAAGGTAGCCCATTTTTTCCAATATCTCCTGTCGGGATTGGGGCTTGAATCCTTTTTCCCGATAGTATTTTTTGAAGGACTCTATCAATTTTTTGAATTTCTGTTCTTCGTGGTCGAAGTTAGATTCAAACTCGTCAATGACACGGCGGAGTTTATCTTGCATCTCATCGTCCCAAATGAATTTGAGTTCGCCTTTGCCTTTCTTGACAAACTGATATTGCATTTCGGAGAGAATATAATTAACCATGCCATGCACATCTTCGGAATGATGCATTTGCTCTTGCGCATTGAGGCGATCGATACGGTCGTTTACGACAGTGAGCAGGTTGGCAAAATTGCTGTTGGAAGCCTCGATTTTGGTGAGCATTTTTTTGAGGTCGTCATCCCCGAAACTGCGTATCTGGTTGGTAAGCGCTTTGGCTTCTTCCAAGGCGTTGCGCAGTTCATAAAGGTTTTCTTTAGGGATATTGCTATCTTCTAACTGCTTGCGCAAGTCTTCCGCGTTGCCGCAGTCATAGGCAAACATCTTCTGTTTGATAGTCTGCAGTTTCTCCATGATGTCGTCTTTGTTTTCCATGACAGCATCACCGAGCGACAGACGGTCTTCTCCGTCCTCGTGGGTTTCACTGTCCGGGTCGCAAGAATTTAACTCACGGATATATTCATCGTTGGCTTCCTCAAAATTATCCTTGATACCCGCAAAGTCGATGACATAACCATACTTGAATTCCTTGTAAGGGCGATTGACACGGGTGAGTGCCTGCAAGAGATCATGTCCTTTCATCTTGCGCGTGAGATAGAGGCGTTTGAGGCGGTGGGCATCAAACCCCGTGAGCAACATCTGGTTGACAATGAGCAAATCGATATCGGTTGTATCTTTGAAATTTTCTGTAATGGCTTTGCGATCGTTTGCTTCGCCCTCATCGTGCAAGATAAGTTCGGCACGGAGAGGATGCGCTTGTGTGGCTTGGAATTGGTCGAACATCTGTTTGACCTTACGCGCCTGCGGGTTGGTTTCGCAGACAATCATACCTGCAACCGATTGGTCTGCCTGCTCAATACGGAAACGGCGCAAATCCATATTGACAAACTCCACAAGGGTATTGACATAATTATCCGAATTGATAATCATGTCTTTGGAAATGTCTTTTTTGTTGACCTCAATATCTGCGGGAAACTCCTGCTCCAAGATTTTGAGCAGTTGGTCTTTGTAGTCGGTTTCGATGTCTTCACGCATGAGGCGTAGTGTGAAACCGTCTGCAATAGACTTGTCATAATAGTATTTGTCATAATACTTGCCAAACACTCTCCATGTCTCGCGCTCTGATTTCAAGAGCGGCGTGCCTGTCAAAGCGATGCGCACGGCTTTGGTGTCCGAGTTGAGTAGATTGGCCAGGAAAGAGCCTTCGGGATTGTAGCCCCGGTGCGCTTCATCAACAAAGAAAATACGCTGTATATTTGTGCCGTAACTGAAATCAGGTTTGTCGGTCTGTTCCTCGAATTTCTGTATGTTGACCACCGTGATTTCAGGTCTTCCATCGGTGTTGCGCATGGTCCTGTTGTTTGCAAAATCTTCCATAAGTTCCTTGCGGCTCTGGGCGGTGAAGACCACAAGCCCGCGAGCGGTGAACTCTCGCATTGCCTGTTCCATAAGCGCAATGCGATCAACGATGAAATAAAAGCGTGCTACCGTGTTTCGTTTGGCAAAATAGTCGGTGAGTATCTTGACGGCGAAATACGAAAGTGCGGTCTTGCCGCTCCCTTGCGTGTGCCAGATCGTACCCGAATAGTTGTCGTTGTCGAGATTGGTACAGATAGCACGATTGGCAAAGAATTGAGGATAACGCATTACGTGCTTTTCAAGCACTGTGATTTCATCACCGGCATCGTTTTTCTTCGTATTCTTCACATAGGCAAAACCGTATTTGAGGAAATATAATATGCGGTCTTTCGCAAGCAAGGACGACAAAATACGATTAGTCGGGGTCTTTGGGTTCTTGTTGGTTTTGTATTCGGGCAGGCTCAACAATACCACTTTGCCCAACCGTTGCAATATCTCTTTCTCTCGCTCGGCTGACATTTCATCGAGATGCAAGGTGTCGTAATATGCCCAATTCGCTTCCCGAAACACATTGAAAAATATCTTGTCGGTACTCATGCTTGCATAGAAAGCACCTTGCACAGGAACACGGCTGTCGGTGTCGTACTCCTCGTTGTTGGAGAATATCATCATCTGTGTGATATTGAGGAAACGGCGGAAATCAGGTTGCCGCATACGATTGTTCATACGTTCACGCTCTGCAAGCATGCCCTCCCGGTTCTGCGGCTTCTTAACCTCTATGTGTACAAGCGGCAAGCCGTTGATGAAACACGTGAGGTCGGGGCGGAAATGGTTGTGTGTAGTCGGGTTCTCGCACTCCAACTCGATTGTGCAATGCCAATCGTTGTTGTCGGGGTTGTCGAAATCAATCAGGCGGATATGGCTTGTGTCCATTAGGTTTTTGTAGAACTCGCGACCGAGGTCCGGATTGTCGGCAATACGTATCAACTCGTGCAGTTTCTCTTGAATCTCTCTTTCACAAATATTCGGGTTGAGACGATGGACCGCCGTTATGAAAACATCTGCAAGTATGTTGGTCCCAGGATCTTTATGGAATTGATCCAAGTTATCACGATGTACAAAACAATACCCAAGGCGCTCCAGATGTAATAACGCCGGTATTTGTACGCGTGTAAATTCTGAAAAATTGGTTGGCATAGGTATATGATTTATTTTGTGGTTTCTATATAGACGTATGATTGAGGAGGTACAAAATCATTTATAAATTCATTGGGATTTTTGCCTTGTTTGAAAACAGTTACGGATTTTATCAGTAGTGCACATCCCAATTGATTATTGGCATAATACTGAAAAAAATCTTCTTCACTAATTCCCCCGACATCTTTGTATTTATTCCATAGGTTAGCAGGTGTGTCTATTTCAATAGCGGAGAATGTGAAATAACCCACAATCTGTTTGGCAGGTACAGAGGCATAGATGTACACTCGGTGTACTTTTTCCCTGAAACCTTTTTTGCGAAATTCAACTTTCTTTGTACCTTCCAAAATTCGGTTGGCGTAGACAGGTTTAATTGATAAAATAGCGTCCATCGGCTTTTCCTAAGTTTAGTATAGTTTCAAATTGATTGTCATTAAGTTTGATACATCCCCAATATTCTGATTGTGATATTTTGGCCTGCTCGATAATGTCTTTGCGGATGACTTTTTTCGTTAGAGCCATATTGTACAACATTTTAAGCACAATAAAATGGCTTCTTCGCTGATACCATGTCCGCAATTCCTGTTCCTTGAATATACTGTATCTGTTTGTGTAGCGTACAAACTCTTCAATATTGGCAAAATCTTGTATCGTTTTTATTTCTTCGATAGTGCATATGGATGTCGTAACACTACGATATTTGGCAGGACCGAGACCGTCTGATGTCCGATAGATAATCACTTTGTCTCCATGTCGTAAATTTTCTGTTTCGGGCATCCAGCAAATATAAATTTTATATATACTATTGGTGGGACTCACATCCTGTAAAATCTCATAATTTTCTGTAGTAAGCATGGAATCCGGAAATAATTTTGTATGATACATGGGCTTAATTGCAAGTAGATATTTATTGCCGATGCTTTTGTTAATGAACGGATAATGATATGTGATGTCCCTCGTATGAGTTGTCAGGTCTCGTAGAAGGACACACTCACGACGTCCTTGTCTGTTGGTTTTCCTGCCGACTTCTGAAAAACCGTATTTTTCAAAGAAATGGCGTAGATGTGATAGTTCCTCCGTATCATCAAACAATGTTACATACACTTCCTGAAAATTGTTCTGAATTGCGCAATCCAGAATTCGTTTCATGAACCGTTCTCCTCTATTTGTTCCGCGGCGCTCTATTTTGAAAGTTCCTACTTTGAGCCGTCGTTTTGAGGGAAGTACTTGGTCGTCCAATTGCAGTGCTTCTGTTTCATTTTTGAGGTATAGGAAATCTGTTAGGGAACCATAATCGTTGTAATAGACTAACGCTTCCTCATTGGACTTGGCTTTGCGATTAAACCATTCGTCAAATCCGTCATAACTTTCTCGTAGCGAGTCAAAGAATGGGTCTTCTATACGAATATCGGCAAAATGTTTCAAAATGAGATTATCCATAATTGACAGGGGGCTTTATTTTTTTGTGTTTTGTATTAGAAAAAGGCAGGAACTGTGATTGCCTTATCTGATGAGATATTTTTATTGTTCTGTTTTTGTCTGACAGATTTTTGTTCTATAATCTGCAATGTATATATTCAATAACCTTATTTCTCCATCTGCTCGCGGAGGTCGGTGAGTTTGGTGCCTTTGTAGGAGAACCAAAGAGTGCCTTGCACGGGATGGGTGAAACCTTTGAGTTGTTGCGCCAACGCAGAGAGCGATGTGGTCTGACCGTTGTACTCGATATGGCGGTCATCGATTACGACAGGTTGGATGGTATTATCCTCGATAAACACGATTTTTTCGCCCGGATGGATGCCGCATTGGGAAAAGCGGAAGGGTCCCCGCTTGGTATTCTCCTGCACCTCATTCGCCAACTTTTCATCTTCCAATTCGTGTCCTTCGGGTTTGAGACGTTTGAGGCAATTGATGGTTCCGCTGATTTTGGCGATACTCTCCAATATGGCATACGCCTCTTCCCGAGACATGGCATAGAACTCCTTTACACGCTTTTTGCCGTCAAAAGTCTCGATGGTTCGCAAGTCAGGATTGAGATTGTCAATCAGTTTGTGCAGTTCGATATCTGTCAGTTCGCTCTTAACCTCATAGATGGCATATACGCGAAACGCGAACGGGATAGTTTCGCTACGATTCAGTTGTCGCAAGCGTTTCTCGATGTCGTAGGCATAGCCGATTTTGACATAGTCGGGGAACGAGGGATTGGTGAGGATATAAATCACTCCTTTGTGCTCTTTGGTCATAATGATATATGTTTGTGATTATTCCTATTGTCTGTGACTATATGAAATCCGCCAGCAGATGCGCAAAGATACAACATTTTTTGGAATTGCGCAATTAGTTCTACACAAAAACCACCAACGATACAAACAAAAACAAGAAAAAGGACAAGCACACATTCGACTATGCGTGCCGAGGACACAAGATAGCCATAGGGCAACTCAACATCGTTTATACACCTACTTGACCACTGACTAATCGCTACAAATGGGCGAAATATACAGGTAAAAGCAAAAAAAATAGCTGTTTCTTTGGTTATATCAGTTTTTTGTTGTACCTTTGCAGCCGCTTTCGTTAAAAGGTGTCTTAATGGGCGCACGGAGGCATAGAAATTTGCTACGGCAGATGGCGGGATAGCTCAGCTGGTTAGAGCGCATGATTCATAATCATGAGGTCCCCAGTTCAATCCTGGGTCCCGCTACCAAAGAAAAAGATGCAGGCTATCCAAAAGGTAGCCTGCGTTGTTGTATAAGGGCGGCAGATAGCGAGGCGCGTACCCAAAGAGGGGGCTATCAATGCAGCTTTTCTACCCGCGCTGCATCCAACCGCAACAAGATAAAAAGCAACACGCTGAAACCTATAATCGAACTTCCTCCATAGCTAAAGAAGGGCAAAGGAATGCCGATAACGGGCAACAAGCCCAAGACCATACCGATATTAATCGTGAAATGGAAGAGGAAAATGCCCGCCGCCGAATAGGCGTATATCATACTGAACGTGTCCCGCTGTCGCTCGGCGATAGTTATCAGGCGCAAGATAAAAGCAGCATAGAGGAGCAGCAGTCCGACAGAGCCTACAAAACCCCACTCTTCACCGACCGTACAGAAAATAAAGTCCGTATCTTTCTCCGGCACAAACTGCATCTTGGTTTGCGTGCCATTGAGGTAACCTTTCCCTATGAAACCGCCCGAACTGATAGCAATCTTAGACTGGTTGACATTGTAGCCTGCGCCCTTAGGGTCCTCTTTCATCCCCAAAAGTACCTCGATACGTGTGCGCTGGTGCTTGGCAAGCACGCGGCTGAAAACGAAATCACAAGCCTGCGTATAGCCGATGCACAACACGGAAAACGCGGCAACCAGCAAGAGCTTGTAGCGGCGGAAATAAACGCCTATAACCACGGTGTATAGAGAAAGCAAGCCTACCACCACCATCGACAGAATATTGAAGTTGACGGGTAGCCATATATTCACCAGCAAGCCTATTCCATACAACCCCGCGACGCTACCGCACAAAATCGGCAGTTCCCAACGATTGCGATTCTCCTTGTGAAGGAAGCCTATCTCAATAGCGCTCAAGAGCAACATACACGCAATAATACCCACATTACCCGTCCCCAACGGCAAAGCGACAGCACCAAAACGGATAGTAATGATAAACAAAGCGACAGCCATCACTCCGCACCACAGGACATAGCCGCTCATACCCTGACGATAGAAAACCAACAGAAAAGAGGCAAAAACCAAGGCGGAACCTGTTTCCTTCTGAAGAATCATGATTATCAACATCGGTACGGCAATGATGATGAACGGGATAATCAAGTCGCGCCACGTGCGGACGCGGTATTCGTACCGCCCCATATATTTGGCAAGCGTTAACGCTGTGATACACTTGGCAAACTCGGCAGGTTGCAGGCTAATCGGACCGAGCTTAATCCACGAGAGCGAGCCCTTGATACCGTCGCCGGCAAGAAAAGGCGTAATCAACAGGACGACGAGCATCACACCATACAAGACGTAGGCAAACATATCATATACCTTGTAGTCGGTAAGCAGGATAGTGATGCCCGATACCAGGGCGATGGTAATCCATACAAACTGTTTGCCTGCACGGTTGTTGAAATCGAAGATACCTGTTTGGTCGAACGTATAGCCGGCGCCATAGATATTAATCCAGCCGAAGATAAGCAAGACAAGAAACATGCCTATGGTAGGCCAATCGATAGAGCGTAATATGTTCGTGCTGCGAGCTGTTTTCATCATAATTTCGTTGATGCTATTCGCTTTTTAAGTTCCGTCCGTTTGATAGCACCGTTGATATATTGCTCTATGAGCAGGCTGGCTATAGGGGCCGCCCACGTAGCGCCAAAACCTGCGTTCTCCACGACAACCGCTACAGCAATCTGCGGGTTGTCCATCGGAGCAAAGCCGATAAAAATAGCGTGGTCTTTGCCATGCGGATTCTGCACGGTACCGGTTTTGCCGCAAGTAGCAAGCAACGTACCATCGGCTTGCTCAATAGGATAGTGGCGTCCTGTTCCGTACACCATAACGCGGTGCATCCCCTCTTTGACGATACGGAAATACTGCGGGTCTATGGAAATGATATGTTTGTCCGATTTCAACGAGTCGGATTTGTTCAAATGGGGCGTGATATAATACCCCTCGTTGGCGATAGCGGCTGCCTGATTTGCCAACTGGAGAGGCGTTACCAGTATCTCGCCCTGACCAATACTCAGCGAACGGATAGTGATAGCTTTCCAGCCCGCCTTACCATAATATCGGTCGTAGAAAGCCTGTCCGGGAATGCTACCCGAAACCTGGTTGCCTATATCGGAATCCGCAAACCGTTGTCCGAAACCGAACTGCATCACATCGTCCCGCCACAACTGGTAACGACGACGGAATGCCTCGTTCCGGTCGCCATATCCGTCTTTTTGCAGCATGTCCCTGAAGGCGTTCCAAAAATAAGGATTGCAACTCTGCTCAATAGCCCCCTCCAGCGATACGGGACTTCCGTGGTGGTGCGTACACTTGATAGGCGCAGAAGCCGGACCGTTGCACGGGTACGCGGTAGCCGGCGTAATGCCTCCTTCTTGTAGGCAAACGAGCGCTTGTATCAACTTGAACGTAGAGCCGGGAGGATAAGTAGCCTGTGTCGCCCGATTGAACAAAGGCTTGCTTTTGTCCGCCAAGAGCGCGCTATAGTTCTTGGCTCGTTCTTTGCCGACCAAAATAGCAGGATCCCATGTGGGACTGGAAGTGAGTGCCAGGACTTCACCGGATTGAGGCTCAATGGCGACGACGCTACCTACCTTGCCGCTCAACAATTGTTCCGCCAGCATCTGCAGCTGTATATCGAGAGTGATATGCAGATCTTGCCCTGCCTGAGCCGGCACATCTCTTTCTCCGCCGTGATAACTGCCTTTGATTTGTCCCTTCGAGTTACGCAGCAAGATATTCACTCCTTTTTGCCCGCGCAACGTGGACTCGTAAGTCAGTTCGATGCCATCCCGCCCGGAATAGTCCCCGCGAGCATAGTAGTCGTCATTGTCGATATCCCGTTGGTTGACTTCGCCGACACTTCCTAACACTTGAGCGGCTGCCGGATAAGCATAGTCGCGCAAAGTCCGCTTGTTGATATGGATACCGGGGAACTGGAACAAAGTCTCTTGGAGGTAGGCAATATCTGTTTTGTTCTGCTGCCCCAAAAAGACCTGAGGAGTGTACGAAGAATACCCCCTGTTCTTTTTCCTGTCCTTGATTTCAGTCATGCGTTGGTCGAAATCGTCACGGGTGAGCTGGAGAGTATTGCAAAAAGCAAGCGTATCAAAATGTGTCCCCATTTCACTCTCAATAATGGTTATTTCGTAGATGGGCTGATTGAACACGAGCAACGTATCGTTGCGGTCGTAGATAAGTCCGCGGGCAGGATAGATGGTTTGTCTGACGAGCGCATTACTATCCGCCATTTGCATAAGGTCTCTATCCACAATTTGGATATAAAAAAGGCGGATGATATACACCAACACTATACCAACGGTTATACCGCCGATGACAAATCTGCGCCTATAATATTGATCGTTAATCATCTGTTACGTACCAAACCGCCTCCTATCAGGAGAACACAACTAACCAGGGAACTGACGACTGTTTCCAACAGGACGAGCCATATCAGCTGTGTGCTCCATGCTGCAAGCGAGAAAACCACGATATGGTAAATGGGAACCATGATGAGGACATATTTGACAAACGCAGTTACTCCCATATCGTGTATGCCGATTTCCCCGATCATTCTTTCTTGATTGGGCACCAACAGGTTAAGGAAATACGGTCGAAGAAACATAATGAGCGTGCAAGCCGCCATGTGGACGCCGAGCGAATTGCAAAATACATCCATAATCAACCCCATGCAAGCCCCCAAGAAAAGGTCAGCCCAGCGTGGTAAGGTAATCGGCAAAACGAGCAGACTGAAGATATAGATGTACGGATGACACAGTCCAAAGAACTGCAGATTATTGATAAGCAACACCTGCAGGAGCATCAATATTATCCATCGTATGACGGGTCTAATCCATTCCATGTTGCAGTTGCTCTATTTCGCGAATATGGCTGTTATTAATAACTTGTACGTATCTGATTCGCCGGAAATTAGTGGCTAACCTGACGCGCACTTCGTAGTACGAGCCGCCTTCCGGCAAGATGGCACTTTCTATGGTTCCAACGGGGATATCTGCCGGAAATGCCGGCGTTATTCCGCTTGTAACGATAGTGTCACCAACGTTCACTACCACGTAAGAATCCACATCTACAAGGTTGGCAAAGCGATAGTCCAACCCATCCCATTGCAAAGTGCTGCTATAGTCGTTCTTTGCAAAACGACAGCTAAGACGGCTCTCGGTATGAACGAGCGGAACAACAACCGAATAATGAGGACCGACTGTTTTTACAATACCTACTACGCCGTCTCCGTTGCGAACTCCCATTCCGACATAAATACTATCATTCAATCCTTTGTCAATTGTAAGATAGTTGTGCGGCTGCGAGAAAGTCATCTGCACTGCCGTGGCAGGGATATACAATTGGTCGGAAACAGAGCATGCGGCATACCTGGTAGTATCCGCGCAAGCAAGCTGCGTGCGTAGTTCGGCATTCTCAATAGCCAATTGCTCGTTTATTCCCTGCAGGTTGAAATAATTCGTGCATTGGCTGACAAGCCCGTATTGCCACGCCACGAAACGGTTGGCAGTACTAAGCAGGGAGCTATGCGGGTAGGCATTATTCCGGATAATCAGAAAAAAAGCAACAACTTCCAATAGTATGAATACTAGGAAGTTGCCGTATCTCTGAAGTATTTTTAGCAGATTCCGCATACCCTATAGGTATCAACTCTATCGAATCAGGAATCCGAAGTTGTTTACATTCTTCAGGGCTATGCCCGTGCCGCGTGCGACCGACAACAGCGGGTCGTCCGCCACATGGAATTGAATGGTGATCTTATCCGTCAGTCGTTTGGCCAAGCCACGCAACAACGCGCCACCTCCGGCGAGGTAGATACCTTTGCGTACAATATCTGCATACAACTCAGGCGGAGTGCTCTCCAAAGCTTGCAGAACAGCTCCCTCAATCTTGGAGATACTTTTCTCCAAGCAATGGGCAATCTCCTGATAACTTACCGGCACGGACATCGGAAGTGCTGTTACCTTATTCGGACCGACAACTATATAATCATCGGGAGCGTCTTCCAATTCCGGGAGTGCGGACCCCACGTTAATCTTGATGCGTTCCGCCGTCGGCTCGTCAATCTTCAGGTTATGCATGCGGCTCATATACTCGATGATGTCTTGGTTGAAATCATCGCCTGCCACCTTGATAGATTTGTTAGATACGATACCTCCCAAGGAAATAACGGCAATCTCGGTCGTTCCGCCGCCTATATCTACGATCATGCAACCCTCGGGACTTTCTACATCCATACCTATACCGATTGCTGCCGCCATCGGCTCAAAGAGCATATATATATCGCGTCCGCCCGCGTGCTCGGAGCTGTCCCTAACGGCACGTATCTCCACCTCGGTACAACCCGACGGGATACCGACGACCATCCGAATACTGGGAGTAAACAAGTGCGTCTTCTTCGGAATCATACGGATCATACCGCGAATCATCATTTCGCAAGCCTGAAAGTCGGCAATAACTCCCTCTTTTAGCGGACGTACCGTTCTAACCATCATGCCTCCGCGCCCAATCATCTGCTGCGCCTTCCTGCCTACTGCCAAACAATGTCCGTCAGCTATACTGATAGCGACGACGGAAGGTTCGTTGACAACAATTTTGTCGTTGCACATAATCAAGGTATTGGCAGTACCCAAGTCAATAGCAATCTCTTGTGTAAAAGAAAAAAGTCCCATATTTTAATTTGTATATTTTAACGTGAACAGATGCCGATAATGGCGGTTACCATAAAATTGCGCAAAGATACAACAAAAAAATGAATTCCGAAAGAAGAAAGCACTTTTTTACAAAAAAAGAGTGATGAACTCTCTCATCACTCTTTTGGCGCTCCCTCAAGGACTTGAACCTTGGACCCCCTGATTAACAGTCAGATGCTCTAACCAACTGAGCTAAGGAAGCAGTTTTTTCGCGCATATCAAGATACATCTCTCTCGAAAGCGGGTGCAAAGTTACTGCTTTTTTTTGAACTACCAAAGTTTTTTCAAAAAAAAATCGTACCTTTGCAAAAATTTTCGTTGCGTCTTTCTTTCTTTGATTCAAAAAACACGGAAAAATGAAAAAAGTATTAGGCTTAGGCAATGCCCTAACAGACATGCTCCTGCAGGTTTCTGAGGACGATTTGCGTGAACTCGGTTTTCCGAAGGGAAGTATGAATCTTATTTCTATGGAGCAGGCAGAGCAGATTCAGATGCGTTTTGCGTCTGTGCGTAAGCGTATGGTTGCCGGAGGTAGCGCCAGTAATGCAATCAACACAATAGCCTCGTTGGGAGGAAAAGCCGCTTTCATCGGTAAAATCGGAAACGATGAGGTGGGAGATTTCTATCGTGAGGATATGCTGAAAAATAATGTCAAACCTATCCTGCTGACGTCCAATCGGGAAATGTCAGGATGCAGTATCGTACTGATAACGCCGGATGGTGAGCGTACTTTCGCAACTTACCTCGGAGCCGCATCCGAGATGCAGGCGGATGACATCCAAAAGGAGGCGTTTGCGGGCTATGACATATTCCATATAGAGGGCTATCTCGTTCAAAACCACGAACTGATAGAAAAGGCCATCCGCCTTGCCAAAGAATCCGGTTGCATGGTATCGTTGGATTTGGCAAGCTACAACGTGGTAAACGAAAACCATTTGTTCCTGAAAGAGCTGATACGCCAGTATGTGGATATTGTATTTGCCAACGAAGATGAGTCGTTTGCCTATACCCACCTCAACCCCGAAGAGTCGGTAGCTAAGATAGCGGAGCAATGTGATATTGCCGTTGTCAAGGTGGGTAAGCGCGGTTCGTATGTGCAGCAGGGAAGTAAGCGATACCATATAGGGGCGATTACCACAGGATGTACGGATTCCACGGGAGCCGGAGATTTGTACGCAGGAGGCTTCCTGCATGCCCTTAGTGACGGCTTTGATATCCGCAGGTGCGGAGAGATTGGTACCATTGCCGCGGGGCGTGTGGTAGAGATTGTCGGGACGAAATTGTCAGAGGAGACATGGGATGAAATCCGTCGTATCTGCGCTTTGTACCGTGGATTTATGATGAAGTATAACAACTGATAATATATTGTTCTTATGTTACGTGCGTTATATATAGTGTATCAGTATTGTGTAGCCATACCGATATTGATAGTGCTTACTATTTTCACCTCTCTCTTTACTATTATATGTTACCCCTGGCGTAATTCCACCTTCGTGCATGCCGAGCAAATGCTCTGGTCCCGCTCGTTCTTTTGGCTTTTGTTTCTGCCGGTTTCTGTCGATGGAATCGAGCATATTCAGAAGGGGCAATCCTATGTTTTTGTCGCCAATCATCAGTCCGCTTTGGATGTATGGGTTATCTATGGTTGGCTGCCGGTAGTCTATAAATGGCTTATGAAGGCAGAGCTGCGTAAAGTTCCGTTCGTCGGCACGGCTTGCAAGGCAGCAGGGCATATTTTCGTGGAGCGGCAAAATGCACGTGCATCGATGAAGAGCCTACAACAGATAGAGCGCCAATTGACCAACGGCGTCAGTACGGTCATCTATCCCGAGGGAACGCGCTCCAAGGACGGACAGGTGGGGCGCTTCAAGCGGGGTGCTTTCCAAGTGGCGTTGGATTTGAATCTGCCCGTCATCCCTATATCGCTTACCGGTTGCTACGAGGCGTTGAATCGTTATGCCAAGTATGTTACGTGGCATCCTATCCACATGCACATCGGCGAACCCATTGACCTTAAGCAGTTTGCCAAACCGGACGAAGCTATTGCCGCAGTCAGGAATGCGGTTATCGAAGGCAAAAAGGAAACAAAATAATATCCACTTAATATACTGAAACCCATGTATTCCGACCCGAAAGATTGTCTGTATTGCCAAAACAATCAGACACAAAAAGATTTGATGATTGAGATTGCGCATCTGCGTGTCTCCCGTGCTTTTTTGTTCAAGGAGCAAACGTATCACGGTCGCTGCTTGGTAGCGTATGATAAGCATGTGAATGACCTGAATGAGTTGTCCGACGACGAGCGAAATGCCTTTATGGCAGATGTAGCGCAGGTTACACGGGCTATGCAACGACTTTTCAAGCCCGAGAAAATCAACTACGGAGCTTATGCCGACAAGTTGAGCCACCTCCATTTCCATCTCGCACCCAAGTACGTGGACGGTCCTGACTACGGAGGAACTTTCTTGATGAATCCGGGGAAAGTTTACCTTACGGATGCAGAATACACCACGATGGTAGAAGCACTCCGCAACGAGTTGCAGAAGAACGAATAGGCCTTTTCTTTCGAGGCCTTACATATGTCGTTCGGACTGCAACAAGCGCTCCACTATTTCAGGCACACCTTCTGTGGCTTTCTTCCGTATGTGAGTGATGCGGTTCTTATACGGACCGAACTCAGGCATGCCGGGGTCCACAAAGTAAATCGGAGCGGCAGGCAGAGCGTATTGCAGCAGCGATGCAGCGGGATATACGTTCAGGCTTGTGCCTACTATCACCATGATATCGGCTTGCGAGGCCATCTCGCACGCTATGGAGAAGTATGGTACGTTCTCTCCGAAGAAGACTATGTATGGGCGCAACAGGCTGCCGTCCGGATGGCGGTCGCCGTAGTGTTGTTCCCACCCTTGCAGTGGCACAGTAGCGGTCTCGTTGATGTCCGAACGCAATTTCGTTATTTCCCCGTGGAGATGGGTAATGTTCACGCTTCCCGCACGTTCGTGCAGGTCGTCTATGTTCTGTGTGATAACTTGGCTGTTCGGGAAAGCCTGTTGTAGCCGTGCTATTGCCAAGTGGGCAGCATTAGGCTGCGCAGCCAAGGTATCACGACGGCGGGCGTTGTAGAAATCAACGCACAGTTGCGGATTCTTCAGCCACGCTTCGTGCGTGCATACGTCTTCTATTCGGTATTTTTCCCACAAACCGTCCGAACCTCGGAACGTACCTAAGCCGCTTTCTGCGCTGATACCTGCCCCCGTAAAAATAACAATCCGTTTCATGGTTTCGTAACTGTTCTTTTCAATCGTTTGATATATATAATTTGGTCTTTATCGAGACAAGAGTGGGTGATTAGTGGGTGATTAGTGGGTGATTAATAGGTTATTCAGCAGTTTTTGCCTGTGTTTCAAGCTATTTATGGTTCTATTTTTTGCTAATCATGCGCAATTTTGATGCGTTACTTTGGCAAAATTACGAAAAATTTTTAGGTTCGCAAAATTATTCGTAACTTTGCACGTTTGTTACTAATAGATAAGAGCATCCCAATGACTATTCTTTGTATCGAAACGAGTACACGTATCTGTTCTGCCGCATGGACCATAGGCGGAGTACCTATAGAGGAGCGTATTCAAACAGACGGCAGCAACCATGCACAATATCTGCCTGTTTTCGTAGATGAATTGCTGCAGGTAGCTAAAAGCAAGAACCTCCCCGTGGAGGCCGTCGCGCTATCCGAAGGCCCCGGTAGTTATACGGGGCTGCGCATTGGAACGAGTATGGCTAAAGGAGTATGCTACGGCCTGCATGTTCCGTTGTTGCCCATCCCTACCCTGCAGGTGCTGACTGCTGCCTGTGTGGCACATATGGAGCAACAGCCCCCTGCGGATGCGTGGTTCTGCCCTATGATAGACGCACGCCGTATGGAGGTCTATACTGCCCTATACGACGGCGACCTGCAAGAGCAAGACAAGGTGCAGGCGAAGGTGGTTGAAGATGCCCAATGGCTCATGGATACAAAGCGGCAGGTCTATTATTTCGGCGACGGAGCGGACAAATGCCGCGATATTCTGGCAAGCGACAGCCTGCACTATATTCCCAATATCCGTCCCGAAGCGAAATATATGGGTCTGCTGGCGGAGCGCTTGATGGCTACCGGTTATGCAGGTGCGGATGTGGCATACTACGAACCTTTCTATCTCAAGGAGTTTGTTGCTGCCCCCTCGCATGTCAAGGGGCTGACTTCCGTTCAACACAAGGATATATAGGATTGAATGAGGCGGATACAATACATACGCAGAGGCATCGGTATCGCTATAACGGGCGTGGCGCTCGCTATGGCATTGCTGGGTTGTTCTACGCAGAAGAACACGTGGGCAAGCCGTTCTTACCACCAAACGAAGGTGAAATACAATATCCTTTACAATGGTAATCTCGCGTATGAGGAAGGTTTGAAGGCTATTCAGACCGCCAACGAAGACGACTATTCCGCCGTCCTCAATCTTTATCCCGTCAGCAATCACAAAGCGGCTGAGGCGGCTGCGTCTCAAATGGATAAGACGATTGAGAAATGCCGCAAGTGTATCAAGCTCCATTCTATCAAGGCGAAACCCAAAGCCGATCCTAAGCGGCGCTCTGACCCTAAGTACCGGGCATGGTTGCAGCAGGAGGAGTTCAATGCCGAGATGGGAAACGCATGGATTCGTCTCGGAGAAGCGGAGTTCCACAAGGGCGACTTCCTTGGAGCAGTCGGCACATTCACGTATATAAGCCGCCACTATGACTACGACCCGGATATGGTTGCCCGTTGCCAACTGTGGATAGCGCGTGCGTATGCCGAAATGGGCTGGTTGTACGAGGCGGAAGAGATGCTTGGTAAGGTGCAAGCCGATGCGTTGAGCAAGAAGCATGCCCGTCTGTATGCGGCGGTTAATGCCGATGTACTGCTCAAGACAAAACAGTATCATGCCGCTTTACCCTTCCTCAAGATTGCCGTGCCCTACGAGAAACGCAAAGTCTATCGCCCGCGTTTTGAGTATGTATTGGGGCAGTTGTACGAGAAAGAAGGCAACAAGAAAGAGGCGGTAGAGGCGTTTCGGAAAGTGATACGGTTGGCGCCTCCTGTCGTTATGGAGTTTAATGCCAAACTCAGTATTGCGCAACTGAAGGGCAAGTCTGCCCTCAAGCAGCTTGACCGGATGACGCATCAGACGAAATACAAAGACCAACTCGACCAAATATACGGTGCCAAAGGAAATATCTACCTCGCGGCGCGCGATACGAACAAGGCGCTGGAGCAGTACAACTTGGCTATTGAGAAAGCCACGCAGGCGGGTATGCAGAAGGCGGCTGTCTTGGTTAGGGCGGGCGACCTCTACTACGACCGCCGTGACTATGTCCATGCGCAGCCCTGTTACCGCGAAGCGATTACTATCCTGACGCAGGATAACAATCAGTTTGCCCGCATCCAACGGCGCTCGGAAGTCTTAGATGAACTGATTGTGGCGTACAATACGGTACAGCTGCAAGACTCGCTCCAACGCCTCAGCCGAATGTCCGAGGAAGAGCAGAGAGCCGTAGTCGAAAAACTGATAGCAGACTTGATTCGTGCGGAGCAAGAGGCAGCGGAGAAACAGGCTTTAGCCGAGCGGGAGGCACAAAACGGCGGCTTGCAGAGTGTGAACACAAGCAACATGCTGGGTGGCGGCGGTATGAAGGGAGAGTGGTATTTCTACAATGCGGCTCTGTTGCGCAGCGGTAAGCAGGACTTTGCCCGCCAATGGGGCACACGTACCTTGGAGGACAACTGGCGGCGCAGCAGCAAGACGGTTTCTTCGCTCTTTGCGGAAGACGAGGAGGAAGACGAACTTTCGTCGGATTCCACGTTACTTGGAGATAGCACACGGACGACAAAGAACCGCCCCGAGACAGACACGCACAAGCCCGAGTATTACCTGCAGCAGATACCGCGCACGGAGGCAGATCTGATATTGTCGGACAGCCTTATTCGAACGGCACTTATCGATATGGTCTATATCTATCAGGACAAGATGGACGACCAAGCCCTCGCAGACGAGACCTTCCAAGAGCTATGCCGGCGTTTCGCTCCGCATCCTTGTCTGGTGGACCTATACTATATGTACTACCTGCAGGCGCTTCAGCACGATGATGACGCTGCCGTAGAGCGCTATCGGCGCGCTATCATAGATGATTATCCCGATACGCAGCAGGCGGTTATCGTCTCGCAACCCGACTATTTCGAGCGCCTGAAGCGCATGGCTCAGGAGCAGGACTCGCTCTTCGAAGCTACCTACGATGCCTATGCCGCGGGGCAATTCCCAGTGGTCAAACACAATAAGCAATACGCCGAGGAAGCCTATCCTTTGTCTCCTCTGATGCCGCGTTTCCTCTTCCTTAATGCTGTAGCGGTGGCGCGGACAGACGGGCAGGACGCTTTTGTAGGCGAACTGCTGGATATGGTTAGGCGCTATCCGGAGAACGAACTGAGCGCGATGGCGAAAGATATGCTGGCTATGATGGGGCAAGGTATGGAGAGCCAAACCGGCGGAGCGACAACCAACCTCAGCACGCTCCGTGAACAAGTAGCGCAGCAGGCAGATACGACGCAGCAGACTCCTGTGTTTACGGAGGAACGCAATGTGCCGAGCGTGGTATTGCTGACGTTGCCTGTTGCCGACGAACAGATGCTCAACCGGTTGCAGTACGAGGTAGCTTTGTTCAACTTCTCGCAGTTCCTGATACGTGATTTCGATTTGCAGAAGATGCCTGTCTTCGGAGAGGGCAGTGCCCTGAGGGTGATCGGTTTCGACAGTATGGACGAGGCGGAATGGTGGATAGGGCTTGTGCGGCAGAATACCGACCTGATGCAGCAGTTGCAGACGATGCAAGCGGAACTGATACCTGTCACAGAGCAGAACCTACCGCATTTCCAAGCAACAAAAAAAGAGCCTTGACAGACTCTTTTGTCGGGATGACAAGATTCGAACTTGCGACCTCCGGTCCCCCAGACCGTTGCGCTACCGGACTGCGCCACATCCCGTGCTTTTATCGAAAGCGGCTGCAAAGGTACTGCTAAATTTTGGAATGTGCAAATTATTTCTGCTTTTGTTGCGGAAAAAACAGATATTATGACTAAAAAATTCTATATCGAGACCTATGGCTGCCAGATGAATGTGGCAGATAGTGAAGTTGTTGCGGCTATTATGCAGACTACCGATGCAGAACTGACCGACCGCTGGGAGGATGCCGACATTATCGTGTTGAATACATGCTCTATCCGTGACAACGCCGAGCAGAAAGTCGTCTCGCGCCTAAGGGAACTGAAATCCCGCAAGGTGCAGAGCCAGTCTGCCGTGGTGCAGGGGGGACGCCGCGTAACGCTCGGCGTTATAGGCTGTATGGCTGAGCGTATGGGGCAAGAACTGATTACCGCCTATGGTGTGGACTTTGTTGCCGGACCGGATGCCTATATGGACATACCCAACCTCTTGGCGCAATGCGAAGCGGGGCACAAGGCAATCAATGTAGAACTCAGTACCACGGAGACCTACCGCGAGGTGCTTCCCGCACGTATAGGCAAGACTATCAGCGGTTTTGTCAGTATCATGCGCGGTTGCAACAATTTCTGTTCCTATTGTGTCGTACCTCATACGCGCGGCCGCGAACGAAGCCGCGATGTAGAGAGCATCCTGAGCGAGGTGCGCGATTTGGAGCAAAGGGGCTACAAGGAGGTTACCCTCTTGGGGCAGAACGTCAATTCCTATCGGTTTCAACGGGAAGACGGCACCGTCGTTTCGTTCTCCGACCTGTTGGCGTTAGTGGCCGAGGCTGTACCTGCTATGCGTATCCGTTTTACTACCAGCCACCCTAAGGATATGTCCGATGCTACGCTGGCAACTATCGCGCGCTACGACAATCTCTGCCGCTTTATCCACCTGCCCGTACAGAGCGGCTCCAACAAGATTCTAAAGTCGATGAACCGTAAATATACGCGCGAGTGGTATCTCGACCGTATTGCAGCTATACGCCGTATCTTACCCGACGCAGCTATCGGCACGGACGTCTTCTGCGGTTTCCACGACGAGACGCTGGAGGACCATGCACAAACCCTGAGCCTCATGCGCGAGGTAGGTTTCGATACCGCGTTTATGTTCAAGTACAGCGAACGCCCGGGCACGTATGCACAGAAACATCTGCCGGATAATATCCCCGAGGAGGAGAAAATACGCCGTCTCAACGAGATTATTGCTTTGCAGAACGAGTTGTCGTTGCAGAGCAACCGGCGGGAGATAGGCAAGACGGTAGAGGTCTTGGTTGAAGGCTATTCCAAGCGGAGTCACGAAGATATGTACGGACGCACGTCGCAGTATAAGACGGTTATTTTCCCCCGTGCCGGGCGTCATATCGGCGAGTTCGTCCGTGTCCGCATCACAGACGCTACCGCCGCCACTCTCCTCGGCACCTGCATAGAGTAAATTATTAGATACGCTATAGATACGCCGTTTGGTTTTGTAAGTGTCAAATAGCAACCGCATGGTTGCTATTTTTCTTGTTTTAGTGCGCATCATCCCAAAAGGGGACTAACCTTAATGATAAATTAACGGAGAAATGGAAGGGTGATTTTTGTTCTTTTTTTGAGCATCGTTGACCAAAGAGAACTTGTCTTTAATGGCAAATTAACGGTCATTAGCGGAGAAGGTCAACATTAAAAATTACAAATTGGTTGTCTTTGGTGTTTCCGCTACCCTTGCGCTACCTTCGCGCTACCCTTGGGCTACCCTTAGTTTAGTCTCATAATCCTTAAATTAGTATAAATACCACCTTTGTTTAGTGGCTGCTTTATCTGTGTTTATTAAATCGTGAGGCTACTATTGCATATCCCCGACCATAATTTTTGTCTCTATTTGTTCTCCATTTGCTAACACTATATTCATAATGCACAATTGGTTTCCAAAAGAAGACAAATCAATACATGGTTGAGTAGTTTGCAATAGGCATACGCCGCTAATACCATATAGGCGTATTGAGGCGACCGGCACTTGGAAAGTAAGAATGCCATCCTTTAGTTCATAGGCGGAAACTGCAGTATTTGGCTCAATATAACTATCCACAAGTGAGGATGACATGCAGTATGTATGCAGGCGTGTTTGCTCTTCTTGCGGCATCTCATATAACAGTTGTCCGTTGCGACTGATACACACACAATGGATGCGCGGAAGGCAAGTAGGAATCGGACGCGAAACTATCTGGAAAAAATCACCCGCCATACTGCTATTGCCATACGAGCCTATTGTCTCCACATACTCCATACCGTTGTCGAACGTCCACTTTTTGTACGTTTTGCCGTCCAGCAAAGTGACAGGTTCTATCTGGGTGACCGTCATAACCGCTCCCTGTACTTCTGCAGGTCTATACGAGAAAGTATATTCTGAGCCTTCATCCAGCATGATCTGACGCAGAGCCTCGCCGACGCCGAGAGTATAGTCATAGAGCACCAACTCTTCCGACCCCTTACCGCTGTACAAATATACCTTGTTGTCTGCTTCGCGCAAACACATATTGCGCTCCTTGAACTGCAGATATTGCTTGCCTTGTATCGTTACCTCGTTGATAGATTGCACGACGTAAGTGGTGACCTCCGATGCACAATCATCTTCTGTAAACTCTTCTTTCACCGTCCTGTTCAAACCTCGCAAGGTCGGGAATGACTCTATATTTACCGCGCATACCCATGTATTGATATTCACAAATAATAATCCGCAAAGGATATATAAACTCGCTTTTTTCATGGTCAAATAGAATTTTAATTTTGTAGTTCTTATGTTTTGTTACTAATCGGAAGCATTTCCGTTTTTAATAGATAACTTACCGCCACGTTTAATCTCAAATCCAGCTTGTATGTTGACCGTTCCAAAATTGGATACTTGTAACTCTCCAGTCTTTGTAACAATAACATCACCTTTAGGTTCGTCCTCAATAACTTGATTTCCAATATTGAGTTCGTTACATCCTATTATGCTAATCTTTTGGGCAATAGTGTCATTCTGCAGATGGCAATTGTCTACCGCATATATATATGGTATATAATTATGTTTAGTAATAACAAGTGTGCAATAGTTTGGTATATTTACAAATGTAGCTGCTGAAACATTGTGAAATGTTTGTATAAAATTGCCTCCTTGTCCAACATCCGATAATGTGATGATGCAACTATCAATAGGAACAGATACGGACAATGTATTAGCGCCCTTATTAAGTGTCACGTTCTCAATAGAAAATGGCCCCGCAGTGTAGATTGGTAACTCAGCATCGCCAATAGCATTAGTACTACACATCAACCAACGATAAACACTTTCTGTACTTGTATGTGGTACATATCTTTGTTTGACTAGTCTTACAATCTCCGCAAAATGATGAGATATGTCTTGAAATAAGGTTTTATAAAACCATGCATCTAACATAAAAGAAGCACCTAAGGAGGGTGTTGCACCACCTGTTCCCCAACCAGCACGTGAACTTCCCCAATAAGCAATTGCTCCGCCCGCAGGATTCCTGATAAATGCTTCACTCAAGCACGGTTCTGCTACATCAAAAGCATTTGTAGAGCATGCCATTGTGGTGATGATTAGTGGCTGATTATTTGTTAAATTAAGTGCCATTGAGGAGGTATATTTTTCTCCATATTCTATACTCCAATTCTGGGGAGCACCATGCGTTGCAAAATGAATAAAGTGATATCCTTTATTAAATTGTGTTGTAATATTGGGGCTATTCAAATCATAATTGGATCCTTCAGGAAAATCTGTATCAGTATCATAAAATCTGGTTGCGCTACCATTCCAATAAGGAGCGATATAGTTGGCATACATATTGTCACTTTTCATTTGTGTGTCGCTATACTTTCCTATGTCCCCCCATAATTTTTCACCACATAATAGCATTGACGTTACATTACTCGGGGCTTGTTCGTATTTTAATAACTTTTCGATATAAGTTTGTGCATCAGTTTTTACACGAATAGGTAATCTTGAAATGCTAATTTTGGAATTAAAATCAACATTATCTGTCAACTCTCCATAAATTCCATTTCCATTTGCATCCCAATCATATTGTTTATCGAAACATCCATAGTACCAGTCACAGGGTGTAGTAGCAGCAGTACTTCCATATTTTATGGGGACGGGTATTATTGGGACTATGGTATTATCACCCCCTAGTAATAGAAAACGTAAACCTTTATTATAGTAATCATGCACGCATTGTTTAATGCGCAATTGAATGGTATTGCCCGTATATTTTGCATTTATAGTATCTAATGTAATAATCTCTGTGTTAATTCCCTTTTGACATTTCCAAATCCGAAGCGGCTCAAAACTCTCTTTAAGTTCTTTTGAGGTGATAATTAGATATTCTGGGCTACTACTGGATTCATTTAGGTCGTTCTCTATAGTATAAAACAAGCTGACATCGTTAGCGTTGTCTACAATATGTTTGATTGCTTGACTATGTCTTTTAGGTATGGTTATCAATGTAGGCAATTGTTGTTCTACTGTAAGTACAATGTCAATTTTGCTTACAAAATCCAATTGTTTCTGTTTAGCATTATATCTAAATGGAGTAATAAAGAAAGTAACATACTGATAACCATCAATTTCTGATATATTTACTAATTTTACAACTGAATCAGGGTATATTTTTTCTACTTCGTACTGACAGTCATTCACTACACTTGAGTTATCTGTTGTTGGTACAGGATATGACATTGATGCTAAAGTAATGTTAGTTTTCCAACTTTGAATAGATGTTTGTACACTATACCCTTTTACGACTGCACCTTCTGGTAATAAAATGTTTTTTACACAAGTCGGCATTATTGGAGTACATGGCTCGTTCATTATTTCAAATCCAGTAGGGTAGTTAATAATACTTCCCTCTAAAGAATGCGAAATAGGGAAATCTGCCTCATTAAAAGAGTACGTGTATGTTTGTGCGTGTGCTATGAAACACAAAAGACTTACATACACACATAAGTATAACTTTTTCATAAAATACGCTATTTTGTTAGTATCATTTGCTTTGTGTCAATTAGGACACCATCTACGACCAAAGAATACAGAAAAGAGCCTGCATATAACTCGTTGGCGTTAATAGTAATATGTCCTTCGCCAAAAGTTGTTATTGGAAAAGACGTTAATTGCACACCCGTCATATCGTATACGTAAATACTGGCTACCTGTGCATCAGTTGGAATAACGTAAGATATGGTAGTATTATCAGTAAAAGGATTAGGCGCATTTTGATATAATGTCGCAATAATATCATCAATAGATGCTGGTTTCATTGACCGCATTTTCCGGACATTCGCATCCCCAGCAGAAAGATCACATACTTTTTTCGACAAATCCTGTACCGCTTGTATCAATAATGGTATCAGTTCAATATAATTGATACTCATTACCCCCGCAGCGTCTTCATATACCAATTCGGGATAAATCTTTTGTACCTCTTGCGCCAATAGACCATAATGAGTTATACTATTATGGTCATCACTCATGTCTTCCAATTTCAAAGATTGTATCCTCACTTTGGCAGTGTCAGATGAGTCAGTAGTATTAGCTCGTGCTATAGCTGTGCCTGATTGCATATTGTATTGCACAGGATTTAGAGCTGTTATCTTGGTTAATGCTTCTGAACTGATAGAAAGAATGTTTGATTTGTAACGCGCGTCAGATAGTGTGGTAATAGTTTGTGCGGTAAGAACGCCTGTAATGTGGGTGTCACCTGCAAAATAGCCGGCATACCTTCCTTGTACCTCAGGGATTTCCCAACCAAATGTTCCCATAATGGCTGCTCCGTTGTTCGAACCTGTTAGGTTACCTACTACACCACAATTATATCCCGAAGTGCGGTTGCCAGCACTGGCGATAATACCATACGCACGCCCTGATGAATGTGGCGTACTATTGTTGGCGTTTGCCATGATAGCTATCTGTCTATCGTTCTTATAAATTGACGATACATACAATGATGGTCCATCATCGGAAGAAGTTTGCCCATATACTGCCAATCCATAGTTGTAATCTCCATACGCACAAATTGTACTATGATTTCCTAACTTTCCTTTATAACGCCATGGAAACTGAGAAGGAAACGTTGCATTGGTACTGTCACCAATAAAAGTTCTGCCAATACTATCCACTTTGATTTGGGCATGTGCTATGGTTGCACATATAGCAACGGCCAATGTAAGAAATAGATTTTTTTTCATGATAAAATAGAATTTTGTTGGTTAGAAAATATAATTTTTTATTGCCTTTCTTAATTGTACGATTAGGCATGTATTGGGGGCACAAGCAACACTTTACGCTTCAAAAGTACTGCTATTTTTTGATATATACAAGTTTTGTACATTTTTTTAAGGCAACCGCATCAAAAATGGCGACTATTACCACTGAGTGCGACCATGCACAAGGCACTATCTCCAGCGGAAGAACATACCAAGAGAATACTACAGTAATCCTCACTGCTACACCGGACAATGATTACCGCTTTGTACAATGGGGCGACGGCAATACCGACAATCCGCGCAGCGTGATAGTGGAAGGCGATGCTACCTACACCTCGTTCTTCGATGAGGAGCAAACCGCTCTTGACCAAGTCAGCACAGACGGCACTGCTGTGCAGAAGATACTCCGCAACGAGCAAGTGCTCATCCAGCGCGGCGGCAAACTCTATACCCTGACAGGAGAGGAGACTAATTTTTAATTTGTAATTTGTAATTATTGCATTGCGGGAGCGTGGCTTGGGCTACGCCCTTGTTTTTTGTTCTTTTTTTGAGCATTGTTGACCAAAGAATTTGCTTTGCAGTCTTTTGTCTTATCCTCCTGCCCAAGAATTGGTATATTTGGCAAATCACCGAAAACCATTTCTGCGACCGTATGGGCAAGCCCTTTCGCAATCTCCGCAACCAGCATCTGCCCAAGAAGTCGGTTGCGGCTATCGAGCGTCTGATTGACCTCCTCGATCCTGCTGTAATGACGACCGCCGATTTGGAACAATTATGCCGCCGACTCGGCGCTTCATTCGGCGGGTAAGAAAAAAAGTATCAATAACCTTATTTTGTTCGGAATGTGTTGGAAAACAGCACATTCCGATTCTTGTTTTTTGCATATTTAGGCGCGAAATAGGTGTTTTTTGCTGTTTTTTCGCTCAGACGCCGAAAATTCGGCACCCCCTTAATAAGTGAAAGCGTTTCCGCAGAGGGCACACCTCCCGAACGAATTACTTGTCATGGAAAATCCGGCAAAATATGTAGTCAATATTTGTTTATGAAGAAAATTATCGGTTGTATTTGTCCTTTTTTGAATATCGTTGACCAAAATATTTGGTCTGTATTTGGCAATGTTTGTTTACTACCCAGACCCGATGATGCTTTAATGGGGGATTTGTGGGTATTAGCGGAGAAAACGGTACTTCTTTCGGTATTGCTAAGGAAAAAATACGGTAATAGCATTTTCTTTGTAAGCGGATGATATACTGCGTATTAGTATTGCCTTTTGGGCGTAGTTGCAATCCCTAAACGGACAATTACCGTCTTCTTTTGGTGCAAATACCGAAAATACGGTATGCCCTTATTATATAGACGCGCAATAACGAATCGGCAATCGGTAGTGCTTACTTTACAATAGACAATTTCGGCTATCAACCTCGGCATATAGTACGCCGATCTACCCTTTATCTTCTGTGAGTGCTACGGTAGTGCTTCGGGTGTGCTTCGGTAGTGGTAGGGCTACAAGAAGCACAAAACAAAGACCACGTACTAACCATTAACCGCTTATCCACCGCATATCCACAGCGGAAAAGCAATACAAATAAGCAGACCGTTTCAATGTTGATAAATCTGAAAAAAGAAGAGAAATGGGCAAATCAGCTTTTTATTTGCATTATTCACGGTTTTGCCGTACCTTTGCGGTTTAATTGGCAGATTGTGCTTTTTCAGTATGGCAGAACATAATATCATAGGACAAAAAGGGGAAGATATCGCCGCTAAAATGATGCAAAAGAAAGGCTTCCGCATCAAAGAACGCAATTGGAAATGGGGACATCTCGAAATTGATATTATAGCAGAGAACCGCAAAGAAATCGTTTTTGTAGAAGTCAAAACACGTACTTCCGACTACGGGAACATACATCCGGAAGCATACGTGCAAGCGGAGAAAAAACGCCACATGGTGAGTGCCGCCAATGCCTATATACGCCATTGGCAGATAGAGAAAACCCCGCGCTTTGATATCGTAGGCATATTGTTGGACAAGGATACATTCGCCATCAAAGAGCAAACGCACTTGGAAGATGCTTTTACGCCAAGCTGCAAGACGATAGGAAGAACAAGTTTTAGCAAACTGTGGAAATGAGGAGCGATACGAAATAGTAGAGATTAAATGTGAGCAACTATACAATGGATTTCAAGTACGACGTAATAGTGGTTGGAGCAGGACATGCCGGATGCGAAGCGGCATGTGCAGCAGCACGATTGGGCAGCAAGACGCTCCTAATCACTATGGATATGAACAAGATAGGGCAGATGAGCTGCAATCCGGCGGTTGGCGGTATAGCCAAAGGACAGATTGTCAGAGAGATAGACGCACTCGGAGGGCAAATGGGCATCGTTACCGACCGCAGCGCCATCCAGTTTAGGATGCTGAACAGGAGCAAAGGACCTGCGATGTGGAGCCCGCGCAGCCAAAGCGATCGGAAACGGTTTATAGAAGAGTGGATTCGTACGATTTCAACGATAGATAATCTCTCTATTTGGCAAGATGTCGTAAGCGAATTGCTGGTCCGCGACAATACGGTATATGGGGTAAAGACGATATTGGGCATCGAGATGGAAGCCCGAGCCATCATCCTGACCAACGGTACTTTCCTGAACGGACTCTTGCATTTCGGCAAAGCCCAAATAAGCGGCGGACGGATAGCCGAACCTGCCTCACGCGGACTGACGGAACAACTAATTTCGCTCGGTTTCAACGCAGATCGTATGAAGACAGGTACACCTGCCCGAATAGACAAACGCAGCATCCGCTTCGACGAAATGACGGAGCAACCGGGAGATATGGATTGGCACAAGTTCTCGTATCTGGACACCGTCGAGCGACCGCTCAAGCAGATGAGCTGTTGGATCACCTATACCAATCCGCACACACACGACGAACTACGCAAAGGACTAAAAGATTCTCCCCTTTTCAACGGACAAATCAAGAGCATAGGACCACGCTATTGCCCGAGCATAGAAACCAAGATTGTAACCTTTGCGGACAAGGAGGCACACCAGATCTTTTTAGAGCCGGAAGGAGTGGACAGCAACGAATACTATGTAAACGGTTTCTCCTCCAGCCTACCCTGGCAAGTGCAATTAGCAGGACTGAGGACTATCAAAGGACTGGAGAACGCCGTCATGTACCGACCGGGCTATGCCATAGAGTACGACTTCTTCGACCCGACGCAGCTCCGCCATACCTTAGAGACAAAGCGGATACACAACCTATTTTTCGCCGGTCAGATCAATGGTACTACCGGCTATGAAGAGGCAGCAGGGCAAGGCATCGTAGCAGGTATCAATGCGCATCAGAATATAACAGGCGGTGCGCCGTTCAGCATGGCAAGAGACGAAAGTTACATAGGCGTTCTCATCGACGACTTAGTAACCAAAGGAGTGGACGAGCCGTATCGTATGTTCACCTCGCGTGCCGAACACAGAATCCTGCTGCGGCAAGACAACGCCGATATGCGACTCACCGAACGCAGCTATCGGTTAGGACTTGCCAATACATATAGATATACCCTACTCGCTCAAAAGCAGGCAGAGATAAGCAGCCTGACCGACTATCTCAGAACAACCGCCGTCAAGCCTCAGCAAATAAATAGCCTATTGGAGCGACAAGGTGTCAGCCCTCTTACGCAAGGGTGCAAACTAAGTGACCTACTCCTCAGACCGCAGCTCAATCTCGCCTACTTAAGCGAAATAATACCCGAATTGAACGAGCGATTGCATAAGATAGAATGCGTTCCGAGCGAAGTAATAGAAAGTACAGAGATAAGCATTAAGTACGAAGGCTATATCCATCGCGAACAATTAGCTGCCGAGAAACTACAACGCTTAGACCAAATACGCATACCAAAGACAATCGACTACTCAACCATACAATCGCTTTCTACTGAGGCGCGGCAGAAACTCAACCGCATACAACCCGACACTATCGGAGAAGCAAGCCGTATACCAGGTATTAGCCCCAACGACATCAGCGTCTTGCTGGTTATGATGGGCAGATAAATATAAGCGACAATGTTCCACGTGAAACAATAATATCAATATACAGTTATGACGGCAGAAGAAGTAAAACAACAAATTCGTAACATTCCTAACTTCCCTGTAGAGGGTATTCAGTTCAAAGACATCACAACCGCCCTACAGCATCCGGGCAGCCTGCGCTGGATGAGAGACCAGATGGTATCCCTCTACAAAGACAAGGGAATAACAAAGGTAATCGGCATTGAGTCGCGCGGCTTTATTGTTGCTCCCGCCGTTGCTATGGAGCTGGGCGTAGGCTTTGTGCCCATTCGGAAACCCGGGAAACTGCCTGCCGAGGTAGTAGAAATAAGCTACCAAAAAGAATACGGAGTGGACAAAATACAGATACACAAAGATGCACTCTGTAGCGACGACGTTGTACTGATACATGACGACCTATTGGCTACGGGCGGCACTATGGCAGCCGCTGTTGAGCTCGTAAAGAAGTTCGGCATCAAGAAAGTGTATGTCAACTTTATTATTGAGTTGGATGCACTACACGGACGTCAAGCACTACAAGAGGCAACGCAAGTAGATACGCTCATACATATGTAAACGTGCCTAAGCAATCTGAGTATATAACACATATTCTCCAGCGTATCCCAGAAAACCCGGGAGTATATCAGTACTTCAATACGGAAGGAGAGATTATCTATGTAGGTAAAGCCAAGAACCTACATAGACGGGTGAATAGTTATTTTCAGAAAGACCATATCAGTTCCAAGACACGCCAACTGGTAGCCCATATCGCCGACATACGTTACGTAGTAGTAGATTCGGAGCAAGATGCTTTCCTGCTTGAGAACAATCTAATCAAACAGCATCAGCCGCACTATAACATACTACTCAAAGACGGAAAATCGTATCCGTATATATGTATTACCAAAGAACCCTACCCCCGCATATTCAAGACACGTGTAGTAAACAAACGGCTGGGTGAATACTACGGACCATACAGCTTCGGCAATACCGTAGATTTGGTAATAGAACTTATACATAAACTATTCCCAATACGGACGTGCAATATCCCCATGACAGACGAGAGCATACAGAAAGGAAAACTCAAAGTATGCCTCAAATACCATCTGCATAACTGTTGCGGTATATGCGAGATGAAAGCAGAGAGCAGGCAATACGCAGAATGGATAGCGCAAGCACGCAAAATCATACGAGGCGACGGGCACGAGATAAGCAAACTGCTGGAAGAAGAGATGATGCGCCTTTCGGCAGAGATGAAGTATGAAGAAGCCAACCTAAGCAAGCAAAAATTAGAACTACTACAGCAGTTCTGCAGCAAGACTATCATCACTAATACCAGTGCCGGGGATGTAGATGTATTCGGATATGACGAGCAAGACGATATTGTATATATCTCCATACTGCATGTGCACAGAGGTAGTATCGTACAAGGGCAGACTATCGAATATAAGAAACGAGTGGAAGAAGAGAAAGAAGAGATTCTGGCGCTCGGCATGATGGAACTACGAGAGCAATTGGGGAGTAGCACACGCGAGGTAATAGTGCCGTTTATTCCGGATGTATTTGATGAAAACCTATACGTACACATTGCCATTAGCGGCGATAGGAAGAAGTTATTAGACCTTGCCATGCAGAATGTACAGCAATATAAACGCGATAAACTCAAACAAAGCGACAAACTTAATCCGGAGCAGCGCGCCGTTAGGATACTAAGCAACCTAAAAGATATGCTGCAACTCCCTACCCTTCCCATATGGATAGACAGCTTCGACAACTCGAATATACAAGGCACAAATGCCGTAGCGGGCTGCGTAGTATATAAGATGGCTAAACCAAGCAAGAAAGATTACAAGCGCTTTGAGATAAAAACTGTAGCCGGACAGGACGATTACGCCAGCATGCGCGAAGTGGTCCGCAGGAGATACCAACATCTAATAGACGACAAAAGCGCACTACCGGACCTGATAATAGCAGACGGCGGCATCGGACAGATGCATGCCATCCGCGAAGCAGTAGAGCAACAATTAGGACTCAGCATACCTATTGCCGGACTAAAGAAAAACGACAAGCACAGAACACAAACTTTGCTATACGGATTTCCACCTGCAGAAATAGACATGCCCATCACGAGCGAAGTATTCCGATTGATGACGCAGATACAAGATGAAGTACACCGATTTGCCATTACGTACCACAAACAGAAGCGGAGCAAGACACAAATAAAGAGTCAATTAGATGATATTCAGGGAGTTGGAAAGATAACTAAACAAAAAATACTGCAACACTTCGGTTCTGTAAAGCGAGCTGGTTCAGCCAGTTTGACAGAATGGCAGAAACTACTTGGAAACAACAGAGGTTCAATGATTTATGAGCATTTTCAGAGCAAAATATCGCGCTGAGAATTGAATATTTAGAACGAACATGAAGACTTATACGCTAAAACAATGCCCTAAAAACGGACTTTTATTGCTAAATGAGGAAGGAAAGCAAGTAGCAGCAACCGACATACTGCTTTCTACCGAACCTCATCGGGTATATGCGTTCTATGGACAAATGGGAGCAGGCAAGACGACGTTCATCACACAGCTGTGTCATGATATGGGGACAACAGACGTAGTGAATAGTCCGACCTTCGCCATCGTGAATGTATATGATGCGCAAGAGCCGCACAAAGGTGAAATATACCATTTCGATTGCTACCGCTTGAAAGACATACGCGAAGCCTTAGACTTAGGTGCCGAAGAGTATTTCTACTCGGGTAACTACTGTTTAATAGAATGGCCGGAAAGGATAGAACCGCTATTGCCGGAAGATACCGTCCGCATCCATATTGATGTATTAGCGAATGGCGAGCGGCAGTTGAGCATAGAATGAAACGATTGGTAGCCATATTGCTTTTGTTGGTCTGCCTGTTCTGCCGCGCAGAGAACGTGGAACATGAGAATATCCTATATGCTCGTTTTGGCGGAATATGGCAACAAGACCAATACCTGAGTCCCCTACTCTACACGGGAATGAGCGGAGGGATTGGTAATGAATGGTGGCAACCTTTCTCAGGCGACACCCGTTTAGCTAAACAAGGCAAATTAGACCATTGGGGACATCTCGGCAAAGTGGACCTACGGTTCGGTATGCTATACACCCCAACTAAATCGAACCGTATCTATGCCTTCGGTGTACAAGGAGGCTGGGGGGCTTACTATACGTGGCAGTTTCCGCAAGCGGGTGTACAGTTACTGCTCGGACCATACCTAAACTTAGACTATGCTCCGCGTTTGATTGCCGGCAACGTGAATAAACCCTACTCCATGGATATTGCCATAGAGGCGGAAGCTATGGGCGGGATAAGCTATTCATTCTCAGGAAAAAACAGCAGCTATCGGTTACGTTATTTGATACATGCTAACCTGATAGGCATAGATTTCGTACCAGATTACTGGCAGTCGTACTACGAATTGGCGGAAGGTGTATCGGGCATAGTGCGTTGCGCGGGAATGTGGAACCACAGATATCTACAACATGAGTTAACACTCGATATGCAATTTCGGCACTCTACGTGGAGATTAGGCATAAAGCACGAATACTTGGAGTACGGACAAGGCGATATGTGGTTTAGCCGAGAGCAGGTAAGTGCCGTTGTCGGTACGTGCTTCCAGTATAAACTAAAACCAAACCAATCCTTTGTAGAATGGTAAGAACGTACATAAATAGGATAGTCATAGGTCTCATAATCTGTATGTTAGCTATAACACATACAGGATGTACACACAGCTTTGACGGCAGCCCATACGACAATACGCCGGTCGGCAACATAGAAGCCCTGTGGCAGATTATTGACCAAAAATACTGCTTCATAGAAGAAAAGGGAATAGATTGGGCAAGCATACATCAAGCCTATATAGATAGTGCCAAACTAATTGATACAAGCAACAAAGAAAGTAATATCCAGCTATTTGACTTGATGGAGAATATGCTCAATCTGCTACACGACGGGCATGTAAATCTCTATACGACTTTCGATGTATCCGTTAGCCGAGAATGGTACGCAGGCTATCCAACCAACTACGACAGAGAACTAATCAACACGTATTACCTGAACAACGCCCGGCAAGCAGGAGGACTGTACTACAACAAAATCGATAGTGACCGTATAGGCTATATCTATTACGGTTCGTTCTCATCCGGCTTCGGCAGCGCCAATATGTACCACATACTCAGCTCATTCAAAGAGTGCAGAGGGATAGTACTTGACGTTCGCAATAACGGAGGCGGGGACTTGAATAACGCATACAAATTGGCTGCTACCTTTATGGCGCACGACACGATAGTAGGATACTGGCAACACAAAACCGGACCCGGGCATACGGATTTCTCCGAATTAGAGCCCATCTGCATACGCGAAAGCGACATGCCCCAGAAATGGTTCCGCCCCGTCGTCGTACTGCAAAACAGACGTTCGTACTCTGCTACAAACTCGTTTCTGAACGCTATGCGCCATGCCGACAATGCGTTGCTGTTAGGGGGCATAAGCGGAGGCGGAGGCGGTATGCCGCTCAGCTACGAACTGCCCAACGGATGGATTGTCAGATTCTCAAGCGTAAAGATGTATAATATTGAAAAACAATCAATTGAAGAGGGAATACCGCCCCATGTATATGATACGCTAAAGAGTAAAGACAAAGATGACCTGATAGAGCATGCCGTTCGGATTATCCATGCTGCATACAAAGATAAGCAACCATAACACAGCAAAAGCACAAACATGAAAGAAAACACTATCATCCAAGTTAGAAATATCCACCGGTCTTTCGGCAACCTTGAGGTACTGAAAGGTATCAATATGGACATCCAAAAAGGCGAGATTGTATCTATCGTCGGTAAGAGCGGCGCAGGCAAAACGACCCTGCTGCAGATTATCGGCACGTTGGACAAACCGGATAGCGGCAACGTAATCATCAACGGAACGGATGTATTCAGCCTCAAGGAAAAAGAGTTAGCCCAATTCCGTAACCAACATATCGGATTCATTTTCCAATTCCACCAGCTGCTACCCGAATTTACGGCATTAGAGAACGTGATGATTCCTGCACTAATAGGCAAACAGAAAAAGAATGATGCCAAAATACGTGCGGAAAAACTACTGACAGACTTAGGATTGGGCGACCGTATGCACCACAAACCCAACGAGTTGTCAGGCGGAGAGAAGCAGCGTGTAGCGGCAGCGAGAGCACTAATCATGTCTCCTTCCGTTATATTGGCAGACGAACCCAGCGGCAGCCTGGACGAAGCAAACAAGCAAGAACTGAACCGCCTGCTACTACAGCTACGGGAAAAATACGGGCAGACTATCATCATAGTGACCCACGACAAGGAATTGGCAAATATATCGGATAGGATATTGGAGATAAAAGACGGCGTCCTATAGTTGCCACCACATAGAATTGATACACCAAAGCATATGAATCAGCAGTTGAAAAGAATGTTATTCCCTCGGTATAGTCGGCTCTCGTTGCCGTCTTTTTGCCGTCTCGTTGCCGTCTCGTTGCCGTCTCGTTGCCGTAATCGTCGGCTAATCGTCGGCTACATGACCCTTTTGATAGGCGTACTGCTATTATCCGGGTGCAACCCAAGCAGGACATACTTCCCCAATAAACGCGATTTGGAGCCGAAACACATTCAAATCGTGCGCTTTGACAGCGCCCTAATGAGCGTGCAATCCGCTACTACAGCACAGGACATACGCCGATTATATACGGAATACCCTGTTTTCATGCCCGTTTTTACAGAGGATATTTTGGGAATTCCCGCTACTGATACTGCGTATTTGGAAGAGGCATTACCCGCTTTTCTTGCCGATACCGTGTACGGATTCGCCAAGACCAACCTACTGGTAGAGCAGCAATTTGCGGACATATCAGGCATAAGCCAAAGCATAGACGACGCTTTTGCACGGTTGTGCTATTTGTACCCGGAAACAGAACTGCCCATTATATACCTGTTCATATCCGGTTTTAACTCGTCCATCTATTTCACGGACAACATTATCGGTATAGGCACGGATATGTACCTCGGCAGCGACTACGAACTATATAACCGCGTAGTATATGATTATCAGAAGCAAACCATGCGCAAAGAATGCATTCCTGCGGACATAGTAAGCGCCTATTTGTTTCGTAACCTACCCTACACAAGCAGCAAAAACCGCCTGATAGACCAGATGATATACCGCGGCAAGGTGATGTACCTGCTTGCACAGCTATTCCCTACCCTTCCGGATTATGAGATAATGGGCTATACCAAAGAGCAATGGCAATGGTGCGTGAAGAACGAAAAAGCAATATGGCATCTTGTGATGGACAAACGCGACCTATTCAAGACAGAAAGTATCGTGCTGACTTCTTATTTGAATGACGGTCCGTTCACGGCAGAAATATCGCAAGACTCTCCCGGCAGAGTGGGCACATGGATAGGATGGCGTATAGCAGAAAGCTATATGACACACAATCAAGATATATCCCTACAAGAACTGATGGCAGAACCCGATGCACAACTAATATTAGAAAAGAGTTTTTATAAACCATAAGATACATAGTATGAACAAGAGTGATTTTCCTATATTGGCAGAGAAAGTATATAACAAACCGCTTGTCTATCTGGACAATGCGGCTACCAGTCAGAAGCCACAAGCCGTATTGGATGCTATTCTATATGGCTATACTCACTACAATGCCAATATACACCGTGGTGTACACCGGTTAAGCCAGATAGCCACCCAAAACCACGAAGAAGCACGTCAGCATACGGCTGATTTTCTCGGAGCCAAGTCAGCCAAAGAGATTATTTTCACCAAAGGGACGACCGACTCTATCAACATGCTGGCATTCAGTTTCGGAGAGGCATATATTCACGAAGGAGATGAAATAATCGTCAGCCAACTGGAGCACCACTCCAATATAGTGCCGTGGCAAATGCTCTGTGAACGTAAGAAAGCCAAGTTGCGGGTCATTCCATTACGAGACGACCTTTCGCTCAATACAGAGGCTCTTAAAGGGCTTATAACAGAGCATACAAAGCTGATATCAGTTGCGCACGTAAGTAATACATTAGGAATAATCAATCCTATAGAAGAAATCATACAGATTGCGCACGCTCGTAACATCCCTGTATGTATAGACGGCGCACAATCGGCACCGCATATGCGGGTGGATATGCAGCAATTGGATTGTGATTTCTATGCTTGCTCAGCCCATAAGATGTACGGACCTACAGGCTTAGGGGTCTTATACGGCAAAGAAAAATGGTTGAACCTTCTGCCACCCGCGGAGGGAGGCGGGGAAATGATAGAACATGTGCGGTTTGAACGTACCACCTACAACGAACTGCCTTATAAGTTTGAAGCGGGTACACCAAACTTCATAGGTAGCTATGCTTTTTCTGCCGCTTTGCACTATATGGAGCAGATAGGTATGGACACTATTGCCCAACACGAAACTGAACTGAGCAAGTATGCGGAAGACCAACTATCGCATATCGATGGTGTAAAAGTATATGCGCCTACGCTGCCGAAAGCCGGCGTAATATCGTTCAATGTATATAACCAGGATAAGCTCATTCACCCGTTTGATGTGGGTACACTATTGGACAGACAAGGCATAGCAGTACGGACGGGGCACCATTGCGCAGAACCGCTGGTGGATTACCTCGGTGTACCGGGTACAGTGCGTGCATCGTTCGGACTATATAACGACAAAGAGGATATTGATATCTTTGTTGCAGGGCTACAAAAAGCGATACAAATACTCTGCTCGTGAAACGTATATTCCTTTTATTATTAGTACTTTATACTACTTGTATTGTACCGATAAAAGCAGATGTATTTACGGAACAAAGAGATAGTTCCGCTGTGTTTCGCATTGTGTCCTACAACGTGGAAAACCTGTTTCATCCTGACTACGACTCTATAAATCCTGACCGAGATTTTACGACGGATGGTGCACGCCGATGGAACTACGGAAAATACAGGAACAAGATAGAGAATATCGCGCAAGTACTAACCGATATATCTCCGTGGAATACACCGGATATAGTAGGTCTATGCGAGGTTGAAAACAGACAATGCGTGGAAGATTTGAACCGTGTATTAAGACGGTTTGAATACAAAATAATACACTACGACAGTCCTGATCCGAGGGGAATAGACGTGGCTATATTGTATCGTTCCACTTTCCGGCTTTTGCAATCCTACCCTATCCGTATCGATATGAACGGCACCCATACGAGGGATATAGTGTATATATCCGGATTGGTGCACACCGGTGACACTTTGCACATGTTCTTCTGTCATCTGCCATCCCAAGCGACCGGGACAGCTGAAACGGAATGGAAAAGAAAACATGTAAAAAACATCTTGCAACAGCGCATCGATTCGATATATTCCATCTCCCAACATGCGCAGATAATCATTGCCGGCGATATGAATTCAGAACCAAAAGACGACCTGAAAGGCATGAAAAACCTTATGCTACCATATATATGGACAGCTGTCGGAACTTATAAATAACGTGAGTTCGATATAATTTAGAAGAAGGCAAGTTGGTTTGCTTGCTCA
>JBJECK010000023.1:0-11240 GCA_051870995.1 Paludibacteraceae bacterium | reverse complement strand
CACGAGAGAGAAAAGGGGAGAACGTTAGTCCAAAGGCTATGCAGAGCCCATGCAGGGGCTACGCGGGTCCCAAGATGCTACGGGGTTGCTACGAGACCCGCTTGCAATTCCCTTCGTAACAGAACGCCACCGCTACGCTTTGGCGTTTAATACTACGGGATTGCTGCGCTTTTCGTGTTGCAAACATTACGCTTACGCTACATTGGTTTGCACCACGAGGGAAGAAGAGGCGAATTTTTAATTTGTAGTTGGAGGATAAAAGAGCGTCGAGAGTCCGATGAGAGTAGGATGAGAGTCCGATAGAGACGATTGCAAGCCCCGAAAAGCGCAGCAAGCCTTCGGAGAGGATTGCAAGTACTTTGGGGACAAAATTTGCACATATCAGGAAAAAGCAGTACCTTTGCGGCGGTATTAGAAAATAACAGGTATGGCGGTTTATAAACGACCGCTTTTTTAGCGCAAAAATTACGTATGAATTGGTTCACAAGTCTGTTTTTAGGTACGGGTATAGCACACTCTATTGTGGCACTTGCCTTAGCTATTGCATGCGGAATCTTTTTGGGTAACAAACTCAAATTCAAGGGGATTACCTTAGGCATCACTTGGATCTTGTTTTGTGGCATTATCTTTGCCAATTTTGGTATGCATCTTGACCCGCAAGTAGAGGCTTTTGCGAAAGATTTCGGTCTAATCCTTTTTGTTTATTCTATCGGCTTGCAGGTAGGACCGAGTTTTTTCTCTTCCTTTGGTAAAGGCGGATTGTCGCTCAACCTCTTGGCGGCAACTATCGTCCTGCTGGGATGCGCCTTGGCGCTGACGGTACATTTTGGCTTTGGCGTGGATATAGCAACCGCCACAGGCATCTTGTTCGGCGCCGTAACCAACACCCCCGGTCTGGGTGCCGCCGAGCAGGCATACGCGGATATACGTGGAGCGGGCAATCCGAATATCGCAACAGGTTACGCTATGGCGTACCCCTTGGGAGTAGTAGGTATCTTGGTTTCGATGATGCTAATCCGACTCTTTTTCCGTATCAAAATAGAGAAAGAAGAGAAAAGGGTAGATTCCGAGAAAAGTACGCAGGAGGAGATTGAATTTATTGACGTCAAGCTGACCAACCCCGCCGTAGAGGGCATCCGCATAAAGGATTTGGCTTCGCTTTGCAATATCGAGTTTGTTGTCTCGCGCTTGGTACATCCGGACGGAGACGACGAGATGCCGGATGTGGAAACGATACTCCATGTAGGAGACAAAGTGCGTATCGTAGTAGGCAGAGAGCATGAGAAAAGCATTTTGCTCATAGGTGCCCAAACATCCCTGTCGGAGGGCGTAAAAACACCTGATCACCTTGTTTCGCGACATATAGTGGTTACAAAACCCGAACTGAACGGCAAGCGAATCGGCGAACTGAACGTACGGGCTATCTACCACGTTACTATCACGCGTATCCGCCGTGCAGGCGTGGAGTTGTTGGCAACGCGGGACCTCTATCTCCAGTTGGGAGACCGTATGACCGTTGTAGGAGAAGAAAGTGAAGTAAACAGGGTAGAAAGTATTTTCGGAAATGCGACCAAACGCCTGGATATCCCCAACTTGGCATCTATCTTTTTTGGTATCGTATTGGGCGTCCTATTGGGAATGGTGCCTATTGCTTTCCCGGGTATGGCGCATCCGTTCAAGTTAGGATTGGCGGGCGGTTCGCTCATTATTGCCATCCTGATCGGGCGGTTCGGTCCGAAGTGGCATGTCGTAACCTACACAACCAGTAGTGCCAACCTGATGATACGCGAGATAGGTATTTCTTTGTTCTTGGCTGCTGTCGGCTTTGGCGCCGGTAAGACCTTTGTGCCCACTTTGCTGGACGGCGGTTATGTGTGGATTGGCTATGGCGTGCTCATCACGATGGTGCCAATATTGCTCGTAGGAGTAATAGCGCGGCTGTGGCTCAAGTTGGATTATTTCACCCTCATGGGCTTGATTGCAGGCAGCACTACAGACCCGCCCGCGTTGGCGTATGCAACCTCGCTCACCACCACCAACGACCGCGCGGCGGTAGCCTATTCCACGGTCTATCCGCTCACTATGTTCCTGCGCGTCCTGACGGGGCAAATGCTGATATTATTCTTCCTCTGACGATGCAGGCTGACAACGGCACATATCGGAACGAACAAGCTGAGAAACAGCATATCGGTTCTCTGTTCAACCGTATCGCAAAAACCTACGATTCGCTCAACCATATTCTTTCGTTGGGTATAGACCGGAGGTGGAGACGATGCGCAATAAAGGGAATGCAGCCGGCGGATAGGGTGCTGGATGTGGCTATTGGAACGGCAGACCTCGCTATTGAGATGATGCGTACCGGAAAAGCAAAACAGCTTGTCGGAATAGACCTCTCGGAAGAAATGATGCGTATCGGAGAGCAAAAAGCCAGAAAGAAAGGATACGATATATCGTTCCTGAAAGCGAATGCCCAAGATATGCCCTTTGATGACGGGGTATTTGATATGGTAACGTGCGCCTATGGTTGCCGCAATTTCAGCAACCTTATGGCGGGACTGAGCGAGATGTACCGCGTCATGGCAAAGGGCGGAGAACTGATGATATTGGAGTTCTCGTATCCTACCAACCGCTTGATACGGGCTGCCTACGACTGCTATTTCTCGCATATCTTACCTATGATAGGTAAATGGATTAGTCGGGATAAAAATGCCTACACCTATCTCAACCGCTCCGTCAAAGGATTTCCTCAGGGAGAAGAATTTTTGAAGTGCTTGCAAGCAGTTGGCTTCATAGACCTGTCTTACAAGCCGCTTACCTTTGGTATAACGACCATTTATCACGCACGCAAATGATTACGCAAATGAAAAATATATTTCTTTGGTTTCGTATCATCCGTCCGCAGACGCTCTTCGCCTCGCTTTGTCCGGTACTGATAGGCTTGCTCGTTTCCCCTGCGCCTATCAATACGTCCATAGCCGTGCTGACTATCGTTTGCGCACTATCGTTGCAGATACTCAGCAACCTGATAAACGACTATTACGACTATCTGCGGGGAACCGACAAGAAAGGACGCAAAGGGTACAAAAGAGCGCTTGTTGAAGGCGAAGTAACACTACGGCAAATGCTGGTTGCCATTCTCGTCGCCTTGCTGGTTTCCATTATTACAGGAGCGTGGCTTGTAATCTACGGAGGGCTGCCCATCTTGTTGATAGGCATATCGGCTATATTCTTTGCCTGGCTATATACCGCCACACCTTATTCGCTGAGTTACTTGGGGATAGGGGATGTCTTCGTGTACTTGTATTACGGTATTGTCGCCACGATGGGGACAACGTTTCTTCAAGGTGCGCCCTTGCTCTATTTGCCTGCCTTTTATGCCGGAAGCGTCTGTGGCTTGATTTCCATGTGTGTGCTGATTATCAACAACCTGCGCGATATATATTCGGACAAATCGGCGGGTAAACGGACTTTTCCTGTCCGGTTTGGACGCAAAGCGGGGGAAATAGGGATGCTGCTTGTCATCTTGCTCACACCTCTGTTTGCCTATTTGGCTTTCGGCGTGAATTATGCCTTGCTGATTGTGATACCGCTTCTTATTGTGTGGGGCGTCGTTGTGCGGACCAATTCGGGGAAAGTATATAATATCTGCCTGCTCTGTATCGGGCTTTGTAATGTATTATACACCTTGCTGGCATGGTTGTCCATACTAACTAAAACGGCACTCCTATGATTCATTTGCGCGAAATATCCGTTGAGGATCAGGCTTATCCGTTTGTAGAACAGCTCTTGTTGGACTCTTTTCCCGAAAGCGAACGACGGGATATTGCCGAGCAACGCCGGAACATAGCCGATAATCCGTTGATGCATTGTCTCTTGGCGGAAGATGACGAATCGCCTATCGGATTTCTGACCTACTGGGATTTCGGCTCGTTCTGTTATGGAGAGCATTTTGCAACCGACTCGACCCTCCGCAACAAAGGTTATGGCGGGCAAATCATCCGCGCGGTATTGGCTAAGCTGCAACGCCCTTTCGTCTTGGAGGTAGAAATGCCGGAGGACGACCTGAGCAAACGCCGTATCGGTTTCTACGAGCGCAACGGGCTTACGCTATGGCGCGACTATGGCTATACGCAGCCTCCTTACAAAGAGGGCGGGGAATCCTTGCCCTTGCTCCTGATGGCTACAGACGGACTCTCTCCCGAACAGGATTTTCAGCGTGTTGTATATCAGATGTATAAACATGTCTATTCCGTACCAGCAGATCAAATAGACCATTTCTTGAATGAGCCTTTACGAATATATTGACCGTCAAATCCTGCCGCGTTATACCGCCTTTGACAAAGGACACCAACGCGACCATGCGGAGGCAGTTATGAAGGAGAGCCTTCGTCTGGCAGACGACCACGGAGCCAATCGGGATATGGCATACACTATCGCGGCTTATCATGACCTCGGCTTAGCGCGCGGCAGAGAACTGCATCATGTCTATTCGGCGGAAATACTGCTGGCGGATACTGCTTTGCAGGAATGGTTTACGGAGGAGGAACTGCACGTTATGGCGGAAGCTGTGGAAGACCATAGGGCGAGTAGCAAGCGCCCTCCGCGGACTATTTATGGCGCTATCGTAGCAGAGGCGGACCGGCAGATTGATGCGGAAACGATACTCCGACGTACGCTTCAATACGGCTTGAGTAAATATCCCGACCAAGACTTCGACTGGCAATTCGAGCGGGCATACGACCACCTGATGGCAAAATACGCAGAAGGAGGGTATATGAAGTTGTGGCTGAACTCTGAACGCAATACGAAAGCTTTGGCAAAACTGCGGACTGTCATTCGGGACAAAGAGCAACTGGAGACGCTCTGCCGGCAGATTTATGCTTCTTTGTAAGCATCTCCCTATTTATGTTTTATAGCAGGGCTATTGCATATATGCGCATTTTTGCGTAACTTTGTCGCCAAATTGTAGCCTTATGGATATCTGTACGTATATTTCTGCCAACCGACAAAGGTTTAGAGACGAGTGGGCAAGTTTGGTCCGTATCCCCAGTATCAGTTGTATGCCCGAGCATAAAGCGGATATGACGCGATGTGCCGAGCGTTGGCGCGAACTCCTGCTGGAGGCGGGATGTCAGCATGCCGAGGTAATGCCTTCTGATGGCAATCCCTTTGTATATGCGGAATATACACCTCTCGCAGAGCAAGATGCGGAACTGCCGACGGTATTGGTCTATGCCCACTATGATGTGATGCCTGTAGAGCCGCTTGAGCTGTGGAAAACCAACCCGTGGGAGCTGACGGAACGTGACGGACGCCTATATGCGCGCGGAGCGGATGACGATAAGGGACAGGCCATGATACAGGCCAAGGCGTTCGAATATATGGTACGTGAGGGCTTGATGAAGTGCCGGGTCAAATTCATTTTCGAGGGCGAAGAGGAGATAGGAAGCCCGTCGCTTGAGAACTTTATTACGCGCCATAAAGACTTGCTCCATAGCGATATCATCCTTGTGAGCGATACGTCCATGATTGGCAAAGATACGCCGTCTATTACTACCGGCTTGCGCGGGTTGGCATATTGGCAGATAGAGGTGGATGGTCCGAATAGGGATCTGCATTCGGGACATTTCGGCGGAGCGGTCAAAAACCCCCTTAACGCCTTGTGCGAGATGTTGAGCAAGGTGGTAGATGCAGACGGACGAATTACCATACCGCATTTCTACGATTGGGTATTGCCTATCCCCGAAGCGGAACGCCGAATGATAGCGCAGATTCCTTTCTCCCAAGAGAAATACAAACAAGCTATTGGGGTGGACGACGTCTTCGGAGAGGCGGGTTATTCTACGCTGGAGCGCAATTCCTGCCGCCCATCGTTTGATATATGCGGTATGTGGGGGGGCTATACGGGAGAGGGCAGCAAGACGGTCTTGCCAAGCAAGGCATACGCCAAAGTTTCGTGCCGCTTGGTGGCGGATCAGGACCACGAAGAAATATCCGAAGCATTTGTCGGGTATATGCAGCAGATAGCACCCGCGGGAGTACGCGTCAAGGTAACCCCGATGCATGGCGGACAAGGCTACGTATGCCCCAACGATATTCCTGCCTACAAAGCTGCCGAAAAAGGATTTGAACTTGCTTTCGGAAAACGTCCGTTAGCGGCGCGAAGAGGCGGAAGTATCCCTATCATATCCTCCTTCGAGCGAATTTTAGGAACAAAAACTATCTTGATGGGCTTCGGTTTGGAGCAGAATGCTATCCATTCGCCCAACGAATCTATGGATATTGAGGTGTGGGAAAAGGGCATTATTGCCGTTACGGAGTTCTACAAAGCATATCCCGAACTTATAGCTGCGAAATGATGAAGATAGTTATTGTTGGTCAAGGTAATGTCGCCTGCAATTTATTGCACGGGTTTCGGAAAAACAACGCGCGCGTAGAGATGGTTTCGAGTAGAGAGGGATTGGAAAATGTACCTTCTGCGGATGTCTATATCTATGCCATACGAGACGAAGCGTTAGAGAGTGTCGTGGCTAAGGTGAATGCACCTATGGCTTTGCATCTGCACACATCCGGCACTATGCCTCTGAGCGTTTTTGGAGCAGACAAACCGCATGCGGGTATCCTCTATTTCTTCCAGACTTTCACCAAAGCGCAACTCGTAGAAGACTTTACAACCGTTCCCGTGTTTATTGAGGGACGCAATATAGATGATGTGAGTGCCATATATACGCTGGCGCAAGTCCTCACTCCCCGTATCTACGAGGTTACGCAGCAGGACCGCGAACGCTTGCATCTGGCTGGCGTCTTTGCCAACAATTTTACCAACGAGATGTACGCCATTGCCGCTGAAATACTGCAAGGTACGCATATCCCATTCTCTGTATTGCTCCCCTTGATTGACCTTACGGCAGCAAAAGTACACGCTCTTTCCCCGCGCGAAGCCCAGACAGGTCCCGCCAAGCGCGGAGACGATAACGTTGTGCGTCATCATCTCTCCCTTATCAAGTCCGACGACATACAGACGATATACCGATTGCTTTCCAAACTGATACAACAATCATAAACGGTTTATAAACCATTCATAAACCGTTTATAAATCGTTTATAAACCCAAAAGCTGAATAATATGAATACAGATTCTAATCATAAGATAGCGGTAATTGCAGGTGCAGGCCCCGCAGGCTTGACAGCTGCTTACGAATTGCTCAAGCAGACAGATATTCATCCTATTGTGCTGGAGGCTACGGATGCTATCGGCGGTATCAGTCAGACTGTGGCCTACAACGGAAACCGTATGGATATAGGCGGACATCGTTTCTTCTCCAAGAGCGAGGAAGTAATGAACTGGTGGAAGACGGTTATGCCCATACAGGGGAAAGCCTCCAAAGATGATATTTTGCTGCATACGGAGGAAAAGAAGTTGCTTGCAGGAGGACCAGATCCCGAGAAAGAGGATAGGGTGTTACTCTTACGCCGCCGTGTCAGCCGTATCTTCTTCTTGCGTAAGTTCTTCGATTATCCTATTTCCATGAAGAAAGATACGTTCTTGAATATGGGTTTTGCCAACACCATGCGTGCGGGGTTTGGCTATCTGTGGTCTTGTGTCCACAAATTGCCGGAGACTTCCTTGGAAAACTTCTATATCAACCGTTTCGGAAGACCCCTCTACGAGATGTTTTTCGAGGGATATACGGAGAAAGTCTGGGGCATCCATCCGTCTAAGTTGGGAGCAGATTGGGGTAGCCAGCGCGTAAAAGGATTGAGCATACGTTCTGTTTTGAAAGATATGTTCCGAAAAGCATTAGGACTAAAGAAGGACAACCAACATACGGAAACGTCTCTTATCGAGCAGTTTATATATCCGAAGTACGGTCCCGGACAACTATGGGAGACCGTCGCATCGGATATTCAGGCTATGGGTGGGGAACTCTTTTTGCAGCACGAGGTGGTCGGAGTGAAGGTAGAGAATGGAGAGGTTAGGGAAGTGCTTGCGCGTACCGCAGACGGGCAGACCAAGACCTTCACTTGCGATTATTTCCTGTCCACAATGCCTATCAAGGACCTCATACCTGCCATCACGGGAATAGATATTCCGAAGGCAGTTTCGGATATCGCGCAATCCTTGCCTTACCGCGACTTCATTACGGTCGGGCTGTGTGTCAAGCAGATGCGTATCCGCAACCATACCCATATACCTACGATAGACAATCGCGTACCGGATACATGGATTTATATACAGGAGCGGGATGTACATATTGGACGCTTGCAGGTATTCAACAACTGGTCGCCGTATCTGGTCAAGGACTACGAACATACGATGTGGATTGGCTTGGAATACTTCTGTACGGAGGGCGACCGTTTCTGGGAGATGCCGAAGGAGCAGTTTATTCAAATGGCTATAGACGAACTGGTTAAGATAGATATTATCAACCGCGAAGATGTATTGGATGCCTGCCATGTGCGCATCAAAAAGGCATATCCTGCCTACTACGGTTCCTACTACCAACTGGACGAAGTCAAGGCGTTTGTAGATTCTATCCCGAATCTCTATTGCCTCGGGCGCAACGGGCAACATCGTTACAACAACATGGACCACTCTATGCTCACGGCTATGGAATGCGTACGCAATATCCGCGATGGCGTTAGCGACAAACACAATATATGGAATGTCAATACAGAAAAAGAATACCATGAAAGCAAATAGCGAAACCACTTCTACCGCCACTTTTCTTAGTCCTCGTACTTTGCGAATTATCAAGTATATAGCATTTCCTGCTATTATCGTATTTGCATGGCTGTTGCTCGTCAATTATACGTTCAATAACAAGCCCGACATGAACGGAGACAACTTCTGCTATTATATCTATGCCTCTTCGTTGGCGGAGGGCAAAGGCTACTGCGATCTCTCTGCCCCGGGCGCGCCGGCTACGACCAATTTCCCGCCGGGATATCCGCTTCTGATGACCCCTTTGCGGGCTATCACGGATAGTATCGTAGCGCAGAAATGGCTCAACGAGGTGTTTCTCTTGGCAAGTATCCTCTTGCTCTATTTTGCGTTGCTTTCCCTCAATCTCCCGTTGGGAATTAGCTTTACAGCCGCTTTCGCAGGGCTTTTCTGTCCGCGGCTCTTGCATTTCTCCACTATGATGATGTCCGAGGCGAGTTTCTTGATGATGTCTATGCTGGTCTTTTTTGCTCTTGTACGGATGTTGGCGCAGGAGCACAAAGGGTGGAGTGAGTTGCGCTCGGCGTGGCTGTATGTTATGATTGTCGCGTTGGTGTTTACCTATCATATTCGTACACAGGGTATTGCACTTGTCGCAGCCGTCTTCCTCGTGCTTTTGGTGCGCCGGCGTTGGGTTGGTTTTCTCACAACCATCCTTGGCTTTGGTATAGGCTGTCTGCCTTGGATGATACGCAACAAGGTCTTGGGGCTTGGAGGCAACCGTTACCTCGAGTCTGTTATGGTGGCGAACCCGTGGCGTCCCGAGATGGGAAGCATCACTTTCGGCGAAGTCGTAGAGCGCTTTTTCGGTACGTTGAAGATGCTCATTTTCAATGCCTTCCCGAATACCGTCGTACCATTCGTCCAAGTCGATTGCGACAATCCGACCTATACGTGGAAGCTCTATCTCTTGGGGATTATGATGCTCCTGCTGATGATTTATGGGGCTTGGAAGTTGGGGCGGACGCGTTGGTTTGCTATCGGATATATTGCTGCTACATTGGGGGTTATCTCTATTTTCAGCACCCCCAGCGGCAATCGTTATATCACCTCCGTCCTGCCTTTCCTTACGGCTTTCCTGTTTATCGGGATATGGGCGTTGTTCACATGGCTGTTGCAACGCAAATGGAAACACGCCTCTTTCCCCGCCTATCTCCTGTTATTCTTGCTTTTCTTGGCAAAGCCTGGATTGGTGGAGGAGCACAATATGTCAAAGCGCAAATACCCGGCCAATTACCAGCAGTTCTTCGCTATCGGAAAGACTATCAAGAAGAATACGCCCGAAGCTATGGTCGTTTGTTCACGTAAGCCGCAAATGCTCTACTTGTACGCCGAGCGCCCGGGGGTGAACTATCTGAATACCCAAGATGCCAAAGAGCTGATAACCGATTTGGTCCGCAAGAATGTCGATTTGGTAGTCTTGGATGCCTTGGGATATAGCTCCACGTATCGTTACCTGTTCCCTGCCGTACAGCAATACCCGCAATTCTTCCAAAACATACTCGTACATTACCCTGATACGCATACTTATTTGGTGGCTTTCGACCGCCAATTGGCGGCACAGGAACTGGGATTGACCAACTGATATTTTATTATAATAGGCATGATGGATAAATGGATAGATATTCTTTTTCGACAAGAAACGAATAATATCTTCTTACAGCTTTTTCGCTATTGTTTTGTAGCGGTCGGCGCATTTGTGGTCGATTACGGCTGCTATTTCCTGACCTCCTATGTAATGGGTATCCAGTACCTGATAGCGGCTTTTATAGGCTTTGTTACGGGTACGTTGACCAACTATGCCTTGTCCAAGTTTCTGGTGTTTAGGGGCGAACCCAAATCCCGTGTAGGCGAGATTACCATGGTCTTTCTCATAGGAGGTCTTGGGCTCGTCTTTTTGGAACTTGGTATTTGGTTCTTTACGGAGAAGGTCGGGGTTCACTATCTTGTTTCCAAACTGATTATGACGGTTATTGTGTTTGGTTGGAATTTCCTTGCCCGTAAGTTCTTCATGTATTCCAAGTATTTCAACATCCTCAAAGACAAGCATTAACTTTCCTTCAGTATCTTTTATGGTAAACCTTGATATCGGGTTTTCCTATTGTATGTATTGTTTAACTGAAGACCAAGCACGGATTTGGTAAAAAATGTCTGTTTGTGCCTGTGCAATTAAGATAAAAGCTGTAATTTTGCAGCCGCAAAACTCGCTAAAGGTTGCTGTAACAACTATATAGACAACCTGATGTTAGGAGTAGCAGACATAGTAAAAGCGTTTGTTAACGCGCTGTTTTGACTATCTGAAAACTCGCAATTTTCAACTCTTTCAGGACGACTGCAACGATAGTTGCCTTGCGATGTGCATCCCGCATAGAGCGTAAAATGACATCATTAGCCGTCACTTCCTCCTCCCAAAATACAAGACCTTCTGATATCCAAATCCTCTCCGTCCTTCGAATCTATTTAACGTGAGTTCGATATAATTTAGAAGAAGGCAAGTTGGTTTGCTTGCTCAAACT
>JBJECK010000022.1:0-48166 GCA_051870995.1 Paludibacteraceae bacterium | reverse complement strand
GGATAGGAAAATTAACAAGATTATTCGATTAGTTGTCCGAGGGCATTGTAGCGTACGCCGTCACGGACGATATAGAGTTGTCCGTCGCGGATGACTTTGCGGACAGGGGCTGCATTCTCCAAAACGGGCAGCAGAGTAGTGGTATCATCGCAGAAAGATGCCGGCGAGAGTTGGGTAACATTCATAGCCCATGTGCCGTCCCATGCGGGTTGCGACCATTGTATTTCGAGCAAGTCGATACGTTCGGGCATATTTGCATAAGTAATATCCACCGACAGGCTCTCTTTGCCGTCCGCCTCGTTGGCAGACTGTGCGCCTGCTTCATAGACAAAACCCTCTTTCTCCGAGCCCGGTGCATACACGCGCAGGTAGTCCAAGTTCTTAGTAGCCCCGTTTGCCTTATTCGGTTTCACTGTTACGCGAACGATATTGCCTGACGGGTTAGCGATAGTAAGCAATATGCGTCCCTCGGGGTCCCCGAACTCGGCATTGCCCTGATGTCCCGTCGGGAAATCGCAATAGGTCAGCGATTCGGTGGTAGCATCCACCTTCACAGAGTTGTCCGACACGTTGCCCGCATTGTCCTGTGCGAAGATAGTGAACGAATAGGCAGTGCCCGCCGTGAGGTCTTTCACGGTGATTTGCCCCTCAGCGGCACTGAGAGTCAGCGTCTTGTCTCCGTACTGCACACGGAAACGGGTTACAGCCGTTTCCTCGCCGTCCGAGGTCGTTTTGTCCGTTCCCGCTACATTGATAACGACAGCGTTGTAGGTTACCGATGCCAGCGAAGCCGTACCCATGACAGGCTTTACATTGTCTTCCACCTGCTCGCCGCAAGTACCCCACTCTACATCATTCGGCCATGCGAAATTCACCTCACCCGGCATCATCACATACAGAGGAGTATAGAGTTGCGGATCTGATTCCGCTGCAATACTGCATACTATCTTCTCCGCAGTGGAAGACGTGATGGTAGTGCGCAAATCGACCGCACCCGGATTGAAGAAAGAGCCTCCAAAGCCGTTCAGGTTCTCGCCCTCAACCGTAAGTTGATAACTGCCTTCCGACAATTTTTCACACGTCAGGTAGATAGACTTGTCACCCGAAGAAAGTTGCTCATGGCAGTACTGTGTAGCACCCGCAGTTAAAACAGAAAGCAACATTGTTGCCACACTGAATGATTTAAGAAATTGTTTTTTCATAATAGTTATTGATTTTAATTGTTTGTATTTGCCTTACGAGAAGGCGGTTAATATATTTGTTGTTATGTTATTTTGTTCATTTATGCTCTATTAATTCTCTGCCTTTATCTGCTCTTTTGCCCTCACGCGGCATATCCACACCCGGCACAGACAAAGCAGCATCAATATACATACCCAATCCATGTCCCCCACAGGCAAGAGATCCGGATTGGTAGGATTGCTGCCTCCTGTAGTAGGCGGTGCTTTCCTTTTTGCCCCCGCACATGCGAGGTCATCGGGCGTGACCGCAGCCATATAATACTGCTCCTGCATCAGTCCGTCTCTGTCGAGAGCAACTACACGGGATTCCAACATCTTCTTTTTGCCTCCTCTATATTCCGTAGCGAAGAACCCAATAGGCACAACCGACTCTATCTTCGCGCAAGAGCCAAACGGTTGAAGATTTCCACTCACTGCCCAAATGTCTTGCGAGCGATACGCATTCACCGTTGCAATAGGCGTGCAGAGTTGCACATTCTCCCGCCCCGTGCTATACGAATAGCCAAAACTTTGTCTTTGTGCATATACGCCAACTCCATAACCGCACAGGGTTATGACGACCAAAAGCCAATTTTTCATACTAATAGGTGTGTTTCAAGGTTTTTATAATTCGTTTTATTCCATGGTCGTCATGCCTTATTTGGCAATATGCATCTTATAGGACTCCGCACCGCATCGGACAACATACATTCCCGACGGCAGGCGTTGCATCAATTGTACGTATTGGTCTATACCGTCGAATGCTCCCATATATCCTCCGAGGGGCGAATAGACCACGCCCGTTGTAGCGATAGTAGTAGGCAGCGGCGTATCCGTTGTGATATTCTGTTGCTTGTTCAAGCCCAAACGCGGCATACGTGCAATCGTCGGTGCAGTGGCATTGACCATACCCTCGAACGGATAGAGCACCATATTCTCTCCTGCCACGAAATATTCCCCCTTGTCATCCAGCACGTAGGACGAAGTAGGATGCTGGGGCATCATCGTCATATTGCCGGAATAGGAATAATAGTCGTCAGGCGGCAATGCAGGCGCCACATAAGTTTCGGCTATTTCCTGCGAACCTTTCCCATGAAAGATTACATACTTATCATCATAATAGCCATCGAAATCGGGCATCATCATAATATAAGGAATTCCCTTTTTCGGCAATGCCTCTGCCGAAGAAGCAGCACGAATATCCTGCCAATTGGGTTGAAAATCGCCTGCCATTACCTCCGACGCTTTGGCATCGAAAGTACGCAACCAAAAATTTCCTTCCTGCGTATCGCCATTATTATCCGTATATTGTGCATAGAGGTTGTATTCCGTCTTGTCATCAGGGTCGTACACCGTTACCTTGGTTACCTCGAAAGGCAGATTCAATGTTTCCCATACTCCCGGTTTGAACTTACGCTTATATTGAATAGGCCGCATAATCAGTCCCCCCTCAAACTGCGTAAGGGCTCCATGTTCCGGCTCAGAAGGCATGTCATCATGATGATAAATAATAAAAGAACGTTCCGCACAAGATCCATCCAGCATGAAATAGTCCAAATTAGTACACCGCATTCCGCCCTTGGTTAGTTCAAATTTTACAGTAATACAGATAGAATAAGGATTTTTCACCCCATGATCCTTAAAATTCTGAAGGAATTTCTCCATGGGTATCTCTATCTGAATATTATGCAAGTCCTCCGTTGTCTCATGAGCATACAATTTAAAAACTTCCGTCGACTCTTTCACTTCGCTTCCCTTATAGCGATGTATTACAATCATACCCGCCAAATGATCAGGGTCGTAAACCTCTGACTTTATAATAACTTTGTCTTTCGTCTCGTTGAGCCATATCTTCAAACGGTACCCGTCAGTAAACGCATAACGGACATCTTCATCCGTCAATCCTTCGCCAGGTCCACCTTGGAAAACACAGTGCCCCGGTTCCAACACTTCGTCGCAAGTGCCATACACCTCAAATTCGTAGAAACTCATAGAGTTCTGTAGGGAAGATATACGCAAATAACGCGCCTGCGCCTTGAACTCATAAGACATTAACAAGTTATCAGGATTTTCATGTTTCTCCACTACCGGCTTCCATGTATCTCCGTCAAGCGAAACAGAAATAGTATAATTGGTAATCAAAGTATTCGCAAAACGAATATCCACTTCTGTTATATTATAGATACGCCCTAAATCAACCTGCCACCAACATTGTCCTTCAGATGCGCCATAACCGCTCCAACGAGAATTGTTATCACCATCCACTGCCTTGTCGGCAGTATTCTCCGCCTCCGCATATCCTGCAGAACACTCTGTACCCAACGCTAAATTGCCGGCAGGAACAGTAAACGACGTCAGTTCAACAGGTTCAGAAGAATTGTCGTCTTGATCTATTGCAGCAACCGTCAGTTGATAGGTTGTACAAGGTTTCAAACCGGTAAGGCGCACCGTATTGCTCTCTGACGAGGTAGTAACACTACGACTAAAGCCGTTGCGATCATCTTTCACAAGGAACTCATAAACCGGCGCACCATTTTTTTCCGCAGTCAGTTGCAACGTAACGGCTCTATCGCGTTCATCAATAGCAAGTACCTCGGCAGCCGTAACAACCGGCAGGAAAGCGGGAGGATTGTCATCGCCACCGCCAGAAGAAGTACACACCTGCGAAAAGTCCGCATCGATAGGAATATTATACGTCGCTTCACCATCGGCATACTGCACGTAAAAGACTCCCACATAGATATTCGGCACCATAGACGACTCTACTAACGCAGTTAGTTTATTGCCATCTCGCGACAAATGTTCGGAAACATGATAGCCCCCTACTCCATTAACATTCATATAGAAATTAGAGCCTGCAGCATTATAGTCCGTGAACTCATCTGTAGATGTGAAGATGAACTGATATTGATTATTGCCCAACGAGGAACAAGTGATAGTGGCCGTATGTTGCCCATTAGTGCTTGTGATGGTTTCGCTGCAATAGGTGGCAGCACTTACCCATGTTACCGAAAGCAACAGGCAGGCAAGCAGGATGAATAATTTGTTTGTGTGTGTCATAATATATATTGTGTTTAGTAATGGTATATTATCAGATATCCCAACCGATTATCGTGTGTATTATTGCAATGTGAAGGCAGCGGGGTTGCCTTCGGCGGCGTTGGGGACTATCCATACTTGGAACTGCCCGGGCTCGGCGGTGCGGACATAGGCGCCGTCCGCTCCGAGCGTGAGGTCCGCGGGATAGTGCCAGAATGCAAGATCGTCGCGGGTGAGGGTGAAAGAGACCGTGCGCGCCTCGCCCGCAGGGATGCCGACGCGTTGGAATCCTTTCAGTTCGCGCACAGGTCGCGTGATGCTTCCGACAAGGTCGCGGACGTAGAGTTGCGGCACTGCCACGGCATCAACATCTCCTGTATTGCTGATAGTGCAAGAGACTGTAAGACAGTCTGTTATAACAGTGTCGGAGAGGGTGAGCGGTCCGTATTCGAAGGTGGTGTAGGTGAGCCCGTAGCCGAAGGGGAAGAGGGGTTCGATGCCGTATTCGAGCCAGTAGGACGACTCGCCGAGCGAGAACTGGGGCGCGCCGACGGGTATCCGGTCAATCAGGACGGGATGGTCGGTGGGGCGTCCGGTGTTCTTGCGGTTATAGTAGATCGGAATCTGTCCCTCCGCCTGCGGGAAGGTCATCGGCAGTCTGCCGGATGGTGCCACCGCGCCGGTGATCAGGTTAGCCAATGCGGGTCCCTGCATGGTGCCTCCGTGGAAGGCATAGAGCACGGCATCCGCCATCTCGACCTCCTGCCCGATGCAGAGCGGACGTCCCGCCATCACGGTCAGCACAACGGGCTTGCCCGTGGCTTTGAGTGCGCGCAGTTGCTCCGTCTGGTTGCCCGGCAGGTCGAGATGCGCACGGCAGCGCGCTTCGCCGGAGAGGATGCTCTCCTCACCGCCGAAATAGAGAATGACATCCGCCTGCTTTGCCTGCGCGGCAAGGCGGTTGAGTTCGGCAGGCGTCATCACTTGGCGCGACCACATGGTGCCCTGCTGCTCGATAAGTCGTATCTTGCCCTCGCTTGCCAGTTGGCGGAACGCCATCAAAGGCGTTATGGTCATGGAGTCCACCTTGTCGAAACACCATGTGCCGTTCTGGTCGTGGGGCGCATGGGCAAGGGGACCGCAGACAAAGACAGTCGTATTTTCTAGATTTTCTAGACTTTCTAGATTTTCTAGACTATTTCCAAGCGGCAGTATGCCGTTGTTTTTGAGCAGGACGGCGGATTCCTCGGCGGCGCGCTGTGCAGCGGCAAGCGCCTCGTCGGAGAAATAGGCGGGTGCGTCCGCCGCGCAATAGGGATTGTCGAACAGCCCCAAGCGGAATTTCAGGCGCAGGATGTCTCGCACGCATGCATCGAGTTGCTTCTCGGACACCTTTCCCTCCTCCACCAGTTGTTTGAGGTGCCACGGATAGCCGTGCCCCTCCATATCCATCTCCATCTGCGCGTCGATGCTGAGCAGCGTCGCCTCTTTGAGGTCGCGGGCGTTTCCGTGCGCCACCATGTTGGCGGACGAAGCCCAGTCGGACACCAGCATGCCGTCGTAGTTCCACTCGCCGCGCAGGATGTCCACGTTGAGGTGTTTGTTAGCCGATGCCGGCACACCGTTGAGGTCGTTGAAAGCGCACATGATAGTAGCCGAACCTGCATCCAGCGCCGCCTTGAAAGGCGGGAGGTAGGTCTCGCGCAGGTGCAGTTCGGGAATCCACGTGGTGTTGTAGTCCCGTCCGCCCTCGCTTGCCGAATAGCCCGCAAAGTGCTTCACGCATGCTGCCAAGGCGATAGTGCCCTTGCCCGTAGCGGGGTCGTAGTCCGCGCCCTGGTAGCCCCGGACGGTGGCGGCACCCATGACGGAGGTGAGATAGGTGTCTTCTCCGTAGCCCTCCGCCACGCGTCCCCACCGCGGGTCGCGCGCCACGTCCACCATGGGCGAGAAAGTCCAGCGCAAACCCGCCTGCATAGCCTCCTGCGCCGTCAGGCGCGCCGCATCCTCAACCAACGCAGGGTCGAACGTGGCAGCCTGTCCGAGGGGGATAGGATAGATAGTGCGGAAGCCGTGGATGACATCGCGCCCGAAGACCATGGGAATACCGAGGCGGGTTTCCTCCACCGCAATGCGCTGGTAGTGGTTCGCCTCGTCTCCAAGACTGTTGAGCATGGCGCCTGCGCCGCCGCGTATCTGATTTTCAATATCTTCCGAATACCACCCGCCGCATACCTGCGTCATCTGCCCGATTTTCTCTTCGAGCGTCATCTGCGCAAGCAGGGCGTCAATCTTCGCCTCGGTGGGATCTTTGGGCGCGCAGGCGGTAGCGAGCAGCGCAACGGCGATTATGTATAGCGTTTCAAGTTTCATGTTTCAAGTTTCAGGGGTTCCGGGTTTCAAGTTTCATGTTGCTGCAAGCGCAGAGCAACAGCAAAGAAGAGAATAGAATTACGTTGCGTTGCATACGATTCGTTATAGTTTGATGTGTACCATGATATGTTTTACCTGTTTGTCGCGCGCGAAGATATGGCGTGCGATGCGCGGCGCAATCTCCAATGAACCGACGGTCTCCGTTTCGCCGTTCTGCATCTGTATCTCGATGCCTTCCTGTCCGTCCAAGCGGTACTCAAAGGGTGTTTGGCAATAGGTGAACGCCAATCTGCCGTCCGCGAACTCGTCCTTACGGAGCAGCGTGGTGCTGATGCGGATAGCGCCGTCCAACACAAGCACGCCCAGTTCGTTGAAGCGGGAGAGGATATCTTCTTTCACCTGCCCCGTCATGCCCGGCTGACTTACCCCCGCCATCATAGGCGTATGCGAATACGCATCGAAGGGGAAAGAGCCGTACTCCGCCGGGCTCTTGTGGGCACCGATGCCCTCGCGGATGGCGAAGTAACTGCGGCGCAGGCGCTCTATCACCTCAGGCTCCGCACCGGCTTCCACCGCGCTGCGGATATTCTCGCCGGCGGCAAGGAGCAACTTGCTGACCATGTGCCAGTAGATGCAGCCCAAGCCCTCGTATTTGTAGAACGTGCCCGAGCGGCCCGTGAACGCATGGTGGTTGAACATGCGCTCGTAGAGGTCGAGGAGTTGGCGGCGCTCCCCGTCGGAGATACCCTGCGGGTTGCGGTCGATGGCACGGGCAAGGAAGTCGGCATTGTTGAACGACGCATTGAAATGCACGCCGCCCTCGCAGTCCGCCGTGATGATGTCGGTACGCTTTTCGCGGAGCAGGCGCTCCACGACGGGTATCTGCAAGGCATCCGCAGGCAGATTGTTCTTCTCGAGGAACGAAGCACGGCGGCGGTTGGGATAGAGCATGTAACTGCGCTGGTCCTCGCGGTAGAGGGCTGAACGGGGCATCGCCTCCAGCAGGTCAGCCGCCTCCGCAGGGCTCAGCACGCCCGCCGACAGGATAGCCACCTGCCCCTCCAGCATCTCGTAGAGACGGGAGACAGATACCTCCGACGCGCCGTCGAACGACACGAGGTTGTAGGCATGGTAGAGCCCGTCCTCGCGCTTGTTGACCGCGATGGACTCATCAAGGAAGGGGCATATGCAGCCCAGTGCGTCGGTAATCATATCGGCGCGGAGTTCCGCTTTCTCGCCGCTGTGCCCTGCATAGACGGCATTGCGGTAGGTCTCGCCCGCCGTGCCCACCGCGTCGATGAAGGCGCGGCGTGTACGGTTGTCAAACCACGGCATGCGGGCTGCGTCGGCAGGCATGTGGGCAACGAAAGCATCCACCACGCCGAGCAGGAACGCCACCGCCTCTTTCGATACGGCGAAAGTGGTGTCCGGGTCTATGCCGCCGTAGAGCGTTTGCAGGAAGCCCGCGAAGCGGCGGATATAGCAGAGCGTAACCATCGAAGCGCCGTAGCCCACGAGCGCGTTGTTGGCGTCGTTCCACTCGGGGCGGAGCGTATTCATCCATATACCCGCCTCGGGAATGAAGTTGCTCAGTTTGGTCAAGAGCGTGATAAGCACCTTCTCGGTGAAGGTGACCAGCAGCGGGTTGTTGTGCTTGTCCAATACCAAGCGCGCGTCCTGCCCGTAGGTCGGCAGCAGGTCGAAGATGCGCTTGTGGAGGTCGTCGTCGAAATAGATAGAGTCCTTCGGGTTCGCCACTATCTCCGCATACGAGCGGAACTTATACGGCACGTTGGCAAAGGCGAACTCGCGGAGAGCGAGCATGTCGCGCAGTGCCTCGGGGTTGTGTGCATAACTGAGTTCGAGCAGACGGCAGAGGTAGATAATCTGGTGGTCGCCCCAGTAGCCGATGTTCGACCACGGGTTCTCAGGCTCTATCACCTCCCAGTCGATGCCCTCGGAAGTAACCTTATAGGGGTTGTATCCGTCTGCGGTAGTGGCATTGAGGAACTTGGCTATAATACCGTTCACGTAATCAGGGTACGAAAGCGAAAGCGCCTCCCAGTTCTGGAAGATGTCGCGCCAGTTGCCCTGATAGGAGATGAGGCGCTTGCCGTCCTTGTCGTTGACGCGGATGTCGAAGAGGTTCCACGGACGGCTCGGGTCGCCGTGGCGGCGCGAGAAGGTCAGCGGCAAGTACTCCAAGAAGAGGCGGTGCAACTGATGGTCCTGTTGGTCCTCCACGATCTCCTCCAGCCTGCTGTATGATACGGTCCCGGGCAGCGAAGCAAAGAGCGACTTGTAGCGCTCCGCCAAGGCACGGTTGAAGATAGCAACGTGCTTGCCGAACGCCGCCGTATTGATTTGGTAATCGTCGCAATAGAAGCCGCCGCGCATGGTATTGAAGAGCGTGTTGGCAAAGTGGCGCGCCATGTCCGCCTCGTCGGCGGTCTGCTGTATGCCGTCGTTCTGTCCCACGATGGCGCGCAGCGTTTCGGTAGTGGCGGCAATGGCATTTTCTATCTGCTCCGCCGCGTCCGCGGTACGGATGAAACGCAGTTTCTCACGCACCGACACGGCATCCTGCATCACGTCGCACACCTGATACCAGCGGCGGGTGGATGCGGGTTGCAGCGTGAAAGCGGTGTGCACGAACGCGGCACCCCGTACGCCTCTCGACTCGGGCTCCGCCGCTACGGCGCGCCCCAAGCGGAAAGCATCCAACCGGTCCGACGAGGTCAAGCAGTCCGCCCCGTCCATGCCCAAGGTATATACCGTGTTGCAATGCAGCGACTCGCTCGGCTCGGCGCGGTCCACGAGGATGGCTTCCATGCGGAAGAGCACCATCGGCGTGCCCTCTACCTGCTCGGTCTTCTTATACGCATCCACGAGTGTGGAAAAGGTGTTCTGCGTGATGCGCTCCACGCCCGACGGCATCACGTTCTGCAAGCCGTCTATGAGTTCCACCTCGGCAGGCGTGTCCGTATCGTTGACCAGCGTGGCGCGGCGTATCCAGCCGAACGGCTCCGCGGCTGCCCAGCGGTAGGTGAAGGTCAGTCCGAGGTCAAGGTTCTGCTCAATGAATAGCAGTTGGTTGCCGACCACCGACTTGGCGATGGAGCGGCGCAGGCGGTACATGCCCATATAGCGGTCGGAGAACGGATCCCACAGCAGGCTTTGCTCCCCGCGGCGCACGCGGATGAGGGTCTTGGCGCCCGTGTGTTCGCTGCTTTCCGTTATCTTGTCGTCGGTATAATACGGAAAGAGCACCTGCTCGGGGTTGCGGCGCCCGCAGGTAAGCCCGCCCGTGGACGAGATATACATCCACAGGTCGGTCGCGCTGGCAAGGCTGATGAAGAAAGGCTTCATCCCGTCGTAGTTGCTGATCATGTAGTACTGCTCGCCGTCTATCTGCAAGTACTTTCCCGTTACATTCTTATTCATAATTCCTAATTACAAATTACCAATTACAAATTAACAATTATCTCCGCGCTTCCAGTTCGGTTTTCATCACCTCCAGCGTCTTAGTGTCGATGTTGTAGAACGCCATGACGATAGCGCACGAGGCATAGAGGGCGCCCGGTATGACGCTGACCAGCAGGCGGATGCCCCACATAGCCGTCTCGGGCTGCACGTCCGCATTCGCTACAAAGTGGGTAGCGCTCAGTATCCATCCCGCCGCCGCGGCACCGATAGCCCATCCGAGTTTCTGCGCCAGCACGGACGCGGAGAACGTAAGCCCCGTAGTGCGGCGGTTGAACTTCCATTCGCCATAGTCCGCCACGTCGGCAAGCATGGTCCACAGCAGGGGCACCGCCGGCGCATACGCCATCTTGGCGAGGATGTTGAAGGTATAGACCATCGGCAGGTTGTCGCCCGCCGCAAAGATGAGTGCGAAGAAGATACCCGACACCACCGACGATGCGATATACACCGCCTTGTTGCCGAACCGCTTTGCCAGCGGCTTCGATGCGGGCAGCGCCACTATCAGCGCCACCGTACCGAGGATGTTGAAGAGTTGCACGTTCTCGGCATCGCCGATATAGTATTTGAAATAGTAGGCGATGGCGGCGTTCTGCATGGCGAACATGATGAACGACACGATGCCCACCACCGTCAGCACAATCCACGCCTTGTTCATAAAGAGGTACTTGAAATCTTTGAGCACGTTGCTGTCCTGCTTCTTGGGCGCGGAGATACGCTCCTTGGTCGTGAAGAACGCGATGAGGAAGAACAGGATGCTCAACACTCCGAAGAGCGCTACGGTATATTGGTAGCCCTGCGCTTGGTCCACCTCGCCGCCGTTGCCCCACGCGCCTAACCATTTGACCAGATAGAGCGCGGCGCCCGTAACGACAAACTGACCGATATAGGCGGCAATGAAGCGGTAGGTATTGAGCCCCGCGCGCTCGTTGGAGTCGTTGGTCATGACGGCGCCGAGCGACGAATAAGGCAGGTTGACGAAGGCATAGGCGGTGCGGAGCAGCAGGCAGGTGATGAGTGCATAGACGAACTTGCCCGTGTCGCCGAAGTCCGGTGTAGTGAACGCCATCACGGCAAGGATAGCATAGGGCACGGAGCCAAACAGCAGATAAGGGCGGAACTTGCCCCAACGCGACTCCGTGCGGTCGGAGATGATACCCACCACGGGGTCCATCACCGCATCCCAGATGCTACCAACAAACATAATCACACCTGCCATGGCCGGCGACAAGCCATAGATGTCGGTGTAGAAAATCAACAACCAAAAGCCTACCAAGTCCCATACGAAATGCGACGCGGTGTCACCGAGGCTATATCCGAACTTTTCTTTGATACTCAGTTTCATTGTTTGTGTGTGTTTGTACCGTGCTTGATCCACACGGTGATGTATCTGTATTCCTTGCTTATTCTCTCTGTTATCCTACGTCAATCCTACGTGTATCCTACGTGTATGATACGTATATCCTACGTGTATCCTACGTGTATCCTACGTGTATGGTACGTATATCCTACGTAATCGACCGCTGTCAGTCCTTATTTGTTGTGCTTGTAGATGCGCACATAGTCCACATACATCTTGACCGGTGTGCCGTCGGCAGGCAGCGCCGTAACGCGCAGGAAGTTGGGGTCGTCCGCCGTTACCACCTCGGGGTATTTTTCCGCCGTGGGCATATCCGGGAAGAAGCCGCCCACCGCAAGGTTAAACAGCAGGTAGAAAGGCTTGTTGAAATAGCAGCCGGGCTCGTTCACCTCCTTGTTGCGGAGCGAAAGCGCAAAGTAGGGTTGCGCCTCGGGGTAGCGGTCCAAGTCGAGGTACATGGCGATAGAGTCCTCCGTCCACAGGACCGTGAAGAGGTGGAAACCGCCCTGCACGGGGTAGTCCGCGGTGTAGTTCTGCGCACGGAAGAAATACTGCTTGTTGTTGAAATCCTCTCCCCAGTGCGCCGCTCCGTTGAAATAACGGTCCTGCGTGCCGCTCTCGATGCCGTTCTTGTGCCCCATCTCCACGATGTCTATCTCCCCGCATGCGGGCCAGACGCGACGCCCCTGCGTGGCGAGTTGCCCGCGCTGCGCATCCACGTCATCGTTGTTGCCGAGGTCGGTGGCGAGGTCCGCGCCCAGCATCCAGAAAGCAGGCCACAGGCCATCAGCGGTATAGGGGAACGCGATGCGCGCCTCTATCTTGCCGTATTTGACCTCCACCTTGCCCTGCGTGTTGAGGCGCGCGGAGGTGGCGGGACGGTTGCCATAATCCTCGCGCTTGGCGGAAAGCACCAAGCACGACTCGCCCGAGACGGGGTGGCGCTCGATAGAGACATTGCGCGGGGTGTAGTACTGCATCTCGGCGTTTCCGCCGCCGCGGCAGTTGTCTTCCATATTCCAGAAAGCCGTGTCAAGGGCGGGGGCGTCGAAATTGTCTTCCCAAACCAAGGTGTAGTCCTCTTTGCTGCTGCAAGAGGCGAAAACCAAGAGCGCCAAAAGCGCGATAGCGATATATTTCTTGTGCATGTTCATGATGTTGTGCATGTCTTATTTTATGTTCACTTGTTGTCCCCAGAGGTTGTAGTATTGTCCATCCGCCTCGATGAGCAATTGCCCGTCGCGGAGCACTTTCCGCGCGCGTCCCTGCTCCGCCCCGGTGTTGATAAGGACAGTGCCGGTTTGCTCTATCGGCTCGCTTGCCACCGCGGCAGAGAAGGTCTCGCCTGCATCGCCTTTTTGGTACACCCTGACATAATCGACATACATGGATTTTGGACCGTTTCTCAGTGCCGTAACATCGTTGATGTCGTATATTGCCGGAAACATTCCGCCAACCGCGAGATTGAAAATAATGAAATTAGGCTTGTGGAAATACTTCCCAGGGGCATTGTCTTCGTTACTCTTCGGGATGGTCATCTGATAATACGGTACAGCATTCGGATTCTTGTCCAAATCAACATACATCGCCACTCGTTCGGCATCCCAAATACAAGTAAACGTATGAAAGCCATCCTGTACACTATACGCATTGGTAATGTCTTGTGCATACTGGTAATGTTGGTCCCAACGCGGTCCCCAATGGCTTGCTCCGTTGAAAAACCGTTCCTGGGTACCTGCTTTGATACCATTCTGATGTCCGAGTTCGATAATGTCCGTCTCTCCGCATGCCGGCCATCCGACCTCCGCAAAATCGTTGCCCATCATCCAAAAAGCAGGCCATAATCCGTTTGCCGTATTGGGGAAGAAAATACGTGCTTCTACCTTGCCGTATTGAAAATATACCTTTCCCAAAGAATTGACCCGCCCCGAGGTGCACGTTTTTCCCATGTAATTCTCTTTGGTGGCAGTCAGGATAAGGCAGTGCTTGCCCGTAGTGGGCTCCACGCCGAGGGAAACACCCTTCTCGCAGTAGTACTGTAACTCCTGGTTGCCGCCGCCGTCGCCGTTGACCTCGATATTCCACGCCCCTGTATTGAGTGTGTTCTGCACGAAATCGGCATTCCAGACGAGGTGGTAGCCGTCCTCGGGGTCAGTAGGTTTCGTAGGAGGGACCTCAGCCATCTCCTCCAACACAATGTCGGTCACGGTAATGACATCGCCTCCCTTGGCAAAGCCGAAGTCAAGCACGATGATGCCGTTCCCAGTATCGCCTCCGCGGAAAGACGGCGTCTGCACCATATTGTCTCCCGCAGCCAAAGAGTATTGGTTGTCCATCGACAGCGGCGGCTCTTGGTTGTCAAACAACTTGATAGTGACCATCGAGACAGCCCTGTTTGCATGCGTATTACAACGGAAGACATACATTTTATCGGCATCGAGCACGATACCTTGCGTTTGCAGTTTCACTTGGCATTGCCATTGCTCGCCGCAGTCGCCGGGTACGTTCACCGTCAGCACACCGTTCTGCCATGTGGCAAAATTCTTTTGTACATCGCCGACCCACCCCGGCATCGACCAACACTCCATAGTGGTAGTTGCCGCATTAAACAAGTTAGTCGCTTCGTTCTTTTCCGACTGATAATCGGCAGATGTATTTGCGTTGAGAACCAACGCAAATACAAATCCAACACTAACCAACAAAACCTTTTTCATATCTTGTATTATCATTTACTTGCACATAAACCAATATAAAAGCGCGCTGCCCGATTGGTTAATTAATCGCATAGTATGCATACCTGCTGCAATAGGGAGTGCGACGGATAGTGTATGCCATTCACTATCCTGTGTACGCGGTAACTCTATGGTATATTCCTTTCCGTCTATTGTCAACAATAATGTCGTTTTCATATAGGCTTGGTAGCACAATGTAAATTGTCGGCAGGCTTTCGGTACAGATACATAATATTCTGCATACTGCCCCGATACAAATTGCATATACAAAGAGCCATACGCATCCCCTGTCGGATAAAAATGCGGCGATACTACAGGTTCAGCATCAGCCAATGTGCAGATATCGGCACACGTATTCATCAAAACAGGATAGGTTGCATCCATATACTCATCCGAGAAAGAAGACAACCCCGCATATACTAATCCTTGATCCGACAAAGCAATCGGTTCATCATCTGTCACCAACTGATTGAACGGCAATGTATTGAGCATATCATTGCCACGCACCAAGAACCATGCATACCGCTCTACGCGCGGATCTTTTTCCAATATCAATACCGATTCTGACATATAGTTGATTTGTGCCATAGCAGACGAAACCGATTGATCCCATGCACAAAATTCCGTTATCCATATCGGCTTGCCATACTTGTCAAATCGGTCGATGAACGACTTCATCGCCCCCGCACTGCCCATATAGCAATGCAGCGAGATAGCACACACATCGTCTATCGATACCCCTGGCTGGGCAAAGAACTCGTCCAACCACTTCACCGGGTCGCTATACCCTGCCAATGTGCCGTAGTTCATCGCAGGCGACACTACCTGCAAGCCTAATCCGTGCGCAAAAGTCATCAATTCACTCCAACCCTCTGCCGCCTCTTGCGGAGTCATATTCGACTGGTCGGTCAGGTTCGGCTCGTTGTATGCCAACAGGTACTTGCATTCAGGATGCGCCTTCACATAGGCGGTTATCGCCTCTTTGTTGTACGCCTTGTTCCAAGCCATAGGACAGAACTCTATGCCTGTCTCGTCAAACGCCGACAAGGCCGCACCCGTCAGCGAAGGTCCCCAATTGTATCCCCAAGACATTGCAGAAGCAAGAGCAGACACATCTTCCTGCAAAAAAGGAGAGCCAAACCCTGCACCGCGTTTTTTACTTTTTGCCGGTCGTATTTTAGAATGAGACAGATTCTGATAAGGAGAAATAGAATCGGTTTGACTTTCGTCTATAGCAGACACTACCACCAAACATTCTGCCGATGCACTGCCGATAGTAGCAGAAATACGTGTTTTTCCCTCTGATTGCGCTGTAACAACACCGTTAAAAACCGTAGCAATGGTTGCATCTTCGGAAGCCCATACCACATCTGTAGCCAATGCCATAGGTTGAACTGACAACGTCAATACTGAAGTTTGTCCGACTTGCAGTTGCACCACCAAAGGTGCGATGGTCAGTTCCTCAACTTGCGTATCAGACGAGCAGGAACATAACAACCCCAGCACAACACACATTTCTATCAACCACCGCCGCATCATTCGTCAATTTTGAAATTGTTTTTCATATACACGTACCCAATCCACTTTCATCAATATAGGCGAATCAAATATATCGTTACTGATACTGCCCCCCATACTGCCGCCCAAAGCCAAATTCAGAATAACATAGAACCGGTTATTATAATCTGACTGGTTAAAGAAAGGCCATTGTTCTACATCACGCGTATCAGTAGGCTCCATAATTGTACAAGAAACCTTATCATCTATATAGAAACGCAAGACATCGCGCCCATATTGATAGTATTCCAACAATTCTACACCATAAATATGCCACGATCCTTCCACATCAAGTCCGGTAACCTGACTATACCAATTATTACCCAACAACCCATTTTTTGCCTGCGTATGTACTGCGTGTGAAATCATATTCGGATTAGAGCCGACATGCTCCATAATATCTATTTCTCCGCAAGAAGGCCAACTGTTTTTTGTACCCAACATCCAAAAGGCAGGCCATGTTCCACGCCCCGACGGAAGCCATATACGTGCTTCAGCCTTACAATAAGCGAACTCGTGCTTTCCTTTGGAATTGATGCGTGCTGAAGTATAATTTTTACCCAAATAGTTTTCTTTTTTTGCCTCTATCACAAGATTACCCTCCTCTACACGCAAATTATCTGCACGGTCAGTATAGTATTGTTGTTCACCATTTCCGCCGCCACCACCGGTTACTTCGATATTCCAGTCATCAGTATTCAGTCCCGTTCCATCAAATTCCTCTGCCCATACCAACACATATTCCCCCCGATAACTGCCACCTTGCTGAATTACGGTCATAACACATTGCGCTTCTGCATCACCACACGTACCGGTAATGGTAGTACGGCCGTCATTGATACCGATTACCAAGCCATTGGCATCCACACTCGCCACATTCGGATTGTCCGAAGACCACACCACATCCCCCGGAGCATCCGATATGGAAAGTTGGAAAGTCTTATTAACTTCTATCTGCTGACTTTTTGTGTTGATTGTCATTTGCGGCTTACCAACAACATATACCATACATTCCGCAGAGACATTACCTATGGTTGCACTCACAACTGCCACACCTTTATTTTGCGCAGTAACAATGCCATTCCATACCGTCGCCACGATTGTATCCGATGAAGTCCACACCACATTTTCCGTTGTTCCCTGTGTTGTAGGATTAAGGAGTACTGTTTTTCCCACAGACAACGTAACCGAAGAAGGAACCAACGTAATTTTCACCTCATGAGTTTGACATGAGACCAAAAATGTTGCCAATAGCAATATACCTAAATATATTCTTTTCATATCATATTTATATTAGCCCAAGTAGGGGACAACCAAGCCCCTACAAGGAAATCTTATGCGGATTTATTTCGCTTTCTTGTAGATGAAGCAAGCATCAAACTGCAACTGCTTACCCGATACACCACCGCTCAAAATGGACAGCACATTGATACCGACTGTGTTGTTTGCAGTATACACCAAACCTTGTTTGGTGAAATAACTCATCGGGATTTCAATCTCGCCCCAATCACCATTGCGGGTAAAATCGGTATAAGCAGGATACGTAGCACCATTATCATCGAAAGCAGCAGAACCAATACATACTCCACCCTTTGTATTATTAGCACCATTCAAGTACAGCATATGCGATGCGGCGTCGGTGGACTTCATAGCAATATGGAAATAGTAGTCATTAGGAGCGTCCATGATAGCAGCCAACTTGTTGAGGTCATTCATTGCCGCCGTTTGTTCTGCCTCTTTGCCTGAAGGAGTAGGATTAGAACTTCCCCAGCCGCAAGAGTAACCCATACCGGACCAACCTACACTTGTAACCGTCATTGATACCCAGCCTTCACCAGTTACACCGTAGAAATTCTTGCCTTGAGTAGCACCTGCTGCGTAGGTATTTTCCCACACATACAAGTTCTTGCTACCCGTTTGGTCGGAAGTATTCTGTGCGAAACTTGCAATCATCTTGCTCTCTATCTGTGCAACCTCTTTCTCGCCCAATTGGATGACAAAGTAATCGCTGCCTTCCAGAGACACGTGGTTAATTTTTTCGTCACCACCAGTCGGATCCGTTACCTTTACAGCACAAACAGCCTCAACATCACCCACAGCGGCTTTGATATTGGCAGAACCTTTTGCCACAGCAGTAACAACACCATCTTTTACGATAGCGACAGCCTCGTTATCAGAGGACCATACCAATTCCGTTGCTTTGTCTGCAGGAACGACGGTAGCCGTCAGTGTTTCGCTGTTGCCTTTTACCAAACTCAAAGAGAGTTTATCCAAAGTAACGACGGTTTGACCTTCTTCAAACACCGTAACGGAGCACATACCTACTTTGCCACCTGCAGTAGCTGTAATATACGCTTCACCTGAAGCCACAGCAGTAACCAAGCCTTTGTCGTCCACCGATGCCACAACAGGATTGGATGACTCCCAAGTTACAGTAGCGGCACCCTCCGGAGTAACAACGGCAGAGAGTTGTTTTGTTTCGGTAACTTTGATAGTAGCGGTAGCAGGATCTACAGAAACCTTTTCTACAGCAACCTCATTCTTTTTGTTGCAAGCAACCAATGATAAGGCTGCCAATACAAATGCGAATAATTTGTTTGTTTTCATAAGAAAATAAAATGAATTAGATGAGTTAATTATTAGTTATTATTTATTTACAATTAATATCCATGATTCTGTTCCAGTTGGGGGTCCAAGGTAATCTCGTCGTATGGAATAGGGAATATCTCATGTTTTCCTTCCTCAAATGTGGCCATGTGCCCGCGTGCATCTTCGCTTTCCGTAGCCTGATAGGCATCCATATGAGCCTTCGTACCACCCCAGCGGACAAGGTCGAACCACCGGTGTCCTTCCATAGCCAACTCCATACGGCGCTCATGGCGCAATGCCTGTTCAGTGGTCGGCATTATCGAGTCAGCCCCGTTCAGACTGATTTTGTAGGTTCCCACTTCGCCCAAACCGACACGCGCACGCACCTTGTTGATGTATGTCTTTGCCATATCCTCATCACCTGTACCCAGGCACGCCTCCGCATACATCAGCAGCACATCGGCATAACGGATTTGCTTATTATTGATTGGTCCACGACTCGCATGCAGAGCCCATTGACCATACCCGCCGCCTACTGCCTTGTCCTCAGCATACATAGCATACTTGCGGTTCAGCAGCGGACTGCCCAGATAGACTTCATCGGCTTTATTGTCCATATCCGCTTCCGATGGATAGAGTATTGTTACATCACGGCGAATATCTCCTTGTTCGTATTCATTATACAAATTCCATGTAGGGTGATTGAAACCCCAACCGCCACCAATTTTAGCAGAACGGGAACGCGTTAATATTGGAGTGAACGAACCTGCTGTATAACCATTGCCCTCTCCATAGTCGCCCCATGAAACTTCGGCATATTGGATCTCAAACACCGATTCAATATTGTTCTCACCCGACAATAAGAGATTGTCCTTGTAGTTCTTCGCCAATGCATATTCTCCACGATTGATAATGGAATCGCCCCACGCCTTTGCCTCTGCATAGCAATCTGCGGCATCTGCACTAATCTGTTTGTTCCAGTACGGCGATGCCATATACAAATAGGTTTTGAGCAACATAGCCTGTGCTGCACCTTTGGTGGCTCTACCCAATTGAGTGGCGTCCCCTTTGGCGGCAGTACGTGCGGTATCTTCCACAAATGCATTTACCGACCACAGATAATCATTTGCCTGTTTCAAATCGGTTACAATACGATCAAATACCTCTTCAACAGAAGCACGAGGGCGCAGCCAATCATTTTCAGAATCAATCACCATCGTAGTAAGCGGTACACCTCCATACACACGCAGCAAACGGAAATAATAGTACGCACGGAGATAATACGCCTCCCCCAACAGACGTTTTTTCAAAGACACACTGAATGCTGTATCCGTAGGCATATCGGGAATATATTGCAACGCCATATTGCAACGGCCTATACCTTGGTATTGCGCACGGTAGAAATCACGCAGCAACGTATTGGACGATATGGTTTTCCAATTCTCCATATCATATACATCCGCCATATCATTGGTATTCTGACCACCTTTCAGAGCATCGTCCGACACCACGTCACCGATAAACCACTCAGAGTAGTACGTGTCGTTGTATTCCCACATCAGCGGAACATAACATGCTGTTACATTCTGTATGGCAGCCTCTTTTGATGAATAGAAATCACTCAATAAAGTAACACCCGGTTCGGGAGCAGTCAACCAGTCTTTGCAACCTGTCAGCAGCGTTCCGCAAACCAATGCCAATGTCATTATCTGTATCTTCTTCATAATCCTATACCTTTTAATTTTTAGTCAATTCGTAATCAGTCTTTCCTCTTTTTCCTCTTTACTCCTTATTCCTTTCTCATGCACTAAAAGTTCGCATTCAAACCGAAAGTAAATGTACGGCTCTGCGGATAGTTTCCATAGTCCACACCGCTACCGACTTCAGGATCATATCCCGAGTACTTGGTAATGGTAAAGAGATTGCTTGCTGTAACATAAAAACGCAGACGCGAACAAAAGAATTTTTCAGTTACGTTCTTCGGCAACGTGTAACCGATTTGTACATTCTTCAAGCGGAAATAACTGCCGTCTTCAATAAATCGGCTGGAGTTCTCTTTGTTCATCGGACTACCAAGCGGATTAGGAATAGTCCCATTTCGATTCTCCATCTCCGTCCAATTAACTCCCTTTGCCAGCATTGACTTACGTACCAAATCAGAGTAACCGATCCAAACATCATCCGCCATATAACCTGCTAACGTACAATCATCACCTGCCCCCTCGGTACGTAAACGCAATGCGTTATATATTTGGTTACCCCATACGCCTTGGAAGAACAACTGTACATCCACGCCATAGAACTCGGCACCAAGATTCAATCCGTACGTCAATTTCGGGAACGGATTGCCGATACACACTTGGTCATTGGCATCAATCTTGCCATCGCCTTTTACATCACGGTATTTGGCATCACCTGCGTGTACGCCTATCGTCTCTTTGGTATAAGAGTACAAGTGGCTCAAGGCTTCCTCGTCCGACTGATAGACATCTTCATATTCATAACCCCAGAATGAGTTGAGTGGCATACCGACATCGGTTTTGGTTCGGTCGCCCCACAAAGGCGAACCACCGTTTAACGCAGTCAGTTCGTTGTGGATATAACTGATATTGCCACCAATATTATAATGTACTTTGCCTACCTGATTATTATGGTTCAACGAAATTTCGACACCTTGGTTACGGATATTACCCACATTCTTTACCAAAGAGTACATATTACCCACGTGTGCCGGAGAATTGACATATAAGAGTGCATCCTTTGTATCACGTAAGAAATAATCCACCGTACCGCTTAACTTTCCGTTCCAAAAAGCAAAGTCTATACCTGCATCCCACTGCTCATTGGTTTCCCATTTTCCATCCGTATTCACCAATGTCAGTACAGCTGCACCATTCTGCGCAGTTTGCGATGTTCCGAGCGGGTAACTGACAAATACATCAGCCGACGAGAACATCGTCTGCACAAACGACCCCGAAGGAATACCGTCATTACCTACCTGACCGAAACCGGCACGCAGTTTCAAATTGTCGAGCCAGTCCACCTCTTTCAGCCAGCGTTCCTCACTCATACGCCATGCCAAAGCCACCGATGGGAAATAGCCCCATGGGTTCTTGCTGAAGCGGGAAGAAGCATCGGCACGGAAGTTAGCCGTAATCATATAGCGGTCGCCATACGAGTAGAACGCACGTCCCAAGAACGATATACGGCGGATACGCGACACTCCGTCCGAGGAATAGGTACGGTCTTCGGTAGCATTGCTCAGGTACCAGTTAGTCTCTATCGGGTTCAAAATTTGCGCACCCGAACCGCCGATACTATACGTATTGTACTCCTGCCATGTCTGACCTGCCATAATTGAGAAGTTATGCTTGCCTATCTTTTTGGCATACGTAATAGTTGTTTCCTCTTGCAACGAGCAATAACGTGCCATAGAAGACGAGATGTAATTCTTTTCCGAGAAATTATAGGATGTATAGGTATTCGGATAGGTGAAGTTGCGTGTACGGTTCAACGTGTAGTCCATAGAAAAACTCGGGCGAATGGTAAGACCGTCCACAGGCTTAATCTCCATATATATATCCCCTATCGCACGCTCGTTCTTCGACGAGGGTTCGGTATTATATACCATTAGGAATGGATTGGTAACGTTCTTGAAATTACTGGACGCAGCATAATGTCCAGATATGTCATCGCCATTCACATTCGTACTACCCTCTGGATAGTAGGTGGGATCCCATGGAGCCATAGCCAGTGCAGCCGAGATAACGGACGCACCTGCCGATGAACTGTTGTTCATTGCATTACGTCCCGACGATGCCATAAAACTGAGGTGCTCGCCTATTTTGAGCCACTTACGAATCTCGTAGTCCGAATTAAGACGTATCGTGAAACGCTGATAATTACTGCCGATAATAGTACCTTCCTGGCCAAAGTAGTTAGCAGACAATGCATAATGCCCCTTGTCATTACCACCATCCACGCTCAGATTGTAGTTGTGCATAAAGGCATTCTTCTTGAATACTTCATCCTGCCAATCAGTCTCTTGATTGGCATAATCAAAATTGGCAGGATAATAGACAGAAGACCCCAAGTTGTAGGCCGTCATCCACTCTGCAAAACCATCATTCAGATAATCAGCCAATTGGGAAGCACCATTTTTCATAGCATCAATACGCAATTTGGTCAATGCCATATCTTTGCTGTTGAGAAGATCCAACTTTTTCCAACGGTTTTGGAAACCCCAATAGGCATCGAAGGTGATATTGGCTTTACCGGAGCCACCGGACTTGGTAGTAACAAGGATGACACCATTGGCACCACGCGAACCATATATAGCGGTAGCGGAAGCATCCTTCAGAATCTCCATCGACTTGATGTCGTTGGGTGCAAGGAACGATATGTCGCTCGTAATAACACCATCTACCACATAGAGCGGGTCATTACCACCAATGGCAGAACCAATACCGCGGATACGGATAGTTGCCGCCTCACCAGGTTGTCCCGAACCTGTGGTAACCGTAACACCCGCCGCGCGCCCTTGCAGCGCCTGGTCAAGTCCGGACACAGGGGCTTTCAACAACTGGTCAGCACTCACCGAAGTAACCGCACCGGTCAGGTCCGACTTCTTCATCGTACCATAACCAACGGCTACTACCTCGTCCAACATCACGTTGTCCGGTTGGAGAGTGATACGCAGCAGCGAAGCCGTTGCTTTCACCTCTTGAGGCTTGTAGCCCATGTAAGAAATCAGGAGAATGTCTCCGCTATTGACTTGGAGTTCAAAATTGCCGTCAAAATCCGTAATCGTGCCATTCGTAGTACCTTTGACCATTACGTTGGCACCAATCACCGGATCGGGCTCGCCTTCCGCCATCACTATACCTTTGACAGTAAGCGATTGTGCAGATACGCTAATACTGCACAATAATCCCAGCAGAAATGCGAATGGGTGGGGGGGGTAGAAGTATTTCATCTTCGTAGTTGTTTTTAAGAAAATCGTTGCAAAGATATATTACAAAAAATGCGCAGACAAATTTTGAAAATATGTTTTACAACATAAACCTATCAAAAATGACAGATTAAATAATACTACAAAGATTATACAAACGATTGATTTTCAATATATATTATATATATATTATTTTCACAACAACACATGCCAACATACTATCATCCTGTGAAAATTATGTAGTACATCATACAAATAAAATATACAAAAAATATGCTAAACGGATTCCAAGAATTGTTTCAAGTTGTCCGATTGTTCCAATTCTAACTTGCTGCGCATCCGATAACGCAGCATCTCTACTCCCCGCGGAGAGAGATTGAGCAAGGGCGCAATCTCCTTGGTTTGCAAGCCCATCTTGATATAGACGCACATACGGCGCTCTTGCTTGGTCATCCACGGATAGCGCGCTTTGAGGCGATGGATAAACTGGTCATTCACGATATCGAAGTTATCCTCGAATCGTTTCCAATCAACTATACTTTCCGTATTGGACGACAAGCGTTGCTGCAATAGCACGATACGCCGTTTTGCCTCTTCCGCCTCGTTCTCGTTGAGCAAGAGGAGTACACGTCGTATGTCGCGCAAGACCGACTCGACAAACTCCCTCCTATGGTTCTCCGAAAGAATCAGACCGCTGAGTTCCTGACTCTTCTGACGGAGGTCGAACTGCGTCTTCTCGTTCTCCAGCTGCAAGATATGGAGCTGCTGCTCATGGAGCTGTTTGTCTTTCTCCGCCTCCATGAGCCGGCGTTGCTGCTCCATACGCCTATGCACCATATATATAATATAGCATACCAGCAGCAGGAGCGACAAACAATCTATCGTTATCATCCACCACGTCCGCCACCACGGTTGCGCCACCATAATCTCCAGACTACGCTCTACAACCCCACCGCCTGCTGCTTCCATACGAATATCCAGCCGATAAGTTCCCGGTTGCAACGCTGTCAGGTCGCGGTTAGGCGTAAGCGAAAACGGCGTAAACTCTTTCTCCACGGGATACAGACGCGTCTGATACTGCATCGTCTCTTCCGCCGCATCGCCGCTACTATACTCAACCCTGAGCGAATAGACATCCGACGGCAGGCGCAAAGCCGCCTGCTTCATCGGGTACGACTCGCCGTAAAGCGTGCGCCGTTCGGGGCTACTTGTGGTAACCCGCCGCACATAGAGCTCCGGCAAAGCCGCCTGCCGGAGGCTACTCTGCTCACTCCACTTGACCCGATAGAAACCACTCACGCCCCCTAAGACAGCCGTGCCGTCGTGCATAAAGCAGATATTGGAGAATCCACCTATCATAAAGCGCGCATAATTCATTATCTCGCGGGGCTCGGCGTATGTCTTGGTTGCCGCATCGTAGGTGCGCACTATCAGCTTATTGGGAGTCCCGTACCAGAGATTATGCGCAGCATCGTAACGGACAAAGATATAACGGCAACGCTGCGTCAAGTCCAATTCTTCGGGTTCTGCCTCGTGTAGCAGTCCCTGCTCATCGACCACAGCAAGATAGTTGTCGCCCAAAATGACCAAACGGTTGTCAAGCCTCGAGATAGAATAGACCAACTGCGCCGAAGGATGCGCTATCACCACCTCATGGTCCACCGTATATCGCTCCCTGTCCACCGTCAACCGCTCTACACCCCGAGAAGACATCAGCCATATATTACCTATTGCATCTACCTGGTAGTAGAGCGTTGTTTCCGTAAAGCCTGCCAAATGTCTCAACTCCCACCCCGAAGCGCCATGCGTCAGCAACATAAACCCTGCATAGGTACCGGCAACCGCCGTCTTGCGGTCTCCTTCTTCCACAGGCAAAGGGCGCACGCTCCATACGCCGTCCCCGCTCTCTATCGGATAGAGCCTGTTGCCACGCACCTCGAAGAGTCCGCGGTTGTGGCTGCATAGCAGCGAACCGTCCACCTCCGTCACATCCCATACCTGACCCGACGAACCTTCGATGAGAGTCAGTCGGTTGTCCGAATAGCGATACAATCCTTGATTGGTACCCAAGTAGAGCGCCCCCTCGAACTCACAGCAGCAATAGCCCGCTCCGTAGTCGGACACGGTATTATCCAGCCGCAGCAAAGGGGAAGCCAGGCGGATACAGTCGATTCCTTTGTCCAAGCCCGCCCAAAGGTTTCCATGCCTGTCGAACAAAAGGCTCAGCACGGTATTATTCTGCAACCCGTTCTCACGAGTCAGGTATGATAAGCCGTGCCCCTCCAAATCCATCAGCGCGATACCGCTCCGCACCGTGCCCAAGGCAATATGGCGGTCACCGATAGCGACAGTATAGAGCTGGTTGCTGCGGATATATTGGTCAGCCTCCGTATAGAAAGGACGCACGGCATTGCCGTCGTAGAGGTAGAGTCCCTTAAAATCAGTAGCTATCAGTATTTCCGTCTCGCTATACAACGACAGGGCGCAAACCTCTGCTCCGCGAAGGACCTCCGACCCGCGGAGTGGGTGCAAGTGGTTGGCACTCAGCACATAGACATCACGCAAGGTGGCAATAAAAAAGGTCTCTCCCGCCAGCAATGAGGTACGTATCACATCGCCCGGGTCAATCACCTCGGTAGGACCGTCGGCATAGCATAGAAACAAGTAATTGCGCGTCTGTACATAGAGGCACTTGGGCGACCAGGATATCTTCCATACCTCGCCGAAACGCCGGTAGCGCTCGGGAATGCTGTACACCAACGAGTGATACTCCTGCTGCCCGAAACCGTTCGGCGCAAAATAACCGAACTCGTCCGTTCCGCCCACGTACAGATGCCCCGCCGTATCCGTAGCCAGCGAACGCACAACGGTAGAGTTGCTCAGACCATAAAGCGACCACGTGCTGCCGTCGTACTCAAGCATGCCATAGTTGTTGGCAGCATACATCCAGCCGTTAGCCTGCTGCATCAACGCCCAGTTCTGCGTACCTCCGCCGTAGCCGTCCGGCGTAAAATGGCTCACCAACGGAGCCCACTCTGCATACAACGAGAGCGCACAGACACTAAACAAAACGATACAAACAGCACGTAAACGGGACATAAGGCAAGCTAAATAGGAATCCGGCACAAAGATACAACAAGTTTCCGAAATATACAAAGAGAAATAATTTGTAATGTTTAAATTTGTGGTTTGTTACTTTACAAAAACGACCAAAATATTTTATTTTACTATTTGACAATTTACTATTTGAGTAAACAGAAGCGCTTTCTCCAGAGGGCAGCAAGCAAAGATTTGCATATATGGCGGAAAAAGTGTAATTTTGCCGTTCGATTTATGAAAATAGCGTTTACTACATTAGGATGCAAGCTCAACTTTGCGGAGAGTAGCGCGCTGGGAAAAGCCATGACGGAGCGCGGACATACGCGCGCCAAGCAGGGCGAGAAGGCTGACATTTGCGTTATCAACACCTGCTCCGTGACCGACACCGCCGACCACAAAGACCGGCAAGCTATCCATCGTATCCGGCGTCAGAATCCCGACGCCATACTGATTGTTACAGGCTGCTATGCGCAACTAAAGCCGCAAGAGATAGCCGACATGCCCGAGGTTGATTACATACTGGGCATGGACGAGAAGTTCGGGCTGCCGGAGTTCATAGAGCGCCTTGAGCAACAGCACGACGCTATCTACACCTCCGCCATACGCGAGATAGACACCTTCCATGGGGCGTACTCCAAGGACGACCGCACACGTTGCTTTCTGAAGGTGCAGGACGGTTGCAACTATTTCTGTACCTATTGCACGATTCCGCTGGCGCGCGGCAAATCGCGCAACCCCGATATCCCTTTCCTCGTCGCGGAAGCCGCCAAGGCGATAAAAGAGGGAGCAAAAGAGATTGTGCTGACGGGCGTCAACATCGGGGATTTCGGGCGCTCCACGGGCGAAAGTTTTATCGACCTGCTGCGCGCGCTGGACGGCCTGCCTGTGGACGATATGCCCTACCGCATACGTATCTCGTCGTGCGAGCCGAACCTACTAAGCGACGAGATAATCGACTTCGTAGCCACGAGCCGGCACTTTGCCCCACACTTCCATATACCGCTTCAGTCGGGCTCGGACGAGGTGCTGCAGATAATGCACCGCCGCTATACGCGGGAACTATTTGCAGAGCGGGTGGCGCATATCAAACGCGTGATGCCGGATGCCTTTATCGGCGTGGACTGTATGGTGGGCGTGCGCGGGGAGACAGAGGAATGCTGGGAAGACTATCTGCAATTCGTAGAGCAGCTGCCGATAAGCCAACTGCACGTATTCACCTACTCCGAGCGCGCCAACACGCGTATGCTGGAGATGGACTTGTGCGTTGTCCCCAAAGCGGAGCGCGAGCGTCGCAGCCGCCTGTTGCACGCCGTAAGCGAGCGCAAACTGGCAGAGTTCTACGCCCGGCACCAGGGGCAGCGCGCCACCGTACTCTGGGAAAGCAAGCGCATCAAGAACCCCAACGACCAAACACTATCCTATATGGACGGATTCACGGAGAACTACATCCGCGTATCCTGCCCCTACGACAAGCGGAAAATCAACACCTTCGAAGAGACAATTATTACTGCGTGAGGTCAGACCGCTGCCGCTGTTAGAGGTTAGAACGCCTACGGTTGTTAGATGTTTTTTTACACCTCTTGCGCAAACAGGTCGCCGAGTTTGTGCTTGATGTAGTGCTCGTTCATAAAGTGGCTCTGCAAATCGGGCGTCATCTCGGAGTGGGCAAAGAACTTGCGGTACTCCAATTTGACGTCCTCGCCCAGGACGGGGTCGTGCGGCGTATAGTGGCAAAGCGTGAGCGGCGTATCGTGCGGCTTGTAGCGCTTGAAACGGAAGAGGTCCTGCATGGTGAACTTAAACTCCGTATCGCCGTTCTCACGCCGTCCGCGGTAACGATGCGTACCGATACTGTTCTTGAGCGAAGATGTCGGGTTGAGCGTGGGGTTGACTACCAGTTTGCGCCTTGCAAAGTCCGTGCACAAGACATAGAAACCACCCAACGAGCTGCCGACCATATAGTCGATATCCGGATGCGCGGCAAGGAAAGTATTGATAATACGCATAGAGTCATCCACGTTGTGGTTTACCTCCAGCGGAAACCATTCTACCTCAGGATAATAGCGATGGAGCAGCCCTATCGTCTCCGAATGGATAGAACCGCCAAAGCCATGGATATAAACCGCCTTGCTCATGTTTTATAAACGGATTAAAGATGCACGATTTCTCCCTTCTCGGGATGCTCTATATTGCGGAAACCTGCTTCATACAAGTGGTCTTTGTACGCCTCTTGCGCCGATAGCTCGCCATGCACGACAAAGGTGCGGCGTACCGCCTCTACGTCGAGGCTGCGCGTTAGGTAACTAATCATCTCTTTGTAGTCGCCGTGCCCCGAGAAACCCTCTATCTTGGTAATTTCCGCCTTGATGCGGCGGTCGAAACCGAAGATACTGACCCACTTCAACTTCGGGTCCTGGATGCGCGCGCCCAACGAAGTAGGCGTGCAATAGCCCACGATAAGGATAGTGGTGGAGGGGTCGGAGATATGGTTAGCCACATGGTGCTTGATGCGCCCCGCCTCGAGCATGCCCGACGCGGAAATGATAATACACGGGTCGGGGTTGTTGTTGAGCGCTTTCGACTCGCGTATATCCGTGATATAGCGCAAAGTATTGAAACCAAAGGGGTCGTCGTCGAAGCGCATAACGTCCTGCACATCTTCGTTTAACTCGCCTGTGTACATACGGAAGATATGCGTAGCGTTGACAGACAAAGGCGAATCGACATAGATGGGAATCTTAGGCAAACGACCGTCATTGTACAGTTTATTGAGCACATAGACAATCTCCTGCGTACGTCCGACGGAAAAACTGGGAATAAGCAGTTTGCCTTTCTTATAGACGCAGGTGCTCTCCACGACCGCTAACAACGCCTCTTCGGACGCCAAAGCGTCGTCGTGCAAACGGTCGCCGTAGGTGGATTCGCAGATTAGGTAATCGCACTGCGGGAAGAGCTGTGGCGAACATAGAATATGACTATGCAACCGCCCTAAATCACCCGTATAAGCAATACGTTTCCACTCGCCGCCCTCGTAGATTTCCAAGCTGCAGACCGCCGAGCCGAGCATGTGCCCCGAGTTGGTGAACGTAAGAAAAATGCCGTCGGCGACATAGAAACGGCGGTTGTAGCCCACGGTAACGAAATGTTGCATACAACGCCCCACGTGGTTGCCGTCGTAGAGGGGCGTTATCTTAGGCTTGTGGAGACGGTCCATCTTCTTGTTGTACCAGCGCGTATCCTGCTCTTGGATATACGCCGTATCCTGGAGCATGATAGCGCACAGGTCGCGCGTAGCGGGCGTACAGATAATGTCGCCACGGAAACCCAACTTGTAGATATAAGGCAGCAAGCCGGAATGGTCAATATGCGCATGAGAAAGGATGACACAGTCTATCTGCTTCGGATCGAACCCCAGATCACGGTTGGCGGCATCAGTCTCCATACCCTTGCCCTGATACATACCGCAATCCAGCAGAATACGCTTGCCCGACTCGGTCGTGATAAGATGTTTACTGCCCGTTACTTCGTTGGCTGCTCCAAGAAATTGAATCGTCATAGTATTATCGCTCTTCAGGTTAGTCTCTCTCTACTTACGGTGTGCAAAAATACTGCCAAACTTGCACATACGCAAATAAATTTGTAACTTTGCGGCTGTTTTAGAGAGACACAATTATGAAACTTAATGTACTTATTATGGCAGGAATAGCCTTAGCGGCAACAGCATGCAGCAAACCCGACACCGCCGGCGAGCAACCAATCACGAAACCTGAGATACGCATAGAGGGCGGACGCCTCACACCGGAAGCCCTTTGGGCTATGGGGCGCATAGGCAGCGTAGCGATAGATGCGGAGCATCAACAGCTTGCCTATACAGTCAGTTACTACAGCGTGGCGGAGAATCGCTCTACTACGTGGATTCGCATATGCGCATGGCAGGACGGGGCGTTGCTACCTCAGGAGGAGTTAGTAGGCAGCGAGCCCGCATGGACTCAAGGCGGTGAGTTGCTTTACCTGAAAGGAGGCAAGCTCTACGTACATACCGGCGAGGAAGACAAGTGCATAGAAGGCTTTCAGAAAGACATAGAGGGCTTTTTGCTCTCGCCCGATGATACGCAGATATTGCTGGTAGCCGCCGTAAAGACCGTGCAGACGACTGCCGAACGCTATCCCGACCTGCCCAAAGCGAGCGGGCGGATAGTAACCGACCTGATGTACAAGCACTGGGACGAATGGGTAGAGACTGCCCCGCATCCGTTTGTAGGCAGTTTTGACCTGAAGAAACAGCGCATCGGCAAAACCATCGACCTATTAGACGGTACGGCATACGAGAGTCCGATGCGCCCCTTCGGAGGCATCGAACAACTGGCATGGAGCCCCGATAGCAAAGAGATTGCCTACACCTGCCGCGCCAAAACAGGATTGGAGTACGCGCTATCCACCAACTCGGATATCTACCTCTACCGGCTCGCCGACGGCAGCCGACGGAACATCACGGAGAGCAACAAAGGCTACGACACCAACCCCGCCTACTCGCCCGACGGCAAGTATATAGCATGGCTGAGCATGGAGCGCGACGGCTACGAGAGTGACGAGAACCGTCTCTTCATCATGGACAGGACGACCGGCGAGCAGACCTTCCTGAGCAAGGGCTTGGATACGAACGTAGATTCCTACTACTGGAAGGACGGCAATAGCATCGTCTTCAACGCCGTATGGCACGCTACGGAGATGCTCTACGAGACCAACCTGCAAGGCGAGCGCACATGCCTGACCAACGGACAGTACGACTTCGAGCCCTGCGGCAACATCGGCGACACCTATATCTGCCTGCGCCACTCTATGCGCGAGGCGAACGAGCTCTTTGCTTTTTCGTGCGGGGGCGAGATACGGCAACTGACGACCGAAAACCAAAATATCTATTCGCAGATAGAGATGGGGCGCGTCGAGCCGCGTTGGCAGCCCACCACTGACGGCAAACAGATGCTGACATGGATTATCTATCCGCCGCACTTCGACCCGTCGCGGAAGTATCCTACCCTGCTCTACTGCGAGGGCGGTCCGCAGAGTCCGGTCAGTCAGTTCTGGAGCTTCCGCTGGAACTTCATGATGATGGCGGCGAACGACTACATCATCGTAGCTCCCAACCGTCGCGGACTGCCGGGCTTCGGCAAGGCATGGAACGAGCAGATCAGCGGCGATTACGGCGGACAATGTATGCGCGACTACCTGAGCGCCATCGACGAGTTCGTTGCCGCGGAGCCCTATGTGGACAAAGAGCACTTGGGATGCGTGGGTGCCTCGTTCGGCGGCTATAGCGTCTATTGGCTCGCAGGGCATCACGACGGACGGTTCAAAGCATTCATCGCCCACGACGGCATTTTCAACATGGAGATGCAATACCTTGAGACTGAGGAGAAATGGTTTGCCAACTGGGATATGGGCGGTGCGTATTGGGACAGGCAGAACGCCGTTGCACAACGCACGTTTGCCAACTCGCCACACAAGTTCGTAGACAAATGGGACACGCCCATTCTGTGCATCCACGGCGAGAAAGACTACCGTATTCTCGCCAACCAAGCGATGGCTGCGTTCGATGCTGCCAAGATGCGGGGCATACCGGCGGAACTGCTTGTCTTCCCCGACGAGAACCACTGGGTACTGCAGCCGCAGAACGGTATCCTATGGCAACGTACCTTCTTCGATTGGCTCAATCATTGGCTAAAAAACTAAAACTGCTCATAAATTATAATACTTCAACAGATTTATGAAATATACTTACGAATACGAAATCAAATACCAGGAAGTAGATGCCAACCGCCACCTGAGGTTGTATGTATTGGAGAACTACCTGCTGGAAGTGGCGGGTTTTGTAGCAGACGAATTGGGCTTTGGCATACAATATTTCTACCCAAAAGGGCTGACGTGGATACTGACGCGGCTGTCGGTAGAGATGGACATGCTACCCACCCACCGCGACAAGATAGTCTTCGAAACATGGATTGAAAGCAATGCGCATATGCTCTCCCTGCGTAACTACCGTATCTACCTGCGTGCCGCCGACGGCTCGCTGCAACCTATCGGCAGATGCAAAAGCTATTGGGCAGTGCTTGACCTGCAGAAGCGCGAGGTTGCCAACGTCTTCGACGACCCCGTGTTTGCCGGACATGTGGACGGTGAAGTGCTGGAGATGGCACGCCCCGCGCGCTTGACGGGCATAGCCGAACCGACCGGCATCGTGCCGCACATCGTGCAATTCTCCGACGTGGACTACAACCACCATTGCAACTCCTGCAAATACCTCGAGCGGATGATTGACGCCTACCGCCCCGACTGGTATGGCAAGCGGGTGCGGCTGGATATTCATTATCACCACGAGCAACGGCTCGGAGGCGTCTTGGATACCTATTACCTTGCTTTGCCGGACGGCGCGCAATACCAGCAGAAGAACGAAGACGGTATCACCTGCTGCTCCGCCCGCATCACTATCACGGAGTAGTAATGCCGGTATTTGAAAGTTCTCCGCTAATGACCGTTAATTATCCGTTAACGCATTATCGGGTGAGGAAAACAGAAATTGCCAAAAAAATCAGACAAATATTTTATCTGCCAATCTGATCATGTTACTATTTGACTATTACCAAAAACCAAATTAGTAAGTGAGTACCGAAATTGCGTGCTTATATTAAACGCACATTACAGTAAGCAAGGGGCTGTCCTCGGACAGCCCCTTGCTTATACATTCCTTTTCTCTATATCCGGATTGGGATAATAGTAAGCCTCGGCTCACTGTTTGTCTTTCCCTCTGCGCGCCTGCGCCTCCTTGTTGGCCGGCTTTTCCGCCGGTGTGTCTGTTTTCTTGGCAGCAGGCTTAACCTTGGTCGGGGCATCTGACTCCCGCGCCGCCTCCAGCAGGTTGCCTTTCTTGTCGTAGAAACGCGTCTGCAACATACCCAAACTTTGGTTTTCTACCACACTGACGCCGTATTTGCGTTTCCAAGCATACGCGATACTCTTCAGCCAACCGCGGCTGACATACGCAGAAACGTACGGGTGCAGGTGGAGGCGGAGTCCTTTGCCATACTGCGCTACCATACGCTCGATTTCCTCTTCCACTTGGTCGGTGAACAGGATTGAAGGTTGTATCTTACCTTTGCCCATACAGGTCGGGCATACCTCCATCACCTCCATCTCTACAGCGGGGCGTACACGCTGGCGCGTAATCTGCATCAGTCCGAACTTGCTCAGCGGCAGCACGTTATGCCTTGCGCGGTCGTGCTCCAACAGCTTGCGCATATAGTCGTAGAGCTGTTGCTGGTGGTCCTTAGAGTCCATGTCGATAAAATCGACAATGATGATACCCCCGATATCCCGCAAGCGCAATTGGTGCGCCAGCTCTTCTGCGGCAAGCATGTTGAACTTGAACGCATTTTCCTCTTGGTCTTCGTAGAGTTTCTTGCTGCCCGAATTGACATCGATGGAGAATAGTGCTTCCGTGCGCTCGATAATCAGATATCCGCCGTGCTTGAATCCTACTACCCTACCCAGCCCCGTCTTCATCTGACGGGTGATGTCGAATTTGTCGAAGATCGGCTGCGTGCCTTCGTAGTATTTCACTATCTTCACGCTCTCCGGCGCAATCAACTCGATATACTGGCGAACCTCGTCGTAGATAGCCTTGTCGTTGATCTGAATAGTCGTAAAATCGGGCGAGAACACATCGCGAATCAATCCGATAGTGCGCCCCAACTCTTCGCTAACAAGGCTGACCGGTTCTTTTTGCTGGAGCGACCGTACGCATTCTTCCCAGCGTTGCACCAGCAGACGCAACTCGTTGTCCAACTCGGCAACACGCTTGTCTTCCGCTACGGTACGCACTATCACGCCGTATCCTTGCGGTTTGACCGACATAACCAACTGCTTCAGTCGTGAGCGTTCCGCCTCACGCTTAATCTTCTGGCTCACCATCACCGTGTCGGCAAAAGGTATCAGCACCATGTTGCGTCCGGCAATGCTTATCTCTGCCGTCAGGCGCGGTCCTTTGGTGTTGATCGGCTCCTTGCTCACCTGTACGAGCAACGTGTCGCCCACCTTCAGCACATCGCTGATTTGCCCCTCTTTGCCCACCTCCGGCTGGCGCTGTGTGCGTTGCATCGACGGTATACGCCGACGGTCGGAGGTCGCTTTGGTTACGTAGCTTTGCAGTGTCCGAAACTGCGAACCCAAATCCAAATAGTGGAGAAAAGCTTCTTTTTCATAACCGACATCCACAAAGACTGCATTCAGCGCCGGCATCACTTTCTTGACCCTACCGTAGTAGATATTGCCTACCGCAAAGTTGTCTTGGTCCCGCTGTTCGCGGTTTACTTCCTGCAGGCGGTCGTTTTCGGTGAGCGCGATGGCAATCTCTTGTGGCTGAACGTCCACAATCAATTCACTTTTCATACTCATGGTCTTTCAATAAATAAAAAAAACTTTGTGGCAACACGCCTGCACCCAAGCGCATCTTTAGCCACAAAGCATGTTAAAGCGGAATCATCCTACTTATGCTTATGACGATTCCGGCGCAAACGTTTTTTACGTTTGTGCGTAGACATCTTATGTCTCTTATGCTTCTTTCCGTTTGGCATAATTTTGATTGTTATTAAAATTATTGTTTATAATCGTTGTCTAATCCAGCTACGAGCCTTAACGAACCTGCTCTGCGAAATCAGCTGCGGGCTTGAACGAAGGAATCTTGTGCTCGGGTACTTCTATCGAAGTATTTTTCGAGATGTCGCGTGCAATCTTCTTCGCACGGGTCTTGGTGGAGAAACTGCCGAAGCCGCGGAGATAAACGCTGTCCCCTTCTGCTACTGTTTTTTTGATACTGCTCATCATCGACTCTACGATATTGCTGATAGTAGTCTTATCGTAACCTGTCTGAATGGAAATAGTGTTAATAAGTTCTAACTTTGTCATGTTGTATATAGTTTTATTATTTTTCTGCGTCCGTTTGACGAAAAGCGGTGCAAAGTTACTATAAAAAATTGATTCACAAAAGTTTTTCCGAGAAAAAATTCATATTATGGGATTTTTTCCGTAATTTTGCACCCTCAAAAACAGCCTGATTATCAACCATAATCAAAATAACCCCTGCATACCCTATGAACAACATATATCTATATCAAGCCTTATACCACTGGTACGACCATGCTCATCGCGTCTTGCCTTGGCGCGAGACCGAAGATCCGTATCGGATTTGGATTTCCGAAATTATTCTCCAGCAGACCCGCGTTGCGCAAGGCATGGACTACTACCTGCGTTTCGTTGAGCGTTTTCCCGACGCACGTGCGCTGGCGGAGGCGAATGAAGACGAGGTGCTACGCTGCTGGCAGGGGCTGGGCTACTATTCCCGTGCACGCAACCTCCACAAGGCGGCTAAGACCATCGTGGAGCGCCGATGGCTGCCCTTCCCCACGACGTGGGAAGACATACGTCAACTGCCCGGTGTAGGCGACTATACGGCAGGTGCCATTGCCTCGTTTGCCTACAACCTGCCCTACCCCGCTATGGACGGCAATGTCTATCGCGTGGTGGCGCGGCTGTGCGACTGCGATATGGCGTTCGATACCACGCAGGGCAAAAAGCACTTCCACGAGCTTATCTCCCGCCTGCTCGACCGCGACAACCCGCGCCTCTTCAACTCCGCTATCATGGAGTTCGGCGCGCTCTACTGCACACCCTCGTTGCGTACCGACGAGGCGCAAAGTGTCTGCACGCAATGCCCTTTGGCGGCAGTCTGCGAGGCGCATGCGCACCATACGGCGGAGCTCTTGCCCGTGCGCAAACCCCGTCCCGAACTCAGAGAACGCTACCTCAACTATTATATATACGTGGCGCGAGATACATCGGCGGCAGACGGTTGCCGCACGCTTATCCGCCAACGCAAGGCGAAGGATATCTGGCAGCACCTGTATGAGTTTCCCCTGCTGGAGTCCGACCACTTGCAGGACAAGCGTGAAGCCGCCGCCCTACTGCATACCGACCGTTTCTTTACGTTCGATTTCACGCATATCCTGAGCCACCGGCGTCTGCATGCACGCTTTTTCGTCATCGACACGCAGCAGTTGCCCGACATCCCAAACGCACTCTCTTTCCCCATCTCCGCCTCGAAAAACCCCTCTGCCACGAGCAACAATCCAGCTTTGGATGGCGCTTTTGTGGTTTCTTTGTCCGACCTCGGCGGCTATGCTTTTTCCCGCCTGACACTCCGCGCTATGGAAAAACTCCATTGGCTCTGAAACCCGCCCTTTCTCCCTCTGGAGAATAAGCCGTCAATAGTGGGTGATTAGTGGGTGATTCCGCTGTCTTCACGCTATTTTCGAGCGCTTATACCCTATCTTTTACGCTATTTATGTACCGACACCGAAAGGATACGCAGAGCCCATGCAGGGGCTACGCGGGTCCCAAGATGCTACGGGGTTGCTACGAGACCCGCTTGCAATTCCCTTCGTAACAGAACGCCACCGCTACGCTTTGGCGTTTAATACTCCGGGATTGCTGCGCCTTTCGTGTTGCAAACATTACGCTGACGCTCCATTGGTTTGCACCACGAGGACTGTAAAAATGAAGACCGCTACGCTGTCCGACCGTTTCACTATTTGACCGTCTGCGACTGTTTGACCGCCCGAAGGGCTGTTGGAGTCCGAGGTTGCTGCGCTTTTCGTGTTGCAAACATTCCGCTAACGCTCCATTGGTTTGCACCACGAGATAAGGACCTAAAATCCAAAAGGAACGCAATTATTTGGATTTACGGAAAAATTGTTGTACCTTTGCGGGGTAAAAACGGATATGCACCATACAGCATGAAAATCGCATTCACCACACAACTGCCCACGGAGGGCTTCAGCCGCCTCACGGGGCACACGCTCTACGCTCCCGCAGAGGAAGCAGACATTCTGGTCTCGACCTTTGACAAGCCTGTAACGCGCGATATGATAAGTGTCATGCCACATCTGCAGCTGGTCGCCAACCTCGGCGTGGGATTCAACAATATCGACCTCAGCGCCTGCCGCGAGCGGGGGATACGTGTGACGAACACGCCCCTGCCCGTCGTCGAACCGACGGCGGAACTGGCGTTTGCGCTCATGCTGGGCATCGCGCGCCGCGTGGCGGAGTTCGACCGACGATTGCGTGCCCATACTGCGGAGCCCTTTGGTGTGATGAACAATCTCAGCCACTCGCTCTACGGCAAAACTCTCGGCATCATCGGAATGGGGCGCATCGGTCAGGCTCTCGCCCGCCGCGCCGTGGCGTCGGGCATGCGCGTGGTTTACTATAACCGCCACCGCCTCTCGCCAGACATAGAGGCACAGTACGGCGCGCGGTACGTGCCCATGGACGAACTATTGCAGACGGCGGACTTTGTCTCGCTCAACCTGCCCTACACGCCCGAGGTACACCATATCATCGGCGCGGATGAGTTAAGGCAGATAAAGCCCACGGCGTACCTTATCAATACCGCCCGCGGTGCGCATGTGGATGAACAGGCGCTCGTCAACGCACTGAAAACAAATCAGATAGCGGGTGCAGCGATAGACGTCTTCGAGCACGAGCCGGACATCACGCCCGAGCTGCTGACGATGGACAATGTATTGCTCTCGCCCCACACGGGCACGGGCACATGGGAAGGGCGGCTGGAGATGTGCGAAAACGTCTGTGACAACATCCTCGCCTTCCTCAACAACGAAACAGACAAAATGAATATAGTATTATGAATATTACCGACAGATTTTTGAAGTACGTGTCTTTCTGCACTACTTCGGATGAAGAAACCAACATGACGCCCTCTACTCCGGGGCAGATGGAGTTTGCACAATACCTTCGCGACGAACTGAAAACCATCGGTTTGCAGGAAGTGGAACTGGACAACAACGGCTACATTATGGCTACCCTGCCCGCCAACACGGAGGGCAAGCCTGTCATCGGCTTTATCGCCCACATGGATACTGCGCCCGACGCCAGCGGCAAACATATCAAGCCGCGGATTGTCAGCAACTACGACGGCGGCGACATCGTCCTCAACCCCGAGGAGAATATCATTCTCGAGGTAGCCAAATACCCTGAGATTCAGAACTATATCGGGCAGGACATTATCGTAACCAACGGCAAGACCCTGCTCGGCGCAGACGACAAAGCGGGCATCGCCGAGATAGTCTCCGCCTGCGAGTACTTGCTGCAGCACCCCGAAATCAAGCACGGCAAGATTCGCGTAGGCTTTACCCCCGACGAAGAGATAGGTCAGGGCGCCGACCACTTCGACGTGCAGAAGTTCGGTTGCGACTTCGCTTACACCATGGACGGCGGTGCAGTAGGCGAGTTGGAGTTCGAGAACTTCAACGCCGCGAGCGCCAAGATACACATCCACGGCGTGAATGTACACCCGGGTTACGGCTACCACAAGATGATTAACTCGATGCGTATCGGCTACCAGTTGGCGGTCATGCTCCCGCGCTGGGAGACCCCCGAGCACACGCAGGGCTACGAGGGCTTTTACCACCTCGTGGGCATGAACGGCACGGTAGAGGAGACCACCCTCAGTTACATCATCCGCGACCACGACCGCGCGCGCTTCGAGAGCCGCAAACGCGAGATGGAACACCTTGTGCGTAAAATAAACCGCGAATACGGCGAAGGCACGGCAGAGATAGAGATTCGCGACCAGTACTACAACATGCGCGAAAAAGTAGAGCCTGTGATGCACATCGTCGCCCTCGTGGAAGAATCGATGAAGGAAATCGGCATCACGCCCAAGGTGCAACCCATCCGCGGCGGCACAGACGGCGCACGCCTTTCGTTCGAGGGACTGCCCTGCCCCAACATCTTCGCCGGTGGCGAGAACTTCCACAGCCGCTACGAGTATCTCCCCATCCCGTCAATGGAAAAAGCCATGGCACTGATACTCAAGATAGTAGAAAAAGCATGATTTACCGTTATTCCGGACATAGCGGGCTGCAGTTGCCCGTGCTTTCGCTGGGGTTGTGGCACAATTTCGGCAGTGTGGACACCTACGACAACGCGCGCAATATCATCCTCCGCGCATGGGACCAAGGCATCACCCATTTCGACCTTGCCAACAACTACGGGCCCGTGCCGGGAAGCGCCGAACTGACCTTCGGACGCGTGCTGCGCGAGGAACTCGCCGCCCACCGCGACGAGATGATTGTCTCTTCCAAGGCGGGCTTCCGCATGTGGGACGGTCCTTACGGCGACGGCGGTTCGCGCAAGTACCTGATTTCCTCATGCGACCAAAGTCTTAAGCGCACGGGACTGGACTATTTCGACATCTTCTATTCCCACCGCTACGACCCGAATACGCCCATCGAAGAGACGATGCAGGCGCTGGTGGACATCGTGCGCAGCGGAAAAGCGCTGTACACGGGTATCAGCAACTACCCCGCCGACAAGCAACAGGAGTGCTACCGCTACCTCGCGGCTGCGCACGTGCCCTGCCTCATCAGTCAGTACAAAGCCAACATGCTTTCCATGGAGACCTTGGAGCAGAACCTGCCCGTAGCACAGCAGAACGGCTCGGGCTTCATCTGCTATTCTCCGCTTGCGCAAGGCGCGCTCACCGACAAGTACCTCAACGGCATCCCCGAGGGCAGCCGCGTGACGAAGCCATATAGCGAGTTCACCAAAGAGCAACTGACGCCCGAACTCATTGCCCGCCTCCGCCAACTTAACGACGAGGCGCAGGCACAGGGACTCTCCCTCGCGCAGTACGCCCTGCGCTATCTCATTCAGACAGAGGGCGTTACCAGCGTCATCATCGGCGCAAGCAGCGTCAAGCAATTGGACAACAATCTACAAACAATCAAAAATCTATAAGACATGAAGGAAACACCGTTTACCGCCACCCACATCGCGCTGGGGGCAAAGATGGCAGATTTTGCCGGCTTCAACATGCCCATTCAGTATCCCACGGGCATCAACCAAGAGCACATGATTGTCCGCGAGGGCGTCGGTGTGTTCGACGTGAGCCACATGGGCGAGTTCTGGGTGAAGGGCGAGAAAGCACTCGACTTCTTGCAGTACATCACCACCAACGACGTGAGCAAACTCGATGCCGGCAAGGCGCAATACTCCTGCATGCCCAACGGAAAAGGCGGCATCGTGGATGACCTAATCATCTACAAGTACTCTACCACCAAGTACCTCATGGTGGTCAATGCAGGCAATATCGACAAAGACTGGGCGTGGGTGAACGAGCACAACACGTTCGGCGTGAACCTCGAAAACGCCTCCGACCGCTATGCGCAGTTGGCAGTGCAGGGACCAAAAGCCACCGAGTTGCTGCAACTCCTCACCGATGCCGACCTGAGTGCTATTCCTTATTACAGTTTCCGCGAGTGGTCGTTTGCCGGAGTGCAGGGTGTTATTCTGAGCAATACGGGTTATACAGGCGCAGGCGGCTTCGAACTCTACTTCCCCAAAGAGTACGCACAGCAGATTTGGGACGCTCTTTTCGAAATAGGCAAAGACTTCGGACTGGCTCCCATCGGATTGGGCGCACGCGACAGCCTCCGCTTGGAGAAGTGGTACTGCCTCTACGGGCACGACATCGACGACACCACCTCGCCGCTGGAAGCGGGCTTGGGCTGGATTACCAAGTTCGATGCCAAGGACTTCATTGACAAGGATTTCCTCCTGAAGCAGAAAGCCGAGGGCGTGAAGCGCAAACTGGTGCATTTTGAGTGCCAAGAACGCGCCATCCCGCGCAACGGCTACGAGATTTGCGACGCCAAGGGCAACACCATCGGCAACGTGACCAGCGGCATCATGCTCCCCTCCACCAAAGTCGGCATCGGCATGGGCTACGTACAGACCGCGTTTGCGAAGAAAGAGACCGTTATCTACATCAAAATCCGCGAGAAACTCATCCCCGCGAAGATTGTATAAACTGAATGTCATCTTAGTATGAAAAAATATATTTCCTGTGCAATCTTTTTGTTGTGCACTTTTTTGATAAGCAGTTGCGATAGTGATGTAAATCATCCAATCGTTGGACATACTTATGGTGTTTCAGAAGGAAACGAATACATAGCCTTGTATTTTTCAGAGTCACGTACCTGTTTAGTACAAATATACACAGCAACACAGACACTAAACAATAGTCATTTTACATACACTATCAAGGATACAAGCGTCGATATATATTTCGATAAGAGCGAAGAATGGATAGAATCTGCTCGTGGTACACTACTGCTACACTTGACATATAATGTATCAGACAATACATTATCTTATTTAGGAGATAAATTGTATTTCATCAATTAGTACCTTAAAAGTTCAATATTCAAATTATCAAAACAATGAAAAAACTATTAGCATTTTGTCTCTGCGCACTGGCTCTCATAGCATGCGACAAACAGAAAAACGAAGTCTTGAAAGTACAACGCTGGGCAGACGTAGTAAAACAATATGAGTTTCTGCAAGATTTTCCCGCTTACGACTACGAAATGGAGAATGTGCAATACAGCAATTCATTCGGTATGAAGCAGGTATCTTTCTTCGATTACGATTGTCCCACCAGCAATTTTGAGAACTATAAAACACGCTTGGGTGCATCCGAGTTTGAAGTTACTTCCGACATGGGAAATAGTATGACATACGAACGCGAAACAGCCGAGGCATCACTGATTATTATTCTTACTTATACAGGCAAGAACTTGACTTGCCAATATACCCGTCAGTAATACATATCGAATAGGAGAGATTATACGTCTGACATATTGCGATATAGCTCTTCCATTAACCATCACGAAACGGATTATGAAACGAATAATAGTTTTGTTTATGGGTTTATTGTCTTTCTTTGGTTTGAGGGCTGCTGGCTACCGGTCGGTGGACGCGGACGAGTTCGCACGCATCATACAGGACACAGCGGTCTTCCGGCTGGACGTGCGCACAGAGAAAGAGTTTGCAGAGGGGCATATCGAGGGCAGCATTTGCATAGACGTAACCCGCCCCGACTTTATGGAGAAAGCCGCTGCCGCACTGCCCAAAGACAAGACGATTGCACTCTATTGCCGCAGCGGACGTCGGAGCAAAAAAGCAGCCGAACTGCTGTCCGATGCGGGATACAAAGTGGTGGAACTGAATACCGGCTACCTCGGCTGGGTCAATGCAGGCAAACAAAAATGAAAAAAGCGCAACGGGAAATGTCATCCGAGTGGGCGCGAAAAGTGCTCAAACGCGCCCCGTATATCACGGTCAGCATGACGGACACCGATGGCACTCCCTATGCCGTGCCTCTGTCGTTGGCATGCGTGGGAGACGTGCTGTATTTCCATTGTGCCGCCGAAGGCAGGAAATTGGACATCCTGCGCCGGAATCCGCATGTATGCCTGAGCGCGGTCAGCAAATGCAGACCAGTGATGGAAGTCCTGAACAGCAATTTCACACTGGAATACGAGTGCGCCATTGCCATGGGAGTGGCAAGTATCGTGGAGGACGATGCCGAGAAGATAGCGGGGCTGCGTGCCATATGCGAACGTTTTCTGCCTCAGCACATGGACGCATTCGACACGACTGTCGCACGCAGTCTGAGCCGCACCACGGTGGTACGCATCCGTCTAACAGCGCCGCCCACGGGCAAATGCAACAAAGCAGGTAATTGAACAAACAGAACAGACGAATATGAACGACAAAAAGAACATCGCTTTAGTGCTCGGCTCCGGCGGAGCACGGGGGCTGGCGCACATCGGCGCTATCGAAGAACTGGAAGCGCGCGGATACACGATAACGAGCATCGCAGGTTGCTCCATGGGAGCGATGATTGCGGGCATGTACGCTGCCGGACGGTTGAAAGAAGCCAAACAATGGTTCTTGGAAGTGGACAAGCAGAAGATACTGAAAATGGTGGATATCAGCCTGTCGCTCAACTCATTAGTGAAAGGCGAGCGCGTCATCAAGGCACTCGAACAGGTGGTTCCCGACAGGCTCATCGAAGAGTTGGACATCCCTTGCAGCATCGTATCGGCAGACCTTATCTCCGCCGACGAGGTGGTCTTCCGTTCGGGCAGTCTGTTCGAGGCAATACGCGCATCTATAAGCATTCCGCTTTTCTTCCAACCCGTCCAACTGGGCAGGCAGTTGCTCATCGACGGCGGGACACTCAACCCTCTGCCAATCAACCAGGTAGAAAGGCACGACGGTGACCTGCTGGTGGCGGTGAACATTTCCGGCAAAGACCATTTGCAGACCAAGCAGCCCGAGAAATCCTACATCGCCAAGGCGGCGGAGGCCATCGAGCAGACCGGTATCAAACTCTCGCCCACCCTACTCAACTGGAAGAAGAAATTCGAGCAGATGCAGGAAGAAGAAAACAAAGACCTGCAAGATACCGTGAACTACTTCTCATTAGTGGACCGCATGTCCGACATGCAGATACAGCAGAACAGCAACCTGATGCTCCAACTCTTCCAACCCGACATCCTCGCCACCATGCCGCAGTATGCCTTCACGACTTTCGATTTCGACCGCGCGGACGAGATTATAGCCGAAGGGCGGCGGCTGATGAAAGAAGCCATCGACCGGTACGAGCAACAGAGGGTGCATCAAAAAACCTAAAGTGTGCCCGCAGCACAAGAATAGCGAACGGTCTGAATGACATCTTGTGCCATTGGTATTGCTCCTTGTTTTGATGTGCCATGAGAAAATACCCTAATAGGTTATAGGGCAATAACCATTTATTGCTCTGTACCTCCACACCGCCGTTGCGCAAAGCATACAAACGAATCTTACGCGCAATTAACGTATCGCTCCTGCCCGCTAATGCCTCGTTTATCGTCGGACGGCTGTAACCCAATACCGTGTGAATATGCATCTTCAAAGCTGCCACGAGCCGAAAAAGCGCAGAGAATATCCTGCCGACAAACAACGCCTAAACACCCGCAAATCCCTTTGTTTAACGGCGTTTCCGCGTGTGTTGGTACAGAATACGTATATCTATTGTTCGCGCGCGTAGAGGCACAAAACAACGCGTGCGGGCATGGCTGTATAGGCACAAAAAAGGGGCGTTATTGCCCCCTCTGTACTACCAGCCTAACCGATGCACCCGCCTATCCAACCAAAATCCAAATACCTATGCCCAAAATCCAACCAAAATCCAAGTAAAAGCCGTTTCCAATCCAAGCAAAATCCAAGTAAATGTACATTTCGTTTTTCCATTGCACAACCACACAAACTAACGTAATAAACTATAAATAAACAAGTTACAACGAATTTTCAAGCCAAACATTTTGTACATTTCGTTTTACTGCCCATAGATTGTTTTTTTATTGCTTTTTTTCGATAGTGTGTCGATGAATGTTCGGTGATTAGTCGGGATTGACAAACAAATCACCCATCAATCACCCACTAATCACCCACTAATCACTTACCAATCACCCACTCTTGACACGTTATTCTCTCGGTTGTCTCTCGGTCATCTCTCGGTTGTGAGTCGTTAATCACCCGATAATCACCCGTTAATCACCCGTTAATCACTCGATGCTTACTCGATACTTACACGGTACTTGTCGCTACATGTTCTACAGCAGCCAGTTGTAGAGGTAGCCAAGGGCGATGATACATATCGTGATGGTGCCGAAAAAGATACTTATAAGCCGCCATGTCATCACTTTCTTGAGCATGGTCGCCTCGGGCAGTGACAGCCCGACCACTGCCATCATGAACGCCAGCGCCGTGCCGATGGATACGCCTTTGCTCACCAGCACCTCCACGACGGGCACTACACCCGCCGCATTGGCATACATCGGCACCGCCATCACAACCGATAGAGGTACGGCATACCAACTGCCCGTGGACAGATGTTCAGCGAAGAAGTTCCCGGGCACGTAGCCGTGGATGGCAGCGCCGACGGCAATGCCGATAAGCACATACAGCAGCACGCCTCTCACGATCCCCCATGAGTCGCGCAAGATGCCGGGAAGGCGTTGCAGGAACGGCATCCGGGCGTGTCCGGCATCCCCTTGTCGCACCGCTTCGGTTTGGTGTATTTGCTGCCGTATCCAAGGCGAGAGATACCGCTCCAAGCGCATCTTTCCCAGCAGCCATCCGCCAACGCTACCCAGTAGCAGACCGCTGACGATATACACCAATGTGATTTTCCAGCCGAACGTGCCGGCGAACATCGCCACTGCCACCTCGTTAATCAAGGGGGAGGTGATGAGATAGGCAAAGGTTACCCCCAACGGAATGCCGCCGCGCACAAAGCCGATGAAGAGCGGTATGCTCGAGCATGAGCAGAAAGGAGTCAACGCACCGAACACTGCCGCCATCACGTACTGCGTTCCCAGCAGGCGTTTGGACGACAGGAAGTCCTTCATCCGCGCCACGGGTATGTAGGCGTTGATAATGCCCATCACGGCACTAATCAGAAACAGGAGCAAGACAATCTTGGTCGTGTCGTACACGAAGAAGTTCAACGCCTGTCCGAGGCGGCTCTCCGCACTAAGACCAAACAGACTGAAAATCAGCCAATCAGCCAATTGTTGCAACATAATAATCCGTTATTTAGAGTAAAACAATCATGATATAATATATCCCTGTCAGGACAAACAGCGCGCCGACAATGCGGTTGAGCCATGTTTGCAGGGTCTTCATGCGCCCCATGAACCGCCCGACATTCCTGATGCTGAACGCAATCAGCCATGCGGCAATCAGTACGGGCATGGCGGTGGCTGCGGCGTACAGAATCGGCAGTGCCCAGCCGTAGGACACGCCCGCGGAGAGAGGTATCAACCCGCCGAAATACAGCAGCGCGCTGGTCGGGCAGAAGGCAAGGCTCAGCACCATGCCGAGGAAGAGAGAGCCCGCCATGCCGCGGGATGCAGGGCGCTTCATTTGCAGAGAAATGCCCGGCAGCCGGATTTTGTCGTCCAACAGAAGCACCGTGCCAATCAGCACCAGCAGCGGACCAAGCAGTTTTTCTCCCCACGTTGCCAGTGTCTGCTGCAGCCCGAAAGTGCTTGCTCCTTTGCGGAGCAGCCAGAGGATTGCCCACGCCAGCAGAGTGTATGCCGCTATCTTTCCCGCAGCAAAAAGCACGCCCTTCCACAGCACGCGTCGCCGGTTCTCAATGTCTTTGCTCAGATAGCCGATAGCGGCGATGTTGGTGGTGAGCGGGCAGGGGGATATGGCAGTCAGCAGCCCGAGCAGTAGCGCGGAAATCCATGCTATTGTGCCGGTTTCCAGTAGGGTTTGTATCTGTTCCATAGTCTATTTCAGTAGTTTGCGTAGGGTTTGTGCCAAGGTGTCGCGGAATAGGTCGGGGTGGTTGCGCGCGTGGGCAAACGCCTCTTGTGTCAGGTCGGTGCGTGTGTTGTCTGTGACGATGATGAGCGACGACCACGCCACTTCGTAGCGTGCCGCCAACTCCGCATTGCCGGCATCGCCGAGGTTCACCGCCTGCCAATGGAGACGCTCCTCCGCCAATTCGTCGGCGAACGCGCTTTGTAGCAGGTTTGCCGTCTCTTGCTCAATGGCAAGGCAGGTCGGGCAGCGTTTGGCATTGTAGAAATAATAAACTGTCACGCCGTCTGCCGAGGGCGCGGATGAGTGCCCGCTGTTGCTGTCGGCGCTGCATCCTGCGAACAGACAGGCAAGCAGCATACCTAAAAAGATACGTTTCATCATTTGTCAATCAGTTTTTTAAGGTCTGATACACTCAATACTCCGTCGGCTACCACTGCGCCGTCTTTTACCAGACAGGGGAGGCTGAACACGTTGTAACGCATGATTTCCATGATGTCTTCTTGTTTGCTTACTTCGGCGTCAACGCCCGTTTCAGCAACGGCTTGCTGCACGTTGCGATACAGTTGCCGGCACTTCGCGCAGCCTGTACCTAATACGATTAGTTTCATAATGTTGTTGTTTATTAGTTGTTTGTTATTATACGAACAATTTGCAAAGGATACAACTATACAAAGGGAGTGGAACACTCACATATACAATGAATTACTATTTAATGGAAACGAAAGTAACCCGCTATGCGGGCTCCCTCTGTCTGTTGGAAGTTGCGGAGACCTATTCGCAGCAGCCTGCCGATTTGCGGATGCTTTGCCCAAAAAACTCTTTGAACAACATCTGCGCCAGCAGCCAGTTCTGTTGGTTGATGCAGTATTTGACCTTTGCTCCCACAATGGTTCCTTGTATCAACCCTGCTTCTTTCAATGCGCTAAGGTGTTGGCTGACAGTGGCTTTTGATATAGGTAACTCTTCCTCGATATTCCCGAAATAGCATTCCGCCCTGCCGGCTAAAAACTGCATGATGGCGATGCGCGCGGGGTGTCCGAGCGCTTTGGCATATGCAGCCATCTGCTCTTGCTTCATACTGTAATTCTTATCGCTCATAGTGCTTGCTTTTGTATATTTTTGTCTTGTTATTCTAAAAATGTTCGCAAAGTTACGAATAATATGTGACGTGCGCAAATAAAATACGCAAGAAAGGCTATTTTTATCCTTTTTTATCCCTTTTCCAGCCCGCTTGGCAATCGTTACCTCTATCATAGCCATACTTAACAAGACCAACGGAAGGACTTTGCGGGTCCTTCCGTTGGTCTTGTCTGTGGTTCGGGTTAGCGCGTGCGTGCGGCAATTCGTATCGCCAAGATTATTCCGATTGCCCCGACTGAAAGCATCATCAGGACATCCCGCAGGTCAATCACGCCGCGAGAGAGGCTGCTGTAATGTGCTTGCAGGAGTACCCAGTAGAGAA
>JBJECK010000021.1:0-128809 GCA_051870995.1 Paludibacteraceae bacterium | reverse complement strand
CTGTTGGACCGCCCGAAGGGCTGTTAGATATTCGAGGTTGCTGCGCTTTTCGTGTTGCAAACATTCCGCTGCGCTACATTGGTTTGCACCACGAGGGCTGATTGAGGGGCGTGGGAGGCTATAGTAAGGCTAAAAAACGCAGCAAACGCCAAAAAAAGAGCAAGAGTATTGCATATATGCGTTTTTTTCAGTACCTTTGCCGCGTATTTATGGTTGAGGGTTCTCCTCAACGAGGTGTATCGGCGATACATCTGCGTACTATTCGAAATACATTTTTACTTATTTATGCAATACGATTTGAACAAACTCGAGCGCATGACGCTTGATGAAGTAAGAGAGATTGCTGTGTCAATGGGTCTGAATCCCAGACGTTCGCAATCTATCAGAGAGATTAGTTACAGTATTTTAGATGCCCAAGCAGACAACCGCGCCCGAGAAGTGCAAGCCAAAGAAGACTCACGTGCCATCCGGCGTGCTAACAAGGCTGCTGCCAACGAACAAGAGGCCGGTTCCGCCCCTGCTACAGAAGAGAACAACGGCGACAAGCGTGTACGTACACGCGGCGTAAAGAGCGTCCGCAAAGTGAATACAACGGGTCTGAAAAGCGAGAACATGATTGCTACAGTAGGCACAGAGAAAGAGCAGCTGAGCGAGATGCAGACACAACTGCAGCAGAACAACCACAAACAAAACAAGACAGTACGCGCCATCGAGGCCCGCAAACCGCTGAACCAACCGCTATTGGATACGGTAGGCACAGAGAAAGCGGATGGCGCCGCGCCGGTTAGCCCCACGGAGAACGGATACCATACCGCCGCACAAGGCAACCTCTTCCCCGACATGCCGGCGAATACGTCTGCGGCAGAAGCCACAGAAGCGCCCAAACCTGCGCCCAAGAAACGCGGTCGCAAGTCGAATGCGGAGAAATTAGCCGAACAGGCAGCACAGCAAGTTGCCGCCCAAGAGCAGCTACCTGCGCAAGAAGCGGACAAAACAGCTCGAGAGTCCGATGAGAGTCCGATGGAACAGCCTGCAGCCTCTGCGCCGCAAGAACAAGCTATTAAAGGTGACACTCCGCAGCAACAAGGACGTCGTCCGCAACAGCAAGGACAGCAACAGCCACAGTATCACCATCAGCCTGAACGCCCTCAGATAGACCTCGGCGAGCATGTAATAGCCATGGGGACACTGGAGTGCACGCCCGACGGATACGGATTCCTGCGCTCCGCGGACTACAACTACCTGCCTTCGCCGGACGATATCTACGTGAGCAAAGACCAAGTGCGAACCTACGGTCTGAAACCGGGCGACACCGTAGAATGTACCATTCGCGTGAACCGCGACCCTGAGAAATACTTCCCCATGGACAAGGTAATCCGCATCAACGGATTAGCCCCCGAGAAAGCCAAACAACGCACGGCTTTCGAAAACCTTACCCCACTCTTCCCCGACGAGAAATTCAGACTGTGCAAGGGTTACAACGACCCGCTTTCGGTCCGCGTAATAGACCTGTTCTCGCCTATCGGCAAAGGACAACGCGGCTTGATAGTAGCCCAACCGAAGACAGGTAAGACCGTGCTGCTAAAAGACATAGCGAATGCTATTGCCGCCAATCACCCTGAAGTATATATGATCGTGCTGCTCATCGACGAACGCCCCGAGGAAGTAACCGACATGGCGCGCTCTGTAGATGCAGAAGTGATTGCCTCTACCTTCGACGAACCGGCGGAAAACCACGTCAAGGTAGCGAATATAGTACACGAAAAAGCCAAACGGCTAGTGGAAAGCGGGCACGACGTAGTAATCTTGCTCGACTCTATCACCCGTCTGGCGCGCGCCTACAACACGGTAGCTCCGTCCAGCGGCAAGGTGTTGTCGGGCGGTGTGGAGGCACAAGCCCTACACAAACCCAAGCGTTTCTTCGGCGCAGCACGAAACATAGAGAACGGCGGCAGCCTGACTATCATAGCTACCGCCCTAACAGATACAGGCAGCAAGATGGATGACCTGATCTTCGAGGAATTCAAGGGCACGGGTAATATGGAACTCCAGCTGGACCGCAAGCTGGCAAACAAGCGTATCTTCCCCGCTGTAGATATACTGGCGTCCAGTACGCGCAGAGATGACCTATTGTTGCCGCCCGATGTACTCAGCCGTATGTGGCAGATACGCAAGCAACTAAGCGACATGAACAGCGTAGAAGCCATGGACAAGCTGAAGACCTACATGGAGCGCACAGAGGATAACGACGAGTTCCTGCTGGTAGTCAACGGCGCACGCTAAACAACCCATAGCATACACGACCGATGCGCGAGGCTGTACACATAGCAATACTAAACGGACCCAACCTGAATATGCTGGGTCGCCGAGAGCCGGAGATATACGGCTCGATGTCGATGGAACGTATCCTGACTAAGCTACAAAGGGCTTACCCCGATGTATGGATAGATTACAGGCAGAGCAACCACGAAGGCGACCTGATAGACTGGATCCAAGCTATAGGTACGGACAGCCACTACGCGGGTATAGTGCTCAACGCGGGCGGGTACACGCACACCAGCGTAGCCATACGCGACGCTATATGTATATCGGAGATTCCTATAGTAGAGGTACATATCTCCGATATTACCAAGCGGGAAGCGTTCCGCAAGACAAGCTTGCTGACAGATGTTTGTTCATACACGATAATGGGAATAGGTACCCTCTGCTACCAAGAGGCAGTAAAAAGGATATTGGAGCATGCCGAAAATCATTAGTACGTTAGTAGGACTGCTCTTTGTTGCTACTTGCTTGGCAGGCAACCTGATTACGGGTAAAGTGCTGGACCAAACAAGCCTGCAAGCCGTGGATTTTGCGAATGTAGTCATTAGCAAAACGGGAGAAAGCGTGCCGGCAGGCGGTACCGTTACCGACGCAGACGGCAAATTCAGTATTGCCAATCTCGCCGACGGGAGCTACACGCTGACCGTTTCTTTCATGGGATACACCGACTATAGCACGACTATTACACTCGGCGGGTCGCCCGTCCATTTGGGCAGAATATTCCTACAGGAAGATACGCGGACACTACAGGAGGTGGAAGTGGTGGGACAAAGCAGCTCTATGCGCTTCGAACTGGACAAGAAGATATTCACCGTAGGACAGGATATATCCTCCGCCAGTGCCAGTGTAAGCGACATACTGGAGAATATACCGTCGGTAGAAGTGGACCAAGAGGGAACGATCTCGCTGCGCAACTCGGAGGATGTGGAAATATGGATTAACGGTAAACCCGCGGGACTCAACAATGACAACCGTGCACAAGTACTGCAGCAGATGCCTGCCGAAAGCATTAAGCAGATAGAGGTTATTACCAACCCAAGCGCCAAGTACTCGCCAGAGGGAACTGCGGGCATCATTAACCTCGTAATGAAAGAAGACCGCAAAGCGGGTTACTACGGCAGCGTCAACGTAGGACTTGACTACGCCTTAGCCAAGCCTTGGAATATACCGCCAGGAGCAAATGCAGGCTTCAACATCAATTTCTCCAAGGGCGTAGCAGACGGCTATTTCAACGCAGGTTACCGATACCATACATCCAACGGCGGCAACCATACCGAGCGCTACAACCTACATGGCGTAGGCAATGCGAAAGAAGACGAGCTGGATAGGGACAGCCTAATCAACTACCTCGTCCAAGACGGGCAAAACGATAACCGCGGCGGCGGATTGTTTCTGCGTGCCGGACTTAACCTACGGCTAAGCGAACGCTCTACATTAGGCTTCTCAGGGTTCGGCATGGTGGAAGACAAACAATACCTGCGCATGCGTAACAACAACCTAAATACCTACCTGCTAACCGATTGCCAGACGGGTGATACACTTCGTCAGTACACTCGCTCACAGCAAGGGGGAGGTTGGCACCCAGGAGGAAATGCCACCATCGACTATACGCTGAAAATCCGCCAACACCAGTTGATGCTGACAGGTTCGTATATGAATTTCTCTTTCAATCAAGAACAACTATATACCCAGGGTGAAGCAGGCAAAGATACAACCTACCAACAGCAAGCGAACGGCAACAACACGCAAACCGTAGAACTAAAGGCAGATTACGAATGGAAGCCGACGCAGCAATCCCGCTTTGAGGCAGGTTATCAGGCAACTATAGCATGGGGAGCGGCGACAGGAAGTGCCTATGCAGGAGAAGAGCAGACTGTAGAACTATACAACTACTACACCATCTTCAACAATAAAGAGCAGACACATGCCCTATACGTAACCTACGGCAACCGTTGTTGGGATCATCTATCCCTACAAGTAGGACTGCGCGGCGAGTATTTTATGCGTCATCTGGAATCCTACTACAAAGACAGCGAAGGAGAACTGCAAGACTCATACGAACAAAAACGCAGCCAGCAGGATACAGCCTATTTTCAGCTGTTTCCGAGCGTATATATTGGTTACGACTTCGGTAGCGGGCACGAACTGCAACTCAACTATACCCGCCGCGTTGACCGTCCCAGAGGACACCAGCTGAACCCCCGTATGGACTTCTCAGATTCGACCAATATCCGATATGGCAATCCGGAACTGCTACCCTCCTACTCTTCTTCGCTGGAGCTTAACTACCTAAAGAACTGGGAAAGGCACACCCTATCGGCAGGTCTCTTCTGGCGATACAAAGAGGGAATAGTGCAAAACGTAAAGTATATGGACGGCGATGTGATGAAGAACACATTCATCAACATAGCCAACCGTCAGGAATTGGGCATGGAAGTAGTAGCCAAAAACAGGCTCTTCAAAGAGATACTGCAACTCACTACCAACGTCAACTTCTATTGGAACACCATCTCCGACGCTCATTACCAGAACTACCTGAACGGACAACCGATAGATATCTATCTGCCCAAGCAAAATATATTGGCGTGGTCAACACGAATCAACGCGCAATTCCTATTCACAAAGACCTTCTCGGGGCAACTGAGCGCACGGTATCGCAGTCCTCGGGTAGTAGCACAAGGCGAGACTTCACATAGTTACTCTATTGACTTAGGTTTGCGCAAGAGCTTCCTCAACAAGCAGTTGGTACTGGCACTCAACGTCCGCGACATCCTAAACTCGCGTGCACGCCGCAGTACTACATGGGGAGAGGGCTTTTGGCAGTATCAAGAAGGACGCTGGCGTTCGCGTTCCGTCCGGCTGACACTCACCTATAACTTCGGCAACAACACGGGCAAAAAAAACACCGACGAGCGAAACATATCCACTATGGAGAGTTACGAAGAAAGCAGCATGGGAGAAGAGTAAGCGACAAAGTGCAACAAAGGAAAGATATGAAAAAAGCGATAGGCATATTAATGGCGGTTATACTATGCAGTTCAAGCATAGTGCGTGCGCAGAACAATCCGTATGTGGACGACCGTATTATCCATTTTGGTTTCTCGTTGGGACTCAATTTTATGAGTTTCGGCGTGACAGACTCGCAAGAGAACATCGACGGCGAGATCTATCACGCACGGGTAAGCAGCATGATGCCCGGTTTCTCTGTCGGTTTTATTACGGATGTACGCCTGTCGCGCCATCTGAGCCTGCGTTTCACCCCGGGTATGCAGTTCGCTTCACGCACCATCACCTACACCAACGAGTCGGGCAACGAGATACAGGGCAGCCTCGGCAACGGGTCAAAAACAGATATACTGAGTATTCCTATCACCCTACCGCTATACCTCAAGTGGGCAGCAGAGCGGGAAGAGAATTATCGACCGTACCTGATAGGCGGAGGAGGGGCAAGCTTCAACGTTAGTCGCGACCGCGAAAAACCGGTCTTGCTCAAGGGTTGGGACTACTTTGTGGAAGTCGGGTTCGGATGTGACCTATACTTCCGCTGGTTCAAGTGGTGTCCTGAAATCACCTATCGCATAGGCTTCGCCAATCAGTTAGCCCCGATAACCAACCGCAACGAGTTGCCTCCACAAGACCAGTTCTATACCCTTGCGATAGACAAACTGCTCAATAGGGCAATTGTACTCACTTTCAACTTCGAATAATACAATGAAACGACTATATTGGCTAATAGGTCTTGTCGTTCTGCTAAGCAGCTGCAGAGAAACTATCGTTTCGGACGACCCCGCCCTGCAATTGACCTTCTCCAAGGACACGGTGGAGTTCGATACTGTTTTTACGAGCATAGGCAGCTCGATGCAGCGTCTGATTGTGCGCAACGACAATCGCAACGCACTACGTATCAACAAGATTTGGCTTGATAACGGTCAGTATTTCAAAGTCAACGCGGATGGTGAAACCACCCTCGCCAATCTGACAGATATGGAACTGCATGGCGGCGATAGTATGTATGTATTCGTACGTGTATATGTAAATCCGCAAAATTCTAACTCTCCGGTACTGATACGGGACCAACTTCGGTTTTCCGTGAATGGAAATGTACAGACAATTTCTCTCGAGGCATACGGACAAGATGTAGAATTAATCCGCACCAAGCAGCATAAAACCGAATATATGGACATGTGTTTTTCCGCAGACAAACCATATCTCATCTATGATACCGTATTGGTTAATCAGACGCTGACTTTCGAAGCCGGTGCACAACTTTACATGCACCAAGGAGCATCATTACTGGCGTTTGGAAACGTAGAGGCATACGGGACACGAGAGGCACCCATATATATCCGCGGCGATCGCAGAGACAGACTGTTTGACAGCGTGCCATATGCCTACACAGCAGGGATGTGGGACGGATTCTACTGCACGAACGACAAGGATAAACCGATGGTGAAATATATATTCGAGAATGTCAATATCGAAAGCGGAAACGTAGGATTATACTGCCAAAGCGAACGCACGACAGACATTCCATACTTAGAGATGAACAACTGCCGCATTCATAACCAGGCACTCTACGGTCTTGTGTTACAAGGTATCGACGCCAAGGTCGTCAATACGGAGATTAGCAATTGTGCCTCCTATTGCGCATACCTTGCAGGAGGGAAACACGAATTTATCCATACCACTATTGCATCGTATTTCAACGCCACCAACCTCGTTGCCCTCCAGTCAACTCCCCGCAAAGATGTGGCAGCTGTATATATCAACAACCTTAGCAAGCAATTGCCGCTCACCGAAACGTCATTCTTCAATTGTATCGTGACAGGTGCTCGTCGCAACCAAATGGTAGTGGCAACACCGTTTCTGCAGTACTATGCCGGCACTTTCATCGGTAACTACTTGAAAACGGATACACTGCAGATTCCCAATGCGCATCACAACGTCTATTGGCAACAGGAAAGCGATACAACGGCCATATTCCGTAATACGTACTATAAATACGGGGAATACCGTTACTACGACTTCCGTTTGGATTCCCTATCTCCCGCGCGCGGTATTGGTGACTCCATCACAGCCGTCGAATACCCGATAGACCGCGTCGGGACAGCGCGTACCGGCAGTAAGCCCGATGCGGGGTGTTACCAATATACACTATAGTACCTCTTTGAGTATCTCGCTCACAGTCGGGTGCGGGAAGACTACCTGTTCGAACTCGGGAACGGTATAGCCCATGCGCACTGCGAAGGATGCCGCCGCTACGAACTCGGAACAGGGGTTGCCTATCATATGCACGCCGAGGACGGTTTGCTGGCGGCGGTCGATAATCATCTTGCACAGCCCCGTCTCGCCCTCGTTCTCCGCCACGAAGCGTCCCGAATAGGTCATCGGCAGGCTGCGCACCTCGTATTTGTCGCGCACTTCCTCCGCGGGTTTGCCCTCCATATCTTGGTAAAAACGGCTCACTTCCTGCTCCGTCATGCCCACACACGCAATCTCGGGGTTGGTATAAACCACCGACGGAATGGCATTATACGCTATCCGCTGCAAGGGCAGTTGCTTGAGCATCCGCCCAACAGCCACCTCTGCCTGACGGCTCGCCACGTGCGCCAACATAATCTTACCCGTGACATCCCCCGCCGCATAGACATTGGGCAGATTGGTTTTCATAAACTCGTCCACCACTATCGCGCCCCTGCTCAGTTCAAGGTCGGAGAGGACATCCAAGCCCTGCAAGTTGGCGCGCCTGCCTACGCTGATAAGTATGCGCTCCGCGGTCAGCGTGCCGCTGCCCGTGACAACCGTATTGCCTTGCAGTTCAAGCACTTTGGTGTCGGTCAAGATGGTGATACCCGCCTTGCGGTACTTTTCCAACAACACTGCCACCACGTCCTGATCGAGGTTCGGCAGGATAGTGGGCATCGCCTCCACCACCGTCACGCTGACACCCAACTCGTGGTAGAGCGTTGCGAACTCCATGCCTATCACGCCGCCGCCGACAATGACAACCGACGCAGGCAGCGCCGTTGCCGCCAGCGCATCCGTGCTGTCCCATACCGCGGGGTTGTCCTTCACGCCGGGAATAGGCGGCACGAAGTTGGTCGAGCCTGTGCATATCAGCAGGTTCTCCGCCTCGTAGTCCTCGCCGTTGCAACGGATGACCACACGCGTGTCGGTGCGCGATACGACTTCCGCCGCGCCTTGCACCACGGTGCAGTGTTCGTTGTTCAAGCGCTGCTTGATGCCCGCCACGAGTTTACGCACGACCTTGGTCTTGCGTTGCGCCATCTTGGCATAGTCAAACGCCACCTCTGCAGCCGTAACGCCGTATTTCGCTGCGTTCTTGGCATTATAGTACTGCTTCGCGCTGTAGAGCAGCGTCTTCGTAGGGATGCAGCCCACGTTCAGACACGTGCCGCCCAATGCCGTCTGCTCGAACAGCACTACGTCCTTGCCTGCTTTCGCCGCCTTCTCCGCAGCCGTGTAGCCCGCAGGCCCTCCACCGATAATTGCTAAATAGTTCATGGTATGTTAATTTGATAATTTACTGCTATCCTCAACTTATAAATAATCCTTATATGTTCGATTGACGTCCATTCCTTGCCTTTGTTTATGTGGTTGTAAATTTACACTTAGGATAATTGACGCACCCATAAAAAGTACCATACTTTCCATGACGTTCCACAAGTGTGCCTCCACAACGAGGACAAATACCATTCGCAATTGCCAAATGTTTCTCTGTTATCCCCGAACGAACATCTTGTATATGTCTTTTACGTTGTTGCTTATCTACTATATTCACAGATTGCAGATGTTGCACAATCAAATCAACTTTTTCTTTTGTAATCCGTGGTGTTGTGTATTTTAATATCACGCTTTTCAATTGATAAAAATAAGCCATCTCGCATGAGACATCACCTACCCTAACATTTGCATTGTTTGAAAACGCGATTACAGAATATACAGGGCAAAACACTCTTATGTCATTTAATATACTACTTATTGCCGCAACATGCAATCTATTCTGCCTTATAGGATTAGGTATTGTATATTTATTACCATATACATTTTTTGTCCAAGTTTCTGAATGTTCGCCCCCATAAATCATACCCGAATAGTTTTTGGTTTCTATTACAAATATGCCATACAATGAAACCACCACATGGTCAATTTGTGTCGTGCGACCATTGACCGGTAACAACAAATCATTTACTACGACATAATCCGTTTCTGGCAATCTCTGTAAAATACTTGCTACCCGCTTCTCTCCACTATACCCTATTAAACGCGGTCTCATTATCGCCAAAAGGATAGAGACAAACAAGATACAGCCTATAAGAAAAATATATTCTATCATACGTTTCTTTGGAGGTGAATTATATCATTGTTCTTGTGAATTTAGTATTTGGGGATATGTTTGCCCCTGTTTGTTATTTTCTCAAATCATTATTATATCTTCGATTTTACAGCCTATCATCTGCGCATCTACCGCCGAAAATTCTCTTTTGTTATGATTCCGGCATCTGCCAACCTGCAGCAAGGGTTGCCCAAGGGTAGCGCAAAGGTAGCGCAAGGGTAGCGGATGGTCCGGTTCGTTCAAAATTGCCTTCTGTTAAGATACGCCTTAGGAGCGGGAGGAAATCATTTATCAGTTAATATCAAAAATTATAGTGAGCGGCGTTGCGGTGCACTTGTCTATACCCCTCTTGGCGAACTAATAAGAATTTCTTATAAGTTCAATTCACTTTGTGACACCATCATCCTCGTTTCGCCATTATGTTTCTCTCAGTCGTGCAACTTGTTGCGATAGTAGTAGCCGCGGACGACGGTGAAGTAGAACAGGACGCCGATGGCATACACTCCGACGGCTGTCCAGAACGCCGTATGGTAGCCAAAGCGCTCCGCCACCGCACCGCCTGCCAGCATGCCGATACCCATGCCCAAGTCCCAACCCGTCAGGATGGTAGAGTTGGCAGTGCCGCGCTGGCTGTGAGGCGCCATATTAATGAAAATCATCTGGAACGCAGGCCACAGATGCCCGTTGCCCAAGCCAATGACAAAGGGCGCAAGGTAATAGCACACAGGATGATGCACCGCCGCAAACAAAGCAAAGCCGCTTATCGAAACCAAGATGCCCAATGACGCGTTGCGCACAATAAGTCCCTTGCGCAACGAGCGGCTGCCCGTAAGGCGCGACACGATAAGTCCTATCGCAAACAGCGTGAAGAAGAGTCCCGTGCCCGCCGTGATGCCCAGTTCGTCGCGTCCGTAAATCGCCACATAGGTGCTCACTACGCTATACGCAAAGCCCACCGTGAAGACCGTGAGCATCGGCACAAGCCCTTTCAGCATCAGGAAACGGTCGAGCGAAAGGGGCTGTTTGTCCAGCACCAGCGTCCTGTCCTTCACATGCACCGTGCTCACCACTGCCAAACCCAGTGCGGAGACGATGAACGACATCCAAAACAGCATCTCGTAACTCTGATAACGCGCAAAAAGGAACATCGCCACGCCCGGTCCTATCGCCGTTGCGATGTTGTTGCTCAACCCGTAGTAGCCTATCCCCTCCGCCCTGCGAGAGGACGGCAACACGTCGATTGCCACTGTGGAAAGCGAGACACCCGTAGCACCAAAAGGTGCGCCGTGCAGCATACGGAACGCCGCGAACATCGACAGACTGCCCGCCAACAAGTAGCCGCCGAAGAACAACGCCGTGAGGAAATAAAAGATAAGCAACATCATCTTGCGCGGGAAACTGTCCACGAAGAAGCCGCTGAACGGGCGTATCAACAGTGCCGCCAGCGCATAGCCCGACAGCACAAGCCCAATCATCTCTTTGTCCGCGCCGTAGGTGTCGCTCAAATAGAGCGGCAACAGAGGCATCAACAGCATGAACGAGAAATACATCAGGAAGTTGCCCGTCCACACTTTCAGATAGTTGCTATTCCACAGTTTCTCCTGCTCCATAGGAAAGTAAAGGTTTCATGTTTCAGGTAGGTTACTTGTCTGCCATGCGGTCGGTCAGGAATATCCGCACCGCATTGCCCACGGTCTCCACGCAGGGGCGCTTTTTATAATATTCCTCCGTGCGGGGCGCGGGCGTAGGGTCCCTTATCACCTCCGTGCGGCGCGGCACAAGCCCCAGCAACTCGGCGCATATCAGGCTTCCGTGCTCGGCTTTGAAAGCGCTTGCCAAGCGCTGCACGAGGGCATAGTTGTTCTTCTTTCCTTCGGCATCGCCGGGCGTGGCACTTCCGTTCTCCAGCCCCGCCAACATGAACATCCCGCAGGCTGCACCGCAAGTCTGCCGCATGCGCCCGATGCCCCCTCCGAAAGACGCGCTCAGCCGCAACGCCAGCGCCTCGTCCTCGATGCCGTACAGGTCGGCACACGCCGCGAACACCGACTGCGAGCAGTTGAAGCCCTGTCTGAACAACCCTTTCGCTCGCTCCACTCTGTTTTCTATTTCTAATTCTGTCATAATTACTTCTTTTAGACGGCAAAGATACGCTTATTTTCGCAAACTCGCAAACTATAATTTGCATAAACCGAAAATATGTAGTACCTTTGTCTCTCTACTCGGACTAATCATTACTACGCCTATGAATCGTTTCACTTTCGCCGCGATATTGCGCCGTCTGTTCCATCTCCATTATAGCGTGCACATTACGGGCATGCAATATATGCAAGACGGGCGTGTACACCTTGTTTTGCCCAACCACACCGCATTCATTGACCCACTGATATTGCTTTCCGAGTGCGGCAACGTGCCTCTATGCCCGCTGGTGGACGAGCGTTTTTTCCGGAATCCGTTGTTTCGCAGAGTGCTGGCAATGGCTGACGCTGTGCTGGTCCCTGATTTGGAACAAACCAAGCAACGTGTCGAAGGCGCAAACATCGCCGCCGAGTTGAGTCAAAAAACAATAGCATCTTTAGCCGCAGGAAAAGAAATTGTTTTTTATCCATCAGGGCACGTCAAGACCATAGACAAAGAGGTGATTGGAAACCGCCGACTGGCATATGAAGTATGCCGTCAGCTCCCCCTTGATGTAGAAGTTATCTTGGTGAATATGCGCGGGTTAGAACAGAGCCGGTGGAGTAAGTTGCACCCAAAGACTTGCGTATGGCGACGCGATGTATATATTCAGTTCGAGCCTATGACAGAGCAAGTACGCACATGGGCGCAAACATTAGACAAACGGCAATTTAATACCCGTTTAGAGGACTGGTACAATACGAATCTGCCACTTTAATACCGTTTTTCTATGGGAGCAAAGTTATTCAATCGCTACATTTGGTTGGTGGACACTATCTACGCCGCAGGACACATTACCCTAAGCGAACTGAACAGACGTTGGGCGCACAGTTCGCTCAACGACGACCATGAAACACGTATTCCGAGAAACACTTTCCTCAAATGGAGGCACGACATCGAAGAAATTTTCCATTTGGATATAGCGTGCGACAAGGCTACCAACAGCTATTATATTGCCAACGCAGACACCATGCGCCATAGTATTACGCAGAAATGGTTGCTCAATACATTTGCGGTATCCCACTTCCTGACCGACTGTCATGACATTATGGATAATATCCTCTTGGAGGACATTCCTTCCGGCGCACGTTTTCTTACCACCGGTGATGACTTCTATCCGAGAGCGGCGGACAATGCAACTCTCCTATCAGCGGTTTGATGCCGCAGAAGCGCATGAGATGACGTTTGAGCCATACTGCATCAAAGTGTTTAAGCAACGTTGGTACACAGCAGGAAGAAGCTCCGACCATCCGGCAGAAATACGGGTGTATGCCCTCGACAGAGTGCAGCAGATGGAGATGCTTAACCAAACGTATACTATTCCTATCGGCTTTGATGCCAAACAGTTTTTCAAAGACTATTATGGTATCTTCCGAGACAACGATGCAATACCACAACGAATCATTATCAGGGTGTCCGCACAAGCTGCGCCCTATCTGAGGTCTCTGCCGCTCCATGCCTCCCAGCGCGAGACAGAACGGAACGACCAATCCTCTGTGTTCGAATACTATATAGTACCTACTTTCGACTTTATCCAAGAACTCCGTACCCATGGTGCTAATATAGAAGTTCTTTCACCGCAAACGTTAGTGGATGCCTTTCGCCACCTCATACAAGATTATACCAAACTCTACCAGCCTGATTGAATCTGAAGCGATTGCTCCCCTACAGCAGCACACGGAGTATGAGGTGGTAACATCTGATACCTGCGTGTGGTTGTTGTCTGCAGCAGGTACAGCACCACACCCCCAACACCAACCTTATAGGCACCATGTATATCGTCAGCTCCGAAGAACAAATCGAACAAAGGCGTTACGACAAGCGGAGAAATAAACTGCCCGCCACACAAAGCAACCGAAAAGAGCAGCATAACCGTTGTTGCTGACTCACGCCCACCTTTGATACTTGCAATAGTGTTCAGGTAGGGGACACCTATGCCCGTCGCTATACCGACAAACACGCAGCCAAATACCAGCCAATAGATATCCACCGCAAACGAGAAACAAGACATACTGAGCAGCAAACAAACAGGTACGACATACTTCATCGACTTAGGAAATATTCCCATAAGCCGCCCAAAGCACAAGCCAACCATCAGCAAGGTAGTCGTCTGCTGCGGGATACCCATAGCAAGAGACGTTACTGCAAAGTTCGTCAGGAAGATAAAGAATATCAGCATAAGCAACAACATACCCGCAACAGAAGGATGAATGCGCCGCAAGGTAGTCCACTCCGACTGCGTCCGAGGGCGCTCCGGCAGTTTGTCGTCGGGTAAGAACGCCAAAACCAACAGCATAGCCAGCAAACCGCCAAGATAAACAAGGAAAGCGCAATTCCACGAGATAGTACAGAGCAACCCCGCCAAGAGCGTAGCCACAACGCATCCCATCTGGTTCCTAAACGCCGACAAGCCCATCAGTCCCGCCATCCGCTCAGGAAGAAAATAATACGCCAAAAGTCCCGTTGACAGCGGCAAAAGTACACCTACAGACACGCCCAATAGTGCACGCAGAACAAGCAGCGGCACAATATGCGAACACAAGTAAGCACCTGAACCCGCCATAACATAAAGCACCAGTCCCCCCAACGCCAGCATCCGAGAAGAGAAGCGCCGGCACAAGTAAGGGAAGGCAAAACTCGTGAGAATGATAAACAGAGCCGGAATAGAAACAATAAGTTGTACCCATATCTCCGAAATAGCAGAGAAATAATCGCGTACAGTTCCCAGGGCAGGAGCAACGGCAGCTCCAGCCATAACTGTAAGGAGCGACATAGACAAGATAGCGGCTGTAAGCCAATTGGTTGTTTTAGACATAATGTGTGTTATTAGTAAGACAACGGAAATTAGGCTCTTACTGACACACACGTACACAATCGTTGGCGACTCAAGATTTCACCCCACTCTACTATTTATAGGGTTCCCAAGAGTCCGTCTTGCAGCACATCTACTGCACAGACACACTCGAAATCGGATGCAAAAGTACAACTTTTCCATGAAACAAACACGGGGTTATTCACGATAATTTTGCGTATATGCCAAATTTGTTGTACTTTTGCCGACAGATGAAGAGAGCATCAATCGGCATATTATTGTTCTGCTGTCTGTCGGTATGGGGAGCAGAAAGCAGCTCCAACGGCACATCCAAGGACAAGCATTTAGATATAGACTATCGCATCTCGCTATATGCAGGTGCTATCATGCCCGACGGCAAGGTAGATGTAATGACAGGGCAAAAGGGAAAATGGGTAGCTCCTACATTAGGTGGTGAATTTGCCGTGTCTTTCCGTCCTGATTGGCAAGCCCTACACGAGTGGAACGATGCTAGCATAGGCGTAGCACTAAGCTATTGGTACTTGGGGGACAGGCAGCTGCTAGGGCACGCTATTGCTCCCTATGTATTTATGGATATTCCATTAGTGCGTACTCCTCATTTCGTATTAGGTATCCGCCCCGGTATAGGCGCAGGTTTTATCACAAAGACCTACCGCAACACCGTACCAGAGGGGCATCTATATCAGGACTTGACAGATGCCAATCGGAGTATAGGAAGCGTATGCAACTTCCACTTCCCTGAAGTGTTATATATGGAGTTTCCTATACAGAAGGGTTGGAGCGTCATCGCGGGCTGTGGCTGGTACCATTTCAGCAATGGCAGCACCCGACAGCCGAACTCCGGCTACAATATATTCGCAGGAGAGATAGGTACACGTTACACACCTCCGACCAATCAGTCCCCCCCCCCCGCTCGGAGCAAGAACGAAGACGGTAGGAAGAAGAAGTGGGAAGTAGAGTTTGCCTTCTCCGGCGGCGGGCGACAAGTATATTACAAAGACCAACAAACATTCTTCTGCGCCGAATTGCAAGCAGCAGCCTACTGGCGTGCACACAACATATTCCGATTAGGCGGCGGTATAGACGTTTTCTACGACGGAGCATATACCCCACGCACGACAGCTTATGGAAAGACTAACCTTGCAGCAGCCCGAGCAAGCGACTGCTGGCGGCTGGGTATAAGCCTGCAACCTGAGTTTGTAGTAGGACAATTTACCGCCGGTTTCCACTTCGGAGTGTACCTAATTGACCCCGTAAAAGAACTGGAACCGTACGACAAGGCTGTGGCAAGCAAGACAGGAAGGCTCAAGAAAGGCATCTTTTACGCATACGACCTGCTAAATGCCGGTAGCGCAGGCTATCCAGACGGGTGGCTATATACACAGATAGTGCTACGCTACCGCCTGCCTTGGCATCTGTTTATCCAAGCCAACATGAAAGCACACCTAACGAAAGTAGAGTTTGTAGGAATTGGTATAGGCGCATGGCTGTAATATCAGCCCTCCGTAATACGCAATAATTGGTCCTCCATAAGATACACTTGCTCGAGAGGAATGCCATGTTCAACAAGGTAATGCCTATCCGGACGGAAGAGTGCAAAGAAACTCTTTGCTGACTTACAACGCAAACGCGCCTCGCGGTAGTTCTCATACGCCATCATCCTATCTCCACGCAAGAAGCAACAATGCCCGTAATTGATATAGTCAATAGGGGTTGCCTTGTCGGTACAAAGACGCTGTACAAGCCATTGCTCCGCCTCTTCGGTCTGCTCCCAGAGCATATCCATCTTACCAATAGAGAGATAGAGCATCTGCACCTTGTGCAACCGCATAGGGTCGTCCCCCATAATAGAAGCATATACCCAAGTATCAGGCAGGATAGCCACTATCCCCGCCATATACTCGTTCTCCGTCTCAGGCATCCAAGAGACAATCTCGCCCAACTTATTACCATCATCCCCCGCCATTCCAAGCAAGTCTCGCAGGGGTTCAGGCAAGTCTTCCGTGGATATCTCGCCCGACGCAAGCATATCACGCAGATTGGCTTTGGATGAGCGAATAAGCGCGCACATCGTCTCGAAAGCATGTTCGCCATCGCCTAAGACATTAGCAAACGCATCTTCCAGTTCAGGAAAGAAATCCACTCTCACATCATAATGGGCAAGCAGCAAGATTGAAGTAGCAAGTGCCTGATTGGCAATAACATTGTTATCCGAATCAATTGCCTCTATCAAACAGCGGAGAGCGTCTTCAGAAAAGCACTCCCGCAAGTTCTGACCTACGGCCGCCAAGGCTATTAGCGCAATGGCACTACGCGAAGGGTCGCTAAAACACTCACGCAACCAATCGAAGTCCTCCTGCTGCAAATGGACACAAGAAGAGAAATAGCGCATTACACTCTGCGGATTATCTCCGTTGAATCCATGCATTTCAGGCGACAATCCCCGCTTGACACGCAAGTCGGCATAGACCTCATCCACCAGTCGGAAGGTGTCTCCCGTCAGCTGGTCCAACAAGTTCTCACGCTCAGGGTCATCGGTAGAAAGATAATAATCGAAGATACACTGATAGTTCTGCTCCAAATGCTCAATACGGCCGATATAGATACTCGCTCCCAACTCAGCAACCCACTGGCGCACAATCACAAGTGCATGATTGATCATACGCTCGCCCAACGCTCGTTCGATAGTATTTACCTGCTCCTCTATGTCCATAAAACAGACCGAATAGTTAGATTTCTTTGCTGATAAGGTAATCGTTGCGCCCTTGTGAATTACGGATAATCAATTCTCCCAAGAACCCCGTCAGGAAGAGCATACACCCCAATATCATCATTAGTATAGCGATATGGAAATACGGGTTCGTTCCTAACAGCATAGCATGCAGTCCGTTCGACAAGGCATAGAGCTTCATACTTGCCACTACTATGACCGCAATCAAGCCCAAAAGGAACATCAACGAGCCCATAGCCCCGAAAAAGTGCATCGGTTGCTTACCGAACTTATTGAGGAACCAAAGCGTCATCAAGTCCAAATAGCCGTTTACAAACCTGTTCATACCGAACTTAGACGAACCGAACTCACGCTTACGATGCTGAACGACTTTCTCGCCTATCTTGGTAAAGCCCGCATTCTTAGCTATATACGGAATATAGCGATGCATCTCGGAAAAGACCTCTATATTCTTTACGACCTCCGAGCGGTAGGCTTTCAACCCACAATTCATATCATGCAAAGGGATGCCCGTAACCCTGCGTGCCGTAGCATTAAAGAGCTTACTGGGCAAGTTCTTGGTCAGCTTGTTGTCGTAGCGTTTCTGCTTCCAGCCAGACACAAGGTCAAAGCCGTCTTCCTTAATCATCCGATAGAGCTCGGGAATCTCTTCGGGAGAGTCTTGCAAGTCGGCATCCATGGTAATAGCGACATCTCCTTTGGTTGCGCGGAAGCCGCAGTAGAGCGCCGCCGACTTACCGTAGTTGCGGCGGAAACATATTCCACGGACAACAGACTGCCCGGGGTATTGCTCCTCCGCCTTAGCCCGCAGCGACTCTATCACCTGCCAAGAGTCGTCGGTACTGCCGTCGTTCACAAAAATAACCTCATAGGAGAGCCGGTTAGCCTGCATCACGCTCTCTATCCAATCATAGAGCTTAGGCAGCGACTCAGCCTCGTTGAACAAAGGTACAACTATTGATATATCCATACTTTATTTGACAATTTGACAATTGAACCATTTGACAAGTCCGATATTCCTTTTGCAGTTATCCTATGTGCTGCGGGCGAAGCAAGTCGTTGACAGTCTTAACGGGATTGAATGTCCCTATGGGCACTTCGACAAAGAGCGTGTTCCAATGCGCCATAGCTCCATTCCAGAGCCCCGGAAGCTCCAGCGCCAAAAGCTCTTTGCCGTCCTTGGACTTGTGAGAGATAAAACCGGTCTGCTCGTCCACAAAGTCGGGCAGATGGAAAGGCTTACCCTCGTAGTCGCGTATAGCGCACACCAAGTCAACGGGATTGAAGTGGGTAGATTGCGCCATGAGAGCGGGATCCGCTATCTGACTGGACTCGAGTATCTGGTTACTGATAGTGCCATCCGCATCACGCACCAGGAAAGGTCCGCCGCCGGGTTCGCCCGTATTCTTCACTACACCGCAAACGCGGATAGGACGATTGAGCAAAAGACGCTCTTCCTCAGAGATAGAGGGGTCTTGCAGACGCTCGAAGACACGCTTTTGCTCCGCGACAAGTACACCAGCAAGAATCTGCTTGTAGCGCACAGTTTCTTTCTTCAGACGGTCGGGTACCACATTGTCTATATTCTTGATAAAGACGATATCCGCATCCTGTGCATTCAGGTTCTCTATCAACGCGCCATGCCCTCCCGGACGGAAGAGCAACTTACCCTCTTTGTCACGAAAAGGAGTACCATCAGGATTGGCAGCCAGTGTATCGGTAGAAGGCAACTGTTCGGAGAAAGTAACGTCGAATCGGACGCCATATTTCTGCTGGTATTCGGGCAGATACTCCGCCACATGCTGGCGGAAAAGAGGCAGATGCTGGTGAGATACCGTGAAATGAAGGGCAGCAACGCCGTCGCATGCCGCATAGAGAGCGCCCTCTACAAGGTGCTCCAGCACAGGAGTTCTCGCTCCGTTGCGGTATTTATGGAACAAAAGCAGACCCTTGGGCAAGTCGCCATAACTCATATTCTCAAGCAAGTAACGCACAGCCTCTTGCCCCGTCTTACCAGCCAATTGGTCACCAAAGGCAAAGTCCTCGATATGGGTCAGAAACTCCTGTATGAACTCCGTCTCCACGCCATCGTCAAGATACTGGTAGAGGTCCCTGAACATACGGCTTGCCGCACCACTTGCCGGCACGAACTTCAAGACCTTGTGCGGCTCTTGCAGATACTGCTGCCAGAGAGCTATGTATTCTTCTTGCTGCTGCTTAGTGGGAACCAAGATGCCTCGCTTAGCCGAAGCAGGCGCTTCTATATCCAACTGCGGGAAGCCCGTACGAAAATGGTCCAACTGCTGTGTCGCTTTCTCTACGGTAATGCCGCGCGTTTCCAGCTGCGCGATGTCTTGAGAAGTAAATGAGTAGTTCATAATATATTGCTTTTCATGTTTCTGGTTATCTGTATTTGACTTGCAAAGGTAATGCTTTTTTACGAGACTTGCAAATAAGCAGAAGGGAATAATCAAAATAAAATATGGGGCAAGGTATAGCAAAGGTTCGGTATTCACAGCCGAATCATCCACTAATCACCCACTTTTGATTCGATATTGAGCCGTTGAAGAGCAATGAATCACCCAATAATCACCCAATAATCGCCCAATAATCACACAATAATCACCTATAATCACCTATAATTATCGGCTAATGACAGAATATAGCAAAAAACAGCCCACAAAGCGGCTCTGCAAGGAGACGTTTAGGGGGGGGGGGGAAGGAAAAGTTTAGAAGGCCTGAGGAGGCGGTTCGGGAGCAGAAAGAGGAGAATCGGACGCGGGAAAGAGGAGATTAAGGGCGAAGACCTTGTAGGATAAGACGGATGGTTTCTTCTTTACGATGCTCGATATAGGCACGTTTTTCTTCGTCCGTAACGTTGAACAAGTCCTGATACATGGGGAGAGTAAGGAAACAAAAGACCGTAAGCGAAGCAATATGCAACAAGATATCCTGCGGGCGGACCGGCACAATATGCCCCGCATCAACTGCCGACTGTACCAACGCCTCGAAACGCTTGTAAGTAGCCTGATAGACAGGATTACGGAAGACCGCCTCGCGCACATACGCACGGCGCTCGGGATTGTATATCAGTTCATTCATCACGAAATAGGGCAATTTGGGATTCTGCATCAAAGTATCGAAATAGAGCGACACACAACTGCGCACCTGCTGCTCGAACGGTGCATCACTATTCAACGAGTTATTGAGCAAGCCCAAGACACGTTCTGTCTGCTCCGTGAAAATCTGGCAAAAAAGATTCTCCTTGGTGCGGTAATAATAGTGCACCAACGCCTGATTACAACCGACCAAACGGGCTATATCCGTGGTAGAAGTAGCCGCAAAGCCATTCTGAAAAAAGAGCGTTTTAGCCGCTTCAAGGATGCGGTTTTCCATAGAATTATTCATAATTGAGATGTATTAAAATATGTGGATAACGGATTAACAGATTTAATTATTGAGCAGGAAATGAAGACGATTGTAGATATTCGCCTCGGAAGTTCCCGCATCAAAGTCGAGGAAAAGCAAAGAGAGATTCGGGTAAACCTGTCGGATACGTTTCTCTATCCCCTTGGATATGATATGGTTAGCGATACATCCGAAGGGCTGGACAGAGACGACCTTGTTGACCCCCGACTCCGCCAAAGCGCAAATCTCGCCCGGCAAGAACCAGCCCTCGCCAAAATCGGCGGCGGGATTGATAACCTGAGCGGACAAGGCACTGATACGGAATATATCATCGAACGGGCGGTAGAAAGGATAGTCCTTGCAGAGCCCGTCGTACCGGCGCGCGACACGCCGCAAGAGTCGATGCCCCGCGTCCATCAGCCACAGCGGCGTATCCTGCTGCTTGATATGGTGCGTGCGGTTGATGTGCGCGTTCGGGAACGAGGTAGAGAAGAAACCCGTCAGCGCTGGCGGGATAACCTCCACGCCATGGTCGATGAGCCACCGGACGACAGATAAGTTGCTGAATGCGTTGTACTTGACATATATCTCGCCCACCAAGCCGACCTGCGGCACCTGACGGCGGACATCTATCGCCTGCGTAAAGTCCGCAACTGCCTGCTGCAAGAGGCTATGCAAGCCACGATAATCGCGCGCCGCAAGGACAGGTTGCGCCACACGGATATAATGCTCGTACAAGCACTTAACCGTGCCCTGAGCTTTCTCGCGCGGCGCGGCAGGGTAATAGAGCTTCGCCAACGCATCGGCGTAATGCAACGCCTCGACAACCGGGCGTGCCAGGCGCGCCCACGGTACCTCGAAACCGGGCTGGGCATTGCCGAGACTCTTGCCCGTAGCCACCGATATAACAGGTACCCCAGCAAACCCCGCCGCCACAAGCGCGTTCTTAATAAGCGCATAGTAGTTGGACGCACGGCATTGCCCACCCGTCTGCGTAATCGCGACCGCTGTATTGTCCAAGTCGTACTTGCCCGATTTGAGGGCGCGCAAGAGACTACCGACCACGATAGTAGCGGGATAACAGATATCGTTGTTCGCGTCACGGAGCCCCTCCTCTGCATCTGCCGCACAACCCATCGGCAAGACCTCCACATGGTAGCCCGCCATACCCAAAATGGTGGGGATAAACTCGGTATATCCTTCTGCGAAATAAGGCGCCAGAATCGTGCGGCGACGGTCGTCCGGCATAAACGTCTTCGTTGTATAAGGCATATTCTGCTGTGTGTCCGACGAGGCGGTGGGGTTGATTTCCGCCGCGTGGAGCGCATTGGCACTTTCAACCAGCGAACGCACACGCAAGCGCAAACTACCGATATTGTTGACATCGTCAATCTTTAAGATAGTGAGGTTCTTAGCATGGCGTTGCAACACACTGCGCACCTCATCCAGAATAAAAGCATCCGGTCCGCAACCGAACGAAGTCAGTTCGACCATGTGCAGGCGAGAATACACATGTGCACCGACAAAATACGCCGCCTTGAAAATCCGATTGGGATACGCCCACTGGCAAAGTGCATTGAGGTGATTGTAAACACCTTTCCCCTCGTGCGCTGCTACATTCTCCGTGATAACATCCACTCCCATTTCCGCAATAGCATCGGCTATACGGTGCTGTATAAGCGGGTCGATATGGTACGGGCGGGCAGCCAAAAGGATAACCATCCTACCCGACTGCTCCGCCTCTTGCAGGGTTTGCAGACAACGCCGCTCGAGCGTATCCAAATAGCGTTTCTGCTCCGCAATCGCCTGCGAGACAGCATGTTCCAAAGTATCCGACGGTACACCCTGCGGCAGGAGATAATCACGAAGACTTTGTCGCAGCAGCGACTCATCACGGAAAGAAACAACCGGCGAATCAAAAGGTATATGCGCTGTGGTTTCGGGATTGATACTACTGCGCAATACATCGGAGTAACCGCTGACAACGGGACAGTTGAACGAGTTCTTTGCCTGCGCATCCTCCTGCCGCTCGAAGACCACCCAAGGATAAAAAATCCTATCCACACGACGCTCTATCAAGTCCATCACGTGTCCGTGCATCAGTTTAGCAGGAAAACAGATATTGTCCGCCATAATGGTGCGTACCCCCTTCTCATACAGGCGATTGGACGACGGACGCGACAAGACAACCCGAAAACCACAACAGCTGAACAGCGTATACCAAAAAGGATAATTCTCGTATATCCCCAACCCGCGCGGGATACCGATAGTAGCCGTATAATGTTCGGAAACAGGTTGCGGGCGGTCGAACAACAAATGATACTTCTCCACAAACAGATTCGTACCACGCATCTGCCCCTCGTGCAGGTTAGAATAGACACGTTCACAATTGTTACCTGAATAGTAATGGTGCCCATTCCGGAAAGTATAGCAACGCACATGACAATGGTTGTCGCAGCCGGGGCATATCTCTTCGGTTTCAGAGAACCGATTGGATTGCAGTATATCGTCTAAAAAAGGCATAATGAATAACTAATTTTGTTGCGTATCAAAGGCATATAGCGCAGCACCATAGGCTCCCATAAGTTCGGGGCATGGCGATAAATCGACTTTGCAACCCGTCAACAACTCCAATGCCCGCACAACAGAATGGTTGCGGAACGTACCGCCCTGCACCACAATATGAGAGCCTAACTCGCTGACATTTTGAAGCTTAAGCACCTTGTATAGGCAATTCTTGATAACCGAATAACTAAAGCCTGCAGCTATATCGTCCACCATAGCTCCCTCACGCATCGCCTGCTTAACCTTGCTATTCATAAAAACCGTACAACGCGTACCCAAATCGTAGGGATGGGAGGCGAAGAGGGCTTTACGAGCGAACTCCTCGACAGAATAGCCCAACTGCTGCGCAAAAGTCATAATAAACGAGCCGCACCCTGACGAGCATGCCTCGTTGATTTCAATGCGCCGTATGGTACCGTTATTCACAAAGATAGCTTTCATATCCTGACCACCGATATCCAAAATAAAACTGACATCGGGGCATAGATATTTTGCCGCCAAGAAATGCGCCATAGTTTCCACAATACCATGCGTGAGATTATAAGCCGTTTTAAGCAAGTTCTCACCATAGCCGGTGGAGCAGCTACCCGCAATAGATATGTCGCGACCAATAGCCTCCCGCATATCCGCAAGCGCGTCATAGAAAGCCTGAAACGAATTGCCGCGATTATAACGATAATCAGTATAGACAATCTCCCGACGTGCATTGAGAAGGACTAACTTGGTAGTGGTACTGCCGGAATCGACGCCAAGAAAATAGCGTTCGTCAGACGACGTAGCCGATATCTGCGCATAGCGCACGATTACCCTATTTTGTTTTTGCTCAAGCCACTTGTCATACCCTTCGGCTGTCATAAAAAAAGGCGACAAAGAAGAACGAGAGGGCGGCAACTGCTCCGCCGTAGCAAACAGCTGTTTCAGTTGGACACATGTATATACTTTTTCCCCCTTACGCGCCGCCAACAACGCCGTACCGATAGCCGGTATCATCTGCGCATGTTCCGGAACGACACAATCAGTCGCATCCAACGACATCGCCTGCGCTATGTGCTTCTTCAGCTCAGGAATATAAGCAAACGGACCTCCGCACAAAAACACTTTCGGCACGACATCCGTACCCCGCGCCAAAGCACTAACGACCTGCATCGAAACAGCATGAAGCATAGACGCCGCAATATCCTCCTTGGGAACACTGCGGCTTATAAGGTTCTGGATATCCGTTTTGGAGAATACCCCGCAACGCGATGCAATTGGATAAATAGTAGTAGCACGTTGCGCCAAACCGTTCAATTCGGAGACATCCACCCCCAGCAATGTTGCCGTCTGGTCTATAAATGCCCCTGTTCCCCCTGCGCAATTACCATTCATACGCATATCCGGCACATGCCCTTCGGCGAAAAAAATCATCTTGGAATCTTCACCTCCAATATCTACAAGCGTGTGTACATCCGAATATTGTTGCCTAACGACTTCCGCTGCTGCGATCACCTCTTGCTCAAACGCGACCTCCATACGTTCTGCATACCCCATCCCCACAGAGCCCGTGATAGCCATTCTAAAAATAGTTTCCCCAAAACCTTCTTCCTGCTGCTCCCTCAAATGCGCCAAGAGCAATTCTATCATACTCGCCCCCACCGCTATAGGATTAGCATTATGGCGACGATAATCACAAGCGGACACCTGTCCGCCCTCATTAACCAGTGCCACCTTAATAGTGGTAGAACCTATATCAATACCTAACGAATATATCATACACGTTTAATCATATTGTTTAATAGACCTATTAAATACAAGGACAAAAGTAGTTCATTTTTGCCAAAACCGCAAATGCCCGTTCTATAATCAGAACAAACATACCTTTTTTCTTAATAATCGTACACAAAAAAAGTCCGACAAAATAGCCGGGCTAAAGAAATATCTCACATAGTCATTGCGACAAGACCTACCGTTGTAATTCCGATTGGATCTGTTTAACCTGCTGGCGCAAGACCGGATCTACCTCCAATTGCTCACGCATAGTAGTCAACGAGTGCAATACCGTAGCATGCGTACGGCGTCCCATATACAAGCCTATCTCATTCAACGAATGGTCGGTTAACGTTTTTGTAAGATAAACCGCCACATGGCGCGCCTGCACAACCTCTTTCGACCTATTCTGAGACAGGATGGACTTTTCCGGGATGTTATAGTGCTCCGCTACAGCCCCAACCACATCGCTAATATCAATTGTGTGCGGCTGAATTTCCACAATGTGCGACACTACCTGCTCCGCGAGCTGTAAGTCAATCTCTCTGTCTGTCAATGTAGAATACGCCAATAAGCTGGCTAAAATTCCCTCTAAATCTCGCACAGAATCACGGACATTATTGGCGATAAAATCAATTACATCATCTGACAAACTAATTCCGTCACGATGCATCTTATTCAACAAGATATTACGCCGCAAGTTATAATCAGGACGATTAATTTCTGCCGTTAGTCCCCATTTGAAGCGGGTCAGCAGTCTATCCTCAATATCCTTGAGTTGCACCGGCGAACGGTCGGATGTAAGAATTAGCTGCTTATGCGACTGTTGGAGATAATTAAAAATATGGAAGAAAGTATCTTGCGTACCTTTCAATCCTGCAAAGTACTGGATATCGTCCACAATCAATACATCTACACTCTGGTAGAAATTGAGGAAATCAGGAATACGATTGGTATTATGAGCATCCTGAAACTGCAGTTTAAACGTATTAGCCGACACGTAGAGCACCCGCGCTTGAGGATTCAGCAGACGTGCCTGATTACCGATTGCATTTGCCAAGTGCGTCTTGCCGACCCCACTTCCCCCATAAAGAAACAGCGGGTTAAACGCGGTATATCCAGGCTGCTTTGCAACCGTAACACCGGCAGTGCGCGCCAATTTATTCGGTTCGCCTGCCACATAACTATCAAACGTATAATTATTATTCAGTTGCGTATCAAAATCCGTGGCGGGTACAGCCGGCTCATAAGCAGCATCCGCGCTATTCTCGCGACGTATATTCTCATTGAGTGCACCAGACGAAGGAATTGTACTGCCTGCACCGGATGTTGAATCTATCAATACCCTATATTCCAGTTGTGTTCCTACACCAAATACGCGGAACAAAGCAGCAGATAGCAAATTGATATAATTCTCCTCAATATATTCCGCTATAAACTGCGATTTAACCTGCAAGACAAGCACCTGATTAACAAAATGCAAAGGTACGATAGGTGCAAACCAAGTCTGGTAGGCACTCGCGGTGAGATTGTCTGCCAGAATAGCTTTACACTTTCCCCACAATATGTTCAGTTGTTCATCCATCGGTTGCAGTTGATAATTGCTTTGTTTGCTTCCTTCTGTGGGGCATCCCGTTTCACGAAGTGCGAAAAAAAATACGGAAGGATAACCTCCGCTCACCTGAAAGCAAGCGCAAAGGTAATACATTTTTTCGGGATAGACAAATCCGATTATAAAATCAGCACACGGCAACATAATGTATTACTCCACATTTCAGCCAATTACATATTGTAATCTGTAAATCAGTATTTTACAAAAGTTTTCAACATACAAAACACTGATTAATAGAAAGTTCGGAATTCACAAGACAAAAATATATTTTTTCAAAAAAAATACTCCTAAGCTGTGGAGTACAAGCAGCTTAGGGGCATTACGACAGACTGTCTATTTAGAATTTCAATAAATTACTTGGTCTTATTTGCCTTATCTTTTCTTCCAAAAAGTGAAAAATGTACATAGCGCTTAGGATTCGCTTTCAAATCACTCAAAAGCGAATCGGCAGAAACCACAGTAGCATCCAAATTGCGATAGAGGGATTTGTCGTGTAACAGCAAGCCTATAGTGCCATTATCCGAGCGGAAATCCGTTACTACAAGGTTTATGTTATCTATCGTCGTATCCAATCGTGCTACCGTTTCCGCCAACTTAGCCCCATTCACTTCTTCGGCTATCTCCCGAATCTCTGTTATTGCACCATTGGCATTATCAACCACGACAGGTATTTTTGTCTGCATCATCCCCTTGAAGTCGCGCGAGATCACTATCAAATCAGAAGACATACTATCCACATTCGCCAAAGTATGCTTCAAGTAGTCATTATCAAGCTGTCCATTGAGTTGCGCGACCAAAGAATCTATACCATTCACCGTTTTTCCCAATGAGACAAGCAATTCATTCTGCAAATTATCCACCAAACCCGGTACATAAATGGTAGGAAGCATATCTCCCGATGTCAGTAGCTCTCCGATAGTTTCCTCCGGCAATTGCATTTCTATCGCCATACCTCCCAATAACCCGTCCGCTACCAATGCCATCCGAGTCCCATAAGGCAAACGGATATCACGATTGATCGACACATCCACAACAAAAGCCGTGTCCTTGGAAAAATCGTAACGGATATGATCTACATGCCCAACCTTAAAACCTCGTATATACACGGGAGCCTGTTCTTCCAAGCCATGGATATTAGCGTATTCTCCATGAAAAGCATTCGTCGGAGAAAAAATATTGACTCCCTTCAGGAAATTGAAACCAAAAAACAACAAAAAGATACAAACGACGGCTAAAACACCGACCTTGATTTCACGAGCGTATTTCATAAACTACTGTTATATTTAATTCTCTATTTTGATAATCCAGCAATCAGGGAAAAGTTGGCGCACTTCCTCTTGCCTGCGTATAGTTTCCTCTTTATCTGCTGATTCTCCACAATAATATTTATACCATCCGTTCATCTCCAAACAGCGGCACTGCAAACCATGAAGACGCGGATCATCAGCCGCAAGCGGAGTACGTGAGGCACAAACCTGAATGGCATATACGGCATAATCAGACGCTACAGGTATGTCCGACGGCGTATCTATCGCCTGACGAGAGCCAACGGAATCTGTTTTTTTAACTTCAACAGATTCTGTTTCTGCAATAGTAGTAACCTCCGGACGAGCTGCAGGAGTACGGCGTAAAAACTGAGCCACGGCGTTGCATAACGAAACAGCCATGGCATCTTGGCCTTTTTTCGATGCAAGAAACTTTTCTTCCTCAGGATTTGAGATAAACCCCATCTCCAGCAAGATACTCGGACAAGCAGATTTCAGCAAGACCCAAAATGCCGCCTGCCGAACGCCTCGCTCGGAGCGGTGCAGATTCTCTACGAACTGACGCTGTACAAATGTAGCGAATTGCAGCGATTGATCCATATACACGTTTTGCATCAACTCGAACATAATGTACGAATCAATAGAATTCGGGTCAAACCCCTGATAGGCAGTCTGATAGTCCGCCTCCAGTTTGATAACCGCATTCTCACGCATCGCCACATCCAAATTTTTATCCATCTTCTCTGTACCTAACACAAACGTTTCTACCCCTTGCGCCGTCTTTGATTCCGACGAATTAGTATGAATGCAGATGAACAAATCTGCATTGTTGCTATTCACGATGTCCGCCCGCTTTTGCAAGGGAATAAAAACATCTGTCCGGCGCGTATATACCACCTTGACATCAGGGAACTGCTCGGAAATCAGTTTCCCTGTCTGCAATGCCACCTCCAAATTGAGATCTTTTTCCATTGCGATTTTACCTACAGCGCCCGGATCTTTCCCGCCATGACCTGCATCAATGACGATTGTAAACGGTTTATCAGGTACGACTTTGGCTGCAGAAACAGAAGCCAAAGACAGACATAAGCAAAGCCAAACCAACACTCTACGAGACATATTACCCAATTTTGTGCACAAAGGTACAATGATTTTTCGAATAATCAAAGCACCGCCGCTCCGATATATCTTTTTCCTAATCTAAAAAGTATTTTTAGAGAAAAAGCAATCGTTTGTTTGCCTATACCATTTTTTTTTTCTAACTTTGCGCACCGTTTTTAGGTTTACATGAAAGAAAGCGAATTTACATACGAAGAGGAGCAGATGATACAGCGCGAGTTTGAAAGTCTATTGGACGACTACGCGCATACCACGCACAGGCAGAAGATAGAGCTGATTACGCATGCTTTTCATTTCGCCAACCAGGCTCACCGAGGTGTCAGACGTCTGAGCGGAGAGCCCTATATTATGCATCCTTTGGCTGTAGCGCGTATATGCGTCAGAGAAATCGGTTTGGGTAGTACCAGCATCTGTAGCGCGCTCCTACACGACGTTGTGGAAGATACTGACTATACCGTCGAAGACATTCGCGACCTTTTTGGAGAAAAAATAGCGCAGATAGTAGGCGGTCTGACCAAGATATCGGGAGGTGTTTTCGGAGCACAAGCAAGCGAACAGGCGGAGAACTTCCGTAAATTGCTGCTGACCATCTCAGATGACATACGGGTAGTGCTCATCAAGATTGCCGACCGCTTGCACAATATGCGAACATTGGGGGCGCAACCCAAAGAAAAGCAATACAAGATAGCCGGTGAGACGCAATACATCTATGCGCCACTGGCGCACCGTTTAGGTTTGTTCCCTATCAAGACAGAACTGGAAGACCTTAGTTTCAAATACGAACATCCTGATACATACGCAGAAATAGAAGCCAAACTGGCAGCCAACAAAAACGCCCAGATGGCTACTTTTGAGACTTTTTCTGCTCCCATCCGTGCGAAACTAGGGGCTATGGGGTATCGTTTTTCCATTATGGCACGTATCAAATCGGTCTATTCCATTTGGAAAAAAATGACTACCAAACAGATTCCTTTCGAGGATGTGTACGACTTGTTGGCAGTACGTATTATCTTCACGCCCAATGAATCTATGTCAGAGAAAGACCAATGTTGGATGATATATTCCGCCATTACGGAAACCTACCGTCCTCATCCTGAGCGCATTCGTGATTGGATTAGTACTCCCAAAGCCAATGGTTACGAGGCCTTGCACGTTACGGTAATGGGACAGGACGGCGAGTGGATAGAAGTACAAATCCGCACAGACCGTATGCACGAGTTGGCAGAACGCGGATTGGCCGCCCATTGGAAATACAAAACCGGCGAATCCGATGAATCGGAGCTGGACAAATGGTTGCGTGAAATCAAAGAGATTCTGGCAAATCCGGAAAAGGATGCGATGGAGTTTCTGGACACATTCAAGCTGAATCTCTTCGCACAAGAAGTATTTGTCTTTACTCCACAGGGCGATATCAAGACTATGCCGCAGGGAGCAACGGCATTGGATTTTGCTTTCCAGCTCCATAGTGAATTAGGTGAGCATTGTATCGGGGCAAAAGTCAATCATACATTAGTGCCGCTCAGCTATGTACTGAAAGGCGGTGATCAAGTGGAGATATTAACCTCCAACAGCCAGCACCCGCAAGACAACTGGCTTGAAATAGCTACCACCGCCAAGGCACAATCATGCTTGCGCGCGTATTTCCATCGGGAAGAGCGTAACTATATCAAACGCGGCGACAAATTGTTTCACGATGCGCTCAATATGCTGGAAGCCACGGACAATACGGACATGGCGCTACAGCGGATGCTCAACCATTATCATCTGACCCAACCGAATCAATTGTATTCGCAGATAGGGCAAGGACTTATCCGTCTGGATAATGTGCAACAGATTATCTTTCCGAAGAAAAGCATCTGGACACGTATTCTACCCTTCGCATCCTCTGCCAAGCCGGATATATCCGCTCCCGCCACCGACACAGATGCCAGTGTACGTACACAGCCCAAATCGCATAATATCGTGCTGACCGATGAAAATTTGGGACACGAATATATCCTGGCAGAATGCTGCCACCCTATCCCCGGCGATGAAGTTTTGGGTTATCTGGACGAAGACGGACAAATGTACATACACAAGATTGACTGCCCGGAAGCCGTTTTGCTCAAGTCGTCGCACGGCAAGAATATCTATGCAGCCAGTTGGAATACACACCGCGTTCAATCTTTTGTGGAGACCATTGAGATACAAGGCATTGACAAGTTTGGCGTTTTTATCAATGTATTGACCATCATTACCAAGCAATTCCATATCAATATACACGCCATGAACGTCGCAGCAGACGACGGCATATTCACGGGGCGGTTGGAAGTGTATGTTTACGACCGCAAGGAGCTGCAAGACCTATTTCAGGAACTAAAAAAGATACCTGAAATACAAGCAGTAAAACGACTGGAAAACAATAATGTATAGGTTATAGTGATACTAAGATAATACAAATAGATGTAATTATGAGAAAGATTTTTTCGACCCTCTCTTTGGCTCTCGTTGCAGTAGCCATGATGGCGCAACAGCCGGTTATTACTTTTGAGAAAACAGAACACGATTTTGGCAAGATCAATGAGGCAGACGGACGTGTTACTACTGTCTTCAAATTTAAGAACGAAGGCATGGAACCATTGGTTATCAACAATGTGCGTGCCAGTTGCGGTTGTACCACTCCTAAGTGGACACGCGAACCCATCGAGCCGGGTCAAACGGGAGACATTACCGTAACATACAATCCCAACGGCCGTCCCGGGCGTTTCCAAAAAACCGTTACTATCACATCCAACGCGACAGAAGCGACCAAGCGCGTCTTTATCAAAGGTGAAGTTATCCCCAAACCGGCAAAACCCGTCAACCAGTATGCCGTACAGATGGGCGAACTGAGCCTGAAAAGCAAAAATATCAATTTCGGCACTATAAAGAAAGGCGCAAACGCTACGCAAGAGATTGAATACGCCAACCTTACCGATAAGGATATTACCGTTGAGTTGGCAACCAGCGATCATGATATTTTCCTGCTCAGTCAAGTTACATTAGGAGTAGTGAAGCCGCACCAGACAGGCAAATTCGTCTTCATTTTCGACTCGAAAGCTTGCAATCAATACGGTCCGGTAGATGTATATGCCTACGTGGTTGTAAACGGTAAGAAGCAAATCAGTGATGAGTACAAAATCACTCTGAAAGCCGATATCGCGGAAGATTTCAGCACACTCACTCCCGAGCAACGCCAGCAAGCTCCTATCTTTAGCATGGCGACGCAATACGACCTTGGAACCGTTGCTGCAGGAAAGAAACTGAAAGGCACTATCAGCATCAAGAACAGCGGCACCAATCCATTGGTTATCCGTCGTGTTTACAGCACGGATGCCAACGTGCATTGTGTTGCACCCAAAGCTATCAAGGCCGGTGTAAAAGCCGGTGCTATCAAGGTCGAAATCAACACCATTGAGAACGGAAAGCCCATGGAGCCAGGTAAGTACGCGCGTCAGATCCAGATAATCACCAACGATCCGAATCATCCGCGTCATACCGCTACTATCACCTGGACGGTGCAATAAATACCCTATAACCATGGAACATCCGGAGAACGAGCAACAATACAAAGGTCTGACGGTTAACGCAGGGGTGGAAAACCTCCCCAGCGTTAATCCGTATGCCACGTTCCGCCGCAAGAAACGGGTACTGGCAGCCGAAGATTACTTCGAAGGTATCCGCCGTGGAGACATCTCTATACTCGGTCAAGCGGTTACGCTGGTAGAAAGCAACCTGTTAGCCGACCAGGAAGTGGCGCAAAAAGTGGTTGAATTGTGTCTCCCCTACTCGGGGAATTCAGTGCGCGTCGGTATTACGGGTGTTCCAGGTGCAGGCAAATCCACTTTCATCGAGGCCATGGGTACGGAGCTGTGTCAGCAGGGCAAGCACCTTGCTGTACTGGCTATCGACCCTTCGAGCGAACGGAGCAAAGGCAGCATATTGGGCGATAAGACACGTATGAACGAGCTATCCGCTACGTCTAACGCCTTTATCCGTCCCAGCCCGTCGGCAGGTTCGTTGGGAGGCGTAGCACGCAAAACCCGCGAGACGATTGTCTTATGCGAAGCTGCTGGGTTTGATACAATCATGGTGGAGACTGTCGGTGTCGGACAATCGGAGACGGCTGCCCATTCTATGGTGGATTATTTCTTGCTCCTGCAGGTAACAGGCACAGGCGATGAATTACAGGGTATCAAACGCGGCATTATGGAGATGGCAGACGGGATTGCTATCAACAAATGTGACGGCAACAATATAGAGCGCGCACGCGCCGCACGCGTAAGTTTCCGCAATGCTTTGGCACTATTTCCGCCCTCAGAGTCCGGTTGGCATCCGGATGCCATATGCTGCTCATCTACAGAGCGTACCGGTATTCAAGAGGTATGGAAAAACGTGGAGGACTATATTGCTTTCGTCAAAAACAACGGTTATTTTGAACGCCACCGCACAGAGCAAGCCAAGTATTGGATGTACGAAACAATCAACCAGGCTTTGTTAGACGGTTTTTACAAGAACGAGCGCATGGAGCAATCTATCTTAGCCGCCGAGCAACAAGTATTGAACAACGAGATTAGCAGTTTCATAGCTGCCCGTAACCTACTCACCGAATATGGCAGAAACAAATAGAACAAATCGAAGGAAAGCCGCCCAAACGACTACTATAAAGGTCGGAGCCAACGAGATGGGGAAAATGCCTCCCCAAGCGTTGGAATTGGAAGATTCCGTCATCGGCGCGCTGATGATAGAGAAAGAGGCGTATGCCACGGTGGCAGACCTTCTCTCCCCGAATTCGTTCTATAACGACCAGAACAGGTGTATTTTCGAAGCGATACGTGCTTTGGCAGGCAAGGATTTGCCTATCGACATGCTCTCCGTGGCGGAAAAACTACGGAATCTTGGGACGCTGGAGGAGGCTGGCGGAATGGTGCGCCTAAGCGAACTGACAAGGCGTGTCGCGTCCACTGCTCACTTGCGGTATCACGCACAGATAGTCGCACAGAAAGCGACGGCAAGAGACTTGATAACTGCCGCCGTCAAGATAGAAGAAGAGGCGTACGACGAGACGCAGGATGTTGATGAAGTTATGCAGCGTGCCGAAGCGGGCATCTTCGAGATAAGCCAGCGTGCGCAGAAACGAGATGTTACCCAGATTGACCCCGTGATTGCCGTGGCACTCGACCGTATGAACAAAGCCTCGCTGAACGAAAGCAATATCTCAGGCATCCCATCCGGTTTTACTGCCTTGGATAAGGTTACATCCGGGTGGCAGAAGTCCGACCTTATCATCATTGCCGCCCGCCCTGCTATGGGAAAGACGGCGTTCGTCTTGTCCATGGTCAAGAATATCGCCCTGAATTACAACTGTCCCGTGGCGATGTTCTCGCTGGAGATGTCTAATGTCCAGTTAGTCAACCGTTTGATTATGAACGTATGCGAAATAGAGGGCGACAAGATTAAGACAGGACGGTTTACCAAAGCAGAGCAGCAACGCCTCACTTCCAAGATTAACGAACTCTACGGAGCACCTATTTATATTGACGATACGCCCTCTTTGTCGGTGTTCGAACTCCGTTCCAAAGCGCGCAAACTGGTGCGCGAACACAACGTGGAGTTGATTGTCATCGACTACCTGCAGCTGATGAATGCACAGGGCATGAATTTCGGTAGTCGTGAGCAGGAAATCAGTATCATCTCACGCAACCTCAAAGGACTTGCCAAGGAGTTGGATATCCCTATTATTGCGCTTAGTCAGCTGAACCGTGGCGTAGAATCGCGCGTCGGCAGCGATGGCAAGAAACCTCAGTTGAGCGACTTGCGCGAGTCGGGAGCCATAGAGCAGGACGCAGATATGGTCTGCTTCATCCACCGTCCCGAGTACTACCATTTCTATACCGACGAGAAGACGGGCAAGGACTTGCGTGGACTGGCGGAAATCATTATCGCTAAGCACCGTAGCGGTGCCACCGATGAGGTCTATCTGCACTTCCGCAAAGAGCTGGCTAAGTTCCAGAATGAAGGTGAAACTCCGACAGATGCTGCGCAGGATGCACCTCCCGCTCCTGGCAATTATACCACGATGCAATCGAGTATCAACCGTATGAATCCGGATAGCGCATCGTTGAACGACAACTATTCATTGGACGATAACACTCCTCCGTTTTAAGCGGCAGATACCAAGAGAACAAAGATAAAAAAACGTAACAAATAGGTATTGAAGCAGTTGCTGTTTATGCGCGGTCTATACGCGGTGGATACGCTGTTAATACGCGGTCAATACAAAGAAAAAGAAAATATAAATATATTAACAAAGCAAAACAAGCCCAATACGAGTCTTTCCGCTACCCTTGCGCTACTCTCGCGCTACCCTTGCAGAAGGAAAGAAGATACAAATATGTTAATAACGATACATTAGATGCCTACCCTATACTACGGATTAACTACAAATTAAACATTACACATTATATACAAATGGAAAGAACAGTAATCATAGATGCGCTCAAGCGCACTGATTTCGGGAGCGAAATTAAGGTATGCGGATGGGTACGCAGCCGCCGCGGAAACAAGAACGTGTCGTTCATAGCGTTGAATGACGGTTCGACGATAAAGAACATCCAGATAGTGGTGGACTTGGCGACCTTCCCTGAGGAGCAACTGAAACCCGTGACGACAGGTGCCTGCATCGCAGTCACGGGCAAACTCGTGGAGAGCCAGGGAGCAGGACAGACTGTGGAGATACAACTCACAAACTTGGAGGTCTATGGCACCGCCGACCCCGAGAAGTATCCGCTGCAAAAGAAGGGGCTCAGCATGGAGTACCTGCGCACCATCGCGCACCTGCGCCCGCGTACCAATACATTCGGCGCGGTGTTCCGCATCCGCCACAACATGGCAATGGCGATTCACACCTACTTCCACGAGCACGGGTATTTCTATTTCCACACGCCGCTGATTACGGCTTCGGATTGCGAGGGCGCGGGACAGATGTTCCAAGTGACGACCAAAAACCTGTACAATCTGAAGTATGACGAGAACGGCAAAATAGACTACTCGGACGATTTCTTCGGCAAGCAGACCTCTCTGACCGTTTCGGGTCAGTTGGAGGGCGAGTTGGCAGCGATGGCACTCGGCAAAATCTATACGTTCGGACCGACGTTTCGCGCGGAGAACTCGAATACACCGCGCCACTTGGCGGAGTTCTGGATGATAGAGCCGGAAGTGGCGTTTATCCAAAAGAAGGAGTTGATGGACTTGGAGGAGGACTTTATCAAATACTGCGTCCGCTGGGCGCTGGAGCACTGCCAAGACGACCTCGCATTCCTCAACCAGTATGTGGACAAGGGGCTGATAGCACGGCTCGAGTCGGTAGTGAACACGGAGTTCGTACGCCTGACGTACACCGAGGGCGTGAACATCTTGCAGGAGGCTGTGAAGAACGGGAAGAAGTTCGAGTTCCCCTGCGAATGGGGCGACGACCTCGCATCGGAGCACGAGCGTTTCCTCGTGGAGGAGCATTTCGGCAAGCCGGTGATTATGACGGACTATCCGAAAGACATCAAAGCATTCTACATGAAGATAAACGAAGACGACAAGACAGTGCAAGGTACGGACGTGCTGTTCCCGCAGATAGGCGAGATTATCGGCGGTTCGGTACGCGAGGAGTCGCTGGACAAACTGAATGCGGAGATAGAGCGCCGTCAGATACCCATGAAGGATATGTGGTGGTACCTCGACACACGCCGTTTCGGTGCAGCGCCGCATGCAGGCTTCGGCTTGGGCTTCGAGCGTCTGATGCTGTTCGTAACCGGCATGCAGAACATCCGCGACGTGATACCTTTCCCGCGTACACCGAAGACGGCAGAGTTTTAAGCAGATATACACTAATACAAATACCATAATATTATGAGAAAACTATTTTCCATGCTGTTTGGGCTAACGCTTTCCGTAGCATTGTTGGCACAAACATCGCTTCGAGGAACGGTCATGGATGAGCAGAACAAAACGCCTTTGGTAGGTGCTAAGGTGACGCTCGCCAACCAGAATCTCTCCACAACGACCAATCTCGCAGGAGAGTTTGCACTGCTCTACTTAGAGCCTATGGACGAAGAAGTAATCATTGAGGCAGATGGTTATATCGCTACCATAGAGCTGGTGCAACTGGTTGAGAACAAAACCGTACAAATGGAACCGGTTGCGCTGCAGCAAGACATTGCGCGCACTGCCCAAGAGGAGATTTTGCTTAACTTGTCTGAAGAAGACCTGAACGACGACGAAGGCAAATCGCAAACTATGTCTTCTGCTTCGTCTGCCAGCAGTGATGTCTTCAATTCGACTACGTCTTTCGCATGGTCCACGGCACGCTATCGTAACCGTGGTTATGAGCAGACGGAGGAGCTGAACTACATCAACGGCATTAACTTCAACTCTGCCGAGCGTGGACAGTTCAACTTCTCTTCTATGGGCGGACTAAATGATGCCAGTCGCAATAAGGATGTTATCAATCCCCTCGGCGTGTCAGGCTTTACATTCGGCGGCTTAGGAACATCTACCAACTATATGATGGACGCTTCCCGTTATGCACAGGGCTGGAAAGTAGGACTTGCAGGTACCAACCGCAATTATAAAGGGCGTGTTAATGCTACCTATGCCAGTGGTCCGCTCCAGAACGGATGGTCCTTTATCGGGCAGTTGGCGTTCCGCTTCTCGCCGTATATCGACCATAAAGGAATTATCGGGGAAGGTATCAAGTACTATTCACTCGGCTATTTCTTCTCGGCTGAGAAACGTTGGACCAACGGCAACCGTCTGTCTATTATCACCTTTGGTGCTCCTACCGAGCGTGGACAGTCTGCTGCCGTTACGCAAGAGGTGTACGACCTGACCAATAGTTATAATAAGAACGCATGGGGACACAACAACTACAACCCGTATTGGGGCTACCAAGACGGCAAAGTACGCAATTCACGCGTCGTAAAGTCGTATGATCCTACTGCTATACTGAGCTACGAGCTGAATATCAACGAGAATAACAAAATGCGCTTTGCTGCAGGCTACCACTATAGTATGTACAGCAACTCCGCACTTACTTTCTACAACGCTCCCGATCCCCGTCCGGATTATTACCGTAACCTGCCTTCTTTCTTGTGGGACGGACAGATTTCGGACAATAATTCCGAGCAGGTATATGATATAGAGACGGGTGCACACTATCCGTATGGTAACTTTATCGGTGCAGATATCAAGGGTTTGGGGCTCGGCTCCGGAAACATTGCAAACGATGGTATGTTGGTTGGTCCTACCGTAAACATCCGGCAGTACAACCGTTTGGTTGATTTATGGCAACAGCGTGACAACAAGACCACGCAGATAGATTGGGACAATATCTACGCGGCCAATATCGCTAACAACTACAACAACCCCGATGGCTCTGCGCGTTACCTCTTGGAGCGTCGCCACAACAATATACAAGAAGGAATGATCAACGTCAATTACGTAGGAACACCGCTCAAGATGTTGCGGGTTACTGCAGGATTGGAAGGCAAGTTCTCGCAAGGTATCCACTACAAGACGGTAGATGACCTGTTGGGCGGCAACCAGTGGATTGACGTTGACCCGTTCGCTGACCGCGATATCAAAGAGTTGGCTACCAATGCAGGACTCACGCAAGAAGCTATTGAGAATGTCAAAAAGAACGATATCGCTTCCGATTATCAGGACAGCAAGAAACAAGGTGACCGCTTCGGCTACGACTATCGCATCAATATGGGAAATGTCAAACTATGGGCACAGAACGAGTGGATGTGGAACGAGGTGGACTTCTACTATGCGCTCCAGCTGACCTATTCTTCGATGCAGCGTACTACCAACATGCTCAACGGTCGTGCTTGGTACTTGTCGCAGTTGAACCCCGATATGGCTTACCTCTATTTAGGAAAACAGGCAAGCAATATTATCAACGATGCACAAGCGGGCAACCTCAAAGCCGGTACAACGTATATCGGCATAGCGCACCACTTTATCGACCCTGCCTTCAAACTGGGAGCCACCTATAAGATTAACGGACGCAACCGCTTGAAACTGAATGCCTTGGCTGAAACCAAAGCGCCACTTGCCCGCAATGCCTACGTTTCCCAGCGTGTACACGACCGCGCTATCTCTACTATCTATACCCACGACAACGCTAAGAATCTGAAAGACTTCTATGCGGCAAGCGAGAAGATTGCAGGAGGCGACCTGACCTACGAGTTCAACTATCCTATTGTCCGCGGACGTATTACAGGATTCTTTACGCAATTCTGGAACGGCAGTGAGCTGAACGGCTACTACGACGACGAAGCCCGTACGTTTGTTAACCAAGCCCTCACAGGTATCAACCGCCGACACATGGGTATCGAAGCTGCATTGGCAGTTAAGTTGGGCACATACTTCACCCTTACTGGAGCTACCAGTGTTGGTGATTACCGCTACGTAGGCAATGCCAAAGCTATTACCTCTGCAGAGAACGGTATGGCTCTTGCCGAAAATATCGACGGAAAGCCCGTATTCGAGTTGGAAGACGTTGTCTTGCTCAAGGGATTGCGTGTTGCAACCGGTCCGCAAGTCAATGCCAGCCTCAAGCTGTCGTTCTTCCACCCGAAGATGTGGTTTGCCGATATTACGGTGAGCTACCACGATTGGAACTATTTGGACGTTGCGCCATCCCGCCGCATGCGTGGCTTATTCACGGGTACACGCGCCGACGGAACGCCGGTTAACGGCTGGTATGGTGACCAATATGCCAACGCTATCGAGACAACAGACGGAGCGACGGCGACGATGAACATCAACGGTGGCTACCCGACTAATGCCGTATTGGATAAGAACGGCGTGCCTGTACTCAAATATCCCTACAGCATAATGTCCGAGCAAGAATCATTGGCTGCTGTCAATCCGCTCAACCGCTTCTTGATAGACGCCAGTGTAGGTAAGCTGATTTATCTGCCTAACCGTCAGTCGATCTCTATCAACCTTTCGGTTACCAACCTTACCAACAACACCCACTTCAAGACAGGCGGTTACCAGCAGGCACGCTTGCCGCGCTATACCCGCCAGGGTGTAAACGACGAAGAGAACTCTGTCATCTCGCCTAATGCATGGAAGTTCCCGAGTAAGTACTATTATGCTTGGGGCATGAATTTCTTCTTGAATGTAACCTACAAATTCTAAACATTATGCAACGCAAATTATTTCTAACAATACCCACGCTGCTGGCTGCTTTGACGGCAGTTGTGTTTACGGCTTGTGAACCGCGTGCCCTGACCGAAGACGATGTATTCCCTATCAAGACGATAGAGGATGTACGCGCCAACATCCTGCAACCGGGCGACTCTATCTACCACTTGGATGACTTTGTGGCTACTTTCGCGACAAAGGAGGAAGGCAATTTCCTTAGTGATTCCACGCCGTACCGTATGCGTGCCACTGCCGGAGACGGTATCTACCTGTTCTCTATTGATACCATTCCTACAGACACTATTGGTATATATATCCGCGGACGAATCAGTACCGATGATTATGGAGGCAACTTCTACAAGTCGCTTGTTATACAGGAGATTGTTGACGGTAAGCAACAGAACTTACGCCTGTCGGTTGACATGGGCTCATTAGGCGGTCTCTACCAGATAGGGCAAGAGATTCTTGTCCGTTGCAACGGTCTTGCTCTCGGGCGCTATGCCAATCAGCCACAGCTCTGCGTACCGTCCTACAATAACAACATCTATGCTACCAACGCGACCCAGAAGGTAGGTTGGGCGCCGGGACGTATTCCGAACGAGCTATTCCGCAAGGCAACGACGATGATTGGCGTGCCGGACAAGAGCAAACTCCAATACGACACAATCAAGATTTCCGACTTCTTCGACCTTGCGAAGACGTATGATTTGACTCACTTGGAAGTAGCTCGCAAAATGGACGGCAGACTCGTAGTTTTGAAAGATGTATATTTCACGGGACAATACGAAGACAACGGTGCATTCAAGGACTGCACTACCGGAGACCCTGAAAAAGATGGCAATGCCAATGTATTTGCTCCTACTACCGGTAATGTAGGCTACCCGCAAGGGCGCGTTATCACCGACGGTACAAACAAGACGTTGGTTTCTACATCCGAGTATGCCAAGTTTGCCTACTATTACCTTCCGGCTGCCGAGTACAAGGGAACAGTAACCGGTATTCTCGGCTTCTATGCAGACAATGCTTCCAGTGCTTCCAGATATGGTTTGGACGGTTACGAATGGTCTATCACCTTGCGTAACATCAGTACTGCAGTTGACGGTATCAACGACCTCTGTCTCTACAAACCTGCCGAAGACGGCAAACAGGAGGAGTGGGTGCCCGTTGAATACACACCGGAAGCAGCAACAAGCGCACAATAAGCTGTGAATTGGCTGGATGCATTATTATTGCTACCGCTGCTCATTGGGCTTGTTAGAGGGATGATGCGCGGACTAATCACCGAACTGATTGCCATTATGGCGGTCGTGTTCGGTGTATTAGGGGCAAGGTTATGGGGAGCTGCTTTCTCCGCATGGCTGCTACGGCAGATGGCTTGGCCATCGCCTGTGTGCGATGTGGTGGCTTATGCGCTCTTGTTCCTTGGTATTGCTATCCTGCTCAATCTGTTAGGGCGCTTGCTATCCAAGTTACTGCGTGCCATACATCTCGGTTTCCTCAATCGCTTGGGGGGCGGACTCTTCGGAATGGCAAAGTGGTTGCTCATAGTACTTACCTTGGTATTTATCGTAAACTGCCTTGACCGCCAGTTTGCTTTTCTCCAAAAGAGTGAAGTAGTCCGAACCTCACTGCTTTATACTCCTTGCGTTGAGGCTTCCAATTACCTATACAATACCATTACATCTGTCGCCAATGATAGTATATCTGTCGCTGGGAGCGAACATAGGGAATAGAGAAGCGACCCTTCGCAACGCATTACAACTACTTGAGCAGCAAGTTGGCACCTGCCGTTGCTGCTCAAGTTTCTTTTATTCCGCGCCGTGGGGATTCCGTTCCGAACACGAATTCTGCAACCTCTGTGCCGCATTTGATACTGAGCTTTCCCCGCATGATTGTCTATATGCTACGCAAGGTATCGAGAAGGCATTAGGTCGGACGGAGAAATCGCACAACAAGCAATACAAAGACCGCCTGATAGACATTGATATTCTCCTCTATCGCGATGACGCGGGCAACGACCTGCATATCTCTACGCCGGAGCTGACTATCCCCCACCCGCTCATCGACCAACGCGATTTTGTACGCATCCCGCTGCAAGAGGTCCTGCAAACGATACTTTAATCCGCCGCTGCATATAAAAAAGCAAGAAATATACTCCGCGGAAACGATTTTTTCACAATTTCGTTTGGTTATTCCAAAATAAAGCAGTACCTTTGCACCCGCTTTTGAAAGGAAGCAACAATTTGTCGGAATTTATCCGCAAGTTGACATGGTGGTCTTAGCTCAGTTGGCAGAGCATCGGATTGTGGTTCCGAGTGTCGTGGGTTCGAGCCCCACATTCCACCCAAAAGCTGAAAATCAGTCTGTTACATCAAAAAAGCACAGAAAATCGTGCCAGAAACGTGCCAATTATTTGGTTGAGCGTTATTCGAAAGTAACAAAGTAGGTATTTTCTTCGGATGGTCGTAAGGCTATCCGAAGATTTTGTTTATAGACACATCCATCCCTGTCGTTTCTTCTATCAAGCGTTCGAAAGTTTACAATCAATAAGCTGCCATCTCAGAAAACAAGTCACATTGTGCAGATTTGGCAGGAATTTCATAAACACTTTATAAACCCTTCATAACACCTTTATAAACGCTTTATCCTCTCTGAGTATTTCGATAGGGCTTCGGGTGTGGTATGGCTATAAGAAGCACAAAACAAAGAGAAACAAGTAGAAGCTAAGCAGAAGCCGCAAGTATGCACAACAATCTTATGCTAAAAATGCCCCTAAAACTTGCATTTATCACGCAAATAATATATCTTTGCGTCGCGAAACGTAAGAAATAATAAAAAACTATTATATTGTATGGAAGAAACTACAAAAAAGCAATTCTCCTCAGAGGGAGAAAAACAGGCTAAGCGCATCCAGACCTCCATTCTCAACGGGGTTGAGCATAAGGCGTGCGTGTGGATGGCAGAGCGTATGCCACGTTGGGTTACGTCGGATATGCTCTCTTTCGTTGGATTGATTGGTGCGTTGGTTATAGCCGCAGGTTATATGCTCTCCAATCTCAACATCAATTGGTTATGGCTCAGCAGCTTGGGCTTTGTTATTCATTGGTTTGGCGATAGTATGGACGGCAACCTTGCGCGTGTACGCAAAACACAACGTCCTATCTATGGTTTCTACTTGGACCACACGCTTGATGTTATCACGGAACTTATCATGTTCGCAGGTGCTGGATTGTCCAACCTTCTCCGAATGGATATTGCCCTATTCGTCTTCATTGCTTACTTGATGATGACGCTTAACGTAACCATCAATTCACACTTGAAGAGCGAGTTCAAACTCACCTATGCCAAGCTCGGTCCTACGGAGTTTAGGGTGATTATGATTATCATTAACACATTGCTTATCTATATTCCCGCCATCCGCGAATGCAACGTAGCATGGGATATCTGCGGACGTTCGTTAGCTTTGGGAGGACTGGATATTATCGCTATCGGCATACTGACCATCTTGATGGTGATGTATATCGTAACGGTTATCCAAGACTTGCGTGGCTATGCCAAGATAGATCCGCTACCCAAACGCCCGAAATAAGCAATTGCTACAACCTGCTATTGCCATTAAACCTTAGACCTTAGCTTTCTTTGTATGCCAATGTGGCTGAACATAGTATTGTTGATTTTTGTCATAAACACTGTCGTAGTGATTGTGATGGAAAATCGTCAGCCTTCTAATACATGGGTATGGATATTGTTGCTGCTGATCGTACCCGTATTCGGGCTCGTTTTATACTACCTGATTGGTACGCGTGCCAGCCGGCGACAGTTCATCAGCCCCGAGGATTTGGATACGCTGAAGGCACACACGGCAAGTTTGGTTATCCCCGACAGTAAGATACCCTTGGCAGATAACGAGTTGATCTCCCTACTACGCCGGACCAACAAAGCCTATCCCATCGGGGGGAATGACATCACGCTCTATACTTCTTTTGCTGACTTGTTGTCTCCGTTGGAAGAAGACATCCGCAAGGCACGTCAACACATACATTTTCAGTTCTTCAAGTTTGAAGATGATGAAGTGGGACGCCGTATTAGCGACTTGCTGATTGCCAAAGCGCAGCAAGGAGTCGAAGTGCGTGTGATCATTGATGCAGCTGCCAACTGGTCAGTCTCTCCCCGTTTCTTCCGTCGTTTGCGGGAAAATGGAGTGCAGGTGGTGGCATTCAATAGCATCTTCCCTTACCTATCCTCGTTCTCCAACTACCGCAACCATCGCAAAGTGGTAGTTATTGACGGCAATATCGGCTATATGGGCGGCATGAACATCGCCGCGCGTTATCTGCATGGAATACGTATAGGCATTTGGCGCGATACACATTTCCGTATCACGGGTCCTGCTGTTGGAGAGATGCAGATAGCGTTCTTGTCCGATTGGCATTTCTCATGCGGCGAGTTACTCAACGGTACGCAATACTTTCCTATCCAAGAAAGAGACGCAACACATAGCTCCGGCTCTGTTATACAGATAGTAACGGTCAATCCTACCGACCCTTGGAGGATTATGAACCAAGCGTTCTCCCTACTCGTCCTCCACACACAGAAGTACGTATATCTGCAGTCGCCCTACTTTATTCCGACCAATCCCATACTGAATGCCCTGTGTAGTGCCGCATTGGCGGGCAAGGATGTGCGCCTTATGATTCCCGCTAAGAGCGACAAAGGGATTCTCGTTCCGAAAGCCACTTTCTCTTATTTGGACCGTGTACTCTCGGCAGGTGTACGGGTCTTTTTCTACGACGCCGGGTATATGCACGCCAAAACGATTGTTGCCGATGATACTATCTGCTCTATCGGGAGCGTTAATATAGACCCGCGCAGCCTAAAGCTATCCTTTGAGATTAACGCTTTCATCTACGACCCTGCCATTGCGGTACAGCAGCGGGACATCTTTGAACAGGATATGCAGCAATGCCATGAAATATACCTTGTAGAATGGCGCAAACGCTCTTTCTGGAAGCGCAATCTAGAGTCCTTTGCACGATTGTTTGCTCCCATGTTTTAGGTATTTACCCTTCGAGGTATTGCATATATAAGGGATTTTTTGTATCTTTGCAGCCAATTATAATGGAAGCAAAACAGATGTACAGATTACAAGATAAGATGTGCGACCTGCTGGCAAAAGAGCAGGATGCTATCCGTATTATCAGTCGCTTCGGATTACCTATGGGAGTTGGCGAGCGGAGTATAGAGGAAATATGTCATGCGTATGGAGTACACAGCCAAACCTTTTTGGCTGTTGTTAACTATAAGATAGATCAGGTATCCTTTGCGTCACCGGAAGAGGTGGATATAGATACCTTGCGTATGTACATCCGTAATGCACATGCTTACTTTATGGATTTCCGCCTTCCCCGTATCCGTCGCGATCTTATCGAAGCTATCAACCCCGCGGATACCGGTAGTCAGATTCCGATGTTGATACTACGACTCTATGATGAATACGCGCAAGAGATTCGTACACACATAGAGCATGAGAATGAGGACATTTGGGAACAGCACACACAAGACAACCGCCACATTACCGCTAAGTTTTCTGAAATAAAGAACCTCATTATTAAATACTATCCAAGCCGCGAGAAGAATGTACAGCATACCTATGCACTCATCAGCGTTATGGACGATATATTCGATATAGAGCAAGATTTTAGCACACATTGCGCCATTGAGGACAATATATTAGCCCCTGCATTGGCGCGGGCTAAACAACAACGGAACAAACAAAAAGCTGTAGATGGTACAACAGAACCTGTGGAAGAACTGAGCGAACGCGAGAAAGAAGTGTTGGTGCAGTTGGTAAAGGGCTTGAGCAACAAAGAGATTGCCGATGTGCTGTGTATATCTACCCACACCGTTATTACCCACCGCAAAAACATTACCCACAAGCTCAACATCCACTCTACTGCAGGACTTACTATATACGCCATAGTGAACCACTTGGTAGATATTGATAACTTGGAATCTTTATAATCTGCATACGTGCTACGACGAGTACAAACATATATCAAAGACAAACAATTGCTCCGAAAGGGTGATCGTGTTTTGGTATGTGTAAGCGGCGGGGCTGATAGCGTTGCTCTGTTGGATGTCCTCCTTCGGACCGGCTATACGTGCATAGTAGCCCATTGCAATTTCCACCTGCGAGGCGAAGAAAGCATGGAGGACGAGCGCTTTGTCAGACGTCTGTGCGCTTCTCTATGGTCGCAAAGCATTCCGCTTGTGGTAAGCGATTTTGATACTACCGCTTATGCAAAATCCCACAAACTGAGTATAGAGATGGCGGCAAGGGAATTACGCTATACATGGTTTGCTCAGGTTGCAGAAGAGCAAGATTGCGCAGCCATTGCTGTGGCGCATCATCAAAACGACCAAGCGGAAACTGTATTGCTCAACTTGTTCCGGGGAACCGGTCTACGCGGATTGTGCGGTATGCGTCCAAAGAGCAGCAACCCCTACGGCAGCAGAACAAACATTCCTGTTATACGTCCTTTGCTGTGTACTACGCGCGACTATATAGAGTATTATCTCCGCGATAGACGCAAACTGACATGGAGAACCGACTCCACCAACAGCGACACCAGTATTGCGCGGAACGCTATACGAGCTCTTTTGGCACAACATACTAAAGCAGAGGTAGAAAACATTGCCAAGACGGCGTGCCGTATGCAAGGGTATGCCGACTGGCTGGATGAGCAAGACACGCGGGAAGCAGGAATAGCCAAACTATACGAGCAACTTCGTATATACAATTTCCCTGAAATTGAGAAGATATACGATGCCTTGCAAAGAGGCGAGGGAGGCAAGACTTTCTATGCGCCTCACCATGTAGGAATCATCAAACACGGGCAATTACACGTTACGCCAATCAAATGAAACATTTCGGTATCATAGGTTTCCCCTTAGCACATAGTTTCTCAGCGCGCTATTTTACGGAGAAGTTCCTGCGTGAACATATTGATGCAGAATATAGTTTGTATCCCATTCGTGCGGACCAACTGCCCAAGCATGCGTATGATAGGCAATCCCCAATGATACAACTCCTTTCTACATTGGATGGTATGAACGTAACGTTGCCGTACAAAGAGACCATTATACCTTATCTGAATCATTTGGACGACACGGCGCAAGCTATCGGTGCGGTGAACGTAGTACATAATCGTATCGGATACAACACCGACTGTTTGGGCTTTATATACTCCATACGCCCGTTGTTACTCCCTACCGACAAACGCGCCCTTGTTTTAGGTACAGGCGGAGCTGCCAAAGCTGTTATCTACGGTTTGCATAAATTAGGCTTGGAAACAACCTCCGTAAGTCGGACCCTAAGAAACGGTATGCTGGGCTACGAGCAACTGAATGAAGACATACTGCATACTCATACAGTTGTAGTAAATTGTACTCCACTCGGGATGTATCCGGATACAGATAGTTGTCCGTCCATACCATACCACCTCTTAACACCCGCTCACCTGCTCTTTGACTGTGTGTACAATCCCGCAGAGACACTGTTCCTAAAACAAGGAAGGTTACGCCAAACACGTACGCAAAACGGATTGGGCATGCTCTATGGTCAGGCAGAGGAAGCTTGGAAAATATGGAACACAACAAAATAAAGAAATAACAATATACAAACATTGTAACCAGCAAGGATATGAATAATCGGATTTTAGCATTAATGGTAGGGATATTGCCCATAGCATCCCTTAACGCGCAACTGATTCAAGAAAATGACTTGGCATTGGTATATTATATGCCTGAGACACAATTGGTATTTGACGTAGAATATACGGAAGAGACTTTGGAGGCAGGTCCGTTCTTCCTGTTTGCAGAAAAGTATTTAGGGACGGACGATGTCATACAAGAAGACCAAACCCTATATACACTCACGGATATCCAAGCCAAGACACGTACTGTGCCCGACCTTACTCGTGCGTACAAAGTAACGCCCGAAAAAGGCATATCCTTGCAGTTGCTCAGCCTGACAGACAAAGGACTTCTATATGGGTATAATGTTGGCAGATACTATGCGCCTAAAAAACCGAAAGAAACTCCTGAGACAACCACAAAACCGCGTGTACGCCGTCCCGATATCATGCCGCTAATGGAGGAACAGATTGCAGCTGCCACTCTCAAAGCGAAGGCTGAAGGCGCTGCCAAGCAGATATACCGCATCCGTGAAACACGAATGTACATCCTCAGCGGAGAGGTGGACAATGCCCCTGCTGACGGGAAAGCAATGGAGTTGGTTCTCAAAGAATTGGATAAGCAAGAACGCAAACTGACTGAACTCTTTACGGGTAAGCGCACCATCAAACGTTTGCACCAAACATTCACCTACATTCCCACCAAGAGCGAAGAAGTTGCATTGTTCTATTTCTCCGGAGAAAAGGGCATTACCACACAGGAAGATGCAAGCGGAACACCGGTCTTGCTTACTATAGCCGCTCATAAACAAGTAATGACCGCAGGAGGAAGCATAGGTAAAAAAGCTCCGCATCCTTCGCAAATCTACTATAACTTACCGGGAAGTGCTGATTATGCTATCAACTACGAAGACAGACTATTGGTAGAACGCTCGCTGCCCATTGCCCAATTCGGTATTTCCGTTCCATTAGCCCGCGACTTGTTCACAGATACTCCGATGAAAAAAATATACTTCAATACTAAAACAGGCAATATCCAATCTATCAGCACCTTACAGCAATGAAACATATACCCGTATTCGCTCTTGCAGCCTTGATTAGCCTGAGTGTAGGTACATACGCGCAAGAACTTAATTGCACCGTTACTATCAACTCCGATCAGGTAGAAGGTAGCAACAAATCCGTATTCAATACGCTCAAAACGGCGATAGAAGAATTTATCAACCAAAATCGCTGGACAGACATGACTTTCACCGAAAAGGAGAAAATTGAATGCAGTATGATGCTGATAGTAAAGTCGGTAGCGGACAATATGTACACATGTGAAATGCAATTGCAGAGCCGCCGACCTGTCTATAATACCTCTTACACAACTCCGCTCATCAATTTCAAAGATAATGCGTTCAGTTTTACCTACCAGGAATACGAACGTATTGAATACCAGCAAAATCAGTTTACCGGCAACCTGCCTGCGATGCTGGCTTACTACTGCTACCTCGTCATAGGCTATGATATGGATTCTTTTTCGCGCTTAGGTGGAACACCGTATTTTCAGCAGTGTGAGAATATCGTTACCGCTTGCCAATCAGCGTCCATGGACAATGCGGAGCAAAAAGGCTGGCTGGCATTCGACAGCAACCGCAATCGCTATGCACTGGTACATAACCTCGTGGATGAAGCCTTTCGCAAATATCGCGAGTATTTCTACGAATACCACCGCCTCGGATTAGATGAGATGCAAGCCAATGTGGCGAATGGTCGTGCACGTATAGCTAATGGAATCAGCGTGTTGCGTGATGCTAACCGTGCACGTCCCGCCACTTACGTTATCAATACCTTTTTGGATGCCAAATCGGATGAATTGGTGAATATTTTCCAAAAAGGAACAGATGCGGAAAAGAAGTCGGTATATGAAATACTACTTGATATAGACCCTACGCGTCAGAACACATATGACCAAATCAATCAAAACTAATCAACTATTTCTTTTTAATATGAAACGCTTTAGCCAGCTGCTCCTCCTCTGCTGCATAGCGATACCCGCGCTATGTTCTCTCCACTTGGACACACTTTCCAACTGCCTGCGGATGCACAACGATACTGCTGCAGTATATATATACCACAAAGTACCATATGCCTTTGCCCAACGATTTGGTGCTCCGCAGTTGGTAGATGGTATTGATACGCAAGAGGCCTATATCCACAGCAATGTTGTGTGCTACCAACGCCCGCACAAGGCTGATAGTACACAATCGTATTCAGAAGCGAAAGTAGTAGTGTCAGAGGCAGACACTGCTCCGTTTACGGAAGATTGTCTCGTACTGACTATCAATTCTCCATATCCGTTGGATACCCAAGAAGCGCAATCTCCAAAGTTGCCTGTCTTGGTATATATACACGGCGGCAACTATTATGCAGGAGGTGGCGAGCGAACTGCGACCCAGTTGGCTGAGTTTGCTTTGCAAGAACGGGTTGTTACCGTCACGGTCACCTACCGTCTCGGTGTCTTCGGCTACCTCTACTACCCCGATGTCGTACCCGCCAACTTGGGCTTGCAAGACCAACTGACTGCCCTTAGATGGGTTAGTCGGAACATCCACTATTTCGGCGGGGATGCGGATAACATCACGTTGGCAGGACAATCGGCGGGCGCGCAAAGCGTAGTGTATTGCTTGGCGGACACAACACGTGTCCCCGTCCGTAGGGCAGTTGTCTTCTCTGCTCCGATGGGGCTCACTACCTCCAAATCTTTAGGCAAAAAGCGCACACAAGCCATTCTGCAATACCTGAACGGGCAAGACCTGTTCACCTGCAGTCCGGATACGCTCCTTGCTGCCCAGCTCCGCTATATGGACACTCATCGGCAAGCCTACCATTCGCTCCCGTTTTCCCCCACAGGGCTGGAACAGATGCCTTCCTATGGGCAACTCATCAACTGGCCCAAACAGATCGTGGTATGCGCACAGAAAGATGACGGTAGTATGTTCGGTTCCAAAGCCCTTTGGCCCTTGATTACCGATTATGTCTTCATTTCGCCGGCTAAACGCTATACCCGCTATCTACAGAAACAAGGCGTAGATGCACAGTATCACCTCTTTACATGGGCTCCAAGCGGTTCCCCATTGGGTGCCGCCCATTGTGCGGAACTGCCATTGCTGCTTGACGGCACAGAGGAGTATTGGATTGGCTCGTGGATTATGGGTGATGTTACGGCGGAAGAACTGCGCCCTATGCGCACTCAGTTTATGGAGCTCTTTGCACGGTTTATGCGTACCGGCGAGTGGCTTGTTCCGTCCGAACTCACCCCGACAGACAAATGACGCTCGTTCGCTGTGCCTATATCAACCGAATTAAATCTCCTGATTTCCCCGTATACATTCTCATTGCTTAGAGACTATTAGCAGTCGATTACGGCAACGACACGGCAACGAGAGCAGTCTTTGTGCTACTTGCATGCTGCGAAAGTGTTCTTCCCCAGAGAGGATTGCAAGCAAGAGGATTGCAAGCGGGTCTCGTAGCAACCCCGTAGCATCTTGGGACCCGCGTAGCCCCTGCATGGGCTCTGCATAGCCTTTGGACTAACGTTCTCCCCCTTTTTTCCCTCGTGGTGCAAACCAATGTATCGCAGCGTAATGTTTGCACCACGAAAGCGCAGCAAACCCGGAGTATTAAACGCCAAAGCGCAGCGGTGGCGTTCTGTTACGTAGGGATTTGCAAGCAAGCATCTTGGGACCCGCGTAGCCCCTGCATAGACTACACATAGCCTCCAACTATCCGAAAAACGCCATTTTGACGCCGTTGCCATGACTAAGCACAAATTTATTTGTACATTTCAAGAAAATAGTGTAACTTTGCGCGTTTTTTGGTAGTTATATCTTTTTAGGACATTCTCTATTTATCATGGACTCAAAATACAATCCTACAGACATCGAAACCCGCCGGTATCAATACTGGCTGGACAACAAGTTATTCCATAGTGAGCCCGACGGGCGCGAACCGTTCACGGTCGTTATCCCGCCGCCCAACGTGACGGGCGTGCTGCACATGGGGCATGTGCTCAACGAGACGATTCAGGACATTCTGGTGCGCCGCGCACGCTTGGAAGGCAAAAACGCCTGCTGGGTACCCGGTACGGACCACGCTTCCATTGCCACGGAGGCGAAAGTTATCAAACGTCTAAAAGAGCAGGGCATCCAGAAAAGCGACCTCACGCGCGAAGAGTTTCTGAAGCATGCGTGGGCATGGACCGACGAGCACGGAGGTATTATACTCAAGCAGTTGCGCAAGCTCGGTTGCTCCTGCGATTGGGACCGCACCGCTTTTACGATGGACGAGACACGTTCCCGTGCCGTCATACGCGTCTTCTGCGACCTTTACGACAAAGGGCTCATCTACCGCGGATTGCGTATGGTGAACTGGGACCCTGAGCGTCAGACAGCACTCTCCGACGAAGAAGTCATCTACCACGATGAGCATAGCCACCTCTTCTACCTCAAGTACTACGTGCTGGAGCAGGACCAAGTCGTGCCTACCGGCAAAGAAGGAGAGGTCATCCACAAGGACGAGCGCGGCTATTATGCTGTAGTTGCTACCACACGTCCGGAGACTATCATGGGCGACGTAGCGATGTGCATCAACCCCAAAGACCCGAAGAACAGGTGGCTGCGCGGCAAGCATGTTATCGTGCCGAAAGTTGGCAGGGTTATACCTGTGATAGAAGACCGCTATGTAGAGATTGAGTTCGGTACGGGTTGCCTCAAGGTAACGCCCGCGCACGATGTCAACGACTATGCGCTCGGGCAGAAGTACAACCTGCATACCTACGACATCTTCACTGCCAACGCACATATCAACCTCGATACACTGGAGGCTGACATCCGTCCCAATGTAGCTGATTATCAAGGTATGGACCGTTTTGACTGCCGCAAAAAGATAGCCGAAGACCTGCAGACCGCGGGGCTGCTGGAGAAGACCGAAGACTACGACAACAAGGTAGGCTATTCCGAGCGCACCAACGTGCCTATCGAACCGCGTTTGTCGCTGCAATGGTTCATCCGCATGCAGCACTTTGCAGACATCGCCCTGCCGCCCGTGATGAACGACGACATCGTCTTCTATCCGACCAAGTACAAGAACACCTACCGCAACTGGCTGGAGAATATCAAAGACTGGTGCATCTCGCGCCAACTTTGGTGGGGGCACCGCATCCCGGCATATTATATCAAGGACATCCTCGACCAGACAGGCGCGGAGGACTACCCCGATGACAAGATTATCGTGGCGGAGACCTTGGCGGAAGCCGAGGCGAAAGCAAAGCGACTGCTTGGCGTAGCCGACTGTCAATTAGTGCAGGATGAAGGCGCGCTGGACACGTGGTTCTCGTCGTGGCTGTGGCCCATATCGCTCTTCGACGGCATCGAAAACCCGCACAACAAAGAGATTGACTACTACTACCCCACCGCCGACCTCGTGACCGGTCCGGACATCATCTTCTTCTGGGTGGCGCGTATGATTATGGCGGGCTACGAGTACCAGGGCAAGATGCCGTTCCGACATGTCTATTTCACCGGCATCGTGCGCGACAAACAGGGTCGGAAGATGAGCAAGTCGCTCGGCAACAGCCCCGACCCGCTGGACCTGATAGCGCGTTTCGGTGCCGACGGCGTGCGCATGGGTATGATGCTGGCTGCCCCCGCGGGCAACGACATCCTGTTCGACGAGAGCCTCTGCGAGCAGGGACGCAATTTCTGCAACAAGATATGGAACTGCTTCCGCCTCATCAAGGGCTGGAATGTGGCGGACGAAGCATGCAAAGACACCTTCGCTGCCGACTGGTTCGACGCCCTGCTGACCAGGACGGAAGCCGAAGTCGCCGACCTCTTCGGCAAGTACCGCTTGAGCGAGGCGCTGATGGCAATCTACAAACTCTACTGCGACGAGTTCTCCGGATGGTATCTGGAAATGGTGAAACCCGCCTACGGACAACCGATTGATTCACAGACCTATAAGGCAACGCTCGCGTTCCTCGACCGCATGCTGCGACTGCTGCACCCCTTCATGCCGTTCATCACGGAAGAACTGTGGCAGAACCTTGCGGAGCGGAAAGAGGGAGAGTCTATCATGGTATGCAACGGCTGCGCGGCAAGCAAGGCGGTGGACAACGACCTGCTGGCGGCGGGAGACACGCTGAAAGCCGTTGTGTCGAACATCCGCAACATCCGCGCAAGCAAGAACATCCCGACCAAAGAGGTGCTGACGCTGATTGCGCCCGAGGCGGTCAACCCGCTGGTATGCAAACTGGGCAACGTGGAAGTGACAGTAGGCGCGGAGAAGAGCGGGCAGACATCGTCGTTCATCGTGGGCACCACCGAGTACAGCATTCCGATGGACAAGTTCATCAACGTAGATGAGGAATTGAGCAAGTTGGAAGCCGACTTGCAGCATCAGGAGGGTTTCCTTAGAGGCGTAATGGCAAAGCTTGGTAACGAGCGTTTTGTACAGAATGCCAAGCCGGAGGTTGTTGAACTTGAGCGCAAGAAAAAGGCGGATGCCGAAGCGCGTATAGCTGCTATCCGAGAGTCTATCGCCGCATTGCAAAGCAAATAATCTGCTTTTGCGGGACTTGTATTTCTCCATCTCCCGACTCTCAGAGCAAACAAAAGGACGTACTACGAGTACGTCCTTTTGTCTTCTATAACCTTTGCGTTACCTTTGACATTTTGTCAGGCAAACGCGCTTTTTCCTGTCATTTTGCTTTCGGCTACCCTGCGCTACCTTTCCGCTACCCTCGCGCTACCCTCGCGCTACCATTAGGCAAGGAGTACAAATATCATTTTGCTACTATTTTGCCACTTTTGCTGACATTTTGCTATAGCGCCTCATGCGGTGCACTACCTATGGTCGCACCACTTTCTGCGTTTGCTTACCGTTCGTAATAATGTAAATACCACTCGGCAGATTGTCGCGTGAAGCGGTCATATCGTAGCCCGTGATAGAGTAAACACGCGTAGCGGCATCATGAATATCTATCGCCGTCCCTTCTTGTTCGGTCTTCTCTACACCTGTGCCCATGGTTGAACACTTTGCCGTAAGCGTTGCATGGTCTATCTCCCAATAATTCCCTTGCCCGCCTTCCGGCGCTTGGTACTTAAACGCAAAACGGAAGTTTGCTTTCCGATTTGCTTCCGGAACCGTTACCGTACAATTGGTCCAACTCCCCACGGTGTATTGCGGAATAGTGATTTGAGTCCATGTAGCAGTGGAGGGAGCCCCCGCAACATAGTCGTTGCTCACCCATAGCGTCTGTTGTTGCTCGTATTGAGTGCCGCCCTGGTTGTTCTTATATATGTTATGCCGGAACTCTACGCTTGCTTCATCCATCCCCTGCAAGTCGTACTCTGGTGAAATAAGCCAACATTCCTGCACACCTTGTTTTGAATAACCTGTAGCGACAGCACCGTATGGAGACCTTGAATAGAAAGTAGTAGTCCCTTGTACGCCTACCGAAGAGAATGTACCCAAATCCGATACAAATGATTGTGTGTCGTTTATATCTTCGCAATCGCTTGGAATCGGCGTGTCGGAACCTAAAGTAAGGCTTACCATATACGGGTCGTGGTCTGAGTACCAGTATTCGCTATATTTGTTTGTCCCCGTATTGATATGGAATACACCCGCGCCCTTTATCTGCTCCACCATGGTACTATTGGCGAATACGTGGTCTATTAGCTCGTAGCCTTTATAGTAGTGTGAATGGGCATCCGGATCATATTGCAGCAACATCTCTGTGTAACCGTAGTTAATGATGTATTGTAGCGGGTCTTCACTTACAGTGCAGTTCAAGTCACCCATGAGCAGAATGTCGGGGTCTGTCGTAATACCGCTCAGCGTACTCATAAGGTCCTCGGCATTTCTCTGCCGTTTGGCTTCCCCTTTGTCTGCTGTACTGTCTTTTGCCTTGAAGTGATTCATCGATAGCACAAACCGTTCCCCTGTACTCAGTTCCTCGAACGCTTGCACACGCATCGTGTAGCAATAGTACATTTGCGGCGAAGCGGCAGTGTTTCCTCCGTAAGGTTTCACTTTGTCAACGCGGTAGATAAAGCCTGACTTTATTTGAGAGACATCGGCTGTTTGGTTATCCACCACATAGTCATATATTTGGCTTCCGGCATCCTCATTAAGAGCATTGGTCAAGTATGCCACTGCATCGTCTTTGCATTCTATCTCGCAGACGGCAAAGATGTCTGCATCCAAATGCCGGAACACCTGTACGATGCGTCTTGTTTTGTCCTCCAAACCGGCTATATCCGTATAATCGGACCGCCCGTTGTCAGTTAGGTTTACTACAAAGTAGTTACGGGCATTCTGTCCGCACACTTTCAGTCTGCCGTTGCCCACATAGGGTGTCTCAACGGGAAAATAGGTCTCAGCTACTATGCTTAGTCCCACCAACAGCACGCAGCACAGCATCCATACTCTCTTGGTAAATTTCCTTGTCTCCATAGTCTGTATTTTTAAGATTATACTTTCTTCTGCTTACGCTTATATTCTCATCTGCTTACGCCTATAGTTTCATCTACCCATAGTTATATTTTCCTCTATTTACGTTTATATCTTCATCTACCCGTAGTTATACTTTCCTTTGTTTACGTTTATAGTTTCATCTGTCTATACGTGTAGTTTTCTTGGCTCTTACGCTGCAAAGGTATAACTAATTTTGCACATATCCAAATCCCCGCCCCATTTCCTGCCTTTATCTATATTTGTCTATATTGTAGAGTAACTTTTGGGAAGTGTGCTACTACTCTATGTCAAACCGCGACCTGCCAACTTAAACCAACTCCAACCTACTATCGCTACAAACATACCGGCATACCACAGCCTAACCATCTTGGTATCCTTCTTAGTGAGCAAAGTCAATCCATACGCAGCAAACATTAGTTCAAAGGGTAATACCGGTATATGGAAACGTTCTGACTGCGCGAAACTCGAAAAGACCAACACTATCAGATACCCTACGACAAACGCAATAGGTAATACATGGTTACGCCAAGAGTCAGAATATAGCCCCTTTCTCATACTTTTTCCAAACACTAACATAACAAAGGCAAATATCACGAAAAACGAAAGAAGTCCCTTCACATAGTTTCCACCGTTGATAAGCTGTTGGTTATATTGTTGATCCACATCTACAAGCGTTGGGAAAGGTATCGTAAAGATTAGTGGAGCAAACACGGCAGCTCCCGCATACTTGGCAAATCGGTTGGTTTCAGCACGCCACGACATAGAACGCTGTTGTGATTCTGCTGCTCTACCGTCTTGATAGGTCTGATTTAGTTCTGCAGTTATTTGTTCGTTAAAGACCAAACCTAACATGCCCAATACCAATATACCTACCGCTATTCTCCTGCCCCACCCCGCGACACGCGATGAACTCAGTACAAACGCCATCAATATCGCTATAGCCATCACTCCGCCCAATACCGTACGCATCGTCAGCAACGCAAATACACCCAGCGCCAAAGGGAGTACCAACCATATATTAAACTTCCGTGTCCTCAATAGTTGCTCCGCCATATCCATCGTTGCCGCCACCAGAAACAGCATTTCCGTTTCCTTGAGGTGTAAGCCACAATAGTAAATCAAGTTGGGCATCAACAGGCAAAAGATTCCTGTCATACGCGCAACCGGTTCGCCAAAGTTGCGTGCTGCGATGCGGTACATCAGTACACACGTAAACGCGCTCCATAAGGCTTTGAGCAAGCGGGCAACCATAACAGAAGACCCCGATAGATAATACACAAAAGCCAAGTAAGTAGGATATCCTGAGTCTGATAAGCCCACCTCGGAGCCATAGGCTTTGACCAGTATCTCCGGTATATTGAAATTGCCGCCGCGCATAAACCTCGCCATATCTTGAGCAGCAAGATGATATATCCACGCATCTGCCGAACCGTACTCAAAAGGCTTTCCTGTCATAAGATTGTAATAGAAATACGAGAATATAACATAAACGACTCGTATTCCCAATGCTACCCAAAACAACTGTTTGACAAACGCTACGGGAGTGTATTTTCGCCATCGGATAGGCAGATGTGCTGCAAAGTAAAAGAAAGCACTTACTTCTAAAACTCCAAAGAAGACAAACTGCAAATCCATCCGATAGCGGAACCACAGCAGTGATACCAAAGCTACAACAGCGATATAATAAACAATCGCCTTGTTGGCAAACGATATAGGATAGTGATCAATCATAATGCGCGCAAAGTTGTTAAAAGTCCAACTTTCCGAACAGAACCTACCAGCGAAGCCGCTGCTACCATACCGCTCTTTCCTAATACCCTGCGCAATACAAGCAACCGCCCGCTCTTAGGAGAAACAGAATAGTCCAAAATGGATGCCAATACTATTAAGCGTTCACGTATGGAACTCCTATCTTCCCGCGGAATACGCAAATACTGATATACTAATGTTACATACAAGTCCGCATAATACGCCAAAAAGAATGTGCGCCATCGGGAAGCTTCCTGTGATTCAAAATGCTTATACCAATGCTCTAATATCCAACAAAAGTCCTCGGCATTCTTTCGGGCGAAAGTCGTGGTAATCGAATTGAGGCGTACACGGTATAAATACACTGCGTCGTTAGAATACGCTACCGAACGGATATGTGGGAGCACTCGTGCGTTCCAATCCATATCCTCGCCAAGTAAGCCCTTGGTAAATTGTATATTGTTTTGCTGCAAAATAGAGGTTCTTATCATCTTACAACAAGCACTGGTAGGGAATTGCTGCCGTGCACATAAGCAAGAAAAGGTCTCCACTGCGTTCATCGTCTCAAAATCCTCAGACAGGAAAGGGAATTCCGCTTTATTTGGCAAACAAGCCTCATCTGAAAACCTATTCATACAGCACAACACCATATCCACGTGTGTAGTTTGCACCACATACACTAACTGAGCAACGAAATCCGAAGAACTCCACATATCATCCGAATCAAGGTAAAGCAGATACTCTCCCGTTGCGCATTGTGTCCCCATATTGCGTGCATCGCTCAGTCCGCCGTTCTGCTTATGGATAACCTGTACCCGACAATCCCGCTGCGCATATTCATCACACATCGCGCCGGATTGGTCGGTAGAACCGTCATCCACCAAGATAACTTGCAAATCTTGATATGTCTGCTCAAGCACCCTATCCACACACTGACGTAGATAGAGAGCTACATTATACACCGGTATGACTACACTAATCTGCATAAGCATTGCAAAGGTACTACTTTTTTACGATATTTGCACATACCAACTACTTTTTTTGCACGTTATCACACAAATATATACTATTTCTGTCGTAGAATTATTGCTAAGCGTTCGTTGGACAACAGATTGAATGAAAGTATCAAAACTGCGATAAATCCTTGGAGCATCAGTAGCAGAGTCGCGAGGGGGAATTCGAAATCTACTTGTGCCTTTGATTATTGTTATGATTAGGTTGTTTTATTCATGCGGTATAGACAGCTTAATCACCCCACTAATGTCTCGAAGATAACAGGGAGAAGTTATCGACATCTTTTTATAAGTCGTCGCCAAACTGTCAAACAGCTCTGAATAAGTTTCCGATACCAAGGAGACCAACTGAGGTCCCAGAGATGGATTGCCAGCGTGCGAGGAGTGGCGTATTTCCGGAAATTGGGCTCCATGCGGCGGTCGTAGGGATAGGGATAGAAATAATCGTAGGGGTAGATGGTGACCTCGGGATGCTGCAGGATGATTGGAGTGATAACACGGGGGATAACATAGTCGGTGAGATTAGCTTCGCTGAAAATCAGAGTGTCGTATTTCTTCAATATATCTCGGGCGCAAGCCCCGAGGGCGCAAGCCCCGAGGGCGCAAGCCCCGAGGGCGCCGCAGGACACCGTGCTTCCTACCGGAGCACACTGCCCTGCGGCGCCCTCTGCGGCTGTTTCCCAGCCGCAGAAGAACTCTGCATCCAGCAGTGCATCGAACGAGCGAAGCACATACATATCGGTATCAAGATAGATACCACCGATATGGTAGAGTGCCCAAAAACGCACATAGTCTGCCACGAAAGCGTACTTCTTAGCTGCATACGCCGACTGCACAAAAGGGTGTTCCATTGGGTTATTGATATGATGCTCCTGCGCGTAGTCGGCACAAGTCTGCTCGTTCCAGAAGCAGAACTCGTAGTCTGAGAGGTGACGATGCCAGGTTCGGAGGCACTTCTTGACCGTGCGGGAAAATGGCCTTGCCCCAAACCAGCAATAATGGATAATCTTGGGTATCATTCTTTATATCGAGTATATTTATAATAAATAGCCAATGGGAGCGACAATAATGATAAAAATTGATAGTTTGCGCCTCTAAACCATGGTTGATGAGCCATCCACGAGAAGCAAACATATTTGGCGCAACAGACATAACGTTCCTTCAAGGTTTGCGGGTTGTGTGCCCGTTGGTTAAAACGATACGCCCAGCCTTGAGGATTTTTGAGGAAAAGGCGTTTCTCGTTTCGGCTATACCCATCTTCTCTATATTCACAAACTACCAATGGTTGAGCTATGACCGACAAGTTGTAGTTTTTGTCTATTTCGTCGTATATAACAGCTTCTGTTACAAATTTCTCACCGGTAAACTCCGGGAAAGGGAATTGTTTTAGTACCTCCGTTCTATAGACCAATGTAGTTTCTCCACCAAATCCCTTTTTATACAAACCTGACAAAGTTGATTCTTCTTTATCAGCCAAAAGCATCTTATGGACCACCTGAGATAGTTTTTTGGGCGATACCAATCCACCTATATTTCTTTGACTTAGCGAATCGTCAAGTGAAACAATACGCTGGATAATACATTCTACTGCTATGGGCAACATATAATCGTCCGAATCTACACAGACGAACCATGGGGTTTGGCAATGTCCTACAGCGGCATTGTGCGCACGATGCTTACCTCCATTAGGTTGTTTGATATACTGTATGCATATTTTATTTTCGCTTATCCAAGTTTCAATCAAATTTGCCGTATCATCAATACTACCGTCATCAACTACCAGCCAAACAAAATCAGAACATGTTTGGTCCAACAAACTATTATATAATTGTGGCAAAATATATGCCCTATTATATGTCGGAGTAAAAATAGTTAATGTCTTCATTATAATACAAAATAGGTTCGAGTACTCACCATATTGACTTTTTTCATACTTCGTGATTAGGGCATTTGAGCCATTTTTTTAGTAATTTCAATTTCTCTTTGATATTACCCGCAAGATGCCATACTCTGCAGAATTCGTTTAGCGGAACTGGTAGGTTCAAACGTTTGAGACCAAGTATGGCATTGAGAGAGAGTGAATACAAGATGCGCTGTATAGTAGAGTTTATAGTACCTTGCTTCTGACAAAATACTTCCAAGCGATGAGCAATAGTGAGTTTGTCCCGATAGTGTCGCTCGGACTCAGTATGCACAATCGACGTACCTCGCATGCGATAGATATAAAGCATATCAGGCACGGTACAAAGCGAATTGGCAAGGGTTATCGCTTGTGGTACAAATAATTCATCCTCATGGAGCAAGCCCGAGGGGAAACAGAGCCCCGTATTGTGCAACCACCGGCGTTTATACGCATAGAAACAGGCAGCAGAGGGTCCCCACCCGCGGGATTGTACGAAATCTGTCAAGTAAGCCATTCCTGACGAATACATACGAGACTGCGTATGATTGAACAAAACATTGGGCACTTGCCGACCATCTTCCTCATCGTACCACAACTGCGAACCGAATGCCAACATATCGGGGTTGCTGTATTGCTCTATAGCTTGCCGTAACAAAGTCAGGGCATCGGAAGCAAGCATATCATCGCTATCCAAGAAAAGCAAGTATTCACCTTTTGCCTGCTGTATGCCTGCATTACGAGCCGCCGACAAACCGGCATTCGCCTGGTCTATAAGCCGTATATTCGGATAACGCTCCAAGTAAGGTTGCAACACCTGCATACTATTATCCGTAGAACCATCATTGATGCAGATTATCTCTGCATCAACCGACTCTGTCTGTGAAATAACAGAATTGAAACAATCCGCAAGATACTTGGCGGTATTATAAATCGGTATTATGAGGGAAAATAAATTTTTCACTTAAACATCTTTCGTATGCGTTGGATAATATGTTTGTCTATTTTGTGCGCCAACCATCTTTTGCGAGAATCTGTTCGGAAACGCACATATTCCGCGATGTAATAGAATAAACTATGTGATAGCCTCGGAAATTTCTCACGGTGATATCTCCAAACCGGTTTGAGTACATGCCTATGATTAGCCACATTTTGCGAATGCAGAACTTCTATCCACCCCCCCCTATTATTCGCAGACAATTCAACATATTTTCCGTAAACCGAAAGATCAGAATGGTCAATGCCCAAGCAAGTATGGTAATCAGATTGGAAAGGCTCTAACACTGAGAAATAATGATTATCAGGATAAAACATTCTGTATAGGGTTTCTCGCCGTACATCGTACTGATAACCCTCAGCATAATTAAATATCACACGGTGATCTGTAGTAGTAGCAGATTGTTGTATCCAAGATAAATAATCTGCATGAAGCATATCATCGTTATCCATACGCGTAGTGAGAAGCATATCAGCAGTACAATGCGAACTGATGTAATCTTTCACGAGACTTACTTCATCTCCATAGGGCTTCAGATAAAGCGGTACAAAATTAGGCATTTCCTCCTGATAGTGTGCAATACGTTTTTTATATATCTCAGGAGTCTCTGAATTGAAGAGAACAAGCCAAGTAAACGATGCTGACTGAGCCTTGGCCGAGGGGAAACAATACCGTTCAAAGAGCATAAAACGATTATTAAGCCACTCCTCCGTTTGGATAGTAGTCCCCCGTCCCTGCTTGGCACAACTGAAATACCAAGATTGGACGATATTAAAACGGGTTATAAGATAATGAATCAGTTGCATAATATGACGAAAGTTTTATTTATTATAATAGGTAATAATGGTCTTTATGTAAGCAAAGAAAGCACTATATTTTCCGAATGATATATATTTCTCCGTAGCATTCTCACGGTGAATGATCTTGCCCGGATTTCCTATCACAATAGAGTGAGAGGGAACATCAAAATTAACAAATGAATTGGGTGCTACCAGCACATCATCACCAATTTTTATATTTCCAACAACGGTAGCATTCGGTCCTATCCAAACACAATCTCCTAATGATGGACATCCCACCCTTTTCCCCCTAAACTCTGTTCCTAACGTGACGCCTCCGTATATAGTACAATTACGCCCTATTACACAATCATTATTAACAGCTATGCCAGAGGGATGTATCAACAGAAGACCATCTCCAATGCGGGTATGCCACCCTATCTCGATGTGGGTTTTATTGGTGGATCTTGCCAATAGGAAACGCAGCACTAATAAAGGTTTTCTTTGATATAAACGCAATAATATCACATGCCAAAAATTCGGTTTCCTTAGGCACATAGACAACAAAACTTTTCGTGAGGTTGTCCCTGTATAACGATATAAATCACTTAGAATGTTGTTCATCATAACTATTATTTATGGGAGTGAAAGATAATATGGATCTAAAAACTGCAGAAGGTTTACCCCACTGCTCCCAATATGCTTTTGCCCCCCCCCTCCAATCTTCTTCTATATGTCTTATTTTCAGCAATATACAAAACAGCTTCACGAATAGACTCCTCTGAGCCATCTACAAAATGGATGTTCACTCCATGCTCAAGAGGAGCGGGTAAATCATTACTTAGCGGAGTAGAAATAATAGCCTTTCCCATTGCTAAAAACTCACCAAGTTTCCAACCATGGCAATCCCACAGAGCAGGAGTGTTAAAAGCAATGATAGAACGCTTGATATTACGAATATAGTCGGCATGAGAATATCCTACCGAGACCACATCCGGATACTTCTCTACATTGCTTCCATGGTGCACAACCAAGCCCCCTTCAAACTTCAATCCTTCGATTGACTTACACGCCCGAATAAAATTGGCGCGATAACGGTTGGTGATATCATCGTTGCGTGTGCCGGTACCCGGTTCGTTGTACCAAAATGTAGAACAGAAAAAAACATATCGTTCATCTACTTCCGCCTGTTGATAATACTCTTGCAACGGAATGCGCAGATAGCAGTGTTTATACTTACCCAAGAACTTTCGTATATTAGTCGGTCGCATCAACATCGCATTGTATATAGCATGGTAAATAGTGCCCACCAATCCCCACGATTTTACGGCAAACGAAGGACATATAGAAATAGTCTTGACCTGAAAATACTGAGGTGTTTTGGATTGATTATAATTAATCTTAGCATATGTATCACACCATTGATATGCTTCCTCATCCATATCATATCCATCTCCCGTATCTATGGCAAGACGTAAAGGAGGAAGAGCAGAATTATCTGCATAGATCAATAATGCCAAGGTTGTACCGCACACACGATCATGATTCCACATAAAAGCATCACGCGAGAAGGTAATGTGAGACTTTGACACACAAGCCTCTAAATAAGAGATATAGAAACCTGCATATTGAGGATTACTACCTGCATAAACAGTAATATGATTATTCTTTAGTTCCATCTTTTCTTCATTTCTTGTTCATTTTCTGAATCACACTTCCTTTTTCATTACGTACTTGTGCCATCTTCTGTTCCACTTTCTATAGAAAGTATTTATCCGAAATACAATACTCCGACAGCACCTATCCAACCGATTTAGCATACGTTGCGAATACCCCCCCCTATTTATATCATTGACTTTCAATAAGTTGAGAAGCACCGCATTGATTCTGTCCGTGTGAAACAGGTCTTGGTTATATTCTCGCGAATACCATGTATGAATAACCATCGGCTTAGATTCGTGGTCCAGACCTATGGTAGAATACTTATCATGGTGGAGCAAAGCATCCAAATAGAGTGTATTAAAATTCTGGCTCACCCATACAAAGAAGGGATCATAGGGTTCAAAGTAATGGAACTCGTAGGCATGACCATGCTTGCGAATCAAGTCCCATGGAGCTTTTTCTTCATACTCCGGCTTATGTACGGCATACGCTTTCAATACACATGGCTGGAACTTTTCGCGCAATGCTGCTGTATGTATGATATTGAAAAACGGATTCATCACCAAAGGATTGTGATTACGTATGCTTATAACACCTCCGTCCGAATAGCCACATACATCTATATCTTTTTCTTCACAATAGTGCAACAGAGCATCCACGCGCTGATTGTCAACCACAAAGGCATCTTCATCGATATTGATTACCCAATCTGCATCAAGGTTCATCAACTTCAACAAATAACCATCTGCCGTAGTATCCACAAGGCGGACCCTTTTATACGGGAGCGATATCGTCATTTGTTCCAAACGATATAACTCACGATTCATAGAGCGTGTTGCTATTAAGACTCTGTTTGCATTCATCCCATTTATAATTAAGATATGAAATTTAGATATTTAACAATACGAAAATAGTAGCCTCCCCATCTGACCATGGTACGTTGGTATATGTTTGGCAGAGTATGGGCATCCAATTTTGCACGTCGGGCAATATATCCAAGGAGAACCCTCCGAAGACAAGGTCGGGCTATATCGGTGGTATGTTTGCACATAGAGCGTACAAAAGCAACGCAATCACGCCAATACGCATAGTTCGCAATTCCATGGTCAACAGCAAGGAAGGCTTGGATATAGTTTTCCTGCATAGAAGGGCAGAGGCGCAGGATATAATTACGACGTATCTGCATACACTTTTCTGTAACACGGGGGTCTGTTGCAGTAACTTGCTCTGGATAGATACGGTAGCGATATAGCACATCAGGGATATTTACCAACTTACCATAAAAAACCGCCCGTGTCCACAAGCCATAATCTTCCGCAGGAAATTCATCTTGATTGAAAAACAGATTATTGTTCTCAAAGAAAGCCCTACGCCACACGGAAGAAGCATGCCCGATAGCAGAAGCAAAAAGCATATCCACCTTTACTTGCTCAAACTCTTCCCTCCCGACCATTAACTTATCCGAAGCACCGAATTGCTGAATAGCACACGAACAAAGCATTACATCGGGATGCGCATCCAAATAGCGCACTTGCGTTTCCAAACGTGTCGGCAAAGATATATCGTCCGCATCCATACGTGCGATAAATTCGCCCTGCGCCAACGACAGTCCTCTGTTGAGAGTGTTTGCCAAGCCCACATTGTGGGGATTGCGGATATAGCGAATACGCTCATCGCTATTTGCCAACTCGAGAGCGATCTGCTCGGTTGAGTCTGTAGAACCATCATTGAGCAAAAGGAGTTCAAAGTCCCGATAGGTTTGCATAAGCATACTCTCTACCGCCTCCCGCAAATAACGCGCTGCGTTGTATGCCGGTAATAATATAGATATACGAGGTTGTGTCATTTACTGATAATCAACTTTGAGATTAGAACTATATGCTGTCATCGTTATTTTACGGTTGTATGATATATTGACGATTCCATACGTAGGGATTATCATTCTTCCTGATTGTCCCCCCATAGCCGAGGGTGGCAGACAGGTAGCCTGCCTTTCCTACTTCCTTCTCTACCATAGCAGACATAGCACTATGAGGATACGAGAAATGTCGCACGCGGACTGGAAGCATCTGCTCTGTACGTTGTTTGGAATCCAGTAACTCTTGTTGTATGTTAGCCATATCTATCTTAGTAAGCATCGGGTGCGTTATCGTATGCGAACCGATAGTAAGCAACCCTGAATCCAACATTTCCTGCAACTCGCTCCAAGATAATGTATAAGACGTACTATTCCATTTTGCGGTAACGACATAGGATGCCAATAACACATAAAAAGCCTCCGTGGGGGTACTCGAACTATCATATATCTGCTTGCATATTCTCTCGTAGGTCGATTGTTTCTGCTCTATCGTTTCACAGGCAAAAGATTGCCCATTAGATAGCACGATTTGCGTGTGCGTTTCTATTATTTGCTCTAAGCGTATCCACCACAAGTTTGCCTTGCCGTCAGGGAAATCCGTCGTCAAATAGATAGTAAACGGAATAGCATACTTCTTGAATATAGGAAACGCATACTGATAAATGTCCTTGAATCCATCATCAAACGAGATATTTACCATTGGTTTCTGCCATGGAAAGCGCAAAGAGTTACGCCTATTATATATCATGTCCAAGGAAACAAACTGTGCATCAGTCGTATATTTCACAATCAAATCCTCCAAATATTCCGGAGTTATCTCCAGTTCCCTATTCGAAGATGCCCAACTACGCTGTGGTACCACCCGATGCAAACACCATACCTCACCTACAACAGGATGGGTTAGTTTGTATAGTTTATGTTTTAATTTATCCAATAACATATATAGTTTATTCTAAACGATATCGATGATACTACTTTATTTTTTCCTTTATTTATTTTTCCACCCAACTAACCATTTCACTTTCCACATATATCCTATGAATTTTACAATCATTATCCAATTATGCCATATTCTGCTCAGGCTATTATTGAAACAGACTAACAAAACGCTTTTCAGGCGAACATAATCCATATCTTTTTGCCACATTCGCGCTACATCATCTATACATACATTACGATATGCACAGTATTTGGTATAGAAATGCGCAGACAGACAACCTGAAAGCAATGTATCTTTTTGTACAAATGATAACAAATCGGATGATGCAACTTGCTCCTTTACTACTGAGAAGAATGTGTGCAGAGCCAACATATCGTAAGTAGCACTATAGTTGGCAGTATTCCGTTGACCGGTCAAATCCCAATGGTAATTCGCCAAAGGTAGGACAACATAGTTTTTCGTACGACAATATACCTGAAGATTGAATAGGCTATCTTCCTCTAAATAGGTCTTTCTATCATAGAAACAGATATTATTTGCCAATAAGAAATTCCTTCTATATATCGAATGCCACACGCTACGTGCCAGTTTGTTCTTACACAATACTGAGTTCTCCGGAAGCAAAATTGATTGCAGATGCGAATACGTTGATGTATCCGCCATCGGATATACAATTTCTTTCCCTTCCTCTCTATCAATTACCGTTCCAGACAAGACCACATCCGCCTCTTTTTGCTTAGCAGTCTCAAATAAATCCTCATAATACGTGGGACTGTCTATATAATCATCATCATCAGCAAAACCAATATACTCTCCATGCGCATTCTTAACCCCGATATTACGGCATTCCCCCACCCCAAGATTACTTTTGTTGCGCACTACTATGAAACGTGTATCGTGCTCTGCATATCGCTCCACAATTGTTCCACTATCATCCGTCGGACAATCTAACACACATACAAACTCTATCTCTGACAAGGCTTGTTGACACAGCGAGTCCAAACACCTATAAAGTGCTTTACCTGCATTATAAACAGGAATTACAACTGAGACTTTTATTTTTGCCGAATTATCTTCTTGCATTTGCGCACAATACGTGTATATAACTGATGATACCAAGGCTGTTTAGGTTTTGGAATTTCATAACCTACTCCATTTTTGATATACCATTGCCAGTTGTCTTTCATCAGGTCATTAACGACTTCTTCGGCAGCTATGCCTCTCCTCTCACACGCCTTAATAATCACATAAATCTGCCAATACATACTTTTAAAATCCCCGTGCGTTGAAATCTGCAGATCATGCATACGATAATAGTATGTAATATCAGGCAAAAAGAGGATTTTTCCTTGTTCTTCCAATTTGACATACAAATCAAAATCTACTGCCCTCTTAAGGTTAGGGTTAATTCCTTCGGTTTGTAAGTACCTTTCGCGTTTGTAAGACGCGAAATGTATTGGTGCATGAGTAGTAGTAGTAGTAAGCCAAGAGCCATTGTCGGGGATGACTTTTTGTTCCGAATGCCATAGTTTATTCCCCTGCTCGTCTATGCACCAATAGCAACTTCCTATTGTAGAAGCCTCCAAGTGTTGATTATGTTGCTCTACCATTATTTGCAGGGCATCACCAGTAAGCATATCGTCCGGATCGAGAAAACCACAAAGTTCCCCTTGCGCAAGATCGGCACAACGTCGTTTGGTATATCCACAGCCGTAGTTCTGATCATTTAGGTAGATATGGATGCGTGAATCTTGCTCTAACTCTTTGTACAATTCCGGCGAATTGTCCGTAGAGCCATCATCTACAAGGATGATTTCCCAATTGGTATATGTCTGGCTGCGGACACTATTGATAGCATCCATCAGGAACTTGCCGTTATTATAATTGGCAATCAATACAGAAAAAAGAGGATTCTCGGACATAAGCTAACTATTTACGAAACCGATAACAAAATGAAAGTAACATTTTACGAATGGAATATACGACACCGGCAAAACCATTTCTCTGCCAATCGGTTTGAAGGTAAGTTCGCATATCCTTTTTTAAGGTAATACTCTCCCCACGTTGAATCCGTGCACGAATACTATCCAAGAATACACGATGCAAAGTTTGGAAATGATTCTGCAAATCAACATCCTCCAAATTGGCTTGTGCTAACTCATTCATCACAAGATAACCTATTCTGCCTTTTTGAATATCCGACAAGGATGTGAAAATGCCGCCTTCCTGCCGACGATATACCGCAGCATTCATCGGCAAGCAAAAACCCTTACCTTGTTTTAGAATATAGTAATTTCTATGTACGTCGCGCCAATAACGAAACCTACTAATATCATGCGGCATAGCAACCGTACTTCTGTACATCAAAGTCATGGTTTTAGTAATCCAAGTACTAAAATTATCCACATTTGTAAAAGCAAATCCTTCCGGATGCTGTTTGAACAAGTCTGCAACATAGTCTTGGTCCCACGTACCGGTGGCTTGGTTGTAAATCGTATAGCGGTGGCTTGTTAATATATATTCTGGATGAGCGTCCATAAAATCTACTTGCTTCTTGAGTTTGTGGGGGTCCGTCCAATAGTCATCGCCTTCGCACATGGCTACGTATTCGGCATCGGTGGCAGCGAGGGCATTATCCATAATACAGACTAAAAAGCCATCTTTTTTACTATATTGATTCTCCGTTTCGTAGATTGGATGGATGATATCGGGATATTTGGCTGCATACTCGCGGATGATGTCTGCGGAATGGTCAGTTGAGGCATCGTCGTGAACAATAGCGACAAAAGGAAAGTCGGTCTGTTGCATCACAAAGCCCTCCAAGCAGTCCAGGAGATATGGCTCATGGTTGTACACGAGGCAATTGATAGCGACTTTGGCTTTATGTGGTGTTTGTTGCATGTTAGTTGTTGGTTTGTTCGTTCTTCAGTTCGTTGTAGATGGTGGTGCGGACGAAGGTGTTGAGTTGGCGGTAGGTCTTGCGGAGGGGCGAAGTAGGGTCATTGGGGTCGGTATGCTCAGGCTTGGTAAGTTGAGCCTGGAAGCGTTGCTGCCAATAGGCACGGCGAGGTGAGTCGGGAGCAATCTCGATAGCAGTGCGGCGGCTGGCTTCTCCAAAGAGTTCGAGATGCCGTTGCTCCGCAGCCGTAGGCGGATTCTTCTTGCGGTCGCGAGGATTGGTCACGACATAGGCTTCCTGTGCACCTTGGGCGATAACACGTCCATTAGCGTCGCGGAACTGCTTGCAACGGAAAATGGTCTCACCACTGCCAGAGATTTTTCCCTGCATGCTTGCCACAGGGTCTATGAAATTGACTTTGCTCATACGATATTGTTTTGTCTTTTGACACTTACTACTATTGTATTATTTGCTTAAAGGTAGCGGAATCACCTACTAATCACCTACCAATCACCTACTAATCACCTACTCTTGACGGCTTACAGATTCGATAAAGATGGCTCGCTATTTAGTCCTTTCTGCCATCACTCTGGCAGGTACTCCGGCTACTACATCATAATCTGCGACATCTTTGACCACCAATGCTCCCGCTCCAACCGTTGCATGCAGACCGATACGCTGCACTTTGCCACTCACAACAGATGCTCCAATTCCTATGAATGCATAATCGTCCACGTGCACATACGCTCCCACCATCGCGTTTGCAGCCATATAGCAATGCTTGCCTATACTGCTGCTATGCGTTACGGCTGTGTTATAACTCAATACTGTATCATCTCCAATTACTACATCCGGGTGCACGATTGCATTCATATGGACAATCACGCCTTGTCCTAATGTAGCATACTGGGATACATGTGCCGAAGGATGAATGATAGTCGGCAAGTTTCCGCCCTTGGACAATATACGATTGAAAACATCGGCACGAACCTGATTATTGCCCTGACTAAGCACAAAATTCATTCCTTCCAACGAGTTCATCCGCCACAAATCTTCAAAAGAACCCATTATCTCAAACCCATGGTCATGCTCTCCCGTCCTGCTATCATCGAAATGGTACAGTCCCAAGATGGTGTAGCCGCAATCTGTAAGTAAGTCATAGAACACCGGCGTATTCCGCCCAATACCTAAAACATATATAGTCTTCGTCTCCATTGATTTGTAGTTATGCGTGTGTGCATACCACTAATCAACAGATATGCACTCAATTATCAGTAATATAGTTTAGCAAGCCTTTCTCACGCGGTTTGATTGCACGCGCAGGAATGCCTGCATAGATAGTCCAACTTTCTGTTTTGTTTGTACTTTTGGTGCGAATATAGGGGGGGTAAATCTAAGCATTGACTTCGCACCAAGCACGCTGCCTTCTGCTATCTGTATATTGGGGAATACCATACATTGGGCACCGATTTGTACAAACCGCTCTAAAACGACAGGTCCACCTTGTACATTTGTGCTCCCCTCAGGGGACATTGGTCCGATAAGGTGCGAACCAGAAAAATCATCTATTGCGGAATAAATGACTGACTGCGCGGATATGCCTGTATAGTCATGCAACGTGATGCCCATTGCGCCATACAAAGCACAATAGGCAGAAATATGCACGTGCGAACCAATAGTAATATTTCCCGACAAGATGCAGAAATCATCTATGCGCACGTGGCTGCCCAACGATATTTTCTCGGGCGAGTACAAGCGGGCATAGCGGGAAATGAAGACATCAGTCCCGTATGATTTCAAGCCCAATTGGGCGAGTTCTTGGTCGGTGTAAAAAGAAGGTTGCATATCACAATTTTTCAAAACAATTCTTCAAATCCGCCAAAGATGTTTGATTATCAAAGGTTTTAATAACATTACCCTTTACAGAGTCTTTTCTCAGTTCTACCACATTCTCTACATGGTTATATCGAAAACAATATGTTGTATTATCAACATCCATCCAAAGCATATTAGCAGGAGCACCAGCATACTCACGCACCCAAAAATTCCCTTTAGATTTCCAAATGACACACCCTATTAAAGCTAAAATAATAGCATTCACATTGTCTGCATGATGTTCAGCACGATTCATTACGCCCTGAAAATAATCTTGGATATCACTAAGATTAGTTACTTGTTTTGCCATAAAATGTTTATTATTAAAGACGATTATACAATACCCTTATTTGCATTCTCTGTGTTCAATGCACGCGCATTGAAAAGAAAAGAAATTATGAAAGCACCATATACACTAAGATTGATTTCACCACCCATCCTCAACGAACGCTCTATCTCATCCGCATTTACAAAGATGCCCCAATGAAACTTATCACGGAGTTCCCTGTAAATAGAAGTTTTACCAGAGCCATTGGGACCAGCCAATATGCGAAGACGCTTTGCCATATACTACTTTAGAATATAGGTTTTGGGTGTACGCAACTTTATGGACGGTTTCACTTGTGCAAGCACGGTACGTTTTCCGTTGTGCATACTCACCACTTTAGCCCCCGACGCATAAGTTACCGGAATCTTTGCATCGACAGCACGTTGGTAACCTACCGATTGCCTGCGCATCATTACGCTTGCAATTGCTTGTTTTTCATTCATCTCAGTTCTACTCATAATTATACATTATTTAGTGATGACACATTCCATTACTCGTTCAATATCCGCCTTGGTGAGGGTATGGTACATAGGGAGGCAGATGACTTGGTCTGCCATGCGAGTGGCATTGGGAAGGTTGGTAGGAACAGCGGAAGGGTATTTGTTATAGGGGCTGAATGTGCTGATGAGGGGATAGAAATAGCGACGACCGAGCACATTGTTGTCCTTCATCTTTTGGTATAGTTCATCGCGGGTCATACCGTATTGGTCAGCATCTACGAATATCGGGAAATACGAATAGTTGTGGCGGACGCCGGGCATGTCGTCAAAGAAAGTGATACCCTTCACGTTGCGCAAGGCTTCACGGTAGCGTATTGCTACTTGATGGCGCGCCTCAATGGCTGCATCTACTTGCTTGAGGTTGAGCAAACCATAGGCCGCACGGACCTCATCCATCTTAGAGTTGATACCAGGTGCGACGACCGTAGTTTCTCCACGGAAGCCGAAGTTCTTCAAATTATCGATTTGCTCCTTCATCTCCCAAGAGTGGCAGATTAGTGCACCGCCTTCGATGGTATTGAAAACCTTGGTAGCATGAAAACTTAACGTAGAGATATCGCCCCATTCCAAGACTGAACGCCCGTGGATTTCTACGCCGAAAGCGTGGGCGGCGTCGTAGATGACCTTGAGGTTGTATTTCTTAGCTATAGCATCTATGCGCTCTACATCGCAGGGCTTACCATAGACATGCACGGGCATGATAGCCGTAGTGCGGGGAGTGATGGCGGCTTCTATCTTGTCGGGGTCGATATTGCCCGTGGCAGGGTCAATGTCTACAAAGACAGGAGTCAAGCCATTCCACCAAATAGCATGGGTGGTTGCCACAAAAGAATATGGCGTAGTGATAACTTCCCCTTGGATGCGGAGGGCTTGCAAAGCGGTAATGAGCGGAAGCGTGCCGTTGGTAAACAATGAAATGTAGGGCACTTTGAGGTACTCTGCCAAAGCGGCTTCCAACTGCTGGTGGAAACTACCATTGTTGGTAATCCACTTGCTATCCCATATCTGCTGCAAGAGAGCGTGAAACTCCTCCAAATCAGGAAGGAGAGGGGATGTTACTGTTATTTGGTGATTATCCATTATTAGTCTTGTTAATGCAACTTACACTCTGTAAAATCAAACTTCGGCGTAATATCTCCCGGTTCTCTTCCCATCCAGCCGCCAATTTCAACAGGACGATTCGCCAAAGTAAAAGATAGAAAATCAGACTCGGACATCAAGCATTCGATATTGGAAGGCTGGTTGAATGCCATAAAATCTATTGTAAACGTTCCCCAATTGAAGAAATCTTTCGGCAAATGACAGATTTGCTCGTATTCTCCTGCTTCGTGATGTTTATCGTAACACCTATTAGCACCCGTAGTTGAGAACATGCGCTCGCCTTGCTCATTCTTCATATGAAGAGTAATCCAAAACTTCTCCAAAGACCGATGCAAGCGATAGCGCATTACAATCTCCAATTCGTCCGTTACACGCATCACATCTGTGTAGTTTCCTCCTTTTGGGCGCACACCTACCTCCAACAATTCAAAACCGCTATTGCCTTGGTAGGGGTTATCCCAGGCCTTGTAATTATCCAGTTCGCTGTCTCCACGGAGATAATGAGAAACAATAGGATCTATTTCTCCTTTATCAATCAACATACCGTTCTGCAGGATTACACCATGCTTGCAAAGGCTCTTGATGCTGGTCATGTTGTGGGAGACGAAGAGGACGGTGCGGCCTTCGCCTTGGGAGACGGATTTCATCTTGCCGATCGCCTTCTTCTGGAAGTCGGCATCGCCTACGGCAAGGACCTCGTCCACGACCAATATCTCAGGGTCAAGGTGGGCGGCAACAGCAAAACCGAGGCGCACCATCATACCCGACGAATAGCGCTTGACGGGAGTATCAAGGTAGCGTTCACAACCGCTAAAATCAACAATCTCATCCAATTTAGCGCTAATCTCCTGCTTGGTCATACCCAATATCGCCCCATTCATATAGATATTCTCACGACCGGTCATCTCCTGATGAAAGCCCGTCCCCACCTCCAACAAGGAAGCAATACGTCCGCGGGCACGGATAGTTCCCATAGTAGGTGCCGTCACTCTACTCAGCAATTTGAGCAACGTACTCTTTCCTGCCCCATTCTTGCCGATAATACCGACGACATCCCCTTGAGATACCGTAAAATCAATATCACGCAAAGCCCATACGTACTCGCTATCCGCTTTGGAAGCACGGTCGTTTATCGAACCTATCTTCAAGTACGGATCCTCATGACGAAGGATACTGGTCTGCCACCAACGATTCAAGTCGTGCGAGATAGTACCGGTAGATACCACTCCCAAACGATATTGTTTGCCTACATGATTAAATTCTATGGCTGTGGACATAAATAACTCTTGCTTATTGACCCTGTAGAATGACTATTTCATGGATTGCTTATCGGCTGCAAAGTTATAAAAAAGTATTGAAATCTCCAAGCATTCTCGTGCTAAAATATCTTTTTTCCGACTAAGCCTCCCGCCGACCCTACATTTGAGGGACAATTTGCTTGTTTTTCAAAATATTTTTACTAACTTTGCACGCAGAAATCGCATGTGCGGTAAGGCATCCCAAAAGACTAAAAGAATTATTGCTATGGATAAAGCTGATATAAAAAATGACATTCGTTATTTGCAACTGCTGAGTGAGAAATTCCCGAATAGCAAATCGGTCATCACGGAGCTTATCAACCTCAAGGCCATACTCTCCCTACCCAAGGGTACGGAGCACTTTATCAGCGATCTACACGGCGAGAGTAGTGCTTTTATCCACATGATAAAGAACGCCTCCGGAGTAGTGCGCCACAAATTAGATGACCTATACGGCGACGAACTCAGCGAGACGGAGAAACGTGCATTGTGCGCCTTGATTTACTATCCTGACGAACGTATTGAGCTGGTTCGCAGGAGCATAGATAGACCAGTGGAAGGATTGGACGAAGGAATGGGAAGCTTTAGTATGGAAGACTGGTATCGACGCCGATTGCACCAAGTGGTAATGGTAGCACGTGCCGTTACTATCAAATACAGTCGCTCCAAAGTGCGCAAGTTACTGCCGAAAGACTACGCCTATGTGATTGACGAATTGCTACACGAATCAAGTATCGAAAACGACCGCGCAAACTATTACAACGCCATTATTAACGCTATTATTGATACAGGTTGCGCAGAGAACCTGATTATAGCCATCTCATACCTTATCCATAGTTTCACAATAGACACACTACACGTAGTAGGCGATATCTTTGACCGCGGTTCGGGTGCAGCACGCATAATGGACGTACTGTCCACCATACGCGACTATGACATCCAGTGGGGGAACCATGATATAGAATGGATGGGGGCAATGGCAGGCAATCTATCTCTGATAGCCACCGTGTTGCGTGTATCCATACGCTACGCCAACATAGAGACGTTGGAGGAAGGATACGGCATCAATCTGCTTCCCCTCGCCAACTTCGCGATGGAGACATACAAAGACGACCCTTGCAAAGTCTTTCAGACGAAAGACTTTGAGCATAATCCGCGTATGACCCGCTCGGCGGACATGATGGCTAAGATGCACAAAGCAATCTCAATCATCCAATTCAAATTAGAAGGGCAGACCATACTGCGTCATCCCGAATGGAATATGGAAGACAGGCTTCTGCTCGACAAGATAGACATAGCAAGCGGTACTGTGCGTATAGCCGGCACAGACTATCCCCTGACCGACACTAATCTACCCACTCTCTCTGCCGACACTCCCTATGAACTATCCGCAGAAGAACAAGAGCTGATGAATCAGTTGGCACGCAGTTTCCGTAAATCAGAGAAAATGCAAAAGCACCTGCACATGCTTTATCAGCACGGCAGTATGTTCCTTGTGCGAAACGGTTTCCTGCTCTATCATGCTGCCGTTCCACTCAACGCAGACGGCACCTTTACCGAAGTGGATGTATGCGGAGAGCGCGTAAGCGGTCGCCGCCTGATGGAGCGCATAGACGAAGTGGTACGTACCGCCTACTATGGTGTCGGCATACAACGCACAGATGCACTTGACTATATGCTGTATCTCTGGGAAGGAGCGCACTCGCCTTTGTACAACAAAGACAAGATGACAACATTCGAGCGTTATTTCGTTGCGGACGAGGCACTATGGAAAGAGCAGAAAGGTGCATACTACACCCTTGCCAACGAGAGTAAAACGTGCGCAAAAATCCTTACAGAATTCGGTCTTGATCCTACGAAAGGACGTATTATAAACGGACACATACCTGTTCGCACAATAGAAGGAGAAACACCTATACGTGCCGAGGGAAAACGTTTTGTAATAGACGGTGGTTTTAGCAAACCCTATCAGAAAAAGACCGGTATAGCAGGCTATACCCTAATCTATAACAGTCACGGCATCCAATTGGTGGAGCACGAGTCGTTTGAGAACCGCGAACAAGCCGTGCTTTCCGGTAGCGATATCCACAGCCGTACCCTACTACAAGATTTTACGCAGCACCGCTTGCACATCTATGATACCGACCGAGGGCGAGAACTATTAGCCCAAGCGGAGAACTTGGAGCACCTATTAACAGCCTATCGCACAGGCGTCCTCAAAGAATCGTAGTCCGCTATACATTATAAAAACGGTTTATAAACGCTTTATAAATCGTTTATAAAGCGTTTTTTGTGTGTACCTACAGCATCAAACCAATGTGCGAACAAGTTGTTCGATATCGCCAGGCAGCAAATAGATAGGCGGGAGCTCGATCATAGTGTATGCTCCAAAGCGTCCTTCTCGCTGCAAGCGTACTGCCGCACGTGCACACGACACGAGGACCTGCCCTGTCAGGGCAGGATTGTTGATAGCCATATTGAACTCAAAACGTTGGTTATGCACACTACCCGACACACCATTACGCACCAAATTGACCCCATGCGCCACGTTGTTGAGTGCATCTACCGAATCAACTTGGACCACATGCGTCTCGTCGTGCGCGAAATAGTCATCCGCCAATAGACGTTGCTCAACAGCAACAAAATCTGCGCCGTCTTCCAGTTCGACATATACCATACGGCGATGAATCCCCGTACCCAAAGGAATCGTCATAGACAGGGCGTCCTTGACTCCCGGTATCGCCTTTGCCGCTACCGTATGCCCCATAGAGCGTCCGGGACCGAAGTTAGTATAAGTGATTCCCTTGGGTGCAAGCGCAGTCAATAAGGTACGAATAACCGAATCCGAGCCTGGGTCCCAGCCTGCGGAGATGATACTTGCACACTTACCCTCTTTCGCAAGCGTCATCAGCCGTTGACGTAAGTCGTAAATCTGTCCATGAATATCAAAGGAATCTACCGTGCAGATACCTTTGGCAATCACCTGCTCCGCAAACGCCGGCACTTCTCGAGTAGGTGTACACAAAACAACCACATCAGCACTTAAGGACGAAAGATCGTCATCATGATGGAAGATACCTGCCAACTCCATATCAGGTGCGTCTAAGATTGCCTGTTCCGCAGCACGCCCTATATTTCCGTAGCCCAAGACGGCCACACGTATTTTACTCGCCATATTCTTTTATTCAACTGTAACAGATTTTGCCAAATTGCGCGGTTGATCAACATCACAGCCTTTAACAACCGCGATATGATACGCCAACAACTGCAATGGAATGACCGTAAGCAACGGCGTCAAACACTCTTCCGTAGCAGGCACCTCAATAGTAAAGTCAGACATATTGCGGACTTGCGTATCCCCCTCCGTGACTACACTAATCACACGCCCTTTGCGCGCCTTGATTTCCTGAATATTGGACACCACTTTTTCATACGTACCGCAATGCGGTGCAATGACTACCACAGGCATCTCCTGCGATATAAGGGCAATAGGTCCGTGCTTCATCTCGGCAGCCGGATAGCCCTCAGCATGTATATAACTGATTTCCTTCAGTTTCAAAGCTCCCTCCAAGGCGACAGGGTAATTATAGCCCCGCCCAAGATAGATGAAATTCTGCGCATAGGTGAAGGTTTTAGCGAACTCAGCTATCGCCTTATCCTGCTCCAAGACCTTTTGTATTTTATCAGGAATAAGCCCCAACTCGTGCACAATAGTCAAGTATTTATCTTCGCTAAGCGTCCCTTTCTCTTTGCCGATACAGAGTGCCAACATGGTCAATGCCGTAACTTGCGCCGTGAACGCCTTGGTAGAAGCGACTCCAATCTCTGGACCGACATGGGTATAGCAGCCGCTATCGGAGACACGCGGAATGGATGCCCCAACCACATTGCATATCGAGAAGATAAATGCCCCATGGCTTTTCGCCAGCTGGATAGCCGCCAGCGTATCGGCAGTCTCGCCCGATTGCGAAATAGCAATCACGACATCGTCCTCGTTGATAACGGGTTTACGATAGCGGAACTCACTGGAATACTCCACTTCGACAGGAATCTGCGCAAATTCCTCCATAGCATACATAGCGATAAGTCCCGCATGCCAAGAGGTGCCGCACGCCGTAATGATAATACGCTTCGCATTGAGGAAACGCTCTTTATTGTCAATAAAGCCCGAAAGAGCGATATTGTTATGCTCAACGTTCACCCGCCCGCGCATGGAATCCGCCAATGTACGCGGTTGCTCATAAATCTCCTTGAGCATAAAATGCGGGTACCCACCCTTCTCCAACTGTGAGAGAGTCAGTTCCAGACGTTTAATCTCAGGCGTTTTTCGCACATTACCGATGGTCGTGATATCCAGTTTCTGCCCACGCTCAATCACAACCACTTCTTCGTCATCAATATACACAACCTTGTCGGTATATTCGACAATAGGTGTAGCATCCGAAGCGAGAAAATACTCGTCCTCTCCTATACCCACAACGAGCGGACTTCCCTTGCGTGCCGCAACAATCATATCGGGATTAGAGCGGTCCAACACAGCGATAGCATACGCCCCAACAACCTGATTAAGAGCCAATTGGACGGCAGTCTTCAAGTCCACATGATCCGTACGCTTGGTATATTCAATCAGTTGCACAAGGACTTCCGTGTCGGTAGCAGACTTGAAGGTATATCCGTGTTGCTGCAAGCCCTGCTTCAAGACTGCATAATTCTCAATAATGCCATTGTGTATGATAGCCAACTCCTCAGACTCGGAATAGTGAGGGTGCGCATTAACTACGTTCGGTTCGCCATGCGTAGCCCAACGCGTATGGGCAATACCAACAATACCAGAGATATCCTTGTCGTTTGCGTAAGCCTCCAACTCCGCCACCTTACCCTTCGTCTTGTACACATTGAGCTTTCCCTGCGGGTTAATCAACGCCACGCCGGCACTATCGTACCCGCGATACTCGAGACGGTGAAGCCCCTTCATCAATACAGGATAGGCATCACGCTTCCCAATATATCCTACTATTCCACACATAGTATCTGAAATCAATATTTAATCTACGTTTCGAGATTGCAAAAGTACACAAAAAATCACATTCTCCCAAATATATTTGTATTTTTCCGCAATGGCCGCATAAAAAGAGCTCGAAGGCAGCACATAAGCGGGATATTAGATAAGCATTAGCTGCCTGATAATAAGGCAGAAACCGTCGAATTACCTATAAATTGCCTAATAATCACCTATAATTGGTGGCTGATTTTCAGGCGGGTCATGGCTTCCTGCACTTGTTCGGACGAACCAAATGCCGAGAAGCGGACAAAGCCCTCTCCCTGCCTTCCGAAACCGACTCCCGGCGTACAAACGACCTGACAAGTATTAAGCAGGCGGTCGAAGAATTCCCAAGAGCCCATACCGTGCGGTGCACGTACCCACACATAGGGTCCGTCCGTACCTCCGTACACCTTCAATCCAATCGCGGACAAGCTATCGCGTATGAGCGTGGCATTGCGCATATACCCCTCTATCTGCTCCATGACCTGACGATGCCCTTCCTCGCACAGGACAGCCTGCGCACCCCGCATAGAGACATAGCTTGTGCCGTTGTATTTGGTACACTGGCGGCGATACCAAAGGCTATTCAACGACACGTCATCGCCATGGTCATTCCTTCCCATAAGCGCCTTAGGCACAACCGTATAGCCACAACGGATTCCCGTAAAACCCGCCGTTTTGCTGAAACTGCGCACCTCTACTGCCACTTCTTTCGCCCCCTCTATCTCGTAGATACTATGAGGCACATCCGCACTATGGACAAACGCCTCGTAGGCGGAATCGAAGATGATAAGACTGCGGTGTTCCCGCGCATAGCGTACCCATGCCGTCAGTTGCGCCCGATTAAGAGCTGTGCCGGTCGGATTATTGGGCGAGCAGAGGTAAATCACATCCGGCACTTGCATCGGAAAGTCAGGACAAAAATTATTCTCCGGCGTACAAGGAAGCATAATCAGGTTGCTCCAATGGTCTGTATTCCAGTCGCCTGCGCGCCCAGCCATCACATTAACATCCACATAAGCTGGATAAACGGGGTCGGCAATAGCAACGCGATTGCGGACATCGAGGATATCACTCAGATTGCCCAAGTCGCTCCCTGCCCCGTCGGAGACAAAAATCTCGTCGATATCCATCTCTATTCCGCGGCGGCGGTAGTCGAACTCGGCAATAGAACGGCGCATCCACCCCGCGCCCTGCTCCAAGCCATATCCGTGGAAAGTACGCTCATCCGCCTGCTCCCTCACCGCCAGCTCCATAGCATCTATGACCGCGGGTACAAGCGGTCCGCGCACATCCCCGATACCGAGACGAATAACCTGCTTATCAGGATGTTGCGCCGCATAAGCATCGGTGCGTTGCTGTATTTCCGTAAAGAGATATGCCGCCCGCAGGCGGCAGAAATTGCTATTAACCTGTATCATACTTTATAAGACTCAGCCTTTACATTATTACATCACCCTCAAAAACGAGCTCGGCGCCTCCCGTCATCTCTATGTGACGGTTGTCTTTCCAAACAATCTGCAAATCGCCCCCGCGCAAGCGGACGATTGCATCAGGCTCGGCGAGCCCCGCACTAACAGCAGCAACAACAGCGGCGCAAGCCCCTGTACCGCACGCGAGCGTCTCGCCACTCCCCCGCTCCCACACACGCATCAGCAACTCGTTGGGCGTATGCACATGGACAAACTCCACATTCGTGCGCCAGGGGAAATGCGGGTGGCACTCGATGCTGTGTCCGAGTACCAACACCCGAGACAACATCCGCTCATCCGGCACGAAACATACGGCGTGCGGATTTCCCATATCCACCTCGTGGATGGTCAGTTGCCGCCCGTCAATAGCAAGGGAGGTCGCGGCGTTGTATCGTGGTATTCCCATATCTACGGTAACCTTTTGCACAGTCCCATTCGCAACATGCAGATACAAGGTCTTCGCACCTGCCTTTGTCTCCAGCGAAAAGGTTGTTTTGAAGGTTAATCCGCGCTCGTAAACATACTTGCCTATACAGCGTGAGGCGTTGCCACACATCTGCGCCTCGGAGCCGTCGGCGTTGAAGATACGCATACCGAAATCACAGGTAGTACTATTGGTAAGCAGCACCAAACCATCGCTACCGATGCCCAAATGGCGGTCGCTCAACCTACGCGCCAAGACCGGCAAGTCGGCAGGGACATGACCACGCGCATCCAAATAGATGTAGTCGTTGCCAAGTCCCTGCATCTTGACGAAATGTAATCTCTGAGACATATGTATTTAGTGGATAAACAGCATCTCACGGTACTTAGGCAACGTCCAGAGTTCGTCATCAACCACCAACTCGAGGTCGTCCACATGTTTTCGGATGTCCTCCATGAGAGGCACAATATCGTCATGAAAAGTAATCGCCCGCTCGCGTTGGTTCTCGATATGATTCGCTTTCATGCGAACTTTGTTCATCTTCTCCACCCCCTCGATGATAGCCGCGGCATGGTTCTCGATGCGGCGGATGATAACATAATCCTGCTCGTTGAGCACGCTAACCTCCGCCTCGGGGAAGACCTGCTTCACGCTCAGCACGTTTTGCAGGAGCATCGTCTGATAGCGTTTGGCAGCAGGCAAGACATGGTTGATAACCAAATCGCCCAGCACACGAGACTCAATCTGCAGCTTCATCGCATAGTTCTCCCACTTGACCTCGCAACGCGACATCAGCTCCGCCTTGGTCAACACGTTGGTTCTGCTAAACATCTTTACCGAGCTGTCGCTCAAGTAGTTGTCTATAATCAGAGGTACACTCGTTTCGCAATCCAAGCCGCGTCGTGCCGCCTCTGCTTTCCATTCGTCGCTATATCCGTTACCGTCGAAACGGATAGCGTGGCACTCGTAGAGGCAACGTTTGATTACGGACAGTAACGCCCGTTCTTTGGCTTCGCCGGCGGCAATACGGGCATCCACCTCCTCGTGGAAGAGGGTGAGCTGCTCCGCCACCGCAGCATTCAGCGCAAGCATCGCCGCACCGCAGTTTGCCGACGAACCGACGGCACGGAACTCAAAGCGATTGCCCGTAAAGGCAAAAGGCGATGTGCGGTTTCGGTCGGTATTATCCAACAAAATCTCAGGAATGGTCCCCACACCTAACTTCATTTCCTTCTTGGCATTGATGATAATTCCCTTGTCCATATCGGCATGCTCAATCTGGTTGAGGGCATCCGTCAACTGCGTGCCCAAGAAGACCGAGATGATAGCCGGAGGCGCCTCGTTCGCGCCCAGACGATGGGCATTGGTAGCCGAGGCAATAGATGCCTTAAGCAACCCGTTATGCCGCTGAACCGCCATCAGCACATTGACAAGGAAGGTAACGAACTGCAGGTTCTGATAAGGGTTTTTGCCGGGAGCAAGGAGGTTGACCCCCGTATTGGTTCCCAACGACCAGTTACAATGCTTGCCAGAGCCGTTCACACCGCCAAATGGCTTCTCATGGAGCAAGACGCGGAAATGGTGACGCCGTGCGACCCGCTCCATCAGCGACATAACCAGCTGGTTATGGTCGGAACTGAGATTCGCCTCCTCGTATATAGGAGCCAACTCAAACTGATTAGGAGCGACCTCGTTATGCCGCGTCTTCACGGGGATACCCAACTTGAGCGACTCCGTTTCCAACTCCATCATAAAATTGAGTACTCGCTCGGGAATAATCCCAAAATAATGGTCATCCAATTGCTGGCTTTTGCTCGCCGTATGCCCCATCAGTGTGCGCCCCGTCATGACTAAATCCGGACGGGCAACGAAAAGTGCTTCATCAACAAGGAAATACTCCTGTTCCCAACCTAAATAACTATACACGCGTTTTACGTTCTTGTCAAAATAATTAGCCACAGCCACCGCAGCCTTGTTCACCGCCGAGATAGAGCGTAGCAGAGGGGTTTTGTAATCCAACGCTTCTCCTGTATATGCCACAAAGATAGTAGGAATACACAGCCTGTCACCAATCACGAAAGCCGGCGACGAAGGGTCCCATGCCGAATAACCGCGCGCTTCGAACGTATTACGGATACCGCCGCTCGGAAAACTGCTGGCATCCGGCTCCTGCTGATACAATACACTGCCGGAAAACTCGTCCAACGGGCGACCGTCATCGTCAATGCTGAAGAAAGCATCGTGCTTCTCCGCCGTACCGCCCGTAAGGGGTTGAAACCAGTGGGTGTAATGGGTTGCCCCCTGCTCCATCGCCCATTTTTTCATTCCGATAGCCACACTACCCGCTATATCGCGGCTCAATGTCTTCTCGTTGTCAATCAGGTCAAACAACTGCTCCAACACGTTGCTGGCAATATATTCTTTCATCTTCTCGCGTGTGAACACTTTCTGCGCAAACAACACGCTCCTACTGCAGTTTTCTTGCTTTACCTCCAACGGCTCGTGGCTCCAAGCCGTTTTCAACGCTTCAAATCGGATGTTACTCATAAATTGTTACGTACTATTTGTTAACAATATCAATATCGGATGCAAAAGTACATGTTTGAATTGAAATACGCAATAGCAAACATCATTTTTCTGCGTTTTTTCGCAAAACAACCGATTATTTTCGATTTTAAGCATCAAAAATACACATTTTACACGTTTCAATCAGATTTGCTGCGACAAATAGCATCAAACACGATTAACAATCCATTAAAAAAACAACAAGCCGCACATCTAACAGATGTACGGCTTATTATCTTCATATCACAAGGCTACTCAAATGCCCCCATTTGGAGCATTGATACCTCCTGAGGAGTAAGGAAACGGTATTTTCCACGAGGCACCTTACGCTTGGTAAGCCCGGCAAAGCTGACACGGTCAAGTTGCATTACCTTGTATCCCACCTTCTCAAATATACGGCGCACTACGCGGTTTTGCCCCGAGTGTATCTCCAGACCGATATGTCTGCGGTCTTCCTTCGGGAATTCCAGTGCATCAGGTACAATCTTCTCATCATCCAGTACGATACCGGCGCGTATGATAGCCTCGTCCGCTTCATCCAAATCACGGTCTAAAGTCGCTGCATAAATCTTCTTTTTGCCGAATTTCGGATGCGTGAGTTTGGCAGCTAAGTCGCCGTCGTTGGTAAGCAACAGAACACCGGTCGTATTGCGGTCCAAGCGACCTACGGGATAGATACGCTCCGCACAAGCGTTGCGCACAATATCTATTACCGTATTACGCTCCTGCGGATCGTCCGTAGTCGTCACCGTATTCTTCGGCTTATTCAACAGGATGTATACCTTCTTCTCGCGGCGCACAGGCTGATTATGGAACTGCACTTTGTCCGTAGGCAACACCTTGGCTCCCAACGAGTCAACCACGACGCCGTTCACGGAAATAACACCTGCTTGAATAAAGTCATCCGCCTCGCGGCGTGAGCATATACCCGCATTTGCCAAATACTTGTTTAAGCGGATAGGTTTCGTCGGGTCTTCGTATTGCTTCCGATAAGCCTGCCGTTTACGTTCGCTATACACCCCGTCATTGCGTTGCACACGCGGACGGAATTGCCCTCTCGGACGTTCATCATCTTGGTTGTAACGGGGGCGATAACTACCTTGCGGACGTTCGCCATTTTGGTTAAAACGCGGGCGATAACCACCTTGCGGACGTTCGCCGTCTTGGTTATAGCGCTGACGCGGTTCTACACGCTCTGCGCGCATTTGCCCCGACGCCGACGTAAACCGCCGGCGCGGACGACCATTGGTGTGATCCGGATTGTACGAACCGAATCGTGGACGCTCACTTGCGCCGTCTTCCGGCATGTATGCACCGCCTTGTCCGCGTGAATCTGAATTTCTGCGATAGCCCCCTTGACGACGGGGACCTTCATTGTTGTTGTACATAATTGAATAGTTGTTTATTGTACGGTAACCCTCTCGAGCTACGTCCGCGCTCACGCGCGAATTATCAGACTATACCTTTTGTCCTGACAAAAACAGGCTCCGGAGTAGGAATACATCCGGAGCCATACCGTAATCGCCTACACACGATTTAGGCTTCAGCCGCCTTCTCGATGGCGAGTTTACCACGATAGTAGCCACAACTCGGGCATACAGTGTGGTAGATGTAGTGTGCGCCGCAGTTAGGGCAGATTGCCAATGCAGGCATCGTCAACGCGTCATGCGTACGGCGTTTCGCTTGTCTGGTGTGCGATTGTCTTCTTTTAGGATGTGCCATAATTGTTCAATATTTTTACACAAGTACTGTGTTTGTTTATTATTTAATTTCTCTTTTCAACGGGTATGTTCATTCCGTTCTCCGCAGCTGAGCCACAGCATGTTACATACTATCGTCACTATCATTGCCTTCTTCGATGCCGGTACAGAGGTGGTCTTGGAGAAGTGCATCCATCTTCGGATTACAACCACCCGGTTGGTGACTATGTACCAACGGAAGATTTACAACTATCAATTCATACGCGAGCCAATCCAAATCTATCACTTTTGCCCCTTCTTCCACCTCCATCTCGTCTTCCGCCTCAACGGGCAAGTCCATCGGGTCCAAGCAACGGTCACATACCACTTGCACAATCCCTTTGACCGACACTTTCAGATCAAAATCTTCCGCTCGCAGATTCAACACGGCATGAGCTTCTACATTTCCTCCCAACAATTCGGTCTTCTCTATAGCAGAAAAATAATTCGTATCAAGCTGATAATCTAACCGATACGTACCTATCTCCAACTTCGAAAGATCTACTATATGTGTTTGCAGTTCGCCCATAGCGCAAATCGGGCACAAAGGTACTACTTTTTTTTAATACAGCAAAATTTTTCGCAGAAAAAACAACGCGAATTGCAAAAATCTCTTTTCAGAGACAAGCCAGAACTAACAGGAAACTCCGCTTAGCAACTCTCGAACTGGCGCAGGAAACGCACATCGTTCTCCGAGAACAGGCGCAGGTCCTTCACGCGGTATTTGAGGTTAGCAATACGTTCGACACCCATCCCGAACGCATATCCCGAATAGACCTTTGAATCTATGCCACAGGATTCCAGTACGTTAGGATCGACCATTCCGCAGCCGAGGATTTCCACCCAGCCCGTTCCTTTGCAGAACGAACAGCCTTTTCCGCCGCATATATTGCACGAGATATCCATTTCCGCTGACGGCTCTGTGAAGGGGAAATAGCTGGGGCGCAAACGTATTTTGGTATCCGCGCCAAACATCTCTTTGGCGAAATAGAGCAACGCCTCGCGCAGGTCCGCAAACGACACATTCTTGTCAATATACAAGCCCTCCACCTGGTGGAAAAAGCAATGTGCACGTGCCGAAATCGCCTCGTTGCGGTATACACGCCCCGGGCACAATACACGGATAGGCGGCTTCTGCGAAGTCATCACGCGCGTCTGTACGCTACTGGTGTGCGTACGCAGCAACACATCGGTCGGCTTTTGCACGCCCTCCTCTTTTTCGATAAAGAAAGTGTCCTGCATGTCACGCGCGGGGTGCTCAGGCGCGAAATTGAGCATACCGAAGACATGCTTGTCATCCTCTACCTCAGGACCGTCCGCCACAGTAAAGCCGATACGCGAATAGATGTCTATTATCTCCTCGCGTACCAGCGACAACGGATGGCGCGTACCAATTTCAATCGGGTCCGGCGTGCGTGTCAGGTCCAGCACATTCTTCTCTACCCGCATCGCACCAACCTGCGCGCGCATCTCTCCGAAGCGTGCTTCTGCCTGCTGGCGAAGCCGATTGAGAGCCTGACCGATCTCTTTTTTCTCCTCTTTGGGTATCTCGCGGAACTCGTTGAACAATTCGGAAATCTCTCCCTTTTTGCTAAGATACTTGATGCGCAGAGCCTCCAATTCCTCCGCATTAGCGGCTTTCATGGAGCCCACCTGTTCGAGCAAAGTTTGTATGCGTTCTTTCATTAACATAATTCCAAATTTGAAAAACCGCGCAAAGTTACTACTATTATTTGGATTATGCAAATAAAAAGAAAACTTAGCGGTGGATATGCGGAGGATAAGAGAATGTCGCGAACCAATCAGTGCGGATCAATTTATCCGAAAGCACGTATGCTTCTTCCTCACTCAAGGAGCGCTCCTTTCGCGCTTTTTCATCCAACAAATTTACCCCTAACCCTTGCCAATAATAACTATCTTCACCTATCAGATTGAGAATAGTAGGATAGATATCCATCTGATAACACTCTTCTTCCATACGAATCGTCTCCCTGATATCAGACGAATAAACAATCAGAGGGCAATAATTTTTTCCGTTCCGTATAGATAATCCATGCGTCTCAGCATAAGATTGGAAATCACGCAGTTGCGAACTCTTAAAAATAGTATGGTCTCCGGTAATAAGCACAATAGTATTCTCAAACAACTCCGATTGTTCAAATTCCTGCCAGAAGGCCCCGAAACACGAATCCATATAGTGGAAACAAGTCAGATATCGTTGCATCATCTCGGGCATTTCCTGCTCCAACTGCAAAGATGTCGAATGTAGCGGTATGTGCATAAAAGGAGTATGGGTATCTATCGTAAGGGCAAATAGTAGCATCCCGTTTTTCATCTCGGACACACTTTTGCAGGTATCAATCACATGACAAAACATTCCTGCATCATCCATCGTGACTTTTGAACCCGCATATACTGCCTCTTTGTATTCATACGATCGTGTCATAGCGGTCTGATTCCAAACGGACGGACCGCACGGACTGATGAGCAAGCTCTTCTCGTAGAAATGTGCAAAATTGGGATACCTATTATCCCCATAGAGCCAACATGCCACTCCGTTTTGGGTAGGCAATAGCCCTGTCTGCACAATCATTTGTCCATCGCCGCTTGCTCCCGCAAGATTTTGAGATGCTATTTTATCTGCATAGAATACATGTTCTCTACCAATCAGTGCCGACAAATTAGGCGCTACATTATCTATCTCAAAGACCCAACTTTCCATACTCTCCACCAAAATAATTATCATATTTTTAGGTGCGGGACTCTCATTTTCTATGGACGCTATGTACCGCTGTTGTACATCAGCCAAATAATGTTGTTCTTTCTCGGAATATACTACCCTACCGAAATCCTTTTCGCTTAGCAGTCTAATTTTATCAATCAACATAGTTAGGAAATACGCAATAATGGAATGCTGTCTGATATAACCGGCAGAAGGATCCCAGTCGTGTCCCAAATCCGGTGTCCAAAATGGAATGAAATACTCAAGTTTGTGCCGGGCATGTATAGTAGGATCTGCAAGCATAGCGACACCTCCCCCACAATGTGATACCAAACACAATCCCATACTAAGCGTAAATCCCTTCCAACTACGGCGTGTATTGACTATAGGCAGGAGTAGAATGGCAAACAAGATAGTAGATAGAAAAAACCAAACGATATTATCCGTATAGGCTATTACAGAACTCCAAAAACCCTGCATATTACTTGCCATCATTATGGTATTCCACGTCAGATGCATATCATTGGCACGAAAATAGATAAGATCGGCAATAATCCAAACATCTGCAATCAAAGAAACCACTATTGTCCACCATTGCCTTTTGGAGACAAAAACAAAAGAGGCTAAGAATAAAGAAACTGCCAGTTTGGGCAACCAAAAATCGAAAAATGCAGGCGGATTTCTCCACAATGAACTAATGTATATACTATGGTAGCACAACCAATAGTACAACACACATTTAAACAAAAGGAAGGACGCAAAAAGCAAAAATGCACACCACGAAGCGCAATTGCCTTTTTGGAAAAAGGCTCTGAGTTTTTGAAGTACCATAAATAGCAATTCATTCGGTTAAACATCATGCAATTGCTATTTATTCATTATCGGATCAGGATGCAACTATACGGACACAAAAAAGGTGTGGACCTTTCTGTCGCGTTCACGGGAAGCCTGAGAAGAAACCCGCCCCTTATCCATAATAGGTGCCACACCGATACGATGTACACATCAACACCTTACGATAAGAGTCGTCCATACTTCCCATGAACGAATATTGCACGCTAATTCCTATTCATAGAATCAGTTTCTCAGGCTTTTTCTTGAACGCGAATAATAGCTAATGCCTATTTTAGCGGCTATTTTTTACCAATAGCCACCGCAAAGGTACAACATTTTTCCAAAATACACAAATGATAGCGTTGATATGCTACAATTCAGGTACACATCTTTCCCGCCTTTTGTCATTCGTTATGCCATTTCCTACCTATCAAATAATTGCGTTTCTATTTGGATTTTGCCGTTTTGCTATGGCGGTCAGACAGGCGTGAGATACGCAGGGCCTATGCAGGTGCTACGCGGGTCCCAAGATGCTACGGGGTTGCTACGAGACCCGATAGCAATTCCCTTCGTAATAGAACGCCACCGCTGCGCTTTGGCGTTTAATACTCCGGGATTGCTGCGCCTTTCGTGTTGCAAACATTACGCTAACGCTACATTGGTTTGCACCACGAGGACTGTAAGACTGAAGACCGCTACGCTGTTTGACCGTTTGCACTACTTGACCGTCTGCGACTGTTGGACCGCCCGAAGGGCTGTTAGATATTCGGGTTGCTGCGCTTTTCGTGTTGCAAACGCTGCGCTGGTTTGCAACACGAGGGAGGAGGGGGCGGATGTGTGGGTGTTTGCACCACGAGGGAGCCATAATTTTAGCTGTGGATAAGCGGTAGATAAGCAGTAGATAGACCTACAAGAAGATGTTCTTAAACACTATTGCTTGGAAGAATAAAATCTTTTTCGTATCTTTGCAGCATTAAAATCTGCCCCACACGTAGCATACCTGAAACACAAATCTCTATACTCATTAACCTCAAAATCTTATTATCATGGAACTTCCATTTGCAGAAACGTGGAAAATCAAAATGGTGGAGCCTATCCACAAGTCCACACGCGCAGAGCGCGAGCAATGGCTCAAAGAAGCCAAGAACAACGTTTTTATGCTCCGTAGCGAACAGGTCTATATCGACCTGCTGACCGACTCGGGAACAGGAGCAATGTCCGACAGGCAATGGGCTGCCCTGATGTTGGGCGACGAGAGCTACTCGGGAAGCACATCGTTCTTCCAACTGAAAGACACTATCACACGTCTAACAGGTTTCAACTACGTCATCCCGACCCACCAAGGCCGTGCTGCGGAAAATGTTTTGTTCTCCTATTTAGTCAAACCCGGGCAAATTATCCCCGGCAATGCGCACTTTGATACAACCAAAGGGCACATAGAGGCACGTAAGGCCTTCGCCATAGACGTTACCGTTGCGGAAGCAAAAGACACCCAGCTGGAAGCTCCGTTCAAAGGAAACGTGGACCTTGAGAGACTGGAGCAATTGCTGAAAGATAATCCGGGGAACGTCCCGTTCATGGTGCTAACCGTGACCAACAATACCGTTGGCGGACAGCCTGTATCCATGGAGAACATACGCCAAACTTGCTCTCTATGCCACAAGTACGGTGTGCCCGTCAATATGGACTCTGCTCGTTTTGCAGAGAATGCGTATTTCATCAAGACCCGTGAACCGGGCTATGCCGACAAGACCATACAGGAGATTGCACATGAAATGTTCTCGTATGCGGATAGTATGACCATGTCTGCCAAGAAAGACGGTATCGTCAATATGGGCGGTTTTATCGCAACTAACCGCGAAGAGTGGTACGAGGGTTGCAAGCAATTCTGCATCCCCTATGAAGGATTTATCACCTACGGCGGCATGAATGGTCGTGATATGGCGGCATTGGCAGTAGGATTAGATGAAAACACGCACTTCGATATGCTGGAAACCCGTATTCATCAGGTGCAATACCTCGCTTCCCTGCTTGACCAATACGGTATTCCCTACCAACGTCCCGCCGGCGGACACGCTATCTTCGTAGATGCCGACCGCATTCTGACGCACGTACCCAAAGAGGAATTCCCCGCGCAAACGCTTACATGCGAGTTGTATCTTGAGGCGGGCATACGCGCTTGCGAGATTGGCTATATATTGGCGGACCGTGACCCCGTAACCCACGAGAACAGGTTCGGCGGTTTGGACTTTGTGCGTTTGTGCATACCCCGCCGTGTCTATACCGACAATCACATGCAAGTGATAGCGGTCGCTCTGAAGAACGTATATGACCGCCGCGAGAGCGTCACGCGCGGCTTAGCAATCACGAAAGAAGCGCCTCTGATGCGCCACTTTACCGTAGAACTAGAACGACTGAAATAGCCGTTATCCACGATATAAACAGATACGGACTAACCGAATTGGTTAGCCCGTATCTATGCTTTAAAAGATATATTCTATTGAAGAGTGATAACCTTGATGCCATCGCGCTCAAGAAGGGCGTTGATAGTAGGTTCTCCTCCACGGAAACGCTTGTAGAGGTCCATAGCCGGCTCTGTACCTCCACGCTCGAGAATATTCTTACGGAAGAGCGTAGCCGACTTCTTATCGAAGATTGTTCCACCGCGTTTCTCTGCTGCCGCTTTGAATACGGAGAAAGCATCCGCATCAAGGAGTTCCGACCATTTGTAGCTGTAATAACCTGCCGCATAACCGCCAGAGAAAATATGGGTAAAAGCTGTTTCCATCTGCGTACCCGGCACATTAGGTAGTACCCGAACCTGTTCCATAGCATCGTTGCCGAACTTGATAACCGCTTCTTCGGTTGTCAAATCAGCGGGAACAACAAACGGAGTAGTCAGCGTATGCCATGCCATATCAAGATAACCGAACGAAAGCTGGCGCACGCACGCATAAGCCGCATGATAATTATTAGAAGCTTTTATCTTGTCTATCAACTCTTGCGGCATTTTCTCACCTGTCTGGTAATGCTTTGCAAAAGTATCCAAGAACTCTTTTTCACCCAAGAAATTCTCGTTGAATTGGGAAGGAAGTTCTACAAAGTCGCGCGGCACATTCGTACCGGACAGCGCGCTATATTGGCAACGGGTAAGCATACCGTGGAGAGCATGTCCGAACTCATGAAGGAAAGTCTCAACCTCATCATACGTGAAAATAGCAGGTTTCTCTGCTGTCGGACGCGTAAAGTTCATCACGTTGACGATATGCGGACGATGGTCCTTCTTGCCGTCCATCCACTGACCTTGGAAATCGTTCATCCACGCGCCTCCGCGCTTACCGTCCCGCGGATGGAAATCCGCATAATAAACAGCCAAGAACTTGCCTTTCTCATCAAATACCTCATAGGCAGATACTTCCGGATTGTAAACCTGAATATCTTTGTTCTCTTTGAAAGTCAAGCCATAGAGCCGCTGTGCCAAGCCGAAGACACCCTGCTTTACCGCTTCCAGCTCAAAATAAGGACGGATGTCATCGTCTGAAACAGCATATTTCTCTATTTTCAGTTTCTTGGAGTAGTAGCTCCAATCCCAAGGCTGCAGCGTTGCATACAGACCTTTCGAAGTTGCGAATTGTTGCAGTTCCTCTACCTCCGCCTTTGCTGCCGGCATATAGCTGTCGCGCAGTTGGTCGAGCAGCTTATATACCTGCTCGGGAGTCTCCGCCATCGTCTTATGGAGCGACTTCTCTGCATAGGTTGACTTACCAAAGAGTTGCGCCAGAGCGAGGCGGGTATTGACTATATCTATAATAACCTGTGTATTGTCGAACTCGCCTCCTATACAACGGCTATTGTAGGCAGTATAGAGCTCGCGGCGAATATCGCGATTGTCCAAGTCCTGCATCACAGGAATATAGGTCGTAGGCTTAAGATTCAATAGCCACCCGTCCAGTCCTTTTTGTGTTGCATTCTCCTTCAATAACGCCTTCGTATCATCATTCAAGCCCGCCAAGAGCGATGAATCGGTAAGCAACATCGACCATGCGTTAGTAGCTTTGAGCACATTCTGACCATAAGCAAGCGTCAATTGACTGAGACGCGCTGTCAATTCCCGATAAGTCTGTTTGTCTGCTGCCGACAAGTTGGCACCGTTGTTGGCAAACGACTCGTAGATATCATCCAGCAACTTCGATTGCTCCTTATTCAGCTTCAGTTGCCCCTTCTGGTCATATACCGCCTTGATGCGCTTGAACAAGCCTTCGTTGAGACGAATAGTAGCTGAATACTCAGACATCTTTGGCGAAAGCGCCATTTCTATCTCCTGCAACTCATCGTTGGTATCGGAATTGGTAAGATTGTAGAAGCAACCTGCTACAATAGAAAGCATCTCGCCCGATTTCTCGTATGCCTCAATAGTATTTTGGAAAGTAGGAGCAGCAGGGTTTGCTACGATAGCATCTATCTCCGCTAAACCTTGACGCATAGCCTCATCAAAAGCAGGCATATAATGCTCGGGACGGATATCGTTGAACGGATACGTTTGATGGGGAGTCTTCCAAATCTTGTAGTTGAAAAACGGATTATCCGCATTGGCGGACGTAGCTGTATTGGCAGCCGTAGTAGCCAAAGTAAGAGCGGCAAAAGCCATAGTAGAAATTGTTTTAAGTTTCATATATTTCATAGTTTATGCGGCAAATGCCGCGTGAATAAAATAAGTCTCTCTATTTATTACCCCGTATAAGGTTGATATCGCCGGATAGTTGATATACACCTATCACCGCATCAGCGGCATTATCCTTCTGCTTCTTGTATTTGAGTTTGGACATATACTCTGCCCCCGCATTGGCATCCGTACCCAAGGCGCGAATCACGTAGAAATAGGCTCCTTCCGCCGCAGGACGACCGTTGATAGTACCATCCCACCCTTTGGCGGGGTCTGTCCATTCATATACCAATTTGCCCCAGCGGTTGTACACCCAACAATGGAACTCCTTCAGAGAACGGTACATCACACGAAATTCATCGTTCTTTCCATCTCCATTTGGAGTAAAGACATTAGGCACCAATAGTTGCGACTCGCTGACGGCAATAGTAATCTCCGTACTATCACGTTGGCAATCCGGGTCTTCGCTTTCCTGACAGGGACAGCGCATATTGCTTACAGAAGATACGACCCTATAACTCCCCGGCTCATTGAAAGTATAACGATGCTGCTCGTCAGCCCTTGATACAATCAAGCGACTTCCTTTGTATATCGACCATTGATAGTAATCTACCGCAGGTGTAGGGTTAGCCTTGAAGAGGATATCCAGCGGTGCAGAGCCAGTCAAGACTGAAGCGTCAGTAGGACGCTCCACTTCGTTCGTCCGCTCACCTGCTATACCGCGGATAGTAGTAATCGTGGTAGGCATAGACATAACCGCAATGGGCTGCGATAGCTCAACAACTGCTGAATCTATAGACAATCCCAAGTCTTCCACCATAGGACGCTGAACATCGGACAGCGTTGTTTCGTATGCCAAGGTAATGTCCGTCGCCTTATAGAGAGCAGGAAGGAGATACTCTCCCACATGGAAATTCTGCTCAGGCAATACTGCCGCGGAGTCTTGCCATTGCTGATCTACACTATTCCAACTAAGGGCAGTATAAGAGATAGTACATGTACGCGGCAACACGCGCTTTTGCCCGGAAGGCGTAGTATAAGCAATCTCAGGAAGTGTCCCCGATACCGTCAAACGAGTATCACGGCAGTTAGGTTTCACCTCCAGCGTAATGTCTTGCGGACGATAATCAGCATAGTTGAAGAGATAAAAATACTCGCGATTACCATCTACCTCTATATAATAGCCGCCATTATCAAGAAAGACATCATTACTTTTACCATGGGCGAGGGAGTTATCCTCTATATTATACCACACCACAGAATCCCCTTTTACCGTCTTCACGTTTATTTCATCTGCAAAGATAAAGACGGTATCACCCTGATTAACCACCATAACAGCCTGACCTACACACTCTATATGGAGTGCATAGGTCATAGCCGAGCAAAATATACAAAATACTATCAGTAATTTCCGCACTTGTTCGATCACTTATTTATTCACCTGAAAGCGCGTGTTGCCCGTCGTAAAGAAGTCCACAATCTGTTTGGCAGCAGCAATACCAGCATTGATATTGGCTTCTGCCGTTTGCGCTCCCATCTTCTTCGGAGTAGCGAAATAGCGTCCCTCGAACAGGGTGCGGAACTTCATATCCGCCGCAGGCATAATGTCGGTAACATACTTGATGTCAGTACGCTCCTGCATCAGTTGGATCAACTCGTCTTCGTTGATAACCTCCTTGCGGGCGGTATTAACCAAGATACCTCCCTTGGGCATGCGACCTACCAGCGCGTGGTTGATGCTCTGCTTGGTTTCCGCCGTAGCAGGGATATGCAGGCTGACGATATCGCAAGCAGCATACAACTCTTCCGCGCTATGGAGCGGCTTCACATCAGCAGCCAGCATCGCCTCGTCGGGGCAGAAAGCGTCGTAGGCATAGACCTCCATACCGAAACCTTTGGCAATACGCGCCACGTTGCGTCCCACGTTGCCGAAGGCGTGAATACCCAGTTTTTTGCCTTTCAACTCCGTGCCGCTTGTGCCGTTGTAGAAGTTGCGCACGGCAAACACCATCATGCCCAGCGCCAGTTCTGCTACGGCGTTGGAGTTCTGCCCGGGCGTATTCATCGCTACTACGCCATGTGCAGTAGCGGCAGCAAGGTCGATATTGTCGTAGCCCGCGCCTGCGCGCACCACAATCTTGAGTTGCTTAGCAGCGTCCAACACCTCGGCATCCACAATATCGGAGCGGATAATAAGCGCATCGGCGTCAGCCACAGCGTCCAGCAGTTGCTGTTTCTCAGTATATTTCTCGAGCAGCGCCAGTTGGTAACCCGCCTGCTCCACCACCTCGCGAATGCTCTCTACTGCCACTTTCGCGAACGGCTTCTCGGTTGCTACTAATACTTTCATACTATTCACTAATGTTGTATAAAATACTGCTTTTTTCTTTTCGACCTTCTCCGGAAATCTATAGAAAGTTTCCATTGCGTCTTACAGTTTGCTTTCGTAGTCGCGGATGCATTCTGTCAGCGCCTTCACGCCTTCGAGGTCCATCGCGTTGTAGCAACTTGCGCGGAAGCCGCCCACAGAGCGGTGTCCCTTGATGCCCACCATACCCTTCGCAGTAGCAAACTTGAAGAAGTCGTCTTGCAGGTCTTGGTATTCGGGACGCAGCACGAAGCAGATATTCATGCGCGAGCGATCCTCCTCCTTGGCAGTACCAACGAATATCTTGCTATGGTCGATGCAATCGTATAACATATTGGCTTTCTCGATGTTGCGTTGCTCAATCCACTTCACTCCTCCATTGGCTTTCAACCAACGAAGCGTCAGCATAGCGGTATAGATAGGCAATACAGGAGGCGTGTTGAACATAGAGCCGCCGTCGATATGCGTCTGATAGTTGAGCATCGTAGGAATGTACCGCGATACGTGTCCGAGGAAGTCCTCTTTCACAATTACAAACGTTACACCCGCAGGCGCCAGATTCTTCTGCGCACCGCCATAGATAAGACTATACTGCGCTACATCTATCGGGCGAGAGAGAATATCCGAAGACATATCGGCAATCAAAGGCACGTTGCCGCGCTTGTTGTAGATGTCCGCCAGTTTAGCATCGCTAATCTCCGTACCGTAGATAGTATTGTTGGTCGTAATGTGGAAGTAGTCAGCATCCTGCGGCACCTCGTAACCTGTCGGAATAAACGTATAATTAGCATCTGCCGACGAAGCCACTTCGGCTACCTCACCAAAGCCTTTTGCCTCCTTGATAGCTTTCTTAGCCCACACGCCGGTATTCAAATACGCAGCTTTCTTCTCCAAGCAGTTGAACGGCACCATACAGAACTGCAGGCTTGCGCCTCCGCCGAGGAAGAGCACGCGGTAGCCCTCGGGTATGCCGAGCAACTCCTTGAACAGCGTTTCCGCCTCGTCCACTACGGGTTGGAAATACTTGGCACGGTGGCTGATCTCCAAGATGGAGAGTCCTTCGCCCTGAAAGTCCAGCACAGCATCGGCTGTCTGCTTAATCACTTCTTGCGGCAGGATACTCGGTCCTGCATTGAAATTGTACTTTTTCATCGTGGTATTGTTTGGTGGTTATTGTTTCGCAATCATTCCGTCTTTCCATTTGCTCCGCGGGGCGGCAATCACCTCAGTGTCGGCTTGTGCGATGATGTCCTTTACTGCTTTCTTCACCTTCTTCGCTGTCTCTTTGGCTGCAGAAACTACGTTCTCAATCAGGTCGGCGTGCTCCATCCAGCATACCGCATCGCCTTTGACTACGCGCGCGCCCTGCTCTTTCTCCACAGCCACCAAACGGCAGTTGTCGGACGCCGTCAGCGGCTCTATGCCGTGCGCGGTTTCCAGATAGCACACCACGTCACCACGTTTGAAGAACGTGCCGAAGGCAGGTGCTTTGCTGTCGGCATTGAAGTCCAGTTCCCACAGCACTTTGCCTGCTTGCGTTGCCTCCACGGGCTCGCTGTTCGGGTGCAGTATCGCGCGCTTGTCGGCAGCCGAGATAAACGTAACCTGCTGCCCGCCTTTCGCGGCTTTCTCCATGCGCTCGAGCAGGTCTTTATTGAACTGCTCTTTCGCCTGCCCACTCTTGTACTCGCGGTATTGTTTCTCGTGCATCGCAAACTCGAACAACTCCTCGTCGTCCTGTCCGCGCTCCCAACCGTTCTTCTCCATCTCGGCGATGAAGCGCGGCAACTCGTCGGGATAGAGTGCTTGCGGGTCACCTGTATAGAACTCCATACCCTTCTCTTTCGCCAGTTCCACTATCTCCGGTGCCAACTCTCCCGGCAACTTACCCGACTTGCCGAGTATCATACCCCACATTGCGGGGTCCATACGCGTGAACGGTTTCTCGCCCATGGAGCGCGAGAAGAGGTTCATCAGCGCCGCATTCTTCACGTACTGCGAGAACGGCGTCACGAGACACGGCGTGCCCAGCATGGGCCAAATACGCTGCACCTCTTCGAACAACTCTACCAGCAACTCGTCTTCCGACAAGGCTTTGTCGCCACGCTTTACCAGATTGGCGTTGATAGCCGCGTGCATGCCTTTCAGGTCTGCCATCAGCGAACCCATCATGCCGCCCGGCAGACCGCAGCCCACCAGCAGCGAGGTCATCTTCGAGTTGCGGGGATCTATCCAGTAACCGAGGAAGTCGTCGATAAACGACTGCGTCAGACTGCGCGCCTCCATATAGGCTTTCATATTGATGTCTTTGACCAAGAAGCCCGCGTCGCGCAGCATCGCCTGAATGGTAATAACATCGGGATGCACCATTCCCCAACTAAGGGGCTCCATAGCCACATCCAGCACATCACCACCGGCTTTAGCAACCTCCAGCATCGATGCTACCGAGAAGCCCGGTCCCGTGTGCCCGTGGTATTGAATGATAATGTCGGGGTGCTTATCCTTAATAGCAGCCACTATCGTCCCCAGCATCGCCGGACGCCCGATACCAGCCATATCCTTCAAGCAGATTTCTTGCGCGCCGCCCTCAATCAGTTGCTCGGCAAGGTTGATATAATACTCCGCCGTGTGCACCTTCGAGTAGGTGATGCACATCGTTGCCTGCGCGGTCATGCCTGCCTCTTTCGCCCACTTGATAGAGGGAATGATATTCCTCGGATCGTTCAGTCCGCAGAAGATACGCGTAATGTCCACGCCTTGCGCGTGCTTCACTTTGTACATCAGTTGGCGCACGTCGGCGGGCACGGGATTCATGCGCAGCGCGTTGAGACCGCGGTCGAGCATGTGCGTCTTGATACCTGCTTCATTAAAGGGCTTGGTAAACGTACGTACTGCCAAGTTCGGGTTCTCTCCGTACAAGAGGTTCACCTGCTCACTGGCTCCTCCGTTGGTCTCCACACGGTCGAAACAGCCCATGTCGATGATAACCGGCGCAATCTTTGCCAACTGGTCTTTGCGGGGCACATACTTGCCACTACTCTGCCACATGTCACGATAGACAAGGCTAAACTGAACTTCCTTCTTCATATGCTATTAAATTCGATATTTTACAATAAACGTTATTGTTTAGTTATTTCGCCGCAAAGATACGACTTTTTTTTTGTTTCTACAAGCGGAAAGGAGAATTTAATGTTTAATGCTTAATGTTTAATTTTTAATTATCTGCACATATCGGCGGAAGTATGGTATTCCTTAGGTATTATCTGCTTATTCTCGGCTTAATCCTACGTCAATGCTACGTCAATGTTACGTGTATCCTACGTGTATCATACGTGATTGATGGCTATTTATCGCTATACAGGCGGCTGACGGTCAGCAGGCAGTTGCGGCAAAGGCAGTCGGAATAATGAGACTTGATGTAGGCGTGTGCCGTATCGGACAGCACGACGCCTACACACTGACAAAACGCGTCGTGGGTGCAGGTAAAGTGCGCACCACAACGCGGACATTTCTTATTACACGGAGATATGGGCATAATGAGAATTTTATTTCAAACACAAACAGGTTAAATCGCTGTCGTCGGGAACGATTATTTCAAACACAAACAGGCTCGTTTTTGCCGATGAAAACGGCTATTTCAAGCGCAAGAAGCCGATGCCGAAACGCTCGACCGCCGCCCGCTCCAAGTCCTCACGCACACTCGGGTCGGCAATACTGATAAGCGCCTTTGCCCTATCCGCCAAAGGAAGATTGCGCAGGAAAACAATACCGTGCTCTGTAGCGATATACTGCGCCTGAAAACGCGTTGTAACCACCCCCGCGCCGGGAGCAAGACGGGCGACGATCTTCGACTTACCCTTAGCGGTCAGACTTGGCAAAGCGATAAAACATTTACCGCCCTCAGACAGAGATGCTCCGTACATAAAATCGTGTTGCCCGCCCACGCCGGAGATGACAGTTTCCCCGATGGAATCGGCACAAATTTGACCTGTAAGATCCACCTCGACCGCCGAATTGATAGCCATAGCGCGCGGGTTTTGGCGTATGATCTGCGGGTCGTTGGTCCAAGCCACATCGCGAATAACGAAGTCGGGATTGCCGTCCATATAGTCGTACAAGCGGCGCGATCCCAGCACCAGACTTCCGACCGACTTGCCGGGCAAGACCTTTTTGAGCGAGTTGTCGATAATCCCCTTCTCTATCAGGGGCAGCACGCCGTCGGTAATCGCCTCGGTATGAAGCCCGAGATGGCGGTGGTTGCCAAGGGCGTTAATAACGGCATTAGGTATGCCTCCCACGCCAATCTGCAAAGTGGCGCCGTCGGGTATCTCGGCAGCGATATAGTTGCCTATCTTGGTGTCAATCTCGCTCGGCACAGACGTAGGCACCTCTATCAACGGCTCATCGCCACGGCACATCGCCGTAATCCGGCTGACATGAATAACGGGGTCGCCAAAAGTGCGCGGCATATACTTATTGACCTGCGCAATAACGGTCTTGGCACACTCCGCCCCCGAAAAAGCGATGTCGGCAGATATGCCGAACGAGCAAAAGCCGTTCTCGTCCGGTTCGCTCACATTGAGAAACGCCACATCGACAGGGACTAAGCCGCTGCGGAACAAGCTCGGAACCTCGCCCAAGAAACAAGGGATAGTATCGGCAACCCCCTCGCGCATTGCATGGCGGAGGTTGTTGGAGACGAAGATATTGAGGGCACGGAAAGAGTCGATCAATTCGCGTTTGGCATAGGGGGCATCCTCGGGATGGACACCAAAGCCTGTGATAATCTTCACATCACGCAACTCGGAAGCGCGCTCGGTGAGGGCACGGAGCAGGACCATCGGGATAGAAGTAGAGCCCTGTACAACAATAGTATCGCCCGATTTGACGAGGCGGACAGCCTCAGCAGGTGAAAGGTAAGTCATGGTTCATTCATGTTTTAAGGGGTTTTCCTAAGCATTCGCATAGTCGCGGTTGAAGAGCGCAAGACGTTGGTCCAAGTCGTCGTACTGATCTTCGCGGATAGCACTGGCGCAGCCGCGCAATCCCTCGCGCCGGGCACCCGTGCTATTGAGCGAGATAGCCGCTACGCCGTAGTAAATCAACTTGTTGAGCAACTGCTCGCCCGTCCAATCGCGGTAGCCGAAGGTAAAGAAGAAGCCGTCGCCCACGGGCTGACCGTCGGCATCCACGTCATAGACGATATGAAAGCCGTTTTTCTGCATAATCTCCTTGATGCGGCGTGCGCGCTTGGCGTACTCGCGCGTATTCTCCACGAAAGGCAACTTACCCTGACACGCCGCGCGGAACATCGCCGCCATAGCGTACTGCACAGAATGGGTGACGCCCGAGGAGAGGCTATACAAGATGATATAGACGAAGTTGCGCAGGAACTCGCCGTCGTTGTGATACCGCTCCGCCAGCGCGGGGTACTTGCGGTGCGCGAGGTAGGGATTCATCGCCACGATAGCGGCACGCTGCCCCGCGTAGGAGAACATCTTGGAGCAGGAGACCATGTGGACGCAGTTGTTGGTATAACGCCCGACGGATGGCTGGTAGGGAGGCTCGTAGGGCACTCCGCGGAGCGCACGGAAGTCCATATTCAGGTACGCCAAGTCCTCGATAACCATCACATTGTAGCGCGTAGCCAACTGCCCGATAATCTCCAGTTCGCGTTCTGTCAGGCACATCCACGAAGGGTTGTTTGGGTTACTAAAGAGCACCGCACCGATGCGCCCGGTTTGGAAATGACGCTCCAGTTCCGCCGCCAATGCCTCGCCGCGGAAATCCGCCACATCGAAGGCATCCACGCGCACGCCGATGACCGCACACTGCTGCTTCTGCACCGGGAAACACGGGTCGATGAAAAGCACCGTATCGCGGTCGCGGTCGAACTGCGAGATAGTAAGGTTGAGCGCAAACGCCGCCTGCATGGAGCCCACGGTAGGCACGATGCACTCGGGCGGAATGTCCAAGCCGATGAACGCCCGCACAAACTCGCTGCCCCAGCGCTTCACCTCGGGAATGCCCGTGATAACGGGATAGTGGGAGCCGCAACCGGCGAGCAAAGCCTCATGCTCGGCGGCTATGCCCACCGCCTCGGCAGGCAAACCGGGCTCGCCCAACTCCATGTGGATAAATTCCTCGCCCGTGGCACGCTCTATGTCCTTGACTACGCCCACCAACTGGCGGATACTGGCATCGCCCAACTCGCGCGCATTGCGCAAGCCGAAATCCGTACAAGTCTGATCGACCAGATTCTTATCTAAGGGAAACATACTCCATCATAAATTATATAGGCAACGCGCCGCTGCCGGCACGCTGCCTATTGGGTTTTACTTTCTGCTCTCCGCGAAGCCGGTTTCCACCGCCTTCACATTGGTGTCAACCACCGCCTCACCCTTGCGAGCAAAGATGCGCTGCACGCCTGCGACAACCTTGTCGTGCTCGATACCCAGCATCGGGATTGCCGCGCCGAGCAACACCATATTCGCCGCCTGGACGGGCGCTCCGACACTCTTCGCCAACGCCTCCACGTCCAGCAGGACGTGGTTGTGATACGCCCGGATGTGCGCCAACACCTCCTCCAAGTCGGGATAATTTGGGATATTGACGAACGGTACCGAAGAAGTAACTATCCAGCCGTCGGGCTTCAGATACTCCACGTAGCGCAACGCCTCCATGGGCTCGAGCGAGATGATAATGTCCGCCCCACCCTTAGGAATAAGGTCGCTCATAATAGGTTCAGACGAAAGACGAAGGTTCGACTGCACATCGCCGCCGCGCTGCGACATTCCGTGCACCTCGGCTTGCTTGAGATACAAGCCCTCTGCAAGTGCTGCTTCACCAATAACCGTAGCAATAGAAAGTATGCCTTGACCGCCTACACCGGCGAGAATAATATCTTTTTTCATAAGAGTCAATTGTTTTTGGTTTGTTTCAAATGGCGTTTGAGTGTCTGAATGCACTCACGACGAGCAATAACTACCGACGTGCCCGGATAGTCAATCTCTTCGCGCAACACAGCTTTGATCTCGTCCATATTCTTAGGCAGCGGCACCACTACACGAACATGCTCGGGCTGTACGCCCAAGCCGTAACATATCTGCTCCAGACGCCCCGTGCCCGCCGAGTCCTGTCCGCCGGTCATGCCGGTAGTCAGGTTGTCGGAAATAAGCACTACCACGTTAGCATTCGAATTGACGCAATCGAGCAGCCCGGTCATGCCGCTATGGGTGAACGTAGAGTCACCGATGACCGCTATCGCGGGATGTTGCCCCGCGTCTGCCGCACCTTTCGCCATCGTAACAGACGCGCCCATCTCCACCGTTGCATGCAGAGCGTGGAAGGGAGACAAAGCTCCCAACGTATAGCAACCGATGTCGCCGAAGATACGAGGCGAAGGATACTCGCGCGCTACCTCGTTGAGCGCGGCGTACATATCGCGGTGTCCGCATCCTTGGCAAAGCGCGGGCGGACGAGCGACCACCAATGTATCGGCTTCGCGCGTCGGCAAAGGTTCTTGACCGAGTGCCTTACGCACGCTGTCCGGCGTCAGTTCGCCCATACGCGGCAGGTCGCCTGTGAGGCGTCCTTTGACACATACTGACGAGGGTACCATCCCCCGCAGCATTTCTTCCACCACGGGCTGTCCCTCTTCCACCACCAATATCTCTTTGGCTCCATCGGCAACCATCTGCGAGATAAGTGTCTCAGGCAACGGATACTGCGTAATCTTGAGCAGCGATGCCTCGCCTGCTCCCGAAGGAACAAGATTTTCCCGGACATAGTTGTAGGCGATACCTGTCGTCAGTATAGCGCGTTCCGGCTTTGTTCCCCGAACGTAGGTATTGTACGGAGAATGGCAACTCTCCTCAACGAATGTCGGTTGTGCGGCGACCAACTCGGCATAGTTACGCTTGGCGAAAGCAGGCAAAAGAATAAAATGCTGCACATTATCCGGCAACGACATCTTGTTTTGCACCGGCTGCTTATCCGCGGTATGTACTACGGCGCGCGAATGTGCCATACGTGTTGTAACACGCAGCAAGACCGGGGTCTTCAAGCGCTCTGACAAGTCAAAAGCAAAACGGGTCATATCGTATGCCTCCTGCTGGTTGCTCGGTTCGAGACACGGAATCATAGCAAACTTGGCGTAGAAACGCGAGTCTTGCTCGTTCTGCGACGAGTGCATGCTCGGGTCATCCGCCGCCAGCACCACCAATCCGCCGTGTACGCCTGTAATAGCCGCATTCATAAACGCATCGGCGCACACGTTCATTCCCACGTGCTTCATGCACACGAGCGCGCGCTTGCCCATATAGGACATGCCCAGTGCCGCTTCCATGGCGGTCTTCTCGTTGGTTGCCCAGCGGCAGAAAACCGGTTCGGCATTTTTGTGCTTCGATTCCCAGAGTTGGATGTACTCCGTGACCTCCGTTGATGGAGTGCCGGGATAGGCATACACACCGCTCAAGCCCGCATCTATTGCGCCCTGAGCGATAGCCTCATCGCCTAATAGTAAGTGTTTCATGGTGTATTGGTTTTAAGGGTGATCGTTTTATAAAGCATTTATAAAGCGTTTTTTACGTATTGTTTTTAAGGTCAGTCGGTATATTTTCTTCGAGCGCATGCCATAAATTGTCATCCGGCACTTCCGCCGTGATGACAACAGGCTGCTTGCTAACGGGGTGTACGAACTCTACTTGCCGCGCATGCAGGGATATACCCCCATCGGGATTACTGCGCCGCGCTCCGTATTTCAGGTCGCCTTTTATCGGACAGCCTATCGCCGCCAACTGGCAGCGTATCTGGTGGTGTCTGCCTGTTTCCAAATTCACTTCCACCAAGGTGTATCGTTCCCCTTGCGCTATCGTTCGATACGTCAATACCGCCCGTTTAGCCTCGGGTGTATCGGGCTTGACGACGTATGATTTATTTTGTTTCTCATTGCGCAGCAGGTAGTTTTCCAACCTTCCTTCTGAAGGCACAGGCGCATTCTGCGTGATTGCCCAATAAGTCTTCCGGATTTGCTCGTGACTCTTGAACATATCGTTGAGACGCGCCAACGCCTTGCTTGTCCGCGCAAAAAGCACCACGCCGCTCGTAGGTCGGTCCAGACGATGGGTTACACCAAGAAACACATCACCGGGCTTTTGGTATTTTTCCTTGATGTAGGCTTTCACCGTGTCGCTCAACGGGGTATCGCCGGTCTTATCGCCCTGAACAATCTCGCCGCAAGCCTTGTTGACCGCAATAATATGATTATCCTCGTAGATAACTTCCATACCATTCTATTATTTCATATTCATATTCCGCTGGCGTACAGCCTCATAGAGCATCACGCCGGCGGCGACGGAGACATTCAGGCTCTCAATCGTTCCCTGCATCGGAATACGGACCTTATCCGTAGCGATTGCCAAGTTCGCCTCATAGATGCCTTTCTCCTCCGAGCCCATAATAATCGCCGTCGGCATCGTCATATCCACATCGGTATAGTCACTATCGGTATGCTCCGTCGCAGCCACAATACGCAAACCACTGTCTCTGAGGTAGGTCAAGCAGTTTTGCAGATTATCCACCTTGCATACAGGCAACGAATGCAATGCCCCCACAGAAGTCTTGACGGCATCCCCGTTGACAGCTGCACCGCCACGATTGGATATAACCAGCGCATCGACACCCGCGCAAACGCACGTGCGCGCAATCGCTCCGAAATTACGCACGTCCGTAATACCGTCCAACACCATCAACAAAGGTGTTTTTCCCGCTTCAAAAGCCGTTTGTACAATATCCTCAACACGATAAAACGCAATCGGAGAAATGAACGCAATAACCCCCTGATGGTTCTTGTCGGTAAACTGATTCAGTTTCTCCACCGGCACTTTCTGCACTGGGGTGGCAGTTCCCGCCAAACGAGACAACAACTCTTTGCCTATCGTGCTACTCATATCGCGACGGACCAATATCTTATCCAGCACCTTACCGGCATCAATAGCTTCTATCACAGCACGGATACCGAAAATCATCTCTTTCTCCGGCGGACGGCGCGTATCATATTGCTGTTTATCACGGCGCGCCCCCTTAAAATGCGCGTTATCGGAACTATTGTATTTATTCAAAAACATATCGTCAATTATGTTGATTATCTATCTGTCAAAAATGATGTTCTCTCAGTAAACAAGCCATTTCAGGAAATCCTCCACATCGGTTGAAAACGCATAGGGGTCACTGATACGCTTTCCGTCTGCATCCAGCTGGATATAAAACGGTTGCGCGTTCGAACCAAACTGCTCGCGTTGGATGGCACTATTCTTCTCACCTATACCATCACGCTTGTCATCCACGTACAATTCAATCAACACATACTGTTGCAAGCGTTGTTTTACCGCTTCATTATCCAGCACATACGCCTCCATCTTGCGGCAATTGACACACCCGTAGCCCGAGAAATCCAACAGCACGGGTTTCCGCTCTTGGCGGGCATACGCCATCCCCTCGTCGTAGTCGTTGAATACTTCTCTGCCCTCTATCTTCATCGGTGGCGCAAATGCTGAGACCGCCTTGACCGGTGCGCCCCACAGACCTGGCAACAGATAGAAGGCGAATGCCCACGACAGCACGATAACTACCGCACGGATTGCCTTGCGCGTAGGCGATACACGCGCGATTCCAACCAGCAGATAAATACCGATACCCAAGAAACAGCCAATCCATACGGCGAGGAACAGCCAACGCGGCAAGATACCCCATCCGTACGCCAAATCTGCCACACTCAGGAACTTAAGCGAAAGCGCCAGTTCCAAGAACGCCAGCACCACCTTGAACGATTGCATCCAACCGCCGGAGCGCGGCATCTGCTTCATCCACTGCGGGAACATAGCAAACAGCGAAAACGGCAACGCCAAAGCTACGGCAAAGCCCAGCATCCCCACCGCAGGAGCAAGATACGAGTGCCCTGCCGCTTCTACAAGCAAAGTACCTATGATAGGTCCCGTACAAGAAAACGATACGATAACCAGCGTAAACGCCATCAACAGGATAGACACAAATCCGCCTGTTGAGCGTGCCTTACTATCCAGTTTGGTTGACCATGAGGAGGGCAAGGTAATTTCAAACAACCCGAAAAACGACAGCGCAAACACCACCAGCAACGCGAAGAAACAGATATTAACTACGGCATTGGTTGATATGGCATTCAGCGCAGAAGCCCCGAAGATAGCCGTAATCAGCAAGCCCAGACCTACGTAAATAACTATGATGGACACGCCGTACAGTACGGCATTCTTCACTCCATGGTCCGAACGCTTCAAGAAAAACGATACCGTCATCGGAATAATAGGCCATACGCAGGGCGTAAATATCGCCAATAGTCCGCCCAAGAACCCCATGAGAAAAATCCACCACAGCGACTCGTCAGCCGCCGAAGCCTCTTCTGCCGCCTCCATTTCCGAATCCGCCAAAGCAATATCCTGTATATACTGCCACGTCTCCGGAGCAGTACACATCGTCTCGTCACAAGCGTTATACGTTACAGAAACCGTATCGGCTTTCGCCAGCATCAACACGCATCCGTCAGCATACTCCTGCCCGATGGTAATCCCGTCAATCGCTATCAGCGTCATATGCCAACCGCTCTCCACAGTCGCCGTCAGGCGCACGCTGTCCCCCACCGTCTCACCCGACCAGCGTACAGGTGTTACTATCTGCCCGACCGCCTGCACAGCGGTCATCATAAGGAGGAAAAAAAGTATGTATTTTTTCATTCTTCGCGTCTGATACATGCACCAATGGCATTGAGGCGTTGCTCTATATCCTCGTAACCACGGTCTATTTGGTCTATATGATCTATCTTGCTGGTTCCTTCCGCCGCCATCGCAGCAATCAGCATCGCTATACCCGCACGGATATCGGGCGAAGTCATATTGTTGTGCCTCAAGCGCATCTGCCGGTCGTGTCCGATAACCACCGCGCGGTGCGGGTCACAAAGGATAATCTGTGCACCCATATCTATCAGCTTGTCCACGAAGAACAACCGGCTCTCAAACATCTTCTGATGTATCAATACCGAACCGCGGGCTTGCGTAGCCACTACCAACATTACAGAGAGCAAATCCGGCGTCAAACCGGGCCATGGTGCATCCGCCACTGTCAGAATAGAACCGTCCAAGAAAGAATCTATCTGATAGTGCTCTTGGGCAGGGATATGAATATCGTCCCCCTGTTGCTCCAGCTGTATGCCAAAGCGCCTGAACGCCTCCGGAATAATCCCTAAATCACGATACGACACGTCGCGTATGGTCAGTTCGCTGCCCGTTATAGCCGCCATACCTATGAACGACCCGACTTCTATCATATCCGGCAGCAGGGTATGTTCCGCTCCGTGCAACACGCTTACTCCCTCTATCGTCAACAGATTAGACCCTACCCCCTCAATATGCGCACCCATGCAGTTCAGCATACGGCACAGCTGCTGTATATACGGTTCGCAAGCCGCGTTGTAGATGGTAGTAGTGCCTTCCGCCAACACCGATGCCATAATGATATTTGCCGTACCCGTCACACTCGCCTCATCCAGCAACATATAGGTGCCGCGCAAACGGGTAGCGACGAAATGGTATGCACCGCTCCCGGCGTCGTAAGAGAACGTGGCACCTAAGTTCAACATCCCTTGGAAATGCGTATCCAACCGCCTGCGACCTATCTTGTCCCCGCCGGGCTTGGCATATACCACCTCTCCTACGCGTGCCAACAGAGGACCTATCAACATCACGGAGCCGCGCAGTTTGTTGCATTTCTTCTGAAACTCCGCGCTATGCAGATATGCTGTATCCAAGGATTTGGCGCAGAAACGATATACTCCCTTTGCTTCTTTTTCCACCTCTACGCCCATCGCCCGCAGCAAATCTATCAGGTTGTTCACATCCAATATATCGGGCAGATTGCGAATTACCACGCTTTCTTCGGTAAGCAGCACGGCGCACAACACCTGCAGCGCCTCGTTCTTAGCGCCTTGGGGAGTAATACTGCCATGCAATTTATGCCCGCCTTCTACGATAAAACTTGCCATATCTCTTATCTTTCGCTTACAAATAATTCACCTCCGGACTGATGCTTATGCCAAACATCGCCCCCACACTATCCACTATTGCCTGCGCCAACGCCACAATGTCTTGCGGCGACGCATTACCGGCATTCACTATCACGAGCGGTTGTTTTTCATATACCTGCGCTCCGCCCATCTTCTTTCCTTTCCAACCGCATTGCTCTATCAGCCACGCTGCGGGCACTTTCACCCCGCTGTCCGTATTATAGTGCGGCATCGCGGGATATTGCTCGCGCAATGTTTCAAACAGCTCCGCAGGAATAACGGGGTTTTTGAAGAAACTGCCTGCCGAGCCCAATTCCGACACCTCCGGCAGTTTTTGCCGACGGATACGTATCACCGCCTCGCGCACATCCGACACACCCGCCTGCGCAGGCACCTCCAAGCGCAAGTTGCCATAATCCAAATGCAGACACGGCTGTTTATCAAGGTGATAGACGACGCCGGTCACTATATATCGCCCCTGCAATTCATGCTTAAAGATGCTGTCCCGATAGCCGTACCGGCATTCTTCATTCTCGAACACACGCTCCTTGCCCGTTTCGATTTCTATGGTATAAACACGGCGAATCACGTCCTTTGCCTCCACACCGTAGGCACCCACATTCTGTATCGCCGACGCCCCCACTTCGCCCGGTATATGGCTCAGGTTCTCCATTCCGCCCAATCCCATATCCACCACTTGCGCTATCAGCTCGTCCAGCACAACGCCTGCCCCCACCTCTATATCCACGCCGTCCGCATCCTCGTCCAACGCCTTCGCATAGCATATCTTCGAGTGGAGCACTACGCCGTCAAAATCCTTGGTAAACAGCAAGTTAGACCCGCCTCCGATAGCCAGAATACGTTCCCCGCGGTAGCGGTTGAGCAACTCCCGCAACTCATCCACGTCGGTATATTCGGCAAACACACGCGCCTTCACGTCCATTCCAAACGTATTATACGGTTTCAACGATATATCTTCTGTTATTTTCACGATTGCGTCTTTTTAGTAGGTTATTTGCTGCAACTCACGTCACTCGGCATCCGCCAGTCGCCACGCGGCGAAAGGCTAACGCCTACCACCTTCGGTCCGTCCGGCATACACGAGCGTTTGAACTGTTGCTGATAGAAACGGCGCATAAACACATCCAGCCAGTGCGCAATGGTATCCTCGGTGTATTTGTCCGCAAACGCCTGCTGCGCCATATATGCAATTTTCTCCCGTGTAAAACCGTAGCGCAAGAAATAGTAGATATAGAAGTCGTGCAACTCGTAGGGTCCCACCTTGTCCTCCGTTATCTGCGCGATGTTTCCGTTTTCGTCCGCGGGCAACAGCTCGGGCGATACCGGCGTATCTATCACGTCCAGCAAAATCTGTCTGATCTCCTCGCCGAACACATTCTCTGCGGCATAACGTACCATATAGCGCACCAGCGTCTTCGGTACACCGGCGTTCACGCCGTACATCGACATCTGATCGCCGCAATACGTAGCCCAGCCCAACGCCAGTTCGCTCAAATCGCCCGTACCTACCACTATACCGTTGTACTTGTTCGCCATGTCCATCAATATGAGCGTCCTGATGCGCGCCTGGGCATTCTCGTAGGTTACATCGTGCGTATTTATGTCGTGCCCTATGTCTTCCAAGTGTTGCGTAGCCACCTCGCGGATAGGTATCTCGTGTATCGTTACGCCCAGCTGTTTCATCAAGGCGATGGCGTTGCCGTACGTGCGGTCGCTTGTCCCGAAACCGGGCATCGTAATGCCCAATACGGCACTTCTGTCTATTCCCATCCGATCCGCTGCCAATACGCACACTATCAACGCCAGCGTCGAGTCCAGTCCGCCCGATATACCTACCGCCACCGTCTGCGCATGCGTATGCTCCCAACGGCGTATCAACCCGCTCGTCTGTATCGACAGCACGTCCATGCAATAGGCATCTTTTTCGTTTTCCTCCGGCAGGAACGGCGTCATAGAGAAGCTGCGGTGCAGCGGCGCCGTCATCTCCTCTTCGCGTTCAATAGGCGCCACGTTGATCTTACGGTAGTGCCCGCATTTATCTTTCGTAAAGTTCGTATTGCGCTGTCGGTCTGTCCGCAGACGCTCTATATCCAGCTCTTGCACTATCATTGACGACGTCTGCAAGAAGCGTTCTCCCTCACTCAGCATATCTCCGTTCTCGGCGATATAGGTCGAACCCGAGTACACCACATCGGTGGTGCTCTCGCCTACACCCGACGAGGTATAGACATAGCCGCAATGCACACGCGCCGACTGCTGCGTTATCATCTGGCGGCGGAAAGCGTTCTTACCCACCACGCAGTTGCTGCTTGATAAGTTAAATATCAACTCTGCCCCCTGTATAGCCAGCTGCGTGGACGGCGGTAGCGGACTCCACAGGTCCTCGCATATCTCTATACCGAAGCAGTAGTCGCGTGTACTGAACAGCAGGTCCACGCCGAACGGCACATCGCCGTTCCATATCTCCACGGTCGGAATACGCGGCACATTCCCGCCTATCGCAACCTCCATTGCCGTCCGTCCCGATGTGAACCAGCGTTTTTCGTAGAACTCGCCCGTGTTCGGCAGGTTAATCTTGGGCACTATACCCATCACCTCGCCGTCGGTCATTACGAACGCGCAGTTGAACAAGTTATTGTCCACCTGCAACGGCGCGCCCAGCAACACGATTATCGGTTTCTCACGGGTAAAACGGCACACATCCTCCAGCGCAATCATCACGTCCTGCTGAAGAGCTTGTGTGAAGAACAAGTCTGCGCATGTGTATCCGGTCAGCGTCAGCTCCGGGAAACAAATTATCTCTACTCCCTCTTCTACCGCCTCTGCAATCTGTTTTTTTACTTCCTGCGCGTTATACCGACAATCCGCTACGCGTATCATCGGTACGGCGGCGGCTACACGAACAAAACCGAAATTTGCTGTTTCCATATCTTGCTAATTAGGATAATCAACTCACGTTGCAAAGATACGGTTTTATTTTTATTCCTGCAAGCCCCCGCTCAATTTTTACAGATGTACCTACAAATTACAAATTTAAAATGAAACACTGACAATCACCCTTTCGGTTTCTCCGTCGTGGCAGGTTTTCCAATCTTGGCAAAGGCTTTCTGCAGCGTTGGTACGTCGGTCTTGTTGGCGTCGTAGGTCACGGTTACGCACTGGTTTTCCATGTCGAACTGCAAGTCTTTCACGCCTTTCTCGAACGCGATATTCTTCATAATCTTGTCGCAGCATCCTTGGCAGTGCAACTCGCAGTAGAGCACCACGGTCTGTTTGTTTGTTTTGGCTTGGATGCCTGCGAGCGGCAGCAACGCCAGCATCAGAATAAAGAGTTTTTTCATGTTGTATAGTTGTTTATTGAGTTAATAGTCAAATAGTAAATAGTTAAATGGTCAAATGGCTCATTCCTGTCTTTCCAAATTCCAGCGGAAGCCTAAGTATATCTTCCAGCCGCTGATAGGTGCCCACACCATCGAGGCGTCAAAGTCCTGCGAGTAGGCATCCACATAGCCGTTCTCGTGCCGGCTGCCTTTCAGCGGGTTATCCTGCGTGAAGTTAGTCATGTTCTCCGCGCCCACGTAGAGCGAGCAGGTGCGCCAGTACTTCGTGATTTGCCCCAGCAACTGCGGGTACCATTTGTGGTAGATATAGTCTCCCGACGTGTAATATTGCCCGCTTCCATCGGGAACGATGAAGCCCACGGGCATTCTCCCCATGCCGTTGAACTGCGCCGTCAGGTCGAACTGCCAGGTCTTGAGCGGCGTTTGGTAACTGGTCGTTAGCACTGCCTTGAACTTGTTCTGCAGTGCCTTGTCCATCAGCACTAACTTGTCGCCGACAAAGGTCGTCTGCTTCACGTCCGTGTAGCGGAAAGCGGCGGTCATCGTCCAACCACGCAGTATCTCCATGTTCGCCTCTATCTGATAGTTGTGCGAGTACGACTTTGCCCCGTTGACATCGCTGATATTGAATAGTCTGACCCCGTGCAAATCCGAGTCGATGTCCGCTATCACGCCGTCGAGGAAGCGGGTGTAGTAGTACTCCGCCGAGATGGTCAGTTCGCGCTTGCCTATCGGGATGAAGAAAGAGGTAGTTATACCCGTATTCATCGACCTTTCTTGCTTCAGCGTCCTGTCGAATTCATATTGCCTGTTGGACGACAGGTAGGCGGCGTTGTCGGCAAGGATGTTCGGCGAGCGGTAACCCAGTCCCACGCTCCCGCGCAGTGTCCACCATTCGAAGGGCGAGTAGCGCAGGTTCATACGCGGCGTGGTGAAGAAGCCGTATCGGCTTGAGTAGTCCTCGCGCACGCCCACCAGCAGCGTCACTTTGTCCTTGTACGAGTAGGTGTATTCCGCAAACATCCCCGGCGTCACCTCGTTGATGAGTTGGCTCGGCAGCGGATTGACCATGCCGAATATCCCTTCAAACTGCTCGTCGTAGCGGTCGTAATTGACCGATATACCGGCGGATAACTTGTGCTCATGAAAGTCGAACGGGTCTATCTCGGGGTCCTCGAACGAGGTTTGGAATATTGCATTCAGGTACGCATTGGCTTGGTTGGCGTTCCACAAGCGCAGTCCGTACCGGTTGGTTTGGCTGTGGTAGGAAGCCGATGCGATGACGCCTATCGACATGCCTGTCTCGTGGTCGAACACATAGCCGTTTTTGACAAATCCGTCTATGCGCCGCGTGCGCAGGTCTATCGCATAAGCGGGTTCCTCGCTCTTGCTCAGCGTTCCGCCCAAGCGCTGGTCGTACAGCGCCCGCACGAGCACCTGCCCCGTGTAGTCCCCGTCTTTGATGTACCATCGGTTCAGCACGTTCAGATTGCGGTTGCGCGGCATGTCCGCGAAGCCATCGTGGTTGTGGTCCATCTCCAACTCCATGTCTTTCGCGGTCAGCAGCACGCCCGTGGACACTTTGTCGTTCAGGTCCCATCCGCCGGTCGCGTTCACTTCCGCCATCAGTTCGCTGTTAAGGTATAGGTTCACGGCAATAGGGTCCTGCTTCTGCGGCTTCAGAAACTCCACGTTTATCTGTCCCGCTATCGCCTCATAGCCGTTTATCACGGACGAAGTGCCCTTGCTCACCTGTATCGCCTCCATCCATGGGCCCGGGATATACTCCATGCCGAACGACTGCGCCAGCCCCCGCACGTTGGGTGTGTTCTCCGTCAGCAGTTGCACATACGTGCCCGACAAGCCCAGCAGACGTATCTGTTTCGCGCCCGTAGCCGCGTCGGCATATGCGACATCCACCGATGCGCTGGTCTCGAAACTCTCCGACAGGTTGCAGCATGCCGCTTTGCACAGTTCTTCGCCTGTCAGCGTCTCCGTGGCGATGGCGGATGTGCGCGAACGCAACACCGCCATCTTCCGCTCCGTAATCGTAACCTCGTCCAGCACCAAGTCCGACACAAGCACTATCGTCAGGCTCGGATAGCCGTCCACTTCCGTTGTGTCGTTGTGGTAACCCATGTAACTGGTTACCAGCAGGTTGGTGCTTCCCACGCGGGGCAGCGCAAACGCGCCGTCTATGTCGCTTGCCACGCCTGTGCCGGTGCTTGCCCAATAGACGTTTGCGCCTACTAAGGTCTCGCCTTTCTCGTCCACTACCACGCCCCGTACAGCCCTCTCGCTTCGCGCCACACTCGGCACAAACATTCCCAGCAGGCTGACAATCAGCACTATATTCCGTCTCATATTCATAATTAAACTACAAATTAACAATTGTTCTTCTGAATTTCGACTGCAAAGGTACGTTTTTTTTTCTGCAACTCAGTTGCAAATATGGTATCAAAGAAACAACTATGATGTTGTTTGAGTTTGGTAGCAGACTTGTCTCGTAGCAACCCCGTAGCATCTTGGGACCCGCGTAGCCCCTGCATAGGCTACGCATGGGCTCTACATAGCCTCTGCGCATCTTCCTGACGCAAATCCCTCTTACAATCACAAATAATTACAAATTCAAAAATGAAGGGTTTATAAACGGTTTATAAACACAAAATACGCCCTCACATGTAGAAACGTCAATTTTTCTACATCGTTTCCCTATATTTAGTGTATCTTTGCACAATAATAAAGCATAGATATGCATAGTCTCTTAGTACTCATAACGGGCTTGGTGTTGCACGTCAATCCGGGCGACCGCATCAGTGCGGCGTTGGATTCCGCGCGGACAGTCTATGTCTCCCGCGGCGAGGCCACGACTATCTACCTCGCCCCAGGCAGCTACGAAGAAGAACTGACTATCGACATACCGGGTTTACGCCTCATCAACGATGCCCCTCAGCCCTCTATCGCCTTACGCAATGCGGGAGTGGACATCGACTCAGCTGCTGTCCGTATCACGTGGTACTACGGGCATGGCTATCAGTACGCCTCTATGGGCAACTCGTTCAACTACGGCGGCAAACGGACGCGCCGATGGAATGCAAGTGTGCTGGTGGATGCACCGGATTTCTATGCGGAGGGGATTATCTTCGAAAACTCGTTCAACCAATATATCTCCGCGCAGGAGGCACAAGACTCGCTGGTGGACATCAGTCAGGCGCAGAACGACCGGACAGCGAACGAGCGCCCGAAGCGCGTGATGCCCGTGCGCCCCAAGGAGGCGGGGAGCACGGAGGTGCAACGGAAGATGTATATCGAGCGCGCGACAGCCATCTCGTTTACCTCGCGGGCGACGCATGCCGTGCTGAAGAACTGCCGCTGCGTGGGGCATCAGGACGTGCTGTACGGCGACCAAGGCGCGTCGGTGTATGTGGACGGCGGAGTGCTGCAAGGGGGTGTGGACTTTATCTTCGGCGGGCTGATGCTCGCCGTGGACAGGGCAACGATAGTGGTGAACGTGAGCGACGAGAAGGGGGACAAATGCTATATCTCCGCATCGCGCAACGACCCCGACGGGACGCATGAGACGGCGGACAAATACGGCAACCCCGCGCCGGGGGCGAACCCGCGGGGCATGCTGTTCTACCGGTGCCATATCCGCTTTGCGACCGAAGACGAACTGGCACGCCCGGGCTGCACGCCCGCCTATCTGGCGCGTCCGTGGCGATGGTGGGGCGAGACGGTGTGGGCATATACGACATGGGACGAAGGTTGCGTCAATTCCGAAGGCTGGCACACAGGGCTCACCAAGGGCACACCTTGTCCGTATAGTTACGAATATATGTCGCAAGACGGCTCTGCCGCCCGTCCCGACTGGGTTACAGTACTCACAACCCCCACCCTCCCCGACGGCACACAAATAACACCCGCTAACTGGCGCCCGCCAAAACAATAGACCAACCATTTGCAACGCCGTAAAACGGCGACAAACACCAAATAAGAATATGAAGCATAACCTTACTACTTTGCTATTTGTACTCCTGATAGGCAGTACTTTTTCATCGGTCTTGGCAGCAACAACAACTCTTACTGCCGACCCGTGTGAAGACTATCAAAACGGCGTCACCCTGCAAGTTGAGGTTTATAAGTATGTTATGTACTATTATGTTTCGTACAACGGAATAAGGCCGCAAGTGGACAGCGTTTGGATAGAAGACGAAAATAGTTCTATTGTGCTAACCAGTTATGCACAGTCAGCAGAATCGATAGATATTTCTTCGTTGGGAGACGGAGAATATAGCTTTCATTGCCAAATAGGAAACTGCGTAGTAACTAAAGATATGTTGATTACATGTGCAAAATATCGGCATATAAACTTGTCCGTATCCGTTCGCACATCAGATAGTACCGTACACTATGATGTTTCCAACAATGGGACAATAACGCCTCCGTATGTAGATAGTGTTTGGATAACCTTGGGTGATTCTGTTGAACTTACCTGTCATGCACAATCAAAAGAACCAATAGATATTTCCTTTCTTACAAGAGGATATCATATCCTTCATATTCAGATGGGGGAATGCGTTACGGGAAGAATGTTTATGGTAAGATGGAAAGCTACTACTGATACTACTGATACTCCCGTTACTCCCGACCCTTGCGAAGACTATCAGAACCTAACTATTACTGTTGCCGTTGATAAGGACAACGCCGCTATAAGCTATACTCTCTCCGAGAACGGGACAACAACGCCGCTGCACGTGGATAGTATATGGCTGACCAACAATGCTGTTCATCCTGTAGTGCTGACCGGTAATGCGCAACCCGGAGAATCGATAGATGTCTCTTTCTTGCGAAAAGATATGTACGTCCTTTGGGTTAAGATAGGCGATTGCATCATAGATAGTAACACTTTCCGCCTGGGAGACACAGCTATGGACATAGCAACCCCAACGGATTCGGAAGCGGCAGTTAAGATTTTCCGCAACGGGCAGTTGCTCATCAGGCGCAATAGCAAAACATATACCCTGCAAGGAGTGGAAATAACACAATAACTTATATAACAAATCAACAACACAACATGAAAAAGACATTTCTTTTTTCGCTACTCATGATGGCGTCGGCCCTCGTGATGGCAGGTGAGAACGACTTGCTTTGGGACTACACCGAAGCAGCCCCACCGTCGAAGGGTCCCGACAACGGTTTGTATTACGGCGGAATCGTCGATGATGGTGTCAAAAGAACAAACCAGAATCTGAATGGAGTCAAACTCAACAGCAGCGGCTATGCCTACTTCGAGAAAGCACCCGTAGCGGGTACGCTCCGTCTGACTATCTCCGAACGCAAGGGAACAAGCGAGTACAAGGTGGATGTATGCCACGGCACATTGGTAGATGGTACGCCGACCAAGGGCGAACTTATTGCTACAACCGATGCCGCACAAGGTCCCGAGATGGTCAGCGTGGAGTTGGACGAGACCGTTACGGGCATCTATATCTGCCGCAACACAAGCAAAGAGGGCGTAATAGTAAAGATTGAGTTCACCGAGCGCATACCGCGCGACTTTACAGACTTCACTATTGACCTTACGCAAAACCCATACACCGTACCGACAGGCGTATCCGAAGGTAGTTATCCCGACCACGGCAAAGCATACAACGGTACGCAGCACGGCTGGCAGTGGGTGGTATTCGGCTTCAAGACCGACGGACCGGTGAAAGTCAGCGTAGGCGGTTGCACATATATCAACGACAAATACACCGCCTACGTAGTAAGCGCAAAGAGCGGAGAAAAGCTGGCAGATATTGACAACAAGACAGTAGGTTGCAACGGCGTAGCTACATGGATATACACCGGCGGCGAAGACTCGCTCGTTGTCTATTGCGGTCAGTACTGCCCGTTGCTCAAGGTAGAGGCATTCGAGATTAAGCCTGCCACGCTTACCTACAAAGACCAGAACGACAACCTCTTGGCGAAGTATGACAAGATGGAGGGCGACATGGTAGGCACAGTACCCGACAGCATCAACGCCAAACTGCAGATACCCGACGGCATGCGCTTCCGCGGCTGGAAATATACCACGATGCTCAAAGCACAGCCTACGGACCTGCTGACAGGCAACACCACTATCAAAGCGCACGTTACCCCTATCGAGCAAGCAGCTACCGGCACCCACTACAAATACGACCTGACGAAGAACACATGCTACATGGAGGACTACGACCTGATTACCGCTACAGGCAAGCAGCATAACAACCACGGCTATGTATTCGCCAACGGCGAGGAGATGACGCTCATTGTATCGCCCAAAGCGTATGTTTCTATCGGACTCTGCACCTATACCGAAACGTCTTCGCAGATTATCCGCAACGCAGCAGGCGACTCGGTATCGGTAATGAATGTTACCAAAAACACTACTACCGACGGGACACTCTGCTCGTTCTACTATGCGAATACGGATGGCAAGCAGGACACGCTCCACTTCGACTTTACAACCACTTCGTATATCCACTTTGTGGAGGTATATAATGTAGCGAACCCGCTCAGCAAAGCAGGGCACGTGTACGACATCCCTGCGGGCGACGCAGCAGCATTCATGCTCGCGTGCAGTCAACTGCAAGACGGCGACACTATCTTGCTCCACGATGGCATATATGACCTCGGAAAGACTGCCCTCACTACGGTCAGCGCAAGCCATGTAGTCATCAAAGGTGAGTCGATGAATGGTACAATTATCAAGAACGCACCGGAGAAAGAAAGCATTGCTACTACCGCCACTATCCTCAATACCGGCAGCGACAACATCTTCGAGAACCTGACGCTGCAAAACGCTTTCGACTACTATCTCGCCAACGACGGGCGCGCAGTCTGCCTCCAAGACAAAGGCACGCGCACTGCTTGCTACAATGTGCGTATGCTGTCCTACCAAGATACCTACTACAGCAACAAGCCCGGACAACAATGCTGGTTCGAGGACTGCGAGATTCATGGTACGGTGGACTTCATCTGCGGCAGCGGCTCCGTCTATTTCTACAACACCCTGCTCTACTGTGAGAAGCGCGCCAAGGACGGTAGCGGACAAGACTGCATCACCGCCAGCAACAGCCAGACCGCACAGCAAGACAAGGGCTATGTCTTCGACCGTTGCACGATTCAATCGGAGTGCCCCGTAGTATCGCTCAGCCGCTCTTGGAACGACCAGCCGCAAGTAGCATACCTGCTCACTACGCTCGATATGAGCAAGGGCGAGTTCGGACTCAACGATAGTAAGATACAACGCTGGACTATCGACGGAATGAACAACTGTATGCCCTACGACTTCTCCGAGTACAGCACGATGGATACCGAAGGCAATATCATCTCGCCCAAATCGAACAAGGTGCAATTCTTCGGCAAGGCAGAGAACGAGAAAGAAACAATCATTCGTTACAAAGCAGCAGAGGCAAAGTCGTACATCCATTTCTTCCGCGACGGATGGACTCCCGCACGCAACTACGTAGATTTCCCCTATGCTGAAGATACCGCTATTCAGAATACAGAAACAGCATCGCAACAAACGACCAAAGTGCTCGTTGACGGACAACTGGTTATTATCCGCAACGGCGTACGCTATTCCGCTACAGGAGCACTGCTCCAATAAGTCGGTATCCAACCGATAACAAACAAAAAAGAGATTGCCTCGGGCAATCTCTTTTTTGTGATACATTATATTGCGTTATCCGACCTGCTACGCCATAGCGCCGTTCACTTGAATAACCTGCCCCGATACATACGACGAAAGGTCAGAAGCAAGGAATAGTGCTACTTTTGCTACTTCCTCAGGCTGACCGCAACGGCGCATCGGTATCATACCGACAAACTGCTGACGCACCTCCTCGGGCAATTCCTCTGTCATCGCCGTCAGGATAAAGCCCGGTGCGATAGCGTTTGCACGGATACCGCGCCCGCCCAGTTCTTTGGCAGTGGACTTCATCAGCGCAATAATACCAGCCTTAGAAGCAGCATAATTGGCTTGTCCTGCATTACCGTTCAGTCCTACCACCGACGACATGGAGATAATAGACCCGCTACGCTGGCGCATCATCACCGGCGTAACGGCGTGCGTGAAGTTGAAAACCGATTTGAGATTGACGTTCAATACATCGTCCCATTGCGACTCCGTCATACGCAACAGCAGCGTATCACGCGTAATACCCGCATTGTTCACCAGTATATCAATGCGCCCGAAGTCACGTACTACCTCTTCTACAACCTGATGGGCAGCGGCAAAGTCCGCCGCATCGCTCAGATACGCCTTTGCCTTCACACCCATAGCCTCTATCTCTTGACAAACCTCCGACGCAGGTTCGGTATTGACAATATACGTAATCGCCACATTGCACCCCTCTTTGGCAAAGAGCAATGCAATCTGTCTTCCTATACCACGAGCCCCGCCCGTGATAATCGCAGTCTTTCCTTCTAACAGCATACTATTCTTCATTGATAGGGAAAAAGCCCGTAGGATTCTTGATGGTGTATTGGCTCATCTCCTGATTCGACTCGAAGCCCACCCCGTTGATAATAGACGTAGCGCGCGTTATCTTGATAGCGGAATCAGAATACACGCGCTCGGTACGTTGATTCCAAAAGAGCAGCGGAGTCTCGAATATCTCGCCTTCTTGATTAACGGCATACACATTCCCCTCCAAGCGCCATATCTGAGCATCCTCGTCATACTGCGCATGGTCGGAACGCAACGACGCATTCACATTCAGTTCTTCGTCAAACTTCTCTATGTAGATACCCCGCGGAAAATCCCAATAAGAGGGCTGTGCCTTATCGTATATCTGCCATTGCTCGGCATTGATACGATAGCGCGTAACACCCGAATCAGAAATAAGTGTTGATACTTTATTAGCATCCAGCACAGGCATAGCCTCACGACCGACCACCTCCACACTCGGGATATATCCTTCGCCCCGGCGGCAGGCCGTAAAACAACACACGGCAAGCACCAATAAGGCACTTACCATGTATCCGTTATGTCTGAGAGACAATACCATATTCTGTTTGATTAGTGTGCAGGACGGCAAGCCGTAGTCTCACCTATCCAACCGCCTACATAGAACGTAGCTCCGCTGAACTCATTAGGCAAGTCGAACATCTCCTCTTTGGTGGGGAAATACTTGCTATATGCGGCAATCAGTTTGTTGGCATCATCCGTTACAGCGGGGTCAACCGTCTTTGCCTTAACGAATTTATCTACCGCTGCCCAATACGTAGTCTTGTTCAGGATAGCTGCCTTAGCTGCCGGATAATCCGATGCCGAATAAGGCTGCGAAGCCGCATACGCCATTCCTATCAGTATATAGCAACGTCCTTGGTCCTCTTTCGACGTGAGCGACGCACGGGCATACGAACGCGCCTGCGGGTAGTTCTTGAAGTTGGAATAGTAGATCAATGCTATGCTATACTGGTAATCCGCTATATCTTCGTCATTCGGGTCGATAGCAGCCGCCAAAGAGATAGCCTGCTCATAGTAATCAATAGCAGTACGATAGTCCTCTTTCTTGACCGACATACGGGCGCAACCGGCAGCCGATTCCTCTGTAGGCTGGAGACGGTGTGCATTCTCGCAAGCAGCGAAATAGACATCCGACTCGGTGCACTTAACACGCTTGTAGAGCGCTGCCACTTTGGTCAACATATCCATATTGTCCACATTGTCTGCCACTACCTTTGCATAAATCTCGTCCAACTTGGAGCAGTCCGCTGCGCCGGAGATAGCGAAGATATTGTCCACATAATCTTTCTGCTTAGCAGCTACTCCCGCGTTCTTATTAGCAGCATTGGCAGCCTGCTGACCGAGATAGTTGCTTGCCAACTCATAATCTTCGATAAACTGCTCGCCATACTTATCCGGGTCGGTTTTGTAGATAGCATACGAAACATCTACCAGCTTCACAAGCACCATAATCTGACTCTTCTCGCGCATACCTTCTACCGACTGTTTCAGCCAGTCGTATGCCGGCGCTTTTACGGGATCTTCCGTATAATACTCGCAATAGTCCAATCCCTTCAAGCCCAGTACGTAAGCGGTCGGGTACTTCGGATCATCACCGAAATACTTGATACGCTTGTCGCTCATCTCGAGAATCAACTTGCGCAGACGTTCTTTCTCAGCAGGGTCGTTGGTGTTTTTGTACAGCCAATCCACAATCTTGCTGCCCTGTGTATAGATCGCCTTGTTTGCGTTCGGGCACGTATTATATACCTCCCACCAAGGTCCGTAGGCATCCTGATATTGCTTGTTTTTCACACTCTCATTGAACAGGGAGACATTGATTACACAATCTTCCGTAATCGTAGGTTCTTCTTCCTGCACTGCCGTTTGTTGTTCTTGCGGAGCAGCTTCCGCTTCTGCTTTCTTCGGCTTTTTTGCACATACTATCGCCGGCACAGATGCACATAAGGCGATAATTACTAATGATTTGCACTTCATATTACATTGATGCTTTTTAGGGTTACTAAAAATATATAATTACACGTTTGTTCAACACTCGTACCTGCTACAACTTACGCTTGAAGAACCATGTCTCCGATATAGAGGCGTTGATAACCAACCTCAACGAGTTTTCCGTAAGTTCTCCTGCCTTTCCTCCTCCGCGATGACCGTACTCTATCGTTGCATTAAAGACCGTTGCCGATGTACGGAGCGGGAAACCGACACCAATACTTGCCGTAATATCTTTGGCTCCGGTACTGATAGAATACGAATCGGCTATATTTACGCCGCATCGCCACAGCATCCTGTCCACATATCTGCGCCCCATCGGGTTATTGCGATATTCCACGCCGAAACTATACCTGCTCCTATCGCTCAACGCGCCCGTCTGCCCTTGATACAACGCCTTGGACATACATTGGGTTTGATAATCAAACGCAAGCGTCAGACGATTTGCCCACATATAGCTCAGACCTCCTCCGTACACCATAGGTACTTCAAACCCCGTGCCAAACGTGCTCACCGTATCGGATAAAGATGTTTCTACCACCGTATATGTACCCCGCAGTTTCTGCTTGTTCTCAAAAATTCCTCCCAAGGCGAAAGAGTGGTCGCCAAAGGTATGGAACAACTGCAACCCATAGCGGAAACGGACGCTGCTAACCTTGAAAACGGCCTCCTGCGTCGTGGAAGAAAGCGACGCCTCCGAGAAAGACAACGTACGCGTATTCTTCGTCTCGCCGAACATATAATAGACATTTGCTCCCAACGCCACCCAATCGCAGATATTGAAACTCAGACCAGCATACACTTCGCTGATACCTCCCGAACCGGTATAAGTCTTCTGATAATGATAGCCCGAGCCGATAGAATCCGCCTGCACAATGTCGTAACCCACCGAGGAGTACGGCAATACACCTGCCGAAAACGCGATATACCGCTTCCAAAGCGGGAACTGCATCGTCAGATACTCCATATTTCCGTTCGCCTTGTTGCGTATTCCGTCCGCATCCCCGTAGCGCGACCACATCACGCCCGCCGCCAAATCGAACATAAACGTCAAGCTATCGCAAGCCGTATAGGAAGCAGGTTGCGCCGCACAAATAACCTTGTTGTTGCGCATTCCTATGCCCACACCACCCATCGCGCGGTAGGTATTCGGGACATTGTCATTCAAGTCGCCGTAGGCATAACGCGAGAAAGGCGAAGAAGTACCATTCTGCGCCGACAAATCGAGTGCTCCTGCACCCAACAACACGGGGATAAAAAACAGTGATATATGTCTTAATAGTCTCTGCATAACATTTCAGCCTGCAAAGATACAAAAAAAATACCAAACCCGAAAATGTTCGCTACGTTTTTTGCAAAAAGAGCCCTTATTCGTGCTTTTAGCGCTTATTATACTGCAAAATCGTATTCAAGCCAATCAAAACAAGATGCTTCTCATAGTGAATATCATAGCAGGTCATAGGCGTTGAGCGCACATTATTCAAAATATACGGAGCATTCCCTCCCGTCAGATAGGTTTCAAAATGCTCTACCTGTTCTCCCAGCGAACGCATATAGCCTTTCACCTCATAGGCGACGCCACGGATAACGCCAGCCGCTATCGCGTCGCGCGTATTGCGTCCGAACAAAGGTATCAACTGGTTGGCATCCGCCTCTACGAGCGGCAACTTGGTCGTCATACGGTGCAGAGTAGTCAAGCGCATCTTAACTCCCGGGGCGATATTTCCGCCCATATAAACGCCTTTTGCAGACACAAAATCGTAGGTGATGGCCGAGCCCGCATCTATTATCAACAAATTCTCATTCGGACACAACGCCACCGCTCCCACGGAAGCCGCCAAACGGTCTTGTCCCAAGGTCTCGGGTGTATCGTAGCCGTTCTGCACGGGCACGGGCGTATGATGGTCGAACAAGACAAAACGTTTGGAAAGCCTATGCAGCACATTGACTATAGCCGGCTCTATATTGATAACCGACGAAATGATACTGTTGGAAATAGGATAGAGCGAAAACAGACGCTCCACATCGGCAGAGGTGAACGACCTGTAGATAAAATCGTTAATCATGCGTCCCTCGTCGGTCATCAGAGCGACTTTGGTTCGCGAATTCCCCTGATCGATACACAAATTCATATATCAATCCTCCTCTACCATAGAGGTATATAAGAAGCGTTTGATGGATTTCTTGGGCGTCTTCTCGAACTCGTTGGTATAGAGTTTTATCTTGCTCACCTGCTCGTAGGCAGCCAGCTGGGTATTCAGCGCCTTACGGTTCTCCTCCATCGCTTCCATCAGTTGTTCTTCCGTAAGGTGATCGGCATCCACAGCCTCGAAATCAGGGCAAACAAGTCCCACCAGTTGCGTGCCTTTCTGCAGGATAAGAGACTCCATCACGTAGGGCATATTGTCCAGTTTCGCCTCTATTTCCTCAGGATAGATATTCTGCCCCGACGGACCGAGCAGCATCGTCTTGCTGCGCCCTTTGATATAGATAAAGCCGTCCGCATCAATCATACCCAAATCGCCCGTCCGCAACCAACCGTCCTTGGTAAACGAAAGCGATGTAGCTTCTTCGTTCTTATAGTAGCCGCGCATCACGTTCTCGCCGCGCACCAGTATCTCCCCCACTCCGTCTGCGTCGGGGTTCTCTATCTTCGCCTCCATCAGACCTTTCAGCACCTGTCCGCAAGAGGTCGGACGGAAATCCTGCCATGTAGTAAAACTGATAAGCGGCGCGGTTTCGGTCATACCGTAGCCGACCGTCACGGGGAACTTAATCCTCCGCAAGAACGCTTCCACTTCCGCATTGAGCGGAGCTCCGCCTATGATAATCTGCGAAAACTCGCCACCGAACGCCTGCACAAGTGTGTCGCGCACTTTGCCCAGCACTATCTCGTCCAAATAGGGCACTTTCAGTACCCAACTGACAGGAGCTTTGCTGATCTGCGGCACAATCATCTTCTTGTAGATTTTCTCCAGCACAAGCGGCACGGAGAGTATCAAGGTCGGTTTCACTTCGGCAAAAGCTTTCAGCAGAATCTTCGGCGAAGGTGTACGCCCTATCAGGTAGGTATGTCCGCCGGCAGCAAGACAGCTAAGGAAGTCGAACGCGCAACCATAGGCATGCGCAAGAGGCAAGAACGTAACGTGGCGCGCACCTTTGAACGTCAGCTTGGAGTCCAAACCGAAGCGCACATTACCCGCCAAGGCGTTGCAAGGCGTGATGACGCCCTTTGAGAAACCCGTCGTACCGGAAGTATAATTGATACTGGCAATCTCCTCGTTCGAGCGTTCGTCGTAGCGCACATCCGCAGCCGTATAGCCGTTCGGGTAACGCTCTTGGAAGATTCGGAGTATCTTTTCGGGAGTCTCCGCTTCTTTTCCCTCCTGCACGGCTATCGGATGCCAATCCGTCAGCGAGAAAACCGCCAGCACATCGGGTATCTGTTCATGGTCAATACCTTCCCAGTTCGCATCAGAGATAAACAGCAATTTTGACTCCGAGTGATTGATGATGTGAATAGCATCGTTCGCCTTAAAATCCTGCAAGATAGGCACAATGATTGCCCCATACGTAACCGTCGCCAAGTAGGTAGCCACCCACTTGCTGTTGTTCTTCCCCATGAGGGCTATCTTGTCGTTCTTTTGGATACCGCATTGCTCGAACAGGATGTGCATCTGCGCTATAAGTGTGGCGAGGTCACCGTAGGTCAGTGTCACGGGCGAACCGTAATCTGTCACCGCCTCATCCGACCAGTTCTCGCGAAACGATGTCTCGTACATCTTCACGAAGTTGTCCTTGCTTTGTGTCAACATGATTGTCTCCGATTTACGTTTCCGTTATCTGATTCCCGCCTATTGAGGCAGGACATCTCTTTGAACACTACGCGGCGTAGCGGAAATAACGCTATCCACAATGAATTGGCTGTTACCGCGCCATGGCAACGTACCCAAAAATAACGTTTCCAATGCAACTTCACCTGCTGGTTGCTGCAGTCGTCTATACGCTGCGCCACGCGCTCGTTGTCCACCGAGAACTTAAACTCGTTCGACTGGATGGTTGCACTCGCATTCTTCGAATTGTAGCCGGTCTGTATCATCTTGCCCTCGTAGGTCTTGAAGACAAAGCCCTCTTTCTGGAAGTAGTTGATGTCTCCCTCGTTCGTTCCCGAACTATATACGAAGAAGAATTTCACATAGATAAACGCCGCCAAGGCGAGCACAACGATAACAGACAATGAAGTCCAAACTTTTGCTTTTGTAGTCATAAAGTCATTCAATTTTGTTGCAAAGATACTGCTTTATTTTGATATATACAAACTTTTTGTGCATTACACGTAAAGTGATAGTGACTGACGCCCGGCCAGAGCGCGAAAATAGGGTTTTCCAAGCCTGAAAAAAGCCGAATCATCCAATAATCATCCAATAATCACCCAATAATCACCCAATAATCACCTATAAATCACCTATAAATCACCTATAATAATCAAGTATCTTTCCTATTTAACGTGAGTTCGATATAAACAGGTATGATTACCCCGTTGATAGACAGCAAAA
>JBJECK010000020.1:0-52585 GCA_051870995.1 Paludibacteraceae bacterium | reverse complement strand
CCATATCGCCTACCGTCTTTTCTGGGTCTTTCATAAGGGGCTTTATCTGGAGGCTCAATCGGTTTATTATATGGTTGAATGACATTTCTTGTTTCAGGGGGTTGCATTAGCAGTTGAAAAGCACGTTATTCTCTCGGTATAGTCTGCTCTTGTTACCGTGTCGTTGCCGTCTCGTTGCCGTGTCGTTGCCGTGATTGTCTCGATACTGACAGGTACCTGACCGCATATCAACGGCGTTTGCACTTATTCAAATTGCACTAAAACTCGCTGGTGAAGTGAAATTTGATGTGCTTGTATAATCGGCAAAACGAAATGTACAACAATTCCAAACGAAATGTACAAAATTTCGGATTTTCTTTTATCTGGACAGGTTGATTCTTTTGATGTACTCAAATACTAATTAAATGCTATTTGAATGCTATTTAACGACCACCTAATCAAACAAAATAGTGCAAGAGCATAAATAAAAAGCAGTGAATAGTTAAGTTCACTGCTTTTTTCTTGAATCACCTTTTGAGCGCGTTTTTATTTCTTATACATTCAATACAAACTTGACATCTTTCTCACCTTGTAATAAGCGGAGAGTGTTGAGCAAATTGCTTGCGTATATATGGACATTTCCAAGAAACAATGTAATGGATTTCAAGGGCAAATCTATCTCCCGAGCCATTAGGTACAAGTGATAAATATCTGCCGGTAAGCCAAGATTCGCATCACTGCTACGCTGGTATGCCGACACTATCAAGCCGCCATCCTCAATTTGGAATTGCACCAATGACAGACAAGGCTGCTGATTTGTTTCCACACCTGTCTCGCCGAGAAAAAGGACATAGTTCTTACTCTCCCGCATCTCTTTCTTGATTTTCTCCACCAGTTCGGGAAATTTGCGGAAATAGGTCGGATAAGAGTTTATCAATTGGTCTCCGCAATAGTCCCACCATGTAATGCCCTCGGCACGGTATTGCTCTGTCGCAGTAATGCCAGCCTGAAACATTTGGAGTTCGGTTTTGAGTTTCTTCCGAGCGACTCCATGCGTTTCAAAAATATCCAGTAAATCCGCCGGAGTGAGTGCAAGCACTTGGTTGGTCAAATACTTTATACTCCCTTTTTTATTATTCTGTGTCCGCCCATATTCCAATATCTGAGCTAAAACCTGATAATACTTATTTGTCATGCAGCCCTCCTTTCTTGATTATAGATATGCTTATAAAATCCGGATAGTCTTTTAATTTCCAATAGCAACTATAGGTCGTGGCTTGCGTGGATAGATAGGGCGGATCAATGAGGAAACAAACCCCATCGTCATTTTGATACCTGCGAAACAGGTCTTTATAGTCTTGATGAACAATGGTGATTCCTTGCAGATAATTGTCGGCAGTATAGTCGTTTTGCCGAATGGTATTATACAGGGTTTGTTTTTCCAGTTCCGCAAGCGATGTGGCATACTTTGCAGAGAAAAGAATCGATGTGGACAGGGTGATATAGTCCACAAATCCTCGTTTGTCATATTTGCGAATGATGTCTAATATCTGTTCCCGCCGTGTTCCTGTAATAGCCTTATGCCGTGGGACATCCTTTGTGATACGTCTAAGTTCTGCAAGGATGAGGTTGGTTGTCGGAATAGCCTCAATCCTTTGTGTGTATCTGTCAAAGTCGTTATATAGGATAACGTTATAACAGACCTCCGCTGCAATCGGCGTTGCAGCGGAGGTCTTGTTTACCTTGATATATTCTTGATACTAAGGCACTATGATGAGTTTGCCGCCGGCGATTTTAGCCTTGTCCGCAACAAAGAATACATAGAAGTATATCTGACTCGGATTCAGTGTTAATATAGTACCGGAACGCAAATCAGTAACATTGAGCAACTTCTCTTTGCCATCCACATCGGTTACCACCTCTATATCATTCGGGTCTGCTACCTCTACCTTGTGCATCTCCAGCAAGTGACCATACATGTCATACAAACCGAAAGATACATCCTTGCGAGTCGTTGCCACCAGTATCTGCGTCGAACCCGCTATGCGCTTTACGAGCACATCGTTCGCGCTCGGAGTCAGCGCATCGTTCAGCTCCGACTGGGCAAAACGGATATAATACCGGCGAGACTCTCCCGACTCCGAAGTACAGATAATGATACACGTATCCCCCACCGACACATTCTTGATGCTCACGTCCGCCGATTCCGAATACGCCTCTGCCGTCACCTGCGGAGCCGTCTTGCCCTCTATCACGTAGTACGTATAGAATAGCACTTCCGGGTCGAACTCCTTATATTCCACATCGTCCAGATAGATCATCTGCAGCCTGTTGTCCGTATCGTCCAGGATAGTCTGACGCAGGATATACGACTTCGTCGTTTCGTCTTGGGCAACCACCGATATCGTTATCGTCCCTTCCTCGTCTATCGACAGCGTTGCCGTAGCTTCCGGGTCCGACAACTCGTAGCGCACATCCTCCGCACACAGGTAATCCGCTTCCGTAGCGTCCGACTCGTATGCTATCAGATACTCCGTACTGTCTGCATCAAAACCCTGCAGCAGCTCCCCACGCACATAGATAGCCGACAGATTGGCATCGCCGTTCTTCGCGAAACTGAACGTCAGCGTGTACACCTGCTGGTGCTCGCCGTCCGCCGCCGTAACGGTAATATATACCACCTGCTCGCCCGTCGGGAACACTTCCGGTTCCGATATCTCTACTATTTGCTCATCTTCCGCCTTGGTGGCTGTTATCTCCGGCAGCTCCGTTTTGCCATACGGAATACGAACCGCGTAGTCATAGTGCTCGGGCGAGAAATCAATCGGCAATTCGTCGCCTATACGGATATCCGACAAGTTCGCATTAGCCGACTTCACACGCTTGAACACCAGCGTATAGGTCTGCTTGACGCCGCTTTCTGCGGTAACCTCCAACAAGACTGTATCCCCGTCGGTCGTTATCTCCACTTGCTGTACACTCTCTTTCTTCGCTACCGTCACTATCGGCAGGCTCGTCGTCTCCATAGGCAGCGATACTGAGTAGGTCAGGCGCTCGTCGTCATAATCCGCCAACGGCTGACCGCCCACGAAAATCATACTCAGCGTTGCATCGTCCGACAACGCCTGCGGGAAGTGAATCGTATAGAGACGGTTGCGCCCCGTAGCCGATGTAACCTCTATCGCCACTTTCTTGCCAAGCGATTTGCCGATAGTGGTATCCGCCTGTTCGGTGAGTCGCGTGGTCTGATATGCATCGCCGTCCTCCCATATTACCTCCGGCACCTCCGTCGCATCGGCGGCTACCGTGTACCAATACTCGGTCGTGTACGCACTGAAACCATCCAACGGACGCTGAGCTACGTAAATCATCTTCAGCGTATCTACCGACGACTGCTCTATCTCGTACGAGACCGTATAGTAGTTGCTGCGCCCGCTCTCCGAGCTCACTACCATTTGGCGTACCAGCTGCGTCGACGACTGCGAGACGGTATCTTGGCGCACCGTCTGCCATTCGTCCCCCTGCTCCCAACTGAGCTCGGGGAATGCCGTCGTACCTACCGGGAGCGACAAGGTGTAGTAGAACGTAGTCGGGGCAAAGCCCTCTACCTCTACGCCATCGGCATAAATCATAGCCAACGTGTCCGCATCCGAAAGCGTATAGCGGAATGCTACTGTATACGTCGATTTGGCTTTGCCGTCTTCCGCCTCTACCGTGATAGTAACACGCGCGGCAGCCTCGTCCGTATCCACCGACACGCTCTGCGCCGTCTCCTGCTTCTGCGCTATCACCTCCGGCAACCTATGTACACCTACCGGCAAGGTTACCAAATAGTAGTAGGTAGTAGCCGCGAACGATGGTACGGAGTCGCTGTCTACATAGATCATCCCAAGGTCAGAGTTGGTCGATAGCGGCGTATTGAAATGAAGCGTGTAGCGGTTGGTCGTCGCGCCATCCTGCGCCGTAACATCCAGCAGCACATCCATGCCCGAAACGGATATGGCAGCGCTCTGTCCGTCCGCATGCAGCACAGCAGATACCTCGGGGAGAACCGTAGTGCCGGAGGGCAGATTGATGTTGTAGGTATTCTGCATGGAAGCAAACGACAATCCGGGGTTGAGTGCAGACTCAAAATCAGACAATGCCACTCCATCCAGCAATATATTCGCCAATACCACATCAGAAGAAGGTTTCTCTTTGAAAATCTCTACCATATAGTCTTGCGTGGTAATGCCGTCTTGCGCTATTACGCGCAAAGTATGCTCGCTACCTTCATCTATACGTTGAACGGTTTGAAAATTGTCGTCTGCCGTATAGGAGATAGTAAACTCGTCGCCTATTACACTCGCGGAATAATAGCGTCTCGAAGCCTCAAAGTGATTGACGGGGATACCATCTACGACAATCCCGGTAAGGTCAGCATTATGACTTGGTTCCGCCTTGATTACCACTTGATATTCTTTCTGTTCCCCACTCTCTGAGTGAACCAAAATATAATTGGTCTCGCCTAAAGCACCCGGGGTCAATTCGATAATCTGCGACTCGTGTCCTGCCACATATTGCAAAGACGGTTGTTGCGGTTCCGATAACTTTACGGACGGCGTGGGAAGTGTAACGGTATAAACCGTTTTTTCAGGCTCAAAACCATCTATCTCCACTCCGTCTAACATAATGCTGCGTAGCGTAGCATCCGATGATAATTCGGGCAAAACGGATAACGAATAGGTATTGGTAGAGCCATCCTCGGCACGGACAACGAACGTATATTTTCCCATAGCCACATCCAGCGTAGTACGCACATCCTGCGTAGCCTCAGCAGGCACCACCTCCACATTCATCGCCGTATCGGTATGTAGCGTATAGTCTGCTACCAGCGGACTAAACTCTGCATACGGCTCGCCATTCAGCAAGATGTTTGCCAAGTAGCTGTTCGACGACAAACCTGCCGGATAAGTCATCGTATAGCGGTGCTCTTCCGAGCCGTACACCTGCCATTGCATCTTCTCCTTATCCTGCACGAAGACCACAGAGTCTTGCGCATCCTGCCGCGTAAACGCCGCATAAGACGGTCTCGCGTGCGTGTAGTCGTAGGTCGTAGGCGCAAACTCTGCATAGAGGTTGCCCTCTATCTCCATCTCCGAGAGCAAGCCGGAGGTAGTCTGCTCAGGGCGCACCAGCGTGATGGTATAAGTACCCGTTGCCCCGTTCTCTGCCGTTACGGTAATCAGTCCCTTGCCGTCGCTATATACCGTCTGACCCTCCGATTGCTTGCTGAACGTGAAGAGGGGTAGTGCCTCGCCTTGGATGCTGTATGCGCGCGTCTCCGGCGCAAAACCCTCTACATCGCTCAATGCCTGCAAGGTCGTATTCTCAGAGAGGTCGGTCGTGAAGCGTACAGTGTAGGTCTTTGCCTCGCCATACTCCGGCGTTACCGTTATCGTATAGGTCGAGTCAGCGTATGCCGTCGTTATCGTCTGACGGCTACTCATCGGCAGCGGATACACATCAGGCAGGTGCTTTACATCCGACGCTATATGCACCGTGTATGCCTCGGTAGCAGGGTCGAAATCCGCTATCGTAGTGCCGCCTATCCGCAGGTCAGACAGCGTATTGCGCACATCCAGCGGGCGGCGCACCTCCAACGTATAGTCGGTATACGTACCGTCCTCCGCATAGTTAATGATAGTCGCAGTACGGAGTGCTGCCTCGCCGTCTATCGCCTCGTCGCTCCATATTACCTGCTGCGCTTGGTCGCTAACCTCGCCCGTGAACGCTAGCGACGGTATGCCCACTGCCTCAGGGTCAGTCAGCGTGGCACTAAACGCATTTCCCTCTAAGGTAGCATCAATGCCATTCACTTTCAGCGCAGAGAGCGTACTATTATACGAGAAACGGAGATAATCGACATAGAGTTTAGCAGTATTGCTTGCAGTCGGATATTGTCCTGATGCATCGATAATAATATCCATGCCGTTGACCGACAGACCGGAGGTTGCCAACGGAATAGTATAGTCTGCGTATTCATTGCTTGTAGCCGTCTGCCTATGGTCAAATACATGTTCTTTACCTTCTACATCAAAGAATTTATATCTAAACAAAGCGCCATCACCTGCCTTACTGGTATATTTGTAATTCATCGTAGCATAGTCCGGAGTATTGCGGAATGCCTTAGAACCGGAAGGAACTACACGCGAACCTGCATCAACTGCTAAGTTAGCATCCATACTTCCCAAATTTATCACAGCAGCGACTGCACTTTTCGCGTTCGATATATACCAAGTTTGTAAAAAGACCGCACTATCTCCTTCTTTCTTTACACCGTCTTTGATATTCTGAGTGACAAAAAGTACTCTTATTTCATTAGCAGAATCCCCCGGTGCATTCCAACCTTTGGGCTTATCCGAGTTAGAGGTCTTTGTCTTGTCCCACTCCGTAAACTCCCCATTCGGAATCACATCATTCGGATAGTGGAAATAGACCATATACGTATTGGTAAACCCGTCCTTGGATACTACGCCCTGCCACTGTTGCATAGTGCTCATCGGCGAGCAATCCACTCCCGACTCACGTGCGACAACCACGTTCGGGATGTTAGTCTGTGTCCTGTTCACTACATACGTAAACCTGTTCGGGTCAAAGTCCGCTATTGCCACGCCATCCACGGTGATACCCGTCAGCACAGCGGGGTTCTGCGTAGTCAGCACCGGCGTAATCGTATATACCTTGTCTTCCTCATCGGGTCGGTTAGCTTTTACTGTCAGCACCGTAGGCGCATTGATGCCACCCGGCTGCACGAACACAGTCTGCTCGTCAAACGCTTTCTCATACTCCACCGTCAGCGTGCGTGTGCCGTAGGGCAACACTACGCTCTGCTCCGTCTGCGCGGGGTTGAGTTCCGCCCCCGTCTCCGCTACGCGCAAGGTCTTGAGTATATTCTGCTCCTCCGCCAACGCGGCACGGAATGTCAGGTTGTAGGTGCGCTCGTCGCCGTTCTCCGCCGTAACGATGATTTGGCTTGTCTCCCCCAGCGGACGCGAATAGAACGCTACCGTCTGCTCCGCCTCTGCTTTGCTATATACTATCTGCGGCACCTCCTTCGTCTGATACGGCAACACTATCTCGTATTCCGTCTGCTCGGGGTCGAACACAATCTCTACCCCCTCCAGCTCCGTACTGAGATACAGATCGCCCAACGCCGTATTGCCCGACTTGCGCACTGGGAAAGCTATCGTATAGTCGGCAGTCGTTTCTCCGTCGTCTGCCGCCACGTGGATGCGCGTAACGCCATTGACGCCGCTGACGTAGGTGGTTATCGTCTGATTAGGCAGTTGCCCTACGGGGAACACGTTCGGCACTACCGCCGTGCGCCATGCTAACGAATCTATATAGTCGAACTGCGTCGGCACAAACCCCTCCAACGGTGCGCCGTCTATGAGAATATTGCTCAGCAGCGCATTGGTCGATTTCAGGCGCTTATAAACAATGTCGTAGGTATTCGTATTGCCGTTCTCCGCCCATACCATCACCTGCTGCAGCGTGTCGCACACCGTCGTCAGCATCGTGTGCTGCCCGGCGCGCGCCGTATAGCCTACGCTCGGCAGACTTGCGCCCTCGTCCAAGGTCAGTTGATAAGCAAACACATCGGGGTCAAAAGCTATGCTGTGTCCCTCTACCGACAGGTCTGCCAGCCGCGCGTCGCTATATTGCGCTACGCGGAAAGTCAAGGTATAAGTCGCCTGAGCCCCCGATGCTGCCAGCACCGTGATAGCGCTCTGCGCCTCTGCCACCTGCCCCATATAGACCACCTGCGCATCGTTCGCTTTCTGATAGGTGATGACGGGCAGCGCGCTGCCTGCCGGCAAGTCTATCGTGTATGCGGTCTGCTCCGGCGCAAACTCCGCCAGCGGTGCGCCGTCCAGCGCAATACCCGCCAAGGTGCAATCGGCTGACAGCTGATGCACGAACTGCAAGGTATATACCGCCGTGTATTTCCCTGCCTGCACATACAGCGCCACTGTGTCTCTATTGCGCAGCATCTGCACTGTCTGCTCCTCCGCTGCCGTCCAACTCACTTCCGGCAGTTCGCCGCCTGTCTGTATCGTATAGCTCGTCGTCAGCGGGTCGAACTCCGCCATAGCCACACCGTCCAACGCGATACCTTGCAGGCGGACTACCTCCACAGCCGCAGCGGTGAAGAGTATCGTATATGTGTTGGCGGCACCCACCTCGGGTGTAACGCGTATCTGCGCAATACCCGCACCATACGGAGCAATAATCGTAACCTGCTGACCGCTTTCCTTATCCACCGTTATCTCGGGAGCGGTAGCCTTGGTAAGTTGCACGGTATAATTGAGCGTATTCTTATCAAAATCTGCCAACGAATCACCGTCCAGATATATCATTTTGAGGAAAGCATTCTCCGACTTCTTGATGATAAAGGTAATGGTATATGTCCTCTTATCTCCATTCTCCGCGGTAACGGTTACCATATATACGTTGCCTTCGCAGACGCTCAGCACTTTCTGTGCCTCCTCTGCCTTGTCGAAGCGCACAGCAGGGATGATGCTCACGCCCTCAGGCAGGGCGTAGCTGTATTCCGTGATGTCCGGCGCAAAACCCTCTATCGGCCGGTTATCCACATACAACATAGACAAAGCGGTATTGGCAGAGGTCGTTACGCGGAAATGCAACACGTAGGTCTGTGCCGCGCCGCTCTGCGGGCGCACCGTGATGCGGTAGTCATCCTCCACCCCGCTGCCAGAGCGCACCGTAATCGTCTGATACTCATCGTTGGGCGTATAGGTTACCACCGGCTGGCGCGTCGTCCCCTGCGGCAAGTTAATCGTGTATTCCAAAGTCGCTTTGTCGTAGCCCTCCAACTCTACTCCGTCGATGTAAATCATCTTCAGCGTCGCATCGGTCGCCTGCAATACAGAGAAAGTTATCTGATAAACCGTCGTATTGCCGTTGCCTGCTGATACCGTGATGCGCGTAGTGCCGTTCACGCCCCCTGTCGCTACGCTGACAGTCTCGTATTCGTCGCCCTTGATAGGCTCTATCTCCGGCAGCACGGTCGTACCTATCGGCAACTCGTAAGTATATTGCGTCTTGTCCGGCGAGAAACCGTCTATATCAACGCCGCCGATGCGGATACCCGCAAGGGTGGATATCTCCGACTTCAGCGTCGTGAATACTATCTTATATACCGTCTGGTCGCCGTTGCCTGCCGTTACTGTAACGCGTGTCGTACCGTCCAATCCGCCTTCCGTGATGCTCACCGTCTGATAATCGTCGCCGGGCTCATACGTGATTGCCGGCAGCGCGGTAGTACCCATCGGCAGGGTAACGTAGTAGGTAAATGTCTCCGGCACAAAGTCCGTGATATACCCGCCCTCTACCTGCAGGTTGTTAAGGTACGAGTAGCTCGATGCCTCCAGTTTGAAATTCAGTTTGTAGGTCTTCGGCACTTGGTTGCCGGGAGTCGTTACGGCTATCTGATACTGCCCGCCGTCTATCTGCGCAGGCGCGGTGTACTTGATAGTCTGTGCCCCTACGGGATAAGCCGATACCGCCTCTACGGTCGGCATAGTGGTCGTCCCCACGGGGATTGACACGCGGTAGATCGTCTGCGTCGGCGTAAAGCCCGGTAGCGACCTGCCGTTCACGAGAATATCCGCTAACGTATTGTCCGCCAGTTCGGCTACACGGAACTGCAGCGTATAGGTCGAGCTGGTCTTTTGATCTGCTGCCGTTACTTTCACCGTCGCCGTCCCCGTGGTTGACGTCGCCTGCGTGATACTGACGGTCTGCTGCTCTTCCTGCTTATCCACGGTCACTTGCGGCACTGCCGTCGTACCGTATGGCAACTCCACCGTGTACGAATAGGCAGACGGATTGAAGTTCTTGACGGGTTCCCCGTTCACCATGATGCTTGCCAACTTGGCGTTGGTGCTTGGTGCGCGCACGAACTTTATCTTGTAGGTCATCGTTTTTTTCCCGTCTTCCGACTTCACGGTGATTGTCGTCGGTGTGCCGTCGATGACGCCGTTGCTTATCGTTATCTCGCTGCCCGACAAGGTGCGTCCGGGGAAGGTAACCGTTGTCCCTTTCGCATTGCTCAACGACCCTGCGCCGCGTTTCGCTTCTATCTTCGGCAGCGTCGTAGCGTTCTGCCCAAGCGAGTATATCTGCTCTTCGGTGCTGGTAGGGTCGAAGCCCTTCCACTCCCGGTCGTCGATGTACAGTTTCTGTATGATGGCTGAGTATATCAGCTCCACGTCGTCCACCCACAGCGAGTTACCGTCGTATAAACCACTGGTGGCACGGAAGTTGGGGTAATTACCTGCAGAAAAGATGATATTCATCTTCTCCGGCACGTCGTTGCTGAAATAGTAAATCGGCACGCGGATATTCGTCCAGTTTCCGTATTCTTTCCGCTCGCGCCACAGACCTTCGGCTATCTGATTGGCTTTCTGGTCCGAACCGCACTCGTTGCCGTCCAGCGCGATACGGATATCGCTCTCCTCATCGGTCTTGCTTACGTTCGTGCAGCTGTTGTTCTTTCCCTTGTACTTCGACCCTTGCGCCGTACCCGACCATGCGTAGTAGAGCAGGTTGAAGTCCTCTTTGTCCCAGTTGTCGCCCGTGCGCTTTATCCATACCGACATCGAGTCGGGGCGGTATTTCCAGCTCACGCCGCCCGTTGTACCCGCAGTGGCTTGGGAAACCGACGCCAGGTCTTTGATATACACCCACGGTTGTCCCAGCGCAAAGTACCCGGGGCTCACCTCCGTGATACCCATTGCGCCAATCGACTTGTCTTGCACGCGCATACTATAGTTACCCGTGTGCCCCGCCTCTTGGTAGGCGAAGTTGAACTTCAAACCTAATTGCGTCACGTTGCTCGCATTCCAACTCGCAGGCTGTATCTTCCCGTCAAATGCCGCACCGTTCCAGTCCTCAAATCCTGCATTCGGTAATTGTTGCCCTACCAACATCAGCGGCAGCAACATGGTTACACAAAGTACGAAAAATTTCCTCATATTAAGATTTGCATTAAATTATTTCCGATTTTAGGCGAAAAAACGCACTTTTTATTATCGGGTGCAAAATTACAGGAATTTTCCAATACCCGCAAGTCTTTGCGTTACGAAAAGATATACTATTTTTAATGTACTCCCTTTTCCGCTACCCTTAGGCAGTCCTCCGCTACCTAAAAAAAGCAGTAAGCATGCAAAATCTTAATAATCGTCCCTTTTGACGGCTCATGAGTATCGCGCTGTTAATGCGCTGTTAATACGCTGTTAATACGCTGTTAATACGCGACGGATGAAACGCCCCGACATCTTAACAATCGTACATTTTAGGCATCTACGCTACAAGAACATTGTCATATATCATATAAATAACGTGAACTCGAAATACGTTTTTATACACAAAAACGACCAAGAACTTCTTTTGTTTCAACAAATATGTTCAAATATAACTCAACTATTTTATATTACTATCCGACTATTTACTATTTGATGATTATTACCAAAAAACAAATTAGTCGTTGCGTGCGGCAATTGTTCGCTTATATCGAACTCACGGTAAAATAAAATTTTTGTTTATATATCCACGTCTCGCCTGCATTTGCCAAGGATACGCAGGGGCTATGCAGGTCGCTTGCTTGCAAATCCCTACGTAACAGAACGCCACCGCGCTTGCAATCCTCTCCGGGGAAGAACGCTTCCGTTCCACTACAGCGTTAGCCCTCCGCGGTTGTTGCGCTTTCGTGTTGCAAACATTACGCTTATGCTCCATTGGTTTGCACCACGAGAGAGAAAAGAGGGAGGACGTTAGTACAAAGGCTATGCAGAGCCCATGCAGGGGCTACGCGGGTCCCAAGATGCTACGGGGTTGCTACGAGACCTGATCAATAGAAGACCGCTACGCTGTCCGACCGTTTCACTATTTGACCGTCTGCGACTGTTGGACCGCCCGAAGGGCTGTTAGATATTCGAGGTTGCTGCGCTTTTCGTGTCGCAAACATTACGCTAACGCTACATTGGTTTGCACCACGAGGAGCAACAAGAACACGATTTTTTATCCTGTATAAATTTCAAATGCGAAAATCGGGGCGGTTTCCCCCAGAATAATTGCCGCCTCTTGCATATTTCACAAACTTGTTGTATCTTTGCACGTTTTTAGTATCTACTCAAAACAGACAAGACAGGTACAAATAAACCAACAAGCACAATAACGGAATGAAGATTGCACTGATAGGATACGGCAAGATGGGGCATATCATCGAGCAGGTGGCGCTGCGGCGCGGGCACGAGATAGTGTCGATAATAGACCGCGACAACACAGCGGACATGGCATCGGATGCCTTCCGCTCGGCTGCGGTGGCGATAGAGTTTTCCACGCCAAAGACGGCGGAAGCGAACATCCGTGCGGCGTGGCGCGCGGATGTGCCTGTCGTTTCGGGCACCACCGGTTGGGATGCCGACGCCTTGCGCGGCGAGTTGCAGGAGGCGGCGGAATGTTCCGGTTGCGCTCCCCACACGCTCATGTGGTCGTCGAACTATAGTGTGGGGGTGAATGTGCTGTTCGCGCTCAACAAGCGTCTGGCGGGGCTTCTGGCGGGCTATCCTGACTATACGCCCGCGATAACGGAGGTGCACCATATCCACAAGTTGGACGCTCCGTCCGGCACCGCAAATACCCTCGCGCAGGACATCGAGCGCGTGCGCGGCGGCAAGGTGGCGATAGAGTCGATACGCGAGGGCGAAGTGCCGGGGATACACACTATATGCTGGGACTCGCCGATAGACACGCTGACGATTTCGCACTCGGCGAAATCGCGCGAGGGCTTTGCACTGGGCGCGGTACTGGCGGCGGAATGGCTGGCGGACAAGAACGGCTGGCACACGTTTGACGAGGTATTGGGAATTAATAGTTAATAATTAACAGTTAATATTTACATCGCCGTTACTAATACTAAACCATAAAAGCTACACTACATGTTTGTTAATTAGTTGACTATGGAGATATTAATTGTTAACTACGAAGAGTGATTATGAAGAGTTTCAAAGAGAGAATACAAGAAGTGAAGACCCGCTCGTGGGTGGCTTGCGGGGTGTGGAGCGCCGTGTATGTGGCGTTTGTGCTGTGGGTAGCCTGGGGCGACTGGGCAAGCCTGGGATGGCTGGCGCTACTGCCCGTGATAATGGACATGTTCACAACGCGGTACATCAACTGGAATTGGTGGCGCAAATACAAACCACTGAGCAAAGAAGAGATTGCCGAGGGGAAGGTTAATCCGCACGCCAACAGCATATTATACACGATATGCTCATGGGTGGATGCCATTCTCTTCGCGCTCATTGCGGTTTATTTCATCAATCAGTATATTTTCCAGAACTACCAGATACCGTCGTCGTCGCTGGAGAAGAGTCTGAAGGTGGGCGACTTCCTGTGCGTGAGCAAGATGAGTTACGGCGCGCGGGTGCCGAACACGCCGCTTTCGATGCCGCTGGTGCAGCACACGTTCCCGAACTGGCTGGGCGGGGGCAAGAGTTACATAGAGCGCCCGCAGTGGGACTACAAGCGGCTGGCGGGCTGGGACAAGCCCGAGAAAGGCGACATCGTGGTATTCAACTTCCCCGCGGGCGACACGGTGTGCCTAAGGATGCAGAACCCCGACTACTACACGATCTGCCACTACTACGGGCGGCAGACGGTGGAGAATAGAAAGGACATCTTCGGCGAAGTGGTGTGGCGTCCTGTGGACAGGCGCGAGAACTACGTGAAGCGTTGCGTAGGCACGCCTGGCGACACGCTGCAAATCATTGACAATGTGATATTTGTGAACGGCGAAGCGGAACCCTTTCGCGAGGGGATGCAGTTGAACTACATTGTGCAGACCGACGGGCACATCCTCACCAACGCCTATCTGGACAAGGTCGGCATCTCCAAAGACGACCGTCATCTCTTGGAGCCGGGCATCTACCACTTCCCCCTCACGCAGGAGATGAAGGCGGTTTTGGAGCGTAATCCCCATGTCCTCTCTGTCACTGTCGAGTCCGAGGAGCAGGGTGGGGAGGTCTATCCGCTCGGGCATAACACGTGGACGCGCGACAACTACGGACCTATCTACATCCCCCGCAAGGGCGATACCGTGATGATTACAGAGGACAACTATTGGCTCTACAAGCGTATAGCCGATGCCTATGAGTTTCAGCCGATTGCAATAGGGCAGCCCTACACCTTCCGCATGGACTACTATTGGATGATGGGCGACAACCGCCACAATTCCGCCGATAGCCGCTACTGGGGATTTGTCCCCGAAGACCATATTGTAGGGCGTCCGCTCTTCATCTGGCTCAGCATAGAGAAAGACCGCCCGTGGTTCAAAGGGCACATCCGCTGGTCACGCCTTGGCAACAATGCACGGAGATAAGTCGGACGAAGACCGAAAAGTGATAGAATAATGATACTGCTGCCTACCGCATATCTCGCTTCCGTTGATTGGTACCGCCGCTATCGGGCGGCAGAGGGTGACGTGCAGGTGGAGGTCATGGAGAGTTTCCCAAAGCAGACCTGCCGCAACCGTTGCACCGTCACCACGCCCGACGGACCGCTCACGCTCACCGTGCCGGTCAAGCGCAGCGAGACCAAGCAACTCACGCGTGACGTGGAAATATCCTATCAGACGCGTTGGCAGCACCGCCATTGGATTTCTCTCGTCAGTGCGTACAAGCGCACACCTTATTTTGATTATTATATGGACTATTTCCGCCCTTTCTATGAGCGTGAAACCAAATACCTTATCGACCTCAACGAGGCACTGCACGGCTTGATTGTCAGTCTCATGCGCAACGAGCCGCCCACGCAGACGCACCGTCCCGCCCTGCCGCGGACTACCGACTGGGGCGCATGCGGCTTGGAAGCGTGCTTCGGAGACGGAAGAAGCATCTTGGACGCGCTGTTTGAATACGGACCGGAAACAACAACGAAAGTACTATAACAGAACAAATGGCAAGAATAATAGATTGGAAACGGCTTACTTTCTCGTACACCGAGTGTGCGAAGATGGTGCGTTGCTCCTATCGCAACGGGCGATGGGGGGAGGTTACCGTAACCTCCGACTTTCACATCTCTATTCACGCTGCGGCTACTGCTTTGCAATATGCGCAGGAAGCCTTTGAGGGACTGAAAGCCTTCCGCGGGGTGGACGGACAGGTGCGTATCTTCCGCCCGGAGGACAACGCACGTCGCTTGCAGGACTCCGCAAAAGCAATGTATATGCCGCCCTTGCCTGTGGAGAAGTTTATGGAGGCGGTAACGCTCTGTGTATCGGAGAACAGCGAATACATCCCGCCTTACGGCACGGGTGCGACGCTCTACCTGCGCCCTATCCAGATTGGTGTCAGCCCCAAGGTGGGCGTTACTTCCGCCGAGGAGTTCGATTTCTTCTGTGTTGCCACGCCTATCGGACCCTATTTCCCTGCGGGCTTCGGTACTACGCCGTTCATCATCAACCGTTGGGTGGACCGTGCTGCGCCCTATGGCACGGGGCAGTACAAGGTTGGAGGCAACTATGCCTCCTCTTTCCGAGCCACGGAGCCGGCACATGAACAGGGCTTGGGCGTGCTCTTCCTTGATTCTGCGGAGCATAAGTATATCGACGAGTGCGGCGGAGCGAATTTCTTCGGCGTCAAAGACGGCGTCTATCTCACGCCCAAGAGTGCCAGTATCCTGCCCAGTATCACCAACCGCAGTCTGATGACTCTCTGCGAAGACCTGTCTATCCCCTTTGAGGAACGGCGTATCCCCGTGGAGGAGTTGGCGGACATGCAGGAGGCAGCCTCCTGCGGCACGGGGGCGGCTATATCGCCTATCTCGCGTATCATCGACCCTGACTTCAATAGAACCTACGACTTCGGCATCGCTCCCGGTCCTGTCTGCTGCCGTCTTTACCATGCTCTCCAAGACATACAGTTCGGGCGCGCGGAGGACACCCGCCGCTGGTGCCTGATACCTTGACAACCATGAAATAACATATTTATTATTAACAACAAAAACCTTACATTTATGTTCAAAAATCACCCGAAAGGACTTATTCCTGCAGCGTTGGCAAATATGGGCGAGCGCTTTGGCTACTACATTATGAATGCCGTCTTGCTGCTCTTCCTCGTCTCTAAATTCGGATTGTCGGATGCCACGGCAGGGGTTATCTATTCCGTCTTCTATTGCGGTATCTATATCCTCAGCCTTGTGGGTGGTGCCATTGCCGACCGCACGCAGAACTACAACAAGACCATCCAGTGGGGCTTGATTATCATGGCGTTGGGCTATATCGCACTTTCTGTCCCCGTCTTCAGTCAGACGGCTGGCGGCTCCGACTGGTGGGGCATCCTGCTTTTCACCTGCTTCGCCTTGTTGATGATTGCTTTCGGTAACGGACTCTTCAAGGGCAACCTCCAAGCCATCGTGGGCAAGATGTACGACGAACTCGAGGCGGAGGCGGCAAAGCAGGGGCCCGACGTGCTCGCGCAGGCGAAAGACAGACGCGACTCGGGTTTCCAGATATTCTATGTCTTCATCAACATCGGCGGACTGATTGCTCCCTTCGTCGCACCGCTGCTCCGTCAGTGGTGGCTTGCGAAGCACCATCTGATATACAATGCCGACATGCCTGCCCTCTGCCATCAGTATCTGGCGGACGGTGCGCTGACGACCAAGTTCACCGAGACTATGCAGCAGGTCATGGACGCGGGCTATACCTTCGTGGATAACGCCGCTTTCTGCCAGGACTATATCACGGTCTTCAACCAGGGCATCCACTATTCGTTCATCGCTTCGGTGGCGGCGATGCTCATCTCGCTGGTCATCTTCGTTTGCACCAAGCGTATGTTCCCGCAGCCTGCCAAGAAAGAGGCGGCGCAGACTGTCACCTATACGGAAGAGGAGAAGCGCACCATGGCGAAGGAAATCAAGCAGCGCCTCTACGCTCTGTTTGCTGTCCTTGGTATCGCTATCTTCTTCTGGTTTAGTTTCCACCAGAACGGGCAGTCGCTCTCCGTCTTCGCACGCGACTTTGTCGTTACCGATTCCATCGCTCCTGAGATTTGGCAGGCGCTCAACCCCTTCTTTGTCATTGTTCTCACGCCGGTTATCATGCTGATATTCGGTGCGTTGGCTAAGCGCGGCAAGGCTATCTCTACGCCCCGCAAGATTGCTATCGGCATGGGCATCGCGGGCTGTGCTTACCTTTTCCTCACCGTCTATTCCGCTGTCTGCGGCTATCCTTCCGGCACGGAGTTCCGCGCTATGAATGCCGCCGAGATGTCCGCCGCAGGACTTGCGAAAGCGGGACCGTGGGTGCTCGTGGTAACCTATTTCTTCCTCACCGTGGCGGAGTTGTTTATCTCCCCGCTCGGTCTGAGTTTCGTCAGCAAGGTAGCCCCGCGCCACTTGGTAGGTCTCTGCCAGGGGCTTTGGCTCGGCGCAACGGCTCTCGGCAACCTCATGATTTGGGTCGGTCCCGTCATGTACAACGCATGGCCTATCGCATATTGCTGGGCGGTCTTCTTGGGTGTCTGCCTCGTGTCGATGGGCGTGATGTTGGGCATGGTCAAATGGCTCGAAAAAGTAGCATGTTAAGTATATGAAACAGATATTGGAAAGTATTGAACACTATGCAGCCTCTCTGGAGCAGCGCCTTGCTGCTCTGGAGAGTGCCGCATCGGTCTTGCAGGCGCAACTGGCGCTGTATCAGACCAAAACGCAGGAGCAGGCGAACGTCATCGCCTCGTTGGAGGCACGCATTGCCGCCTTGGAAGACGAACTGGATAACATTGAGTGGGTCAACGACGAAGACCTGCAACCGCAGGCGGAAGAACTGCCCGCACCCGCCGCGGAAACCGAAGAACTGCCTGCCGAAGAACCGGCGGAAACGCCCCTCGCCGCACCCGTAGAGGCACCGGCAGAGGAGGTGGCAGCCCCCGCAGAAGAACCCGTACCCGCAGCGCAGCCCGCTCCCGCCGCCCCCATAGCGCAGGAGCCTCAGGAGCAACCCGCGCCCGTAACACCCGCGCAAGTAGAGCCTTCCGCGCCCCTACCCGAAGAACATCAGCAGACACAGCCACAGCCGCAGGAAGAGCCTGCCCCCGCTCCCGCACCTGCCGCGCAGGAGACCCCGAAGGCGAACCTGTATGGCAAGCCTGTGGACGACATCAAGCAGGCGATTGCGTTGGGCGACCGTTTCCTTTTCCAGCGTGAGTTGTTTAAGCAGAACGCCGAGCAGATGCAGCGTACTTTTGTGGATATCAATGCCTTGCACAGTTTCGATGAGGCGGTAGCCTATTTGGATAAGCGTTTCGATTGGGACAAGGACTCTAACACCTATGCCCTTTTCCTCACCGCCCTCCATCGCCGTTTCCCGCAGTAAGCGGAGGGACGTTGCTCCCGCACGTCCTATGAAAGTACCGGAGGGACGTTGCTCCTGCACGTCCCCCGAAAAAGCCGTCAGGCTTTCTTGTACCAATAGTGCAACGAAGCCCCTTCGGCATCCGCCGCCGCTCGGCAATCTTAACAAAAGAGAATTTGTTACGTTCGGGTGTTTCCGCTACCCTTCCGCTACCCTTGCGCTACCCTTGGAATAGGAATAATATAGGTAAAATCTTAATAATCGTACATAATTCATAATTCCTAAATTCATCATTCATAATTAAACCGCTACCCTTGGCTAACCCGCCCGAATGCAAAAATCGTAACAAAAGAACATTTTGCCCACCCCACGCGCCTGCTCTGCAATATCAACTATTAACTGCTAACTATTAATTATCAACATGTTGTATCTCGTTCCCACACCGGTCGGCAACTTGGAGGACATCACGCTCCGTGCGTTGCGCGTGCTGCGCGAGGTGAGTCTTATCCTTGCGGAGGACACCCGCACATCGTCTGTCCTGCTCAAGCACTACGATATCCATACCCCGCTCCGTTCGCACCATAAGTTCAACGAACACGAGACCTGCGACAGCCTTGCGGATCAGATAGCCGCAGGGCAGGACGTCGCGCTCATCTCCGATGCGGGTACGCCTTGCATATCCGACCCGGGCTTCATGCTCGTGCGTGCCTGCGTCGCGCGGGGTGTCGAGGTGCAGTGCCTCCCGGGCGCCACGGCGTTTGTCCCTGCGCTGGTGGACAGCGGACTGCCGAACGACCGCTTCTATTTCGAGGGCTTCCTCCCGCAGAAGAAAGGGCGGCAGACGCGCCTCCTGCGGCTTGCGGAGCAGGAGCATACCATGATTATCTACGAGTCTCCCTTCCGTCTGGTCAAGACCTTGGAGCAACTGGCGGACTACCTGGGTGCGGACCGCCGTGCGAGTGTCAGCCGAGAGATAAGCAAACTCCATGAGGACACCCGCCGCGGCACCCTTGCGGACTTGGCGGCATACTATAAGGAGAACGCACCCAAGGGCGAGATAGTCATTATCGTGGAGGGTGCCCCCTGCACAAAACCCGCCCCGCGAAAAGAAGAATAAAGAAACTAACAAAGAAAGAATAAGAGAATAAGAATAAAGAAGTAGTAGAGAAATAAGAAAGTACACATGTATAGTCGAAACTATTTAGTCTTTCATCCTTTATCCTTGCTCCTTCATCCATAAACCGTCCTTTGTCCTTGTTCCTTCATCCCCTATGACGAACAATAAATCAATGAAAATACTGGCGAAGGAGACCGTCATCTACGGGCTTTCGTCCATCATCGGCAAGTTCCTCAACTGGCTCCTTGTGCCGCTCTATACCTACGTCCTCGCGCAGCAGTCCGACTATGGTATCGTCACCAACCTCTACGCGTGGACAGCCCTCCTGCTTGTCATCCTCACCTATGGCATGGAGACGGGTTTCTTCCGCTTTGCCAACAAGGATACGGAAAACCCTAATACGGTTTATACTACCGCCCTTATTTGTCTGTTCACGACCTCATTGCTGTTTGCTTTGCTTTGCTGCATCTTTGCGCAACCGATTGCCAACCTTTTCGGTTACCCGAACCATAGCGAGTTTATCGCATTATTGGGTGTCGTGGTCTCTATGGACGCCTTTGCCTCTATCCCGTTTGCATACCTGAGGTACAAGAAGAAACCGATACGTTTTGCGGCACTTAAGTTGCTGTTTGTATTCCTGAACATCATGCTCAATCTGTTCTTCTTGGTAATTTGTCCCAAGATAGCAGATTCGGCTCTGATTGCGCCATGGTACAACCCGGAGTACGGCGTCGGTTATGTATTCGTAGCCAACATCCTCGCTACCGGCATACAGACGCTCTGCCTCCTGCCCGACATTATTGCACCCGTATCAGAGCACATCCGGCAACACACGCCTGTGTTCTCGCCTGCGATACTGAAGCAGATGCTGCGCTATTCGTTGCCCTTGCTTGTGCTGGGGGTATTCGGCATTATGAACCAGACTTTGGACAAGATACTGTTCCCCTTCCTGTACACAGCCGCGGATGCACAAGCGCAGTTAGGTATCTATGGCGCGTGCTTTAAGGTAGCGATGGTGATGATGATGTTTACGCAGGCGTTCCGCTATGCCTACGAACCGTTTGTGTTCGCCAAGCACAAGGACCGGCAATCCGTTGAGTCGTATGCCGATGCCATGAAGTTTTACATACTCTTCTCCCTGTTGATACTGCTCGGTATGATCTTCTACCTCGACTTATTGAAGTTCCTTATCGCGCCCTCCTATTGGGAAGGGCTCAAGATAGTGCCTATTGTCCTATGGACGTACATCTTCCAAGGGGTCTATTTCAATCTGAGTTTCTGGTACAAGCTGACCGACAAGACGCAATACGGAGCCTATTTCTCGCTCATAGGGGTAGTTATTACCTTCGTGTTGCAAATCATATTCGTGCCGCGTATGAGCTATGTGGCGTCCGCATTCAGCAGTACCGTTTCGTACTTTGCCATTATGCTCATCTCGTATCTTGTCGGTCGCAAATATCTGCCTATTCCCTATGACCTCAAACGCATAGGGCTATACACCTTGTTGACATTAGGTTTGCTGGGTATCTATTACACGGTAGTTTATACTATCGCTCTGCCGCTCCCGTGGAAAGTAGCGTTCGGCACTATGCTACTGCTGGTTTATTGCGTCGTATTGTATCGTAAAGACCTGCGGACACTTCTGAGACACTAACGGAAGTCCGATGAGAGTCCGATAAATGCATTTCGGGACATCTGCATAGACGGTAGAAAGGATACGGCTATGCCACGCAGGGGCTATGCAGGGGCTACGCGGGTCCCAAGATGCTACGGGTTTGCTACGGTACCTGACCGCTACCAGACCAATAGGAACAAAACAACCGGTTACAAATTACACATTACTGCCTACAAATTGCCATAAGTTTGCATAATTAGCAAAAAAAGCGTATCTTTGCAGTCGGTTTGCGAACCACAAGAAACGGTATATCGCCGTATTGATAATATTACCACATTACTAAAAAACAAAGAAAGATGTTCTCAGGAATAGTAGAAGCTATGGCGGAAGTGGTCCGCATAGAACAAGAACAGGGAAATAAACATTTCACGCTACGCAACCCGTACAAAGAGCCGCTCAGTATCGACCAGTCGGTTGCCCATAACGGAGTCTGCCTTACGGTAGTACGTACCGATGGAGACCTTTATACCGTTACTGCCATGCAGGAAACGCTTGTCCGCAGCAACCTCGGATTGCTCCGCGAGGGAGATATGGTGAACGTAGAGCGTTCTATGCTGCTTAGCGAGCGCTTGGACGGACATATCGTGCAAGGACATGTGGACCAGACTGCCGAATGTATCGAGATGCGGGAGACAGACGGTAGTTGGTACTACCGCCTTGCATACGCGTCCACGCCGGAAATGGTAAAGCGCGGTTATCTGACTGTTGACAAGGGTTCGGTATGTGTCAACGGAGTAAGCCTGACCGTATGCGAACCCGCGGAAGAAGACGGGAAAGGACTCTTTAGTGTATGCATCATTCCCTATACGCACCAATACACCAACTTCCGTGATATCAAGGTAGGGACAGTCGTAAATATTGAGTTCGACATCATAGGGAAGTATATTGCACGTATGCATCCCGTCAGCAAATAAGAAACATACAAACAAGCGGCTTTGCCGCATAAATACAATAGGAGAAATGGACAAAATCAGTTATGCACTCGGACTCTCTATGGGTCAGAACTTGCTCAGCAGCGGGGTTAGCACAATCAGTTACGAAGACTTGGCGAACGGTATCCGTGACGTCATGGAGAAACAGCAACCGCAAATCACATTCAAAGAAGCACAGGAAGTGCTCAATCGCTTTTTCGGCGAGCTTGAACAAAAAATAGCGGGACAAGCCAAAGAGGCAGGCGAGAAGTTCCTTGCCGAGAACGCCAAGCGGGATGGAGTTAAGGTAACAGCCAGCGGATTGCAATACGAAGTATTAGAGGCAACTATCGGGCAAAAGCCCAAAGCAACCGACAAGGTGAAGGTTCATTACGAGGGAACACTCACAGACGGCACGGTTTTTGATAGTAGTTATAAGCGTGGCGAACCTATCACTTTCGGACTTAATCAGGTGATTTCCGGTTGGACTGAGGGGCTGCAACTGATGTCTATCGGTTCGAAATACAAACTGTATATCCCCTACCAGTTGGGTTATGGCGCGCAAGGAGCCGGCGGCTCAATCCCTCCCTACTCGGCACTTATATTTACCGTAGAGTTGTTGGGAATAGAATAAGCCGCGGTCATACGTAGCAAACAAAATGAACAATACAGCAAACAAATACTCATAATGAAAAAAATTAGTATTATTATCCTTGCCGCTATGGCAATGGTATCGTGCGGCAACACTTATACCGCCAAAGAGGCTGTTCTCAGCAGCCAAAACGACTCCCTTAACTATGCCTTGGGACTGATTAACGGTCTCCAACTAAAACAGTACCAATTGGCAAACGATAGTAGCGATGAAGCCATCGCAGAGTTTATTGATGCCCTCCAAAAGGGATACGACGGCAAAGTAGAAAAGCTCGGCGAGGTCGCCCAAATGGGACACAACGTAGGTATGGCTATCAAGGCATCGGAAGACAAAGGCTTGGCTGAGAATCCCGCATGGACACTCAACGAGAAGATATTCTTCCAAGGTATGGTCAACGGTCTCAACGGCGACACTACCGTTATGCTTACCGCAGACGCGCGCGACTTCTTCCAAACCGCTTACCAAGCAGGAATGGATACGGACGCTAAGGCAGGTAAAACAGTCAAAAGCAAATGCCCGGACAAAGTAAAGACCATCGAACTTGGCGACTTTACCGATAGTCTTAACTACGCGTTCGGACTGCTTAACGGCGACCAGATGCGCATGTACATCTTGGCTAACGATAGCGACGGAAACATGCAGAAAGAGTTTATCGCAAGCGTTAACAAGGCGTTGAAGAGCAATATCAAGAACCCGCAATTGGTTAACATGGGCGAACAGATCGGTACGAGCATCAAAGAGCAGGAAGCACAAGGACTGCTCGGAATCGAAGCGGTAGCCACAAACTTCGAGCTCATCAAGCAAGGATTCATCAACGGGCTCTATAACTACACGGAGCAGATGAATAGCGAGGATGCGGCAGAATACATAGAGAATACGATTAACAATCTGAAGTACGGAGATACCAAAAGCGCAGGAGAGAAGTTCCTGCAAGAGAACGCTCTGCGTGACGAAGTAACGGTAACCGAAAGCGGTCTGCAATATGAGGTTATCAAGATGGGCAAAGGCAAGAAACCTGCCGCTACCGACCGTGTAAAAGTACATTACCACGGTACGTTGATTGACGGTACTGTCTTCGACAGTAGCGTTGAGCGCGGCGAGCCTATCACTTTCGGACTGAATCAGGTTATTCCGGGCTGGACAGAGGGTGTACAACTGATGCCGGTAGGTAGCAAATTCAAATTCTATATCCCGCAAGAGCTGGGCTACGGCTCGCGTAATGCCGGCAGCATCCCGCCCTATTCCGCTCTTATCTTCGAGGTGGAACTGTTGGGTATAGAATAACTATCCCCATGGGCATTATTGCCAAACAAAGCATACGAGGCACCATCGTAACCTACTTAGGGGTTGCGGTGGGCTTTGTTACTACGTTCTTCGTACTGACTCGCTTTCTTTCAACAGAAGATATCGGGTTGGTACGTGTTCTAATAGACGCCGCAACCCTCTTCGTAGGGTTGGCACAGCTTGGCACCAACTCGTCCATTATCCGTTTCTATCCCTATTTCCGTACGGAGCAACCCAATGTGGCGCAACGGAGCAATAGTACTACAGACCATGGCTTCTTCTTTTGGACGTTGCTCGTACCGCTTATTGGCTTCTGCCTGTTCGCTTGCGTTTATTGGGCTTGCCGTGTACCGCTTTCCGATTGGTTTGGAGAAAAATCGCCCCTATTCGTGGATTACTACTATATGGTGATTCCGCTGGCGTTCTTCATGCTCTATCAAACCATCTTCGAAACGAACGCCAATGTCCTGATGCGCATCGTGCTACCGCGTACCGTGCGCGAATTAGGCGTCCGTATAGGTCTGCTTGTGATTTACCTACTCTATGCGTTCCGTATCTTGTCGATAGACGGTTTCATCATTGCCCTTTGTCTTAACTACGGTATAGCTGCGCTAATCAATCTGTGCTACCTATTTTCACTCGGACATATATCGCTCCGTCCCGACAAGCAATTCCTGCGCGAGAACCCCCAACTGGTGCAAAAATATCTCCTTTACACGGGGTTCTTGATTATCTCTGCTGTAACCGGCGTACTTGCACCCGTCCTTTCCTCATTCTTTATCTCGGCTAAGATGGGGCTCAATTATACGGGAATTTTCGCTATTGCTACCTATATAGCTGTTATGGTCAGTATTCCATACCGCTCGGTAACCGCCATAGCCTCGCCGCAATTAGCCCGCGCAATCAAAGAACAGAATAGAGAAGAAACATCGCACCTGGTACAACAAATCTGCAACAATCTATTGCTCATTGGCGGTATCATATTCTTGCTTATTTGGCTCAATATTGACCTCATATTCTACCTCCTGCCTAACGGAGAAACATACGCCGTAGCACGCACGACTGTGCTGCTGTTAGGGCTGACCCAACTGCTCATTGCCTCTTGCTCTATCGCTCTTACAACGATCAGTTACTCGCGTTTTTATGCGTTTTCACTCTTGTTCTCGTTGTTGCTAACCGTTGCCTCTTTACTGCTGAACAACTACCTTATCCCCATTTATGGAATGAACGGGGCTGCCATAAGCAACCTTGCATCCTATACGCTCTATTTTGCATTTGCTCTGCTTATCCTGCGCACCACATGCAAGATTTCGCTTTTCAACAGACAAACAGCCTGCATTATCCTACTTATCGGCTGCGTACTACTGCTGAACTACCTGTGGAATAGTTATCTGCCGATGATAGGCAATGTATGGCTCAGCAGCTTATTGCGTACAGCTGTTCTTCTCGGTATAGCAACCGTTACTGCTTGGAAAAAGCGTCTATCTCCTGAGTTGTATCAGACCATACGAACAATACTGCACACACTCAACCATCATTAACACAATTCACATTACCGGCAATACGCATCAACCTTTGTTGCGTTTATATACGTTTCTCTTATGCGCTACTTTATACGATTTGCCTACTGCGGAACCGATTTCCATGGTTCACAATCCCAACCGAACGGAGTAACCGTACAAGATACCATGGAACAAGCCTTCGCTACCATACTGCGCCAACCGGTAGCCTTAACCTTTGCGGGGCGTACAGACGCGGGAGTTCATGCCGAAATGATGTGGGCACACTTCGATTACGAAACACTTCCCAATGACTTGGTGTACCGTCTCAACCGTCTTCTACCTGATAGTATCGCTATACAAGAGATTATCCCCGTAGAAGACACAGCCCATGCACGCTTTGATGCTGTTGCACGCACCTACGAGTACCGCATAACCTGCCATAAGGACCCGTTCCTGCATTCTTTGCGCACCTATGTAGCCCAAGACCCGGATATAGCCCGCATGAATGAAGCCGCCGCCTTGCTGCTCGGTAGGCAGGACTTTAGTTCTTTCTGCCGCACACATACCGATGTCAAGACAAAGTTCTGCACTATCACTTACGCACAATGGACACAAGATAACGAGGGCTATACCTTCCGTATTACTGCCGACCGCTTCTTGCGAAACATGGTACGTGCTATCGTGGGTACGTTGTTTGAGGTGGGGCGAGGACGTATGAGCGTCGAACAATTTCGGTATGTTATACAGCAGAGAAATCGCCAGTCCGCATCTCAATCTGCTGATGCTCAAGGTCTTTACCTGATAAACATACAATATCCATCGTCAATTTTTATACCCATTCTACCAAATAATGCACGCTAATATCGTTAAATAGAAGTACCTTTGCGTCCCTTTTGATAGAAGACCTATATTGAATACTCTAATATAATACGTATGAGAAAACTATACTTATGCAAACAGAGTACATGCTTATTGGTTCTGCTCGCAGGACTCCTGAGTGCATGCACCACAACTTCCCCTTATCAGAACACCACCCAAACCGATATTGATGCGCTAACACAAAACGCCTCGTTCGATATGCCGGCTATCTCTGTGCCTACTTTCCCTGACAGGATATACTCGGTTATCACATATGGTGCTGATAGTACAGGCACGAATCTGTCAACAGAAGCTATACAAAATGCTATAGACGCTTGTACCAATGCAGGAGGTGGTACAGTTATCATTCCTGCTGGAATCTATGCAACAGGACCTATCAACCTTCGTTCCAACGTGCGTCTATATACCGCCCCCAACTCATTCATTATCTTCTCGCAAGATATGCAACTATACCCAATCTATGCGACATGGTTTGAGGGCATTCCTACTATGCGTTGTCAATCACCTATCTCGGCATTCAATGCTACCAATATCGCCATCACGGGGCATGGCGTCTTTAATGGAAACGGTACCTATTGGCGTCCGCTCAAGCGCGCGAAAGTAACCGGTAACCAATGGAAAGCACAACTGAAAAAAGGCGGAGTGCTATCTGCAGACGAGAAAACATGGTATCCCGACTCTGCCTCGCTCTATGCGGCATCACTCTGCGTTGATCAGAACGTACCGGTCGTAGCAAACGACTCTGTATGGGAGACAATCCATTCATTCCTTCGCCCAGTAATGGTGCACTTGGTTGGTTGTCAGAATGTTCTTCTGGAAGGTGTTAGTTTCGAGAACTCCCCCGCATGGAACATCCATCCTATGCTATGCGAAAATGTAGTATTGAGGGACTTGACCGTTCGCAATCCTTGGTATAGCCAAAATGGGGACGGTGTGGATATAGAGTCTTGCAAGAATGTCGCTATCTCCCGTTGTTCGTTTGATGTTGGCGACGACGCTATCTGCATGAAATCCGGCAAGAACAAACCGGGGCGCGACCGTGGAGTTCCCACCGAGAACGTAATAGTGGATGATTGTGTGGTCTATCACGGGCATGGAGGCTTTGTTGTAGGCTCGGAGATGTCCGGCGGCATACGCAATATCCAAGTAAGCAACAACCTGTACATCGGTACAGATGTGGGGTTGCGCTTCAAGTCCACACGCGGGCGTGGCGGTATTGTAGAGAATATCTACATCCGCGATGTCTATATGTACGATATTCCCAACGAGGCGTTGCTCTTCGATTTGTTCTATGGAGGCAAGGGCGCAGGCGAAGAGACAGAAGAAGAAATTGCCGCGCGCATGAATGCGGACATTCCCGCTACCAGCGAGGGAACACCCCAGTTCAAAGATATCTATATCAATAATGTAGTAGCCAAGGATGTACAACGCGCTATGTACTTCAACGGACTCCCCGAAATGAAGATACAAAACGTACATCTAAGCAATATCTACATGACAGCACAACAAGGAGCTATCTTGCGTCAAACAAATGGTATCAAAGTGGATAACGTAACAATCATTCCCGAAACAGGTTCTCCGTTTGTTATTGCACCAACCGTTGAGAATATAGAAGGATTGTAAAGCACTCTTATTTCATATGTCATACCGATATACTTACTATATCCTGCTCAGCCTGCTCTTATGCGGGCTGAGTGCGTATAAGGTACAAGCACAAGTAGCTACGTCTATGTGGCTACGAGTTAGTCCCGCGGACTCCACCCGTGCCGGATACCGAGTGATTGAAGCAGAAGGGCAAACACGCCACATTATCCCTATTCTCGAATGGACCGCCTCTCCCGAAACAGACACTTACCACCAGTTGCACCACCATGGTGTAGCCATAGAGTCTGACCTAATGGCATACCGCATCTATTTCGACCGCAAGCAAACGGTTGACGTATATGCCAAGAAGACGCCCCGTTTGGAACTCGCCACATCCTACTGGTATCCGTCAGACAAACAACTGGCAGAACATTACGGCGACGATATCCTCCGCGTAAGCGGCACCATAGGCGTTGGGAGCGTCAAGCCATGGAACGGCACAAAGATGATACATATAGAGCCTGTTGAGAGCCGCAGCCAACGTATCGTAGAACAGACTGCGGACAAAGCCGTAATGGAAGTAAGTGTACATGGTTGGCACACAGAAGGAAAGGTGGTGGATATGACCGTTCGCTACACTATATTGGCGGGGCATCGTGATATGACGGGTGAAGTATTCCTGTCCGAGCCATTAGACAGCCTCTGTACAGGAGTGCAACTGCTCCCGCAAGGCGGACGTATAGAAAAGACTCCTTTCGTAGGAGAACTGACCGAGACCGACAACGGTATCCTTTTAGGCTCGTGGGGAACAGACTGGCCAGTAAACGACAGCATCAAATATGCCAAAGAGACCGTCGGACTTGGCGTTTATATCCCTGCCGAATATGCCTATCGCCCTGTACATGACAAGCGTAACCACCTTGCCCTATTCCGCCCCAAGACCTATCTCCGTTTCTATCTGACTACGGTATCGCTAAAAGAGGACAATCCGCCTGCACAAAACGAGCAAGATTTCTATGCCTACCTCCGCCAATGGAAACAAAGATTTGAATAAGTAGAGGCTACGCGTAGCCCATGCAGGGGCTACGCGGGTCCCAAGATGCTACGGGGTTGCTACGAGACCCGCTTGCAATTCCCTTCGTAACAAAATGCCACCGCTACGCTTTGGCGTTTAATACTACGGGATTGCTGCGCCTTTCGTGTTGCAAACGCTGAGCTGGTTTGCAACACGAGGAGCCATGCGGACACACACGGTTGGCAATCTTATTCGGGAATGTTACCACTTTCATAGCGTTCAAACAGCATGAAAACCGCTCTCGTTGCTTTTATTCTCCCGTTCGCTTTTCTCGGGGCGTAGGAGTTACACCCCGCGCTCACTATCGAAAGCCCACCGGGCTTTCTTCACATTGCCGTAAATCACCTATAATTGACTGCTAATCCCTAAGCCTCGGCTGTTGGTATGTACACGATATGCACGTATCACGGCATAAATCAGAGAAAGAATTCCCAAGAACCAATATATATCCGTTCCGTCGCCAACCGGTACCCAAGTGTGAGGCGGAGGCATACGTTGCATACGAGCAGGTATATAGTCCATAGCTTCTATATCGGACATAGGTACGTCGTAACCAGCCATACGGTTCATAACAGATGTACTGTGCATGATGTATTCAGGATATTTTCCAAACGGATACAAAGTACCGACCTTGCCATCTGATTTCCTCTTGGTATAAGAACGTGTCGGCATAGCATACTCCTGAATAGGGAAAGCAGGAACAACATACTGTTTGGAAACCGAGACAAAAGATACAGTATAGATAGGAGGGGAAACACGTGCATGAGCCGACAGGGTCGCACAAGCAATCATACATAATACACTATATAACCTACTTAATTGCATTTTCTATCTTTTCTTCTACCTGATATTGGCAATAGAAGTTTCTATATTGATATTACCTGCGAACGACCTTATAGGCGCAATCTCCAAGCCGGAGGACATATATACCACGCTCCAAAGATTCCATAGAAATAGTCGCGGAATAGTGGATATGGGTAGTAGAAACCGCATCCCCGCGGATTGAATACAAGACTACAGGCATATGCTCTGCCGCATCTGACACAAATATACGTTGCCCGTCACACCAAACACGGGGTTGCGCTACAGGAGTTGCCACATAGGTAGGAATTTCATCATCTACGTGCCGGTTATTATGATACCGCAAAATACGGAAACGGAAATCATTCGTAGAAAACGGCTTTGCCTCAAAACTATATTGTCCACCCTCTACGATACAAATGACCGAATCTTCATTCTCCCTATCTTGCAAGAAAAGGGAGTCTCCTATAATATCGCTAAAAGTAAGCGTGTAGTGTGTATCTTCCCCTGCATGGAATCCGATAAACATACTATCGACCTTATTAGTAGCAGATACTTCCATTTGCCCGAATGACTCATTGGTATAGATACGCAGAAGATTATCCGTTTCGTAATACTGGGGCGCATCATAGCCATTATCATAATCAGCTGTGAACGTACTATCTTCCAATATATACAAACGTTTAGCACCACTATGCTCTGCCCTCGCAGAAAGCCGTATACGACGTTGGATAGGATAAGACAGGGGTTCCGATGGTTGCATTCTTGGAGCACGCATAGGATAATTGACATCATCCATACTATGCCATACATGTCTTTCATAATGAAGCCATAGCGTAGCCCCTCCCTCATGCGCCACCATCATTACGCCCTGCATAGGCGCAATAGTCGTTTCGGAGGCCGGCAAATAGGCTGCACTAAGCATAGGAATGGCTAAGAAAGCCCCAGGTGAAGCGGCATCTGAGACAGTATGATGCTCCCTCCATTCGGCATAACTACCTGTATTATAGACGTACAAGGTTTTATCTGCATTACCGGATATATCTCCCTCGCTAAAAGTACGTACATCAATAGGAGCCATATAACTATTCGCAAACAAGTTCTCTCCACGAAACATACCGCCCTCCGTATAAGTCAGGTGGATTTGCTGCGGCGTATTAACCAACTGCGCTTGCAGAGCATAAACAGGATGACCAAATTGCGTAAGAGCATAACCCGCAAAGGGGGTCATCGTGAAAGTAGCCGGAGTAGTCTGCCAATCGGTAGGTTCATCCCATAGATAGATAGCCCCTTGCGTAGGATTCATAGAGAACGAGACATTTTTTCCCGGAGCACCCATATATTGATAAGTAGCAAACTCTCCTACGCCCTCGTCGGCTGTTGATTGGGGCGTATAGAGGATAGTCGCCGTCGGAAGCTCCGTAACTGACGGCGAGAACTTGATAAATCCCGCTCCTTCGGCATTATTGCAGATAGTCAGATTGGAAGCGTTTAGCCCGTCGAGAGCCCGATGAGATACCGATAAACCACCCTGCGGACCAATAACCAATTTCCCACCTGCACACATCTCGATACAATCAACCGACTGATGCGAAGAGAGTTTACATGTTTGCGAAATAATCACAGTATCTGACGGCGTAGGCAACAAGCCATGCGTGGTAGAACCGTTGTATGTCCAATTGGAGGACTCCTCCCAATCGCCATCTTGCACATCAAAGGAGAAGATATGCCGATTAGTTATACCTGATAGCGTGATTTCTTGGCGGTAGCCTGTCGTGGAATTCGTGACAATCAGTTTCGTGGAATGTTTGCCCGGGTTAGCATACAAGTAAGAAACACGTATAGTCGCTTTTCCATAGTTGCAAGCAGAAGCGTTATTTTCTATAACGTATGAAAACAGCGAAGCATCTTCTCCGACTATGCTGACTTGCAGGGGTTCAACATTACACCAGTCTATAGTTAGCGTCTGAGTTTCGTCCTCCGCACCTAAGAACTGTTCATGGAACGTCAGGGCTGAGACAGAAGGCGGATCTACGTATGTTGCCATGGTAACTCGGACGTTCTTGAAGTACTGCGCCAAATCTGCACCTTTTTGGTAAAACTTTATCTTGGTAGCGTGACGATCGAGGGCGAACGGACCATACGACTTATAATCAACCCAACCTCCGAACCATTCATTATTATGTGCCTCTCCTGTATTCTCATTAAATATATTCTCCCAAGATTCATCCACATTTTGATCCAGTTTCAGAGAACCAGTTGCTCTTTTTTCCCTTTTAGCATCAAACTTTATAGACTCACACGGAAAAGGCAAATCATATTCTTTTGTAGGAGTTTGCCAAGCATAAGCCGAATACACTTTATACTCTTTTTCTTGGAGAATCACATAACAATCTTGAGCAGATAGTCGGGATATGCACACCAAGAATATAACAGCAATAATACACAATCTTTTCATAATCTCGATATGGTTTTCAAACCAAAAACTATGCAAAGATAAAGTATTTTTTGTATATACGATACTATTCCGCTCCAAAAGGTAGTCATTTATTAACACGAAACAACTCTTTCGTAAAAAACGAACTTATTTTTATTTTCGAAAGATACATAACAAAATCCATATATCTTAATAAAAGACACTTTTTGCATAAAATAGCAACAATATCTATTCTATGCCGTTATAGTCAATTATAAGACGCAATAAGCACATCTGCACAAGCAGATTGCGCACAAAAATCAGACACAAAATCTTAATAATAGTACAATTTAGGCAGATGAACAAAAAAAGCCTAAAATATTAATAAGAGAACATTTACATAGAATAATCCCTATGCGTTTCTATGCTGTAGCGAGTTGACCAACATTCCGCAAGCGGCAAGGATATCTTCGCCCCGACTACGACGGATAGTAGTGGTTATCCCCTGCGAAGTCAGATAGTCGCGCAACCACTCCATTTGCTGTTCATTACTACAGGGGAACTCCTTATCTACCCCCGCGTGAAAACGAATAAGATTAATACGACAGTTCAGTCCACGCAACAACCTTTGCAACTCCCGTGCGTGACGTATGGTATCATTGTGCGTATGCCAACAGATATACTCAAAACTGACACGCCGTTGGTGCGACCAATCATACTGCCTGAGCAAATCCACCACTTCTGTAAGATGATACAGACGCTCCGCCGGCATCACTTGTGCGCGCTCCGCGCCAAACGGATTATGCAGAGATATAGCCAAATGGCATTCACTCTCATCCAAAAAACGCTTCAGCCCCGGCACTATTCCCACAGAAGAGACTGTGATACGACGCGGCGACCATCCGCACCCCCAAGCCGCCGTCATAACCTCCAACGAACGGAGGACATGGTCGATATTATCCATCGGTTCACCCTCGCCCATATAGACGATATTGGTCAAGGGTTGAAGGGCCGAAGATATTGTTCCCCCCGCAGCATCATTCGTAGCCAACGGAAAGAACAAAATCTGATTCAGTATCTCTGCTGCCGGCAATTGGCCATGGAAACCAAGCGTACCTGTCATACAAAAGCGGCAGCCCATCTTACAGCCAAGTTGGGTACTCACACAAAGCGTAGCGCGCTCATCCTCAGGTATGTAAACCGTCTCTATATACTGGTCGCCAACCTGAAACAAGTACTTGCGCGTGCCATCCTTCGACTCTGCCTGCGCCACAGGGGCATGCCGCCCTATCCTATATCGTACACGTAATGCCTCACGCCCCTTCAACGAGATATTGGTCATCTCCTCAAACGTGGTCGCCCTGCGGACATATAGCCATTCTGCCAACTGTTTACCCGCAAACTTGGGCAAACCAACCGATAATGCCGCTTCCTGCAATTCAGAAAGAGACATACCTAACAAGACCTGAGGAAGACCCACATTCATACGCAACTATGATAGAGTATCAGACGACAGAGACACAGGGTTTTGTATGGTAACATCCATGTGCGGATATGCAAAACCAAAACCATGTTGCGGCAACTCGGTATAGAAACGCTGGTTCAACTCAAAAAAAACATCCCAGTAGTCTTCACTTCGTACCCATGCACGTGCGACAAACGAGATATCATTACTATTGAGCGACAATAATGCCACAAACGGGTCAGGAATAGGCAAATGAGTCGTATTGACCGACGAAGGTGACTCCGGCGCAGGACGTTTGTCGGCAGAGGTCAGAATGCGCGTATCAGAAAGGATAATCGAGCGTATCAGGTCTATACACGGCTGCGCCTCTACCCCATACTCCACACTAATGGTCCATTCTACACGTCGCAACGGTTGGGCGGACACGTTCTCTATATTGCCGCTAAAGAGTGATCCGTTGGGCAATATGATAACACGATTATCTGTCGTCAGTATCTTGGTAGATACAATCGACACGTCCATTACGGTACCTGCTTCGCCGGATACCTTGATAAAATCGCCCGACTTAAACGGTCTGAAGATAAGCAACATAATACCGCCCGCGAAGTTCTGCACAGTACCTGATAGTGCCATACCGATAGCCATACCTCCTGCAGTCAAGATAGCAGCAAAAGAAGTGGTATCGACTCCTAACGTACCTATCGTAGCCAATACCAACATCACGGTCAGAGTGATGCTTACCAGCGAAGAGATGAAGGTAGCCAAGGTTCGTTCCGTATGTCGTTTCTCAAACACACGCACCAGCAATTTCTTGACGCGCCGGATAAGCCACGCCCCTATCAGATAGATGAGAAGTGCCACCAGTACTTTGATACCGAAATGGATAGCACTTGTCATCACGTCATGCCAGAACGTCTCCGGGTCAGATGTGACCTGCTGAATAATCATCTCTGTCGCCTGACGCAACGAATCGGGGCGAAGAGCCGGTTGCACATTAGATGCGGAAGTAAGGTCTATATCAAGCAACAGCATAGGCAAACCTAATCTCTAAACGTTTTCAACGAAGCCTGTCCGCTGCACGTACCAATGCCTCGTCTTTGAGGATAGCGCGTGTAGCCATAAGGGTTAGAACGAAGCACACAAGCGGAATGCCGGACCATGCGTATAGATGCCATTCTACGCCCATATTCATGCGGGCAAACCATACAAAAACCGCCAAGACGGCATAGTATCCGATACACAGACACGCAAGGAAGATATTCAAGCGCGCCTGAAGTACCCGTTTGCGGAACAGGAAGATATCCACCAACGCCAGTATAGGAATCAGAATAGTTGCAAGCATCAGTCCCCATACGCCACTCAACCTAACCGGCTCGAGCGCAAGCGAATCCATATCGGGAGTAAGCTCAGACAAGCCCATAGCACTCAGGTCGAACATACGTTGGATGGCAGCATCAGCAGGCGTAACGAGCTGCAAAACAGGCACAAAGCACAAAATTATCCCCAACGCCACAACCAACAGCAAATAAAGAGTTTGAATACGTTGTATCATGATTGTAAACTATTTTATTATCCAATTCTTTGTACTACCCCGTCTCGGAATATATAGCGTTCGCCCGTAGCGGGACAAACGGCTATTCCCGAAGCGTCGAACGACAATTTCTCGCCATGGCGGCTGACCCACCCTATTCTGCGGGCGGGATTACCGACCATCAGGGCGTAAGCAAGTACATCTTTCGTTACTACCGAGCCCGCCCCTATCAGGCAATATTCGCCCAAACGATGCCCGCAGACAATCGTAGCGTTGGCTCCGACTGATGCCCCTCGGCAAATAACCGTCTCACGGTATTCTGCCTTACGACTGACGGCGGCACGCGGATTAATAACGTTGGTAAACACCATGCTCGGACCCAAAAACACATCATCTTCGCAACGAACCCCTGTATAGATGGACACATTATTCTGTACCTTGCAGTTACGTCCCAAGACCACGTCGGGCGAAATCACCACATTCTGCCCTATGTTGCAGTCTTCTCCTATCTTGCAGCCCGCCATGATATGGCTGAAATGCCAAATCTTCGTGCCGCGCCCTATCTCACAACCTTCGTCCACATACGACGATTCGTGTACAAAATAACCATTGTCAATATCCATTAGAAAAACAATTTGAGTATATCGTTTCCGTTCGCAAAAATCAGCAAAGCAAGCAACAGCCAAAAGCCGATATTATTCGCCACCTCCAGGAACTTGTCGCTTGGTTTGCGTCGCGTGATAATCTCCCACAAAAGGAAGAGTATGTAGCCGCCGTCCAAAGCAGGAATAGGCAGGAAATTCATAAATGCCAAGATAAGGCTGAGGAATGCCGTCATGTGCCAGAAGGAGTACCAATCCCATAGGCTCGGGAACATGTTACCAATAGCGCCAAAACCGCCAAGCGACTGCGCGCCCTCTTTGGTAAATACCAGTCGGAACTGTTTCACATACATAGCCAGCATATCCCATCCGTATTGGATTCCCGCGGGTATAGCCTGCCAGAACGTATAATCGGTATGCTCTACCTCAAAGAACGCGTACTTGGGTTTCTGGTATACCCCCATCCGACCTTGGTCTCCGATGAAGAGGCGTGCCGTCATAGGCTGCCCCGCGCGATAGAAATCAAGCGTTACGCTATCGCACGGATGCTTGCGCAACTCCTCTTGCACTAGGATGCCGCAAGGAGTAGCTACCCCGTTAACGCCGACTACGCTATCGCCCGCCATCATACCTGCCAAACCGGCTGCATTAAGCGGAATAACCGAATCCACCACAAACGGTACGAACTCCGAAACCAAAACATAGTGTGCCTTCTGATACGACTGATCGTCTCTCTCTTTTTGCCGTTCGCGCCGGTCAAACTCGTTTTGCACAGCCAGATAGCGCGTACCCAAATCTTTTGACATCGTGAGCGTTAGCGTATCTGTGCCCCGCTCTACCAACACGTTTTGCTTGCCCTCTATGATAAGCCATTGTACCACATCGCTTAGGCTTTGCGGTTCTTCACCGTCAATCAGCAAAATCTTGTCTTGCTGTTGAAACCCTTCCTGTTGGAGTATCTCCGAATAGTATAACCCCGTATTGATATTACGCAAAGGCATAGTATCCGTTCCCCAATGGAAAATAATGATACTGAATATAGCCAAAGCCGCCATAAAGTTCACCATTATTCCGCCCATAATTATCAGCAGCCTTTGCCATGCGGGTTTCGAGCGGAATTCCCATGGTTGCGGCTCCGTAGGCAAATCGGTTATCGACTTTGTCTCGTCCACCATGCCCGCTATTGAGCAATAGCCGCCAAAGGGTAACCAGCCTATACCCCACTCCGTTTGGTCGGGATAACGCCGCCAATCGTCTTCCGGCAACTCGGCACGTTCTGCGTCCGTCATCGGTCGATAAAGCGTTCTGCCCTTCTCGTCCGTTTTCGGTTCGTTAGTCAGTTCGTCTGTTAGCGGGACCATTGCCCCCTCCACATTCTTCGCGAAGAAACGGAAACGCCAACGACCGTTGATTTTCTTGGCACGCAGCAGGGATATCTGCGGGTTGAAGAATATATAGAATTTCTCCACGCGCACCTTGAACAGCCGCGCAAATAGAAAATGCCCCAATTCGTGAATAACTACCAGAAAGCTAAGGGATAGGATGAGTTGTATCGCTTTTATCATCTTATGTTATTGTTTTGTATATTATTTTTGTACCTGCTAACTATGCAACAGTTCGCCGGCTATCAATCGCGCTTCCGCATCGGTAGCCACATAGTCCTCGTATGTCGGGTTGGCTACAAACGAAGCGCGCGCCATGGTTCTCGCTATGATGTCCGACATCTGCAGGAAGCCGCACACCCCACAACGGAATGCCTCGTTCACGACCTCGTTGGCAGCATTTAACACACACGGCACATTACCACCCTTACCGATAGCCTCATATGCTAAGCCAAGGTTCGGGAAACGCCTTATATCCGGTTCTTCGAAAGTCAGATTGCGCGTCGCAAAAAGATCCAAACGCGGGAAGTCGCTCGCTACACGTTTAGGAAAAGTAAGGGCATATTGTATAGGCAAGTGCATGTCGGGAGCTCCCAACTGCGCTTTTACCGCCCCGTCGCGAAACTGGACAGCCGAGTGGACAACCGACTGAGGATGGACCAGCACCTGTATCTTCTCGGCGGGAACGCCAAACAGCCACTTCGCCTCTATCACCTCAAAACCCTTGTTCATCATGGACGCCGAATCTATCGTTATCTTCGCCCCCATGTCCCAGTTGGGGTGGCGTAGCGCATCTGCCGCCGTCACATTCCGCATCTGCTCTATGCTGAATGTACGAAATGGCCCCCCGCTGGCGGTTAGCAAGATTTTCTCTATCTCATTCTGTTCTTCACCCACAAGCGACTGAAAGATAGCCGAGTGCTCGCTATCTACGGGCAATATCGGAGCGTGGTATTGTGCCGACAGCCGACATATCAACTCGCCCGCCACCACCAGCGTCTCTTTGTTAGCCAGCGCTATCGTTTTGCCCGCCTTGATTGCCTCTATCGTCGGATACAGCCCCGCATAACCTACCATAGATGCAACCACGACATTTATGCTCGGCATCGTTACCATCTCCGCTATCGCCTGCGCGCCTGCCCATATTTTCAGCTCCATATCCTCCAAGGCGGCCCGCAACGGCTCGTACAACGACTCGTCCGCGATACACACCACCTCAGGATGGAACTCCCGCGCCTGTGCCACAAGCAAATCTATGCGGCGATGTGCCGACAAGGCGTACACCTCAAAGCGCTCGGGATGCTCGCGCACGACATCCAAGGTCTGCACACCTATCGACCCCGTACTCCCCAATATCGCTATTTTCTTCTTTTGCATCACGCTATTTTGTCTCTGACTCTTGTCCTCAGAACGCTATTACTTCCTCCGGATTGATATATTGTCCGCCACGCCATAACTCAAAGCCCAGCACGCCCTCTGCGCCTACGAGCGCTATACTCTCGCCCGACTGCACATTACTGCCCGTCTGTTTCAGCACCTTGCCTACATGCCGGTAGATACTGACATAGTTCTGATGTTGCAGTATCATCGTGAACGTGTCATCCAGCTCATGCGTCACATACACAACCGTACCCGTCAGGACGGCGGTTATATTCTCGTTTTCCGTCGAACGGACAACCACCCCGAACTGTTTGTTCTCCGGCTGGAAATGCGTCACCACCACGCCGTGCAAAGGGCGGAAGAAACTCGCAACCGGCTGCGTCGATTGCACGTCAAACAGCTGCAGGTTGTCTTTGTCTTTCGACTCATATTGCTCCACAAACTCCTGCAGAGCCTCTTCCTTGACTGCCAGCAACTGCTCGCGCATCACTATCTGCAAAGAGTCGAGGCTTTGTACCGTATCCGTCTGCACCTCGCCGGCTGTTACCTGCTTGATGACCTCCAGATACTGACGTTGGAGTTGCAAATCCGTTTCTATGGAGTCCACGCGTGCCGACTCCATAATCAACTGCTGGCGCACGTTCTGACTATTCCCCGGCAGCACGTTACGAATCGGAGTATAGATTATCAAGACGGAGAACAATACGAGCGTAAGCATAAACAGGATAAACAGAAGGCAGAACAAGCCAAGGAAACTCAGCTTGAAATGCCATCGTTCCTTTAGGGTGGACTCATCCGTCACTATCAGGCGGTACTTGTGCAGCACACGCCGGCTAAAACTTTCTTTCTGCTTATCTGCTATCATGTTCGCTCGTTTTTCGTAGGTCCACTTGCCGCACGTTATTGTAGTATCGTGCAACCCGTACAGGGCTTCAGTTGCTTGAAGAAATCGTTCCCCTTGTCGTCCACGAGGATGAATGCCGGGAAGTTCTCCACATCAATCTTCCAAATCGCCTCCATGCCCAGCTCGGGGTACTCCACGCACTCTATCGACTTAATATTCTCCTGCGCAAGGATAGCCGCCGGACCGCCTATCGAACCGAGGTAGAAACCGCCGTGTTTCTGACAAGCGTTCGTAACGTCTATCGAGCGGTTGCCCTTTGCCAGCATTATCAGCGAACCGCCATGCTCTTGGAATTCATCCACATACGGGTCCATGCGCCCTGCCGTGGTCGGTCCCATTGAGCCGCACGCCATGCCCGCAGGTGTTTTTGCCGGTCCCGCATAATAGATAGGATGGTTTTTCAGGTACTCCGGCATCGGCTCACCCGCGTCCAAACGCGCTTTTATCTTGGCGTGTGCGATGTCGCGGCCCACGATGATGGTGCCATTAAGCGACAGACGCGTACCTATCGGGTAGTTGGTCAGTATCTTGCACACATCCGCCATCGGTTGATTCAGGTCGATACGCACGGCATCGCCCTCACCTGCATTGCGCAGTTCTTCAGGAATAAGCGACGCGGGGTTGTTGTCCATCTTCTCAATCCAGATACCGTCTTTGTTGATTTTGCACTTGATGTTGCGGTCTGCCGAGCAACTTACGCCAAGCCCTATCGGGCAAGAAGCCCCGTGTCGAGGCAGGCGTACCACACGCACGTCATGTGCCATGTATTTGCCGCCGAACTGTGCGCCCAAACCGATTTTGTATGCCTCTTGCAGCAGTTGTTTCTCCAATTCTACATCGCGGAAAGCGCGCCCTGTCTCGTCACCCGTCGTCGGCAGACTGTCGTAGTAATGTGTCGAAGCCAGTTTGACCGTCAAGAGGTTCTTCTCCGCGCTCGTACCGCCGATGACGATGGCGATATGATAGGGCGGACACGCGGCGGTACCGAGGCTCTTCATCTTCTCCACGAGGAACGGAATCAGCGTCCCTGCGTTCTGGATGCGTGCCTTGGTCTCCTGGTAGAGATAGGTCTTGTTTGCCGACCCGCCGCCTTTCGTTACGCACAGGAAGCGGTACTCCATGCCCTCTGTCGCCTCGATGTCTATTTGCGCTGGCAGGTTGCATTTGGTGTTCACTTCCTCGTACATCGAGAGAGGCGCGTTCTGCGAATAACGCAGATTATCAGTCGTGTACGTGTTGAATACACCCTTGCTCAGCGCCTCTTCGTCGCAGTAGCCTGTCCATACTTGCTGACCTTTCTCGCCGTGGATAATCGCCGTACCCGTGTCTTGGCACAGAGGCAACTGCCCCTTGCACGACACCTCTGCATTGTGCAGGAAGGTCAGTGCCACGTACTTGTCGTTCGCGCTTGCCTCGGGGTCACGCAATATCTTGGCTACCTGCTCGTTGTGCGTGCGGCGAAGCATGAAACTGACATCATGGAACGCCTGTTGTGCCATCATCGTCAGTCCCTCTTTGGCTACTTTCAGCACGGGATGTCCTTCAAACTCGCCGACCGACACATAGTCTTTGGTCAGCAGATAATACTCTGTTTCGTCTTTGCCGAGTTGGAACATCGGCGCATACTTAAATTCCATATTTTCCTAACTTCGTATTTATAACTTCGTATTTCAAGCGTGCAAAGTTACAACATTTTTCCTACATACGCAAATCCAAGTCCCGAAAACTGCAATTTGAGAGTTCCCCGTTAATGCCCATGGAAGCCTTTGTTCTCCGTTAATTGCCGTTAATAAACCATTCATACACAGTATAGTCGGAGGAATAAGACCCGATAATGGTTTAATGGAACATTAACGGCAATTAACGGAAGCTGGGAGTTACCGGTCATTAGTGGAGATATGGGTTCAGCAGCCGCCTTCGTCATCGATACCAGCGAGGAGTTCTCTTTTGCGCAGGGCATATTCACCAACGGAGACGTCTATCGAGCGCTCATCAACCTCTGCAACAACAAGGAGAAGCAAGGAGCAAAGACAGAGGAGCAAGGACTCTCTTTTTTCGTCTGAGCCCTCACCCGCTGAGGGCGACACCCTTAGACCGGCTCTACTTCGATGCGCGCTTAGATAGCCTGCAAAAGTGCATACAACGATTTCTGATCGAGAGCCGGTACACGCTCAATGCCGCGCAGGACAAACGGATTGTCGAACGTATCCCCCCCCCGACACACTCATCGATACGGAACTCTACCGGCGCTATGCCGACAATTTCCTCCGTGCCGCCGATTCGGTTATGCAGAAAACCTCTCCGCGCGAGCAGGAACTGGCAAACCGGTTCCACGCCAACCTATCGCGTTTTGCTGCCTACAAAGCCTACCACGCTATGCGGCAGGTACGGGAAACGGTGCAACGCGACGGCGTCATAGAGGACGGGCAAAAGGTGCGGCATGCCATGTGGGCGTGATTGCGGGCGGTCAGTCCTTTGAACACATGCCGATTTACGGCGACTATTTCGGCGACCGCGACAGCAGCATTGTCTATTGTCCGGACGACGATGGTCTGAAAGGCTTTACCGGCAAGGAGAGCGACCTGCATAAGTTCAAAGTACCGACGCTGCGCAACGTGGCGCTGACGGCTCCCTATTTCCACGACGGCTCGATGCCGACAATGGAAGACGCGGTGCGCGCAATGGCGAAATACGAACTCAACAAAGACCTGTCGGATGCGGAAGTACAACTGTTGGTCGGCTTCATGCAAACCCTGACCGGCAACAATGCGAAGATGGAGGCACAAGGGTTCTAAGAGTTCTAAACGTTCTAAACGTTCTAAGGGGGGCTGCAATCCGAGAAGATGCAGTCCCCTCGTTTATTATGCACCGCACAACCAGTCCGCCGCACTAACAATACGGACAGTCTTCCCGTCTGCCGATAGATCCCCCGTATTACCAAACATCACTATCAACGTGAGATTATCACACCGGGTATATGCCGACGCTTTCAGTAGCCCGCCTATCTCACGATTGTATAGTTTCCGCGAAGGCTCCGCAAAATCATACGTTACCTGTATCAACTCCTGCACCTTGTTGGATTGCGTACACACAAAATCCACTTCAAACCGTTTGCTGTCTCTCAAATAATATACTTGTTCATCCGCGTATTGCTGACGGCGGAGCAATTCTATCGCCACGGCATTTTCCAACCGCCAACCCAAATTTTCAGGCTGTAAGGCATTATCCCGATTGCCGAGAAAGGCATTGTCAATAATATACTCCTTGAGGTTGGTTTGCCGTTCGACACTTTTGAAAGAGAACTTATGCAATACGCGGGCAAGGTATGCCGTATTCAGATACGACACGTAATTTTTGACAGTCTGAACCGAGCCGATAGCATATGTCTCGCGTATGTTCTCAAAGTTAATCTCTTGGCAGAAATTGTCGATTACCGTATCCGCCACCTGCCGCAGGGATGCAGGGTAACGGACTTTGTAACGCTTGCATATATCTTTCTTGATAATCGTCTCCAGCAACGCCTTGGTGTACGCGGTTTTGTCTATTTCTCCATCCATCGTCTCGGGGAAGCCGCCATCCATCAGGTAGTCATTCAGCGCATGATTACGCAAGCCGATAGCCTTGGTATGCTTTCCTGCCATATCAACCTTTTTGATACGACAATACTCTTCAAAAGAGAAAGGGAAGAGCCGTATTTCATTGTACCTTCCGGTTAGATGTGTAATGAGTTCGTCACTGAGCAGATTGGCATTACTGCCTGTCAAGATAAGGTGCAACCCTTGCCTTAGCAACCGGTTGACAAAAAGCGGCCAACGGGGAGCATTCTGAATTTCATCCATGAACAGATGGGTAAATTCGCCGTAAATGCGAAACAGGGTTTGTATAATATCATTCAACTCCTCCACCTTTATATCCGCCAGATTCTCATCATCAAAATTGACATACGCAAATTTCACGTTACTCTCCAGCAGAACTTTTTGGCACAGCATTGACTTTCCGCTACGGCGCACACCTATCACGACTTGCGCCAACTTGCTCTGCAAATCTATTTTCCGCTCTTCCTTGCGGGTAAGTAACGCTGAGCAATCTACTTCCAACAACTCCTGCCGCTGGTCTCTTAATATGGTTTCCAAGTTTCGCATACTCCTGTCATTTTGAAATTCGCGGCAAAGTTACTAAAAATAAACGGAATACGCAAGCAAACTGTCTTATTTTGCAAATATTCGCGTGCTAAACTGTCTTATTTTGCATGTTTTCATGGTGCTAAACTGTCTTATTTTACAAATATTCCTCAGTATTCCCCTTTTGCAACAGCCGTCCGTATCGAGCCAAACACGGAAGATAGACGGAAGATAAAGCCGCCGTTATCGAACCTTTTCCGAAAAACAAAGCCGCAGCATAGGATAGCGAAAATAATGACGGATATGACTTCTTCAACATAACGATAAATGTTTTGATAGTTAAACAATGGTGTTTGCTGCGTCTTCAGGAGGTGCGCCCTCTGCGGAAACGCTTTCACTTATTAAGGGGGTGCCGTATTTTCTGCTTTTATGGCAAAAAACAACGGCAATGCACTCAAACAAGGTGCATTTACGAGCAATTACAAAAACATAACGCATTGGTTTACAATGCGTTCCAAAGAAAATCGCAATCATTTACACTTTAATAAGCATTACCGAAAGAAGTACCGATTTTCGGCACCTAAGCCCCCGAAATCGGCATTGGTTGTACAGATAGGAAGACACGTTATTGAACCATTAGACTATTTCCGTTTTCTATCCTATTTGCCTCTTTAGTTAAACAAATATGCTCCAAAATTGACTAAGTATTTTGTTGGATTTTCTTTGACAAGTAACTTAGTTCGGGAGGTGGTTCCTCCGTGGGACGCGTTTCTATAATAATGCTGCAAAAATCTTCGGCACGACGGGCGTTTTGTGCCGAAGATTTGTAAAAAGCAGGCATTTTAAGATGCAATTCTACTGACGGAAACTATTGTTTATCAGCAATTTATAAAGATAATGCTTTTGTAAGCAAAAAAAGTTCGTTTGTGCCGAAAGTTGTGCCGAAGATTTGGCTGACAAGGGTCTATGGGTGCCTGTTGTTTTTATGGTTTTGCAGGGCTAATATTGATGCGTCTTCGGAAGTTCTGTGCGATGTTCCGGCAGTTCGGACGTGATAGCCTATTACTTGCCACACTTGCCTACAATGTCGGTCCATACCGTTTGTTGGGGAGCGGGAGGATACCCAAAAGCACGCTGATCCGAAAGCTGGAGGCAGGCGACCGGAACATCTATCGGGAGTATATCGCTTTCTGCAACTACAAGGGAAAACGGCACGCGATGCTACTCAAACGGAGAAAGGCGGAGTTTGCGCTACTGTACGAGCCTTAAAAGAACTGATAAATAATAGTTAGGCGTGCCATTTTGTCATTTGGCACGCTTTTTGCGCTTTTTGTAATAAAAGCGTAAAAATATGGATTATTCCCAAAAACTTAGACAAATAAATAATCGATACAATCCGGACTCGTCAATGCTCGTAGAGCAAAGAATGTTCAGTGGAGAGTCTGTATATGATAAAGATGTGGCAAGGTATGTATTGCGTGCCATGAAATCCGTTGATGAAGAATACACAAAACGGACCAAAGCCGCAGGGGAGGTCGTTAAACAGCATCTGAGAGAATCTCTAACGAATGTATCGTATGAATACCAAGGCTCTGTTATGACAGATACACACATAAGGGGAGCCAGTGATATAGACTTGCTTGTACTATGTGAGAAATTTGTCGGAACAGACATTTTTAAGGTAAGACAAGAATTAGCGAAAACATGGAAATATAATGACTGTCAAATTGGCAGATTATGTCAGTTCAATAACTCATTTTCTCAATATGAGGGAAATAGTTCTCAGGATATGGCATCTTTGCGGACTCAAATTGAAAAGACAATGTCACGTACATATACTATATGTGACATATCAAAGCCCAAGGCGGTAAAAATTACTAATCAAAATCTTCATCGAGACGTAGATATTGTAACATCATCTTGGTTCCAATCATTGGATTATGTATTGAATGGAATGCCAGAGGATAAACGTGGTATAAAAATATATAATAAAAGCACCGGACTTTCCGAAGGACCGGATTATCCGTTTCTAAGCATATCAAGAATAAATCAAAGAAGTGCAGATACAAATGGACGGTTGAAAAGAATGATTAGATTCCTTAAAAATGTTCGTACAGATTCTGAGAAAGATATCCCACTTACAAGTTTTGAAATCAATGCCATCTGCTACTCAATACCAGTACAAGATTACGTACAAAAAGAATACAAGGATTTGGTTTATATCTTGTGGCATACGATGTTCCATTTATGGAATGACGGCAAGCAAGATGACCTGAAGTCAGTGGTTGGAAACGAATATGTTTTTAAAGATAAACCAGAAAAACTTGCGGCATTAAAAGTATTGGGAGACGAAGTTTATAAAATAAATAAGGATTTAGGTAATATATGAAACCAAGAATATTTATCGGCTCATCAAGCGAAGGTCTTGACGTTGCCAAACGAATCAAGGACTTCTTTAAAGAGGATTACGATTGTTATCTTTGGACAGATAATATCTTTAAGAACAATGAATCTTTTCTAGAAACATTGGTCAAATCTGCCAGCTTATTTGATTTCGGCTTTATGGTATTTTCAGCTGATGATGAACTTATTGTCAGAGATACACATTTTGAATCGGCTCGTGATAATGTTTTATTTGAATATGGTCTTTTCCTTGGTCGGGTAGGATTAGATCGAGCTTTTATTATTGCTCAACAAGAAGCAAAAATACCTACCGATTTGTTAGGCATAACAGCTACGCGGTATGAAGTAAAAATTGGTGCAGACGGGAAGAAAGTCGCCACAGATTCATTGGAAAAATGTTTAGCTAAATTAAAAAAACAAATTGATGAAAACATCAATCTCGGTCATTTAGGGCTATTGCCATCAACTGTTTTGGCAATTTCCTATTTTGAGGGATTTGTTAAACTTGCGGCCGAATGGCTTGCAGAAAACACGCCAGGATTGGAAATTGATGGCACTATATATGACAATGGTATCTTAAAAATTGTAATGCCGGATTCTCTGGACGCAGATATAAAAAAGAGTGCGATGTTGTATTACAAGAAATTGAGATTAAAAGAGACTAAGATTGATACAAAGCAAAGAAGTTACCCTATTCATTTTGCGACAAAAGATGGTGACGATTCTTTAGAGATCTATGATATGCCAACTATTTTGACAGGCATAGATAAGGCAATTGATATGTATTTCCGTATAGGACATATAGGAAAAAAGATAGAACAAGAACTTGCGGAAGAGAATGAGATGAATAATTTTCGGAGGGTCTTACAACTTTTAATCAACGAGGATGCCTTTTGTCGAGAATGTGTTATAATTATATGATTTACAAATCCGATGAAGCCACAATTTCATCGGATTTTCCGCTTTCATACATTCGGGATCATTCCTTTGCCGACAACTTCACCATCTCCAGCCTTCAAAAACAGCAAGCATTCTATTCTTGTATTTTATGACAAATACTCCCAAAATATCATGAGAGATAGTTTGGCATGCTGACGAGTTCGGGTTTTCGTCTAAATTGCTTCTTTCCATAATTGATTATGTTGGCCCTTTTCGTACAGGAAATTCATGAAACATGCAAACAACTGATTTTGTAATATATACAACGATTTTTCAACCTGCATTTCAACCTATTGTAATTACTTGATTGTAAAATATTTCGTCTTCAATACATTCCCATTATAACAAATTTCCACATAATAATTTCCTGCTGATAGTTTATTTCCGTTTTTGCCCAAAACCTTACTAAATGTATATTGGTAAGACGATAAGGTCGAAGATATATATACATCTTCCGTTTCTGAGTCATACCAATTATATTCTGAATTATAATATGGCGATGGTCCATATAATTTAATAGTGAAGTTTTTATAGCCACTTGAATTACTGCTGTATTTCATTCTAACCAATATATAGTATGAATTTGATGAATATATTGTATAACCAAAATCACTCGCAATATTTCCATTCTTCCTTGTGCTTCCAATGCCAATACTTGAGATTGTTATAGGAGATTTGGTTGTAGTTGATTGTTTGCCTAATTGAGATTGCAGATTGGAAATCCTTTGTTCTTTTTCTTTTATTTGTTTATCTTTCTGCTCTATTGTTTTTCTATACGCATCAATATTTTTATTCGCAGTAATAAGGTCGTTTGATAATTGCTTATTTTCTTTTATTAGTCTTATAGAATCTTGTTGTAACTTATTTATATGGTTTGTGCGTTCCCATAGTGTAGTCAAAGTGGATGCCAATCTTTGTTCAAGGGAAATGGAGTCTCGCTGCAAGTTCTTAATATGGAGGTCAAGGTATTGATTGTTGGTTGTCAGTTGGATAATTTGTCTTTTTTGCTCGCTAGATCGATTAGCAAAGCCAATTATTGCAATTACTCCAACTGCCACAACAATTGACAATATTGTTACAATAGTGGTTCGTTTTTTCTCGCGCAGTACTTTAGCATTTTCTTCTTTTAAGTTGATATTCTCTTTGTTGAGTCTCCTTAATTTATCAGAGAAACCTTTTAATGTTTCGGATGTAGAATCACTATAAACATAGATGTTACTATATTCGCTTAATGTAGTATTGAATATATCGCTATCATCTTCTATATTAAATGTCTTTACAGCACTTGCACTAACTGCATAATTTGTGGGAGGCAACTTTTGGAATGGCAGTTTCGCACTGACTATTTGTGCTGATAAAATTTCTGAAAGTCGCTTAAATTCAGAAGCAGTTTTGTATAATTTATCTACTTTGGAAATGATATCACCATTATCATCAAATTCAAGAATATCTCCATTAACTATCCAATTTGTTATATTATCCTCACATAGTTTACAAAGAGCGGTAATATCAGTACACATCACCCCATTAAATACGAATGCTATACCGATATATTTGTCTCGAACAGATAATCGTCTCAAATATCCATAATATATAAGAGCCTCATGCCGATGAATCATTAGTTGCGCAGGCGACTTAATGTTATTCTCAAATTCGGAAAACACCTCGCGAGAATAATCATCAGGATATTGCGTATAACTCCCACCTAATTTGCCAAAGAGATAAACGGTTACGTTCATTTGAGATGGAATTTAATGGTTTTATTTACATTGTCCGTTGAAAATGATTCTACTTGATTTAGCACACCATTACCCAGCAAAAGCGGTGCATTCTCATTTTCGCTCACACTTGCTTTTACGTTATGGCACACCAACTCTCCAATCTGAATTTGCCGTAAATTTATTATCATGTCTTGCACAATACTTCCATCCGCTATTGTTGAATAGCCATAGCCTTCAATATCTTCTGCAAAAATACAACCTTGTTTTGCCAAGACATATACTTCCGCTATTGAAAGAGTCATGCCGGAACATCCCGTGTCAAAAATCATCGGAAATTCGGAGCAATTGTTGATTTTTACTTGGATGGTACGGACACCGCAATAATCGTTGAATGGGACAACGACCTCTTCATTGTAGTATTCTGATGAATTTTCGACAAATGGCACATTAGGTTTCTGTGTACCACCTCCACATGCACTACATAGCATCGCACAGAATGCTAACACTATTATTATTTTTTGATATGCCATCTTTTTTTCTCTATTATTGAATCCTTATTATTTATGACCAAACAGCTCGTAAGATATACAGAATCTTTGTCCGCTAATGGCTTGAATTTAATAATATTCTCATTCTTTTTGCCATCAGATACCTCTGCGCCATCAATTCTCCATCTAATAGGTATTCCTTGCGGCGAGTTTATAAGTTCTGCCTCGTACTCTTTAGCAACTTCTAATTCTGAAAGATTTTCCTTATATTTAATATAGGGTCTATGATGGGGCTTACCTTGCGGTATAGAAGAGACAAACACCTTCTCCTTTTGGAAGAATTTTGGTGACACAATATCTATGATAATTATAGTGGTTAGCCCAATAATCAGAATAAGGATAATCCCTAAAACGACTTCATGGACTACCATCCTCTTATTGCTAATACCTGATTTGGGACTTTCGTCATGATGATGTTGTAATTCATCGTAGTAAAAACCGGCAGGACTAATCTTTCGTATATGACGTAAAAGTTCATCTAACGGTTGTTTTATCAGATTAACTGATTTTTCAATTCCATTTTTGGCTTTATTACGTTCTAAATCAGTCTTTAATGAGGCATTCTCCGTGCGTAGTCTTTTATTCTCCTCATCTAACTTTAGTTTGTCCCCTCTAAATGAGGTTAGTTCTGCCTCATATCGTTTGTTTTTGTCTGTCGCCAAAGATAGTTTGGATTCTAGTTCGGCTTTGTCCTCCAAAAGTTGCTTGTTTTTTGCTTTTTCAGGTTCAATTTGTTTTCTTAACGAAGCAATTTGCGCGTCTCTCGTAGGGTATTCAGGTGAAATAAACACTTTAAGCGTTTTACGGAGTACATTAAAGAAATTTGAATTATCTATATCTGAAATGTTATAAAGGGGGATTTGCCCGGCTAAAGTGCCATGAAAAGAGTTATCAATGTTATCCAAGTCTTCTGCAAACGAATCCAATTGTTTCAAAAATTCCGTTTGTATGCTCTCCAGTTCTTTATTCTTTCCTTCAAAAGATGCGACTGCAAAGCGGAAATTACCATTTTGATTTTGAAGGAGAGTGCCAATTATGCGCTTATTGAATATTGTATCAAACAACGTAAATAAACTTTCATTATCCGTACAATATACACCGTCAAAACTTACCGTCATACCAAAATAAGAGCCTTCACGATTTTCAGCGCCAAAAACATTCTTTTCTCTTATGTAGGTATAATAAGTCTTTTTCTTGGCAGGTATAATTTCAACTACGAAACGCACCTGCTCGTTGCGGTTATTGGGTGCAGAATAGATACTCTTTATATAGTCTCTATCCTGCTCACTCCCCCATATCTCTTGTCCTTTGAGGACTCCATGAATATAAAAATTAGTTTTCATATTTCTATCCTTTTATGAGACTCAATATTTTGCGCCACAATTCGCGTGGATATTCATCAGGACCTGCTTCATAAACAATACCGCCATCTATTGTTTCGTTGTAATCACCTGTTGAGAAAGGAACAAACTCACAATTATATTCCTTAAAGAAACTTGTAATGGGATTTTGGTTGCGGAATGGTTCATAAATGCCTTTATACTGATTTCCGACAGATTGAATGGCTTGTTTAATTCTTACTTTACCGCGACTAATTACAAACGGCGTTTTATCAACTTTATTATAGAGGAATATCGCCTTATCTCGAGGGTTCATATTCATTTTAAGTTGTTTTATACGTTCTGCATAGTTGAGGCGATCTGTATCGTCCTCCCAATCGGGTTCAACAATAAATAGCCATATCTTACGATTGTTATTACTTTTTATACTATTTATATAACGTGGGAACGACTTATTGGCTGTCTTGTCTTTCGGTATAAAATAATGCTCCCCGGGAGCCTCTAATATCTGACATATCGGGCGACCTTTTTGAGATACTTGCAAGAGCATAAAACTGATTTGTGATGTACTTTGTGCGGCGTTCTCACTTGTTACCATTTCGTTAAAATCGTCACACATTTTTTTGTAATGAGCATCTGCTGCAGGACGGAAAGTACGTATAGGGTAAACATCAAAAGCGGTATCTCGTAAGTAACGAGTGAGACGAATAAGGGTCATTGTTTTACCACTTGAAGGTGGACCAAATAGCACAACAATCGGAGTTTTCTCATCCTCAATCGTTACTTTTATCTTATTAGGGTCGTTCTGTTCTTCAACGCTTAACCCTTTAACACCATTATTGTCAGGAGTAGTATCGGGTATCTCTTCCATCAAGACATCGTCTGTTGGAATAACTTTTTCTTCCTGCGACTCAACTACCGGAGCATCATCCAGATTAAATTGTTTCTTTGCCATGGTTATATGTAATTTTATTGTTAATCTTCTTTTTTGAATGCCAAATCAAAGAAAATGAAGGCAGCAATATCAACAAGAATAGAAATTAGAATCCAAAAGATGAATCCATGCCCCTTATATAATCCTTTGAACGTATCCTTCCATACATCAAACACACTCATAAGACGTTTGATTTTGGTAACTGGGTACGGAACGGTATATTGTTCTTTCTCCGTCTCATTGTTAAAACTTATAAAGTTGTTATACGTCTTAATAGTTGCATAGCCTGTTAATAAACGGTTATCTACCTCATGTGCAAACTCTACGCTATTTAGTGCCGAGGGATTATTATTCATTTCATCAGCAATATACTGAAGATTGGTTACTGCCGTTTTGGCTTCTTTTTGATATTGTTCCTTGTTAGCAGCGGTCATAGAGGCACGGATAGCATCTTTTTTAGTATCCATCAAAGAATATATCTCACTGCGATATTGTTCAACTAACTTTTTGCGTTTTTCAACGGATGCACCACCCGAATATGATATTGACTCCACTTTGGGAACTTCTAATAAGTCAGCAAACTGCCGCAATATATCTTTAGCATGGGGACCAAATCCGGGATTTACCTCATTCATTATTTCTGTCTCGAGCTCTGTCAGTTTTGCCTTGATTTTGTTATCTAACTCTGTTTGTCTTGCACGAATTTGTTTTTCTATTTGGGTATCATTAACCAATTGGTTAAGATATCCTTTCGTCATTCCGATATCGTCTTTTGCTATTCCATTAGCAACAGAACGATAGAAAAAGGTATGCGTATTTGTTGGCATACTACATACAAGCCAAAAAATCAAAACAATGAGTATTCCACCTATGAGACGTAGTCCTCTCTTCTCAAGATATATATTCTGATTAAGACTATCAACTATCATTTTTGTACCAAGCGAGGCAATGATAAAAAAGCCTATAGTTAACGTGAGTTCGATATAAACAGGTATGATTACCCCGTTGATAGACAGCAAAAT
>JBJECK010000019.1:0-12991 GCA_051870995.1 Paludibacteraceae bacterium | reverse complement strand
CCTCTACAACAACGGAAGCCAGGTTAGAAGCATTGTTGAATACATTATCTATGATACGGATTACGGTAGTAGGAATAATAACACCGGTGACGTCGTCATATATAAACGGCGCATTACCTCCTATACTTGTTACAACGTAGGTCGTATCGTTGTGCGTAACAGAGGACGGAATCCGTATTGTACCTCTACCAGGGGTCCATTGATCAGTGTAGATCCAAGCTGCACTATAATATTCAACCGTGTAAGGTTCGACGGTGTCGTTGGTAATGTTATAACAATTGTTGTCCACTTTAAAATCGTAGTTGGCACAATAGGCATTCAGCGATGCCAACAATAGCAATAATGCTACTAAAAAGTTTCGTTTCATATTCCGAATTGATAAAAATGATTACGCCAACAAAGGTACTACAAATATGTCGGATATACAAATTTCATATTATTTTTATAGATTATAAAAAAAAGTCCCCATCGTGTGCCTCTCTTTTTTTGAGCAACGACGGGGACTATTTTATAGGACTTAAACAGCCGTTGTTTACCAGTCTTTGGGCAGGAGGGTGAAGTTGATGCTGAGCATCTGAGCCGAATAGTTGATAAATGCTTGCAAGGTCTCGCCTGCATCTGTGGTCTTGGTATAGGTGACGGAAGTAGCCGAGAGCTCTTTTTCTACGGTAAAGCCAGCCTTCTCCAGCTTTGCTTTGTACTCGGTAAACTTCTTCTCCTCAGACTTCCTATCGACAATCATATAGGTCTCTACCTTGTTTGGATTCGAGTAGGTACCTTGGAAATCGTAGTCATACTTCGGGAAATTGGCAAGGAAAGGATGCTCCTTTACCGCCTTATCCCAGCCACTCTCCAGCGTAATACCGTTGTCGGGCGAGTTCTTGTCTTTGTCGCAACTCACAAAAGAGAGTGCGAATAGCATTAGAAATGCCGCATAAAATAAACGTTTCATAAAACAAAGGGTTAAATAAATTCCGGCGCAAAGGTACGATTTTTTTTTTTTTACGTGCAAGCAATTGACGAAAAAAAGTACACTATCATGTTATTTTGCTGATATTGAATATGATATTTGGTTTGAAAAACACCCAATATACTCGTATTGTAGCACGCAAAAACGGACAAAAAACATGCTTAGGGAATCAGCAGTTTGGTATGCGCCGCATAGTTGGCAGCAGTAAGTGTGAGTATATATGCTCCGCGCGGATAACCGGCGAACGAGAGCGGCAGGTAGTACTCCACTCCATTCGTTGCCATTCCTGCCGATATAGTAGCCACCGGCTGCCCGTTGACAGCAAAGAGCGTGATAAACACTTCGCCGTCGGCAGGAACAGAATAACGCAGTATTGCTTCGCCAGAATGGTTACCAGTCAGCACAGTCAGTCCGGACGGACTATGAGGCGATACGATTTGCTGGACCGCTGTCTGAATATCCCCTACCGGCAACTCATATGGTCCAAGGTCGCGTGCCGCACCATAGACCGGTTGCAGCAAGAAAGGATAGTCGGCATAAAGGGCAGCAAGGTTGGGCGTATGCGCTTCGGGAGGCGTAGCACCAGCGTCAAGCAAGGCGCTCTCCGGATTAAGCCGCGCAAAACGAGCCGGCATAGAGCCGTCGCCGCGACGAGGCATGATAGCATCCGCCTCGCTGAGACTTTGATAGTCGGCTTTGCTGAAATTGGTAATCAGATGGTTAGTCCAGCCGAGTTTAGACGGCGGGTTGATGATAGCATTGTGGTCGTCGGAGCCTATGCAAATCTCTTGTTTACCGAAACATATGTTGTTGTAGAAATGCGTATTGGCATCGGAACCGCCCGACTCGAACATATAATCGTATCCATTATCGAACGCCAAGCAGTTGACAAGTACATGCCCACCCTTGTGGCTATTGCAATCGAAGCCTTTGACCGAGCCGCTTTTGTTGCAGCCGAACGCTACGCAATTGTACGCATAGTGGACACCTTTGCTGCTACCCCCCGTACCATTTCCGCCCAACTTGATACCATTACCGTTGCCCGAGAAGGAGGCATTGGTATCAATATACTCTTTGACCCATGTATGGTCGGCCGCAAAGCCCGAAGACCACGCCCAGCACTCGATGAGAATGACATCGAAATCGGTCTCGTAGAGGTCCCAAGCATCATCCGAGTTGCGCCATGCCCTGCAACGGATAAATCGATTGCCCTTTCCGTTGTGCATCTTGCAAGCAAAACCGTCGGCATCGGAACCGTAATTAGCATCACAATCGCAGTTGTGGTGGGAGTCGCAGTCGATAATAGCGTTGTAGGCGCAATGCGTGCCGTCGTTGGAGGAACCGAAGCCCGAATCGGAGAACTTATGCCCGAACCCCAACTGAATACCCGTATCGAGATTATAAGAGAACTCACAACGTTCGATACGGTTGTAAGAGCCCTCCAATTTAATGGCATTGTCGGCAGCATGCATGATATGCAAGCCAAAAAGTACCCAATAATTGCCAGAGAGCAAAATGCCGCGGTCGCCCACATTGGCTTTGTTCCGCCCGCAATCCAAGAGTTGCTGCTCGAAATCAAAGATAGGTGCTTCGGCTTCGTAGGATGAGATGACGATAGGCGCATTGACCGTACCGGATTGGGACATACGCACCGTAAGTTTGCCGTCGGTATCACGCCAAGACATCTTGTAGCGCCCTCCGCGGCAGAAGATAACATCGCCCGCTTGCGCCACACTGACAGCCTTGCCCAGATTGTACCAAGGGCTCTCGAAAGAGCCATCGCCCGTAGCATCATTGCCCGCAGGAGAGATATAATAAGTATGGTTAGTAGCAACAAAACTTGGGCGCGTAAAGTCCGGCTCCGGTTCGACAGGTACGACAATGCCCCCGCCTGTGTTGTTGTCAGCAGTCGCCTGAATGAGTTTGAAATCATCTACATAAGAGTTGCTTTGCAAACCCGTGAGGCGAATGCGTACCTGCTTGGTGCTGTCCAATCCAAGAGACTTGGTATAAGATGAATAGGCACTGGCAGAACTTGGGATAAGGAGCGTATCAATGGGGCTCCAGTTGCCGCTGCCCACTTGATAGGCAATAGCGATGCGTTTGTTGCTGCCGCCAGCCCGATAGGTGAACGAGAGTTGTTTGACACTATCCAGCGCCGGCGAAACCATATAAGCTCCGTTGGCATTGAACTTGATGGCAACGACATTGCCGTTCTTGTTGCCTGCGGCTCCGCCACCGAATGTCCATTCGCCAGAAGGCAGAATGACGTTTGTTGCAGAATTCCACGTGCCGTTGGCAGTGTTGAAATCCTCCGCGAGATCCGCATTGGCAGAAAGGAAACAAAGTGCCGCAGAGAGGATTGCAAACACGATGCGTTTAGGGAATAGATTGGTCATGAGGATGAAAAATACGGTTGTTGTTTTCGGTGGCAAAAATACAGCAAACCGTCCCTTTATATGTTGATATATTGACCAAAAAACAAATAAAATATGGCGAAAAAATGAGATAAAAAAGACACATTTACATAAAAAAAGATGTGCTAAACAGAGTTTGACACACCTTTTTTCGTTGGAAAATGTTTCCGATTTATTGCACAGCGAGGATGGCAGCAACGAGCGCCAAGATGGCGTAGAACTCAGGAAGCGCGGCGTAAATCATCGTGTTAGCCTGCACATCGTGTCCGGCAGCGATGCCTGCGATACCATTCGCGCAAACCATACCCTGACGGATAGCCGAGAAGAGGCAAACGAGCCCTACGCTCAGACCCACGCCGAAGCAGATAACGGGATTGGCTGCAATGTACTCCTTGCTCCACATCAGGAACGCAACGAAGCCGTACAGACCCTGCGTAGCCGGCAGTGCTGACAAAATCATGTAACTTGACGATTTTTCTTTGTTCTTCTTCAGTGCACCTTCTGCAGCATTAGCCGCGATGGTCGTTCCGTAAGCAGAACCGATTCCGGCGAGCCCCAACATAAGTGCCCAACCAAGATAACCTAATAATTCCATAATTGATTGTTATTTAATTTGTTATTATTTACTAAACGGTTGATATTTAATACCTTTTCCCTCGTAGCCCGAGTTTTTGAAGTACTCGACAAAAGTCAGACGTAGCGGGTGGACAAATGCGCCCAGAGCCGACATCGCCACATTCAGCACATGCCCGAGCAGCAGAATCAGAATGCACCCGATCCATTGCCATGTGGGGTGGTCGCCGAGGACCATCATGCCAAGGTCGTTGAACGCACCGCCTAACATGCCGCCGGCAAGTCCCAGTGCGTACAAACGAACATAAGATAACACATCGCCCACAATACCCGTAGCCATGTTGTAGGTATCCCATAGTCCTGCGCCGATGTTAATCAGCGGGTTGCGCCCGGGCTTGTTGAAGATATAGATGCCCAATGCGCTCACGCCCGCAATGCTAATGAGCACCCACTTCGTTACTTCCGCAGGGGCGTTGAAAGTCATCAGCAGAATGAATGCACTCAGACCGCCCACAATCAGCAAGAGCCATCCCCAAGTGGAGATAGTCTCCTTAAAACCAAAGCGTTTCGTGTAGCAAATGGCTTTCACGACCATTGCCAAGCAGATGTGGAATACGCCGATACAAATAGCCAGCACCATTTGCGCGTCATAGCCCATCACTGTGCCCCCGATAATAATGCTTTTCATCGCCTCGGGATACCAAGCAGCGTCCGCCAAAGGAATACCGAAGAACGTGCCGATAAACAGGCCGACAATAGTCGTACCCACTCCCAGCGTGGTGATAATCGGACCAAGTCCCTCAAACATAGAGATGTTGATTTTCTTGTAGTGCGTGAGCAATCCGAAGAGAATCAGCACCAAGCCGTAGCCCGCGTCGCCCATACACATCGCGAAGAACAGCAAGTAGAACGGCGCCAAAACGGGTGTGGGGTCAAACTCGCCGTAGGTAGGCCAGCCGTACATGCCCGTCAGGCACTCGAAGAGTCGCGTGAACCAATTGTTGCGCAACTTGATGGGCGTATTGTCTTCGTTGGTCGGGTCTTCCTCCTGATAATAGATATTCTGTTTCTGCAGCATTGCATTGAGTGCCGTCTCGCCGTCAACCGGGCAGAAACCTTCCACCAACTTGAGTGCACCTTCTGCCAGTGTGTCGGTATTGAGCGTAACGCGCTGCCAATCAACTTGCTGTTTGGTATCTTGTAGTTGCTGTTGATAAGCTTCGAGGTTCTGCTTCTGCCATGCTTCAATGCGTGCATTCGCTGCAGCAAGCAGTCCGGTCAGTCCGTCGATATCCTTCTGCAGGTCTGTGCTTGATTTCTCGTTGAGCACCTGTTCTTGGCAAATATCGGGTAATTCGTCCGGCGCTTGACCGGCGTTCACAACCTGTACCAAATAGGTTTTTTCGTCCTTTTCGGCAACGGGAATACCCCACTCCTCTTGGAAACTTTTCTTCGGGCACGTGAAATAACGGAACGAATAGCCCGCTTGCGCCAGTTGTTGCAGCCGTTCGGCAGAGAAATTGCCCCAAACAGACATACGCTCTGCCTCTTTCCGTGTGGCGGCAATGCGCGACTCGATGTCGGCTTTCTCTTGCAAGAGCTGATCGGGCGCACCCTGTGCAATCACTTTCTTCAGTTGCTCCGCCTTTTGCAGAAGGGTCTGCAAAGTCGGGTCATCACTCAAGCCGGATGCTTTCTCCGTGATGTGCACCACGCCCAAAGTGCGCAATTGCTCCAGAAAAGCCTCATAGTCGCGATGGAACACCAAGAAGGTGTATTTCTTCATCTTGGTAATCATACGGCAGCCTCCTTTTTTGCTTGTTCTTCCGCAGCACGTGCTTCCGCCTCGCGCTTGGATTTAACAATCTTCTGACTCGACTTGCTCAAGTTCTCCTCGTCTTCCATAAAGCGCTTGATTTTGCGGATAGCGTCTTGATAACCGGGTATCTGTACTTTCTCGAAGAGGTTCACTTTCTGCGTTGTCTTCTTGCGGGCATAGTCCAGCAAGTCCACTTTGCGGCGGACAAACTCCTGCCTAATGCCCACGTCCGCGATGGCTTTGAGTTGCTCAAACCCGTCGGCAAACCATTTGGGAGAGGAAAAGAGGCTGAATTCCTTGGTGGAATACACCACCTCCTCCAGCACGGGAATACGCACGCCCGCAATCTTCTTGACAGACATGCGCACGTCGTCCACATGGATGAGCGAGGTATCAAACTCACCCCACAGCGCCAGCATCTGGTCGTAGTCCTTGATGCGCCGATTGACCTCCGCGTCCAGTTCCTCAATCTCTTTCTTCGCCTTCTTCACCTCCAAACGGAGTGCAGACTCTTTGCTCTGAAGCGTCGGAAGGGTCCGCTGGCGCATCTTGAGGTTCTTCTCAAGCGACTGCAAAGACGTTTTGTTGTATTGAAATGCAATAGCCATAATTACCTAAATTATTTTTTGAAAGACCATGGTACAAAACGCCCTGTCCGTGCGCAATAGTCATCATATTCTTTGCCGAAATCGGCACGCAGGCGCTTTTCTTCGGTTAAGACTTGTACCATCATAATGCCCACAAAAATAATGAATACCACCAATGCCTGCCAAGTCCACAGCATCACGCAAAACCCTGTTGCATAAATGAATATCCCCAGCAGCATCGGATTGCGGCACAAACGATACGGTCCTTTGGTCATCAAGCGAGAGGTCTGTTCTGCCATAGCATGCCCGAAAGCATCCATGGGGTTGCCGTTCCCGACCCGCTTCATGTAAACGATAGTCCATATACTCAGCGACAGCCCTACCATTAGCAATATAGCGGCAGCAATATACCGATTGGTAGTGATAACCGCCACCGGTGAAACCAGCCACATAATCAAAGGCACGAAAACGACAAACAAGATGAACCCCAGAACGTATCCTCCAAAATTCCGTAATCGTTGATTGTTCATAGCCGATTTGTTATTTTACCCAGTACTTGTCCACAATGGCTTGTTTGATATTGACCTCTTCGGGCTTGAAATACTTCGCGAACAGCGTCCACGCCACGTCCAACATCTGTGTGGTATTGATATTCACATCAATAGCCAGAATCTCGCGCGAGTAGTCTTTTGCGAACGCCAAGCAACGCTCGTCGTAGTCCGTCAGGTCGAAACCATTCTCCTTCTTGGTTTTGGCATTGGCGGCGTCTGCGTATAAACGAACCGCAGCATTCATTACCTGCGGATGGTCTTCGCGGGTTTTCTTTCCGGCAACCAACTGTTTCAGACGCGACAGCGAGCGGAACGGATCGACGATGACCTTGCCGATGTCGGAGTCGCGACGGAGGTACAACTGCCCCTCGGTGATGTAACCGGTGTTGTCCGGAATAGCGTGCGTGATGTCACCACCGGAGAGAGTCGTTACAGCAATGATGGTGATAGAACCGCCGCCTGCTTCCTCGGGGAACTGCACTGCTTTCTCGTAGATTTTCGCCAAGTCGGAATAGAGCGAACCGGGCATGGAGTCCTTGGAAGGAATCTGGTCCATACGGTTGCTGACGATAGCCAGCGCATCGGCATAGAGCGTCATGTCAGTGAGCAGGACAAGCACTTTCTCATGCTTCTTCACCGCGAAGTACTCGGCGGCGCACAATGCCATGTCCGGAATAAGCAGACGCTCTACCGGCGGGTTCTCCGTGGTATTGACAAACGATACGATACGGTCGAGCACGCCCGCGTTGGAGAAGACGTTTTTGAAATAGAGGTAGTCATCGTTGGTCAAGCCCATACCGCCCAAGATAATCTTGTCCGCCTCCGCGCGGAGTGCCACATTTGCCATCACTTGGTTGTACGGCTGGTCCGGGTCAGCGAAGAACGGAATCTTCTGACCGGATACCAACGTATTGTTCAGGTCGATACCCGCGATACCCGTTGCTATCAGTTCCGACGGCTGTTTACGCCGCACGGGGTTCACGCTCGGGCCACCGATTTCCACTTCCTCACCCTCCACGGCAGGACCGTCGTCAATAGGTTCGCCGTAGGCGTTGAAAAAGCGTCCCGCCAACTGGTCGCTCACTTTGAGCGACGGCGCTTTGCCTAAAAATACCACCTCGGCATCCGTCGGAATTCCCTCCGTGCCTTGGAACACCTGCAATGTGACATCATCACCCATAATCTTGACGACCTGCGCCAGTTTGCCATTGACGGTAGCCAACTCGTCGTTGCCTACCCCACTGGCTTTCAGCGAACAAGTCGCCTTGGTGATGGCAGTAATCTTGGTGTAAATTTTCTGAAATGCTTTTGCCATATTTTGTTTTGCAATTTTAATTTCTGTCTGAATAATTAATGTTTCGGTTGATGTAGCGGCGCGCCACCTCGTCCCAGTTGATGATAGACCACAATTCCGCCAGATGGGCGGCACGACGGTTCTGATAATCAAGATAATAGGCATGTTCCCATACATCCATCGTGAGCAACGGGCGCAGCCCTTTGGTGAGCGGATTTTGCGCATTGGGCTCTTGGGTTATCACCAACTTGCCGTCCTTGTCCGCAGACAGCCAGACCCAACCGGAACCGAACAATGTGGCGCCTTTCTGCTCGAACGCAGCCTTGAATGCCTCGAAACTGCCAAACGAGTCATCTATGGCTTTGGCGAGTTCACCCGTGGGCGCATTGTTGTCCGTAGCAGGCTGAAACTGTGTGAAATACAGATTGTGGTTGAGTATCTGCCCGGCGTTGTTGAAAATTGCGCCGTCGGCGGTACAAACAATCTCTTCCAGCGTTTTGTTCTCAAACTCCGTGCCTGCCACCAACTTGTTCAAGTTGTCAACATACGTTTGCAGGTGCTTGCCGTAGTGGTACGACAGGGTCTCAGCACTAATCACGGGTTTCAACGCGTCCAATGCGTACGGCAGTTGGATCAGGGTAAACATAAGGGTCAACATAACTATCAGTTTTTATAGGTTAATAGATATTGTCAAAGCAACTGTGCGGCGTGGTTCTTGGTGTCCACCTTCTCGATAATGCGCTCCAAGACGCCCTGCTCGTCGAAAACAAACGTCTTGCGCAGCGTCCCCGTGCAGAGTCTGCCGCAGAATTTCTTCTCGCCCCACGCGCCGAATGCTTGCAGCATCTCGGTAGAAGGGTCAGAAAGCAGCGGAAACGGCAGGTTGTATTTCTCCTTGAACCGGATATGCGATGCCTGACTGTCCTTGCTCACGCCATACACTTGGTATCCGCGTGCGAGAAACGAATCATAACTGTCGCGGATACTGCATGCCTCGGCGGTGCAGCCCGGCGTGGAGTCCTTCGGATAGAAGTAGATGACCGTCTTGCGACCTGTCAAATCTTTGTCTGTAACGATTTTACCATTCTCGTCCGCCACGCTGAACGCGGGCATTTTATCTCCTATCTGCAACATACTTTTTTGCTTTTACATTATTTATATACTTTTTCTGTGTCGGGTTGCCCCCTTCGCACCCATGGCTCGGAATAGATATTCCGAACGTTTTATCAGGCTACAATCTGTTTCTCCGCCAGCAACGTGTTCAGTTTCTGTTGGTAGTCTTCGAACTCTGCCGAGTGGAACTCACTGTAATTCATTTGTTTGCATAGGTTGATTACTTTCTTGAAATACTCGCTTACATCCAAGAATTGCTGGAAGTCGTAGTCATGCTTGCAGATGTCCATTACCAAGTTCAGCATATATTTCTGGCGCTCCAGCGGGCACACGGCATCAATCTTATCGAACGCATCTTGCTGGAGAATAACAAAGTCAATCACCTCTGACTTCCAGAACTCCTCGTGGTAATCCACGGGTACTCCATCGTCGCCCAAGATGTTGATTTGCTCCTGAATCTCCTTACCGCGTTGCAAGTAGGTCTTCATATCGTTCACCTTGCCGAGCCACTGATTATCAATCAGTTTCGATATATATTCCTCAAACTCAGGGTACTCAATATACTTAGAGTACGAGTCAATCGGGTTCACCGCCGGATAGCGTTTGCGGTCAGCACGCGCCTGCTCCAAAGCGTAGAAACAGCGTGCCACTTTCTTCGTGCCTTCGGTCACCGGCTCTTTCAGGTTACCGCCGGCAGGCGACACCGTACCGAGGAACGTCACCGACCCCGTCTTGCCGTTGTTCAGATATACGTATCCCGCGCGTGCGTAGAACGCGCCGATAATCGCCGAAAGGTCCATCGGGAACGCATCCTGTCCGGGCAACTCTTCCAAGCGGTTCGACATCTCGCGCAACGCCTGTGCCCAACGGCTCGTCGAGTCCGCCATCAGCAGTACGCGCAAGCCCATCGAACGGTAATACTCCGCAATGGTCATGGATGTATATACGGAAGCCTCGCGCGATGCCACAGGCATGTTCGACGTGTTGGCAATGATGATGGTACGCTCCATCAGTTTGCGTCCCGTGTGCGGGTCTTCCAGTTCGGGGAACTCCGTAAAGGTCTCCACCACCTCGTTGGCACGCTCGCCGCACGCCGCAATAATCACGATGTCCGCCTCCGCCTGCTTGGAAATGGCGTGCTGCAACACGGTCTTGCCCGTACCGAAGGGACCCGGAATGAAGCCCGTACCGCCTTCGCAGATAGGGTTCGCCGTATCGATAGTACGCACGCCAGTCTCCAACAATTTGAATGGACGCGGCTTGCTCTTGTATGCGAGAATGGCTTTTTTCACGGGCCATTTCTGCACCATCGTCACCTCGTGGTCGTTGCCCTCGGCGTCTGTCAGCACGGCGATCGTGTCAAGGATTTTGTATTCTCCGGCGGGCACGATGCTCTTCACGGTGTAGGTACCTTCGAACACGAACGGCACCATGATTTTGTGCGGCTGGTGGTTCTCGTCCACTTCGCCGAGCCATGCGGCAGCCTCCACCGTGTCGCCTGCTTTGGCTATCGGCTCGAATTTCCACAGTTTCTCTTTGTCGAGCGGGAAGTTGTACTCGCCGCGCTGCAGGAACACGCCCGTCAGTTTGTCGAGGTCGTTCTGCAAACCGTCGTAGTTACGGCTCAGCAGGCCGGGACCGAGCGTTACTTCCAGCATGTGGCCTGTGAACTCCACCATGTTGCCCACTTTCAGTCCGCGGGTCGATTCAAACACCTGCGCATACACGTTGTCGCCGATCACCTTGATGACCTCCGCCATCAGTTTGGTGTCGCCGATGCTAATGTAGCAGATTTCATTTTGCGCGACAGGTCCATCCACCGTCACAATGACAAGGTTAGAAATGATACCTTTTACTTTTCCTGTTGTCATATCGTTTAGTCTAATTTTATTCCTTTTTTCATATCGGCTACCAGTTCGCGGAACACTTTTTCGCCCTGTTCCACCGTCAGCACCGCCCATCGGTTCAGCATTTCCGTTTGCAGATAATACGCCAGCACATTCTCGATAGAGAAATCCACAAACAGCGTCTTCTCCTCCAACCATGCGAACCGCAGTGTATCCATCCGTTTCTCCCGCTCCATCAGGTTGTCCACCTCCACCAGCGCCATTATCTCCTGCAGGTTGTCCAGCACGCCGCCCAATCCGAAGTCCTTGGCGGGCAGGTTCTTGCGCAGGATTTTAGCCACCTCGTTCTGCCCCACTATCGCGCGCCGTACATCAAACCCGTGCTTGCGGCATATCGTCGCCACCAGCACGTTGCACATATCTTGGTTGAATGCGAACCAAGCCCGAACGAAGCGGTTGCGGCTTCGCAGTCCGTATTCGTACAGCAACTGCGTCCGCAAATCCACCTCCGACAGCGTTGCGCGCGCATCGTCCCACCATGCAGGTTGCCCGACAATCGAGTCTTCGTACTGCTCCATCTGCTTGGTTATCAGCGCGTCGTCACTCTTCATGCGCAGCAATGCCAGCAGTCCTTTGTCGCGTTCCGACAAGGTCTCTTCCAGCAGGGCGAGCAATGCCTCCGTGGTCATCGGAGCCTCGCCGCCTGCCTTCAATTCCGGCAAACCCGCCAATAGACATTCGTATCCCATAGTCTTATATTCCTTAAAGCGGGGTCGGTCTTAGCTAAACAGCAGTTCTACCAACTGCGGGCGCAAGAACTCCTTGAAGTACTCCACAAACTCTTTCTCGCCGAAGTTCAGCTTGTAGCCGCCATCGGCAGGCACAATGGAGAAATCGGTTTTGATACCCTTAACCTCGTTGATAGCTACACCTTTGTCCAAGAGTCCTTTCGCATTGGCGGCAAAGTATTTGCGCAAAGCGTCGGCATCCTTGGTTTCTATCGTTACTTCGCCGTTCTTCGCCATTTGCTCCGCCAACTTAGCGATAAGACCTTGCATAAATTCAGGTTCTGCAACAGCCGCTTGTACATTGCCTTTGGCGACCTTATCTGTAAGCAGATTGGTTACTTCCGTTTTCAATGCGTTCACACTCTGCTCGGCGAACAGCTTGAGCTCAGCCCGCGTGTTCTTGTCCAACTCTTTGGCTTTCTGCGCCGCTGCCTCCTCTATGGCATCGGCTTTCTGCTTTGCTTCCGCGAGTATGCGTGCAGCATCCTCTTGTGCTTTGGCAATAATCTGTTGTGCTTCGGCATTACCCTTCTCTACGCCTTCTGCGTAAATCTTGTCGGTTAGTTCTGATAAGTTCATTATATTGGTATTTTAATGTTTCCTTATTCTATGTCCGGGGGAAAATCATCCCTAATGAAAGTCCCCAATTTCCGTGCCAATCCGAGCGCAAAGATAAGGAAAAATACCCATTTGTCCAAATGTTTTGCCAAAAAAGCTTTGGAATAGGCAATATACTACATATTTCAGGTTCTTTGGATTGGTGCTTGCTTCCAAAAGAAAAAGTGGTACATGATAGTGGATTGGTAGGGAAAAGGTTGAGGCATAAGTGCTTGAAAATAGGGCGAAATAAGCTGAATCACCCAATAATCACCCAATAATCACCCAATAACCACCTATATTTAATGGCTATATGGTTGGCACGGGGAAAAGGAAAGCGTACACTATACTAAGGGCGCGCCTATGAAACATCTATATAAATAACGTGAGTTCGATATAAACAGGTATGATTACCCCGTTGATAGACAGCAAAAT
>JBJECK010000018.1:0-13265 GCA_051870995.1 Paludibacteraceae bacterium | reverse complement strand
ACTACAGCGTTAGCCCTACGAGGTTGCTGCGCTTTCGTGTTGCAAACATTACGCTTATGCTCCATTGGTTTGCACCACGAGAGAGAAAAGAGGGAGGACGTTAGTACAAAGGCTATGCAGAGCCCATGCAGGGGCTACGCGGGTCCCAAGATGCTACGGGGTTGCTACGAGACCTGTCCAATAAAAGTCAGAACTACTAACAAATAACTAATCGCAAGGATTTGAGAAGAGCAACAGCGCATAGACAGCGTATAGACTGCGCATAGACAGCGCATAGACAACGTATTGACCGCGTATTAACAGCGTATTAACAGCGTATTGACCACGGAAAGGGCATCTGAGTACAAGGTTGGCACGGTATTTGCCTATACCCACGACAAAGGACATACAACTACTAAACATCCAATCACAACGAATCTACAACAATAAAAACATACAGCACTATGAGAAGAACGATTATCCTTACTGCATTGCTCGTCGCTATGGGCGCGGGAGCATACTGCAACGCCACAACAACCACAGGACAGGCAAACACTACGGCAGGCAATACGCTAAAAGACGTTACGCTCTTTAATAACGGTGCAGAAATGCACCACACCGAGACGGCACACGTAGCGGCAGGCAGCAACACCGTCCGCATAGAGGGACTGAGTCCGTATGCCGACCTGAACACCCTGCAGATAAGTCTCTCCGCAGGAGCCACGCTATCCGGGCACAGCTATGACGTATGCACAGTGGAGCAAAGCGAGTCGGAAAGCCTGAAGGCACTGACAGCCGACAGCGCCCGTATAGCCGACGAATGCGCGACCTTGCGCCAGTCATTAGCCGTATTGGAAGAGGGCGTAAAGCAAAGCATATCGGGCACGCCGAAGCCCTCAAAAGAAGCTATCAATCAAGCACTCAGTTACTACGAGAGCCGTGCGCAGAAGATACAGGAGCGCATACGCGAGGCATCGGACGAGCTGCGCCGTTGCAACAAAGCGATAGCGCAAGCCCGCAAGGAGCAGCAAGACCGGCAGAACGCCACACAGAAGGGCGTGCTAACACTCTATATCAACAGCAAGAGCAACAGCGACGTGCGCATAGACGTGAAGTACTTCAGCCATATGGCATCATGGAGCATGCAATACGACGCGCATATAGCGGACATCGGCGCGCCTATCGTCTTCGCCAAGAAAGCCGCATTGCAGCAACACACAGGCATCGATTGGACCAACATACGCCTGACGCTCTCCACCGCCTCGCCCCGCAGAGGGCTGACGGCACCCGAGCCTACGCCTTGGATAGTGCGCCAGCAGACCGTTTATCCGCGTGCGAAGAGCGCCAGACTGAACTACGCCGCGCCTATGGCAGGCAGTGCCGACTTCGTTATGATGGATGTTGAGACGGCAGCAGAAGAGAGCATGATGACAGACAACTACATCAGCAAAGAGTACCCCATAGGCGACAACTACTCGATAGCCGGCAACGGCAAGACACAAGTGGTGCCGTTGGAAGAGATACGCCTGAGCGACATAGCGTACACGTGTTACACGCTGCCGCGTCAAGACGAGCGAGTATATCTGACCGCTAAAGTAAGCGTACCCGATGATGCAGACCTGCCCGCAGGCAACGTAGCCGTCATATTCCGCAATACCTATTACGGCGAGCAGTATATACAGCCGTCAGCCGACGAGAAGACCGTTACCCTGACACTGGGCGAAGAACAGAGCCTGCTCGTTACACGCGAGCGTATCGCCGAGTACACCAGCGAGAAACAACTGCAAAAGGACAAGATAAGCAACCAAGCCTACTGTATCACGCTGCGTAACACGAGCAAGACCGCCAGGGAAGTGACGGTAGAAGAATGCTACCCCGTCTCCTCAAGCAGCGAAATACGCGTCAACCTCAGCGATCAGACAACGCCTACGCAGAAGACCGACAAAGAGAAAGGCATCCTAACCTACACCTTCACACTGCAGCCCGGAGAGAGCAAGCAACTGACCGTAGGCTACAGCATCCGTTACCCGAAGGATTGGAACATCCGTTAGACCTGCGTAGGCACGATATCGGCGCGGTGGTACTCGACAAGCCCTGCGACAGGGTCCTGCATCACCTGCCCGATAGCCAAGCCTTCGTCTGCCATCACGCGCTCAAGCACAGGGCGATAGTAGTAGGCAATAGAGCCTACGAAGCCCACAGGCATATCCTTGCCGAAAGGCACGGACTGTGCCGCGTCGGCAGGCGCGGGGGAATAGTACTGCACCACGTTGCGTCGCACGAACTGCACGAAATGGTCGTACACCAGTTGATAGATGCGTCGGTCGTCCAGATTAGCGGCACAGAAACGTGCCAAGTTGGCAAGCCAACGGTTGGGGAAAGGCTGACGATAGACATGCTCGATAACATCGGCTTGCGTAATGCCGTACTCCGCAAGGAAACGCTCGCGCAAGTCGTCGCCAAGCTGATTCTTGAGCAAGTCGCTCACGAGGCGTTTACCCAGGGTAGCCGCCGAGCCCTCATCGCCGAGAATAAAGCCCAAGGAAGGGACATTGCGCACTATACGTTCGCCATCGTAGAGGCAGGAGTTGGACCCCGTACCCAAGATACAAGCGATGCCGCTACCATGCCCGAGCAGTCCGCGCGCAGCGCCCAACATATCGGAAGCGACAAAGACCTCCGCCTTGCGGAAGACCGCCTCCACCGCCTGCTTGACAAAGGGAGTTTTCTCGGGCGTACAGCCGGAGCCATAGAAGAAGACGTGCGTCAATGTGCCCGCCCAAAGCAAAGATGCCATCTGCGGCAACAGCTGGTTGCGGATAGAATTACGCATGGCATCGCATGTCTGGAAGAGCGGATTGATACCGTCAGTAAAGAACTCGGATGTCTGTCCGTTAGCGGTCATAAGGCACCAGTGCACCTTCGTAGAACCGGAATCAGCAATCAAAATCATTTCTTCAGTCTATTTAGTGGTAAGGGGGCGCAAAATTACACAAAGTTTTGCATATATCCAAAAATACCGTTAACTTTGCAACGCAAAGAGATACAGCTTATGGATACAACAGATAGAACGAACATGCCGGAAAGCATCACCGCCTTCAGCCTACCGAATCGCCTATGCACGGGCGAACGCATACAGCAGATAGCCGCAGCAGCCAACACCCCTTACACGCTGCTGACACTAAAGCCGCATATCGAATGGGTATATCGTGCGCCGGAGAGGATGGTACAAGTGCTGGATATGACGGGGGCGAGCATGGCGTATGCCGACCGGTTCAACCTGCGCGGTGAGGAGCGTATAGAAGCCCCCGTAGCCGATTATCAGACGGGAGCACTGAGGGACGACTTTGATTTCGGGAGCGTTATGCTATGGCGCACGGACGCCCTAAAGAAGGCAGCGGAAAGGGTATGCAACACTTACCGCTACGCAGGGCTGTATGACCTGCGACTGCAAGCGACGATACTCGACTCGACGACACCGTCGGCAGACGCTATCGTACACATCCCCGAATACCTGTACTACGACATCGAAGAGGATACACGCCGCTCGGGGGAGAAATTGTTCGACTATGTGGACCCGAAAAACCGAGAGGTGCAGATAGAGATGGAGGCGTGCGTGACACGCTACCTGCAGACTATAGGCGCGTACCTCAAGCCCGGCGCATACAAAGACCTGAGCGTCTTCGCCGATACGGAGAGCAAGACCACGGCGAGCGTCATCATCCCCTGCCGTAACCGCGTGCGTACCGTAGGGGACGCTATCCGCAGCGCGCTGTCGCAGGAGGTAAGCGCACCGTACTCGTACAACGTCTTTATCGTGGACGACAACTCGAGCGACGGTACACAGGAAGCCATACGCGAACTGCTGGCGGAGAACGAGCGCCTGCGCCGAGAGCAGCCCAACGCACCCGAACTGATATACATCGCGCAGGACAAGACTTGGCACGCCATAGGCGGAAACTGGAACATGGCTATCCACGACCCGCGCTGCGGTAAGTACGCGATACAGCTGGACTCCGACGACACTTATTCGTCGCCGCACACCGTACAACGCTTCATTGAAACCTTCGAGCAAGGAGAATACGGGATGGTGATAGGTACGTATCAGATGACCGACATAGCGGGTAACCCACTGCCGCCGGGCGTAATAGACCACCGAGAGTGGACCGAGAACAACGGTAGGAACAACGCTCTGCGTATCAACGGGTTGGGTGCACCGAGAGCTTTCTACGTGCCGCTACTGCGCACGCTGGACTTCCCCACGACGAAATACGGGGAAGACTATGCCGTAGGGTTGCGTATAGCACGCGACTACCGCATAGGGCGCATCTACGACGTGGTCTATAACTGCCGCCGCTGGGAGGATAACTCCGACGCCAACTGCGACATACCGACCATGAACCGCAACAATTGGTACAAAGACCGCATCCGTACCTGGGAGCTGCAAGCGAGGAGCAAGAGGGATAATTGATAGTTAACAGTTAATAGTTAATATTTCAAAGCCTTTTTAGACGCAGGTACAATGAGCCATTTTTAAGCGTGTATTGCCCGTTTTATTCTTGTATCATCAGCGTATCTACCGCGCAAGCCCAATGATACCCCAAAATGTACGATTATTAAGATTTTTGGTTTGGCGAGGGTATTCTAAGGATAGCGCAAGGGTAGCGCGAGGGTAGCGGAAGGGTAGCGGAAGGGTAGCGGAAAGTCAAAGCAAGGAAAAATGTACGATTATTAAGATACCAGTCCCTACCGATATAAGCCGATTTAACTCTGAACAAACAGCACAACATCATGGACATCTCCGTAGGCATACTGACCGCTCCGAAGATTGAGTTTGAGCAACGCGAGCACACCTTTCTCCTAAAGAACGTGCGCATCGGCATCGGCTTCCATTGGGACCGGTGCGAGGACCAGGAGTTCGAGGGGCGGCTACGTATTCTTGATAACGCGGATGGGACACAGACCGCCGTTAACACGCTGCCTTTGGAGGACTATCTGACGTCAGTCATCTCGTCGGAGATGTCGGCAGACAGTCCGCTTGAGCTACTGAAAGCGCACGCTGTCATCTCGCGCTCGTGGGCGATTCGTGCCATCGGGCATACCTCACATGTCGGCTACGACGTCTGTGCCGACGACCACTGCCAGCGCTACGAGGGATTGAGGCGGCGCAACACACGCGCCGTGCAAGCCGTCAGGGAGACGCGCGGAATGGTGCTGACCTATGGCGGCGAGGTGTGCGACTGCCGCTATTACAAGTGCTGCGGAGGCAAGACAGAGGTGTTCAGCACCTGCTGGGACGGCAACGACCTACCCTACCTACGGTCCGTAGAGTGCCCCTACTGCGGGCAAGCGGTCGGCAACACGCGGCTGCAACGGCTTGTCCTCAACAACTACGACCAAGAAACGACCGATTTCCACGGCTGGGAGGTGCGCTATAGCAATACGGAGCTGAGCCGCATCCTGCGCGAGAAGACGGGGATGGATTTCGGAGATATACCTGCACTCAAGCCATTGCAGCGCGGGGCTTCGGGGCGGATATACAGCATAGAGATAGTCGGAACACGGCACACAATGGTTATAGGGAAAGAACTCGCAATACGACAGGCACTTTCGCGCACCTGCCTCTATAGCTCGTGGTTCGAGGTGGAGGAGATTGTTCGCCCCAGCGATTCTGTTCCTTCCGAGTTTGTCCTCCGCGGGCACGGCTGGGGACACGGCGTAGGGCTATGTCAGATAGGCGCCGCGCAGATGGCGTCGCTCGGATTCAGTCACCAAGAGATACTGGCGCACTACTACCCCAACTCCCGGCTTACAACTCTGACACTATAATAGCATCATTCTTTTCTTTTAGCAACTCCACAAAACGCCGCCATTCCCGAACAGACAACTGATGTGTTTGGTCCTTAGTGGTAATATCTACATTCTCGCCAAAACGCTTTGAAGTTTTCACCTTTATCTTTTGAATATCTGCAATAGGAATAACCTTATGCACAAATATATGCCTATGAATAAGTGTCCCTTGTTTACAATCTACCTTGATATAACAACACATTCCAAAATATCCAAATAGCAAAAGTGCAGTTATTCCAATGCACACAAAGTCTCGCAATAATTCTTGCGCAGATGGTACATCGCGCCACAATAGCCAACCTATCAAGCAAAAAAATAACTCCATGCTGACAACAACCCAGAAAAATGTTAGAATCCAATAAACTTTTTCGTTGATAGGTATAAGTACATTGTTATATCCAAATCGTATTATATCGTTTTTCATAATAAAGCCTCCTATTGATTATCAAAATGTAACAAACCATCAAACTTCGAGCCGTATTGCTCTACAAATCCATACGGATCGATTTCATATTGTTGCCTTAAAATCACATTCAATGACATTCCTTATGTGCTTTTCAAGACCTTAAAAGTATAATCTGCAACCAAAGGTGCACAAAGGTATAAAATTCTTTTCACATTTCAAAATATCATTATATTTTTTACTTAAATATGTTTTTTGTAACAAAACCGTTTTTATACCGATACTAAACAAACATATTACAGAGAGACATCACCCGACTAAACAAAGAGCAATGCCGCTATTTCAGAGGTTGTAACCTCATCCATAGCAGCATCACGACACTCAGTACAATAAAGATAACCAGCATTTAACCGAAGGCTTGCAGGTTTTTCTCGTTGAAGAGGTCTTTGCCTTCCGCCGTGTATGCGTAGTCGATGCGGTCTTGGTAGTGTTGTTCCACCTTCCCACGGACGATTTTCATCGTGGAGTTGACCATGTGGTTCTGCTCCGTAAACGCCTCGGGCAGAATAGCCAATGCCTTGGGCAACCACTGTTCGGGGAACTCGCCGTAGTGCTTTCCGCCCTTGCGGTACTCGTCCACCTCCTCCTGTATCTTGCTCAGCATCAGCCGTTTACCTTCCTCGCTCGCCGGTGCAACACCCTTGCTCTGCGCGTATTCTTTCAACGCGTCTTTGTTCGGCACTATCAGCGCCATCGTATAGGGGTCTTGGCTGTTGTGCAGCACCACTTGCTCCACGTACTTGCTTCCGTCCGTCAAGCCGTCTTCAAAACCTTCGGGGCTGTATTTCTCGCCGTCCGCACTGATTAGCAGCGACTTGAAGCGCCCTACCACCCACAGATAACCGGGGTGCTTCTTCGTAACATATCCCATGTCGCCCGTGTGGAGCCAGCCGTCGATTATCGTTTTTGCAGTCGATTCGGGGTTCTTCCAGTAGCCAGCCATCACGTTCTCGCCGCGGATGACTATCTCTCCGCGCTCGCCGTCTTTGACTTCCTTGCCCTCGTCGTCACAAATCTTCAAGTCGAGGTCAGACACGATGCGCCCGCTCGAACCGAAGATAGCATGCCCGCCGGAGTTGGCGCAGATGATGGGTGTCGCCTCGCTCAAGCCGTAACCTTGGAACATCGGCATGCCCACGGCACAGAAGTAACGTTGCAGTTCGATGTCCAGCAGCGCACCGCCGCCTACGAAGAACAACATACGACCGCCGAAGCCCTCGCGTACTGCCTTGAATATCAGTTTGTCGAACAAACGCACCAGCGGCTTGCGCCAGAATTGTGCACCGCCTTGGTTCCAGTATTCCTTATAGTAAGCAATCGCGTTATTGAGCGCGAAGTTATAGAGTTTCTCCACCGTAGGACCTTTGGCTTTGATGCCGCTCTCGATGCTCTTCTTGAAGTTGCGCGCCAACGCGGGCACGGACAGCATCACGTGCGGACGCACTTCCTTGATTGACAGAGGGATATTCTTCAGCGTAGCCATCGGTGTCTTGCCTACGGGCACGGTGGCTATCGAACCGCAATAGGACATCATCGTGTAGAATCCTGCCACATGCGCGAAGCAGTGGTCAAGCGGCAGGATGATGAGCATCACCGCATCGGTCGGCACGCTGATGATAGAGCGCGCCTGCTCCACGTTCGCCGTGTAGTTGCGGTGCGTCAACAGGATGCCTTTCGGGTCGGCGGTAGTGCCGGAGGTGTAAGAGATATTGGCGTAGTCGTCCGGTCCTACCGACTTGTATCGCTCCACGAACGCATCGGGTGTCTCCGCCAGCAACTTGCGTCCCGTTTCCATCACCTCGTCAATGCCGATTTCTTTCTCGCCGTACGCTGCCAACTTGTCCAATACCACCACTTTGCGCACGTTCGGACAGTCGGGCAGTATCTTGCGTATCTTCTCCAACTGCTGCTCCGAGGCGATGATGTAGCAGGCTTCGGAGTGGCGGATACGGAAGAGCAGGTCGCTCGCCTCCGCCAGTTTGATGCTCAGCGGCACGTTCACGGCACCGGCGTACAGAATACCCAACTCTGCGGTAACCCAGAGGTTGCGCCCCTGCGACAGCAGCGCCACGCGCTCGCCTTTCTGCAAGCCCAGCGCCATCAAGCCGGCGCCTATCACGTGTGCCTGTTCGCGTGTCTCGGCGTAGGTGGTCTCCGTCCATTGGTTATTCACTTTCTCGCGCAGGAATACATGACTTGCATACTCGCGAGTATATTTTTCCACAAAGTCAATGATAGTGGGTTTATCTGTCATGGAGATAGTTTTTTGTTGTTTCGTAAATAAGGTATTGGTGCTTGCCGTTCATCTATAGGCAGTTACTTTACCGTCACCAGGTAGTAGCTCTTCTTTCCTTTTTGGAAGAGGAGGTACTTGTTGTTGAGGAGTGCCGCCGTGGTGATAGGAGTCTGGGGGTCGGTCAGTTTCTCCTTGTTCATCGAAAAGCCGTTCGCCTGTATCATCTTGCGCGCCTCGCCCTTGCTGGGGAATATGTTCGTTTTTTCAGCCAGCAGGTCAAGCGGCGCAATGCCCGCTTCCAACTCGGCACGGCTTATCTCATACTTCTCCACGCCTTCGAAGACCTGGAGAAACGTCTCCTCATCCAGTCTGGCAAGGGTTTCGTGCGTGGCATTACCGAAGAGGATGTTGCTTGCTTCGACAGCGGCGTTGTAGTCCGCTTCGCTATGCACCATTATAGTCACCTCTTTGGCAAGGCGTTTCTGCAAGGTGCGGAGATGGGGTGCTTGGTCGTGCTCCGCGATGAGGGCATCTATCTCTTCCTTCTCCAAGGAAGTGAAAATCCTGATGTAGCGTTTGGCATCGTCATCACCGACATTAAGCCAGAACTGGTAGAACTTATAAGGCGACGTATAACGGCGGTCGAGCCATATATTACCGCTTTCGGTTTTGCCGAACTTTCCTCCGTCCGCCTTGGTAATCAGCGGGCAGGTGAGTGCGAAAGCGTCGCCTCCGCCCATCTTCTTGATGAGTTCGGTGCCGGTGGTGATATTGCCCCACTGGTCGCTACCGCCCATCTGGAGTTTGCAGCCCTTATGCTTGTTAAGATACACATAATCATAGCCTTGGAGCAGTTGGTAGGTGAACTCGGTGAAGGACATTCCCTGCGAGAACTCGCCGTTGAAGCGCTTCTTGACGGAGTCCTTAGCCATCATGTAGTTGACGGTGATGAGTTTGCCGACGTTGCGTGCAAAGTCGAGGAACGTGTAGTCTTTCATCCAGTCGTAGTTGTTGACCAACTCGGCGGCGTTGGGTGCGTCGGAATGGAAATCGAGAAAGCGCTCCAACTGGCGTTGGATACACTCCTGGTTATGCTTGAGCGTGGGTTCGTCGAGCAGATTGCGCTCGGCAGACTTGCCGCTGGGATCTCCAATCATGCCCGTGGCACCGCCGATGAGTGCGATAGGCTTGTGTCCGCAGCGCTGCAAGTGGCGCAACATCATGATGCCGCACAAGTGCCCGATATGGAGGCTGTCGGCTGTGGGGTCGATGCCGACATATGCAGCGGTAACCTCTTTCTGCAACTGTTCTTCGGTGCCGGGCATTATATCCTGCAACATCCCGCGCCAACGCAATTCTTCTACAAAGTTCTTCATATATTCTGTATGTTTTATTGTTTTCTATTCTTTATCCGTAATCAACGCACGCGTATCTTCTGACCTATCTGCAGCAGCGATGTTTCGCGGATACGGTTCATGCGGCAGAGCGCAGAGACCGTCGTCCGATAGCGTTTGGCTATTCCGCTCAGTGTATCTCCCTGCTTTACGCGGTGGTATTGCGCTTGCTGCATCGCTTTAAGTTCCGTATTATGCCCGAATGTCGTCTTCTTGGTCAGCATATACTGCTCGGGGTAGCGTATCGCTCCGCCCGCAAAGTCCACCAGCAGTTCGGGGTTGATGGCATTGCCGAGATACCGTATCTCGTAGTGCAAGTGGCTGCCCGTACTGCGCCCCGTGTTGCCGCCCAAGCCCAGCACCTCGCCTGCGTAGATAGGTTCTCCCTCATCGAAGAGCGGGCGCGACAAATGCCCATAGACAGTCTCCATGCCGTTGGTATGACGAATAACCACGTAGTAGCCGTAGCCCCGCGGGTCCCAGCCCACGATACGCACCTGCCCGTCCCACGACGCGCGGATAGAGTCGCCTATCTGCACCTTGATGTCCGTCCCGTAGTGGAAACGGTACTTGCGGAAGCCGAACTTGGAAGTTATATAGCCTCGCTTTGCATCCTGCGTACCGTCAGCTGTCGGCTGTCTCAGCACAGGCAGGCAGAAACCGTGCATATCTATCACTACGCTGTCCTGCAACGAGTCGATAGGTATCGCATACGGGTTCACGCGCGCGCTCGTCCATATGTGCCTATACAGGCTGTCCGCAGGGTGCGCCATCTGCCAACCTTCCGCCATCTGCGCAGGAAGCAATTTGTACAGACACTCACCGTCGTTGGTCACCACCACCAGCCGCCGCGGCAGCATATCCTGCGCGCAGCCGATAAACAGAGTGTCACCCACGATGTGCGTCTGCAACCATTGCGGTACGCCCACGTTCTCTACCTCTATCTCGTCGAACGACAACGGTTCGTCCCCCTCGCTATCCGCCAGCGTATCGGTCGGTATCTCTTCCGTTTGTTCTTGCGGCGCGGGCTCTGAGTGCCGAGGTGTTTTACTTATCTTAGCCTTCATTGCCCCCAACGGCAACAGGCTTATCAACAGACAAATACCTAATTTTCGCATCTCTCCGCCCATTTATTCCGCGCAATTCTCCGCAGATGTTTCCACACTCTCCACTACCTCCACGTTCTCCGTGCACTCGGTCTGCGCCGGCTCCTGGTGGCAATGGCGATACAGGTAGTAACCGCCCACGCCGCCGATGAGCAGCAGCACAAGAATCGCTATCGTCCATTTCGCCCACTTCGGCATACCTTTCTTCACGGTCGGGTCCACCATATACAGCATCGGGAATTGCGCCTGCGTGGTCAGCGTATTGCCGAATGCCACGCTCACCATCACGTCTGCATTTATCGCCCAGCCGTTGGCGTTCAGCACCGGCGCGAGGTTGCGCTTGCGCAGTTTCATCCACGCGAGGAACATCGCCGGACCACTGATTACCAGCAGGATACCCGCTATCGCCAGCATGTCCTGCCACCATTTCAGCGCCGCAAAGCCGCCTATCACGCTCGTGAAGAACGCACCGATATAGCCGATGGCCATACCTATTGCGGCAAAGATACCGGCGAACTTCGCGATGTCGAACGCCTCCACTTTCGGCTTCTCGCCCTCTGCCACAGGCTTGTTCGCGCCCTCCTGCACTTTCGCCGTCAGGTCGCTAAAGCCCTTCGAATCCTTTTCCGCTGCCGACTTGTTGATAAGGTCCGTCACCCACGCGCCGAACTTGCGGTACGGGCTCCAGAACGCCTGCCCGATAGAAATCGGGTTGTCGATAATCTTCGTTACCACTGCGTCCCAGTCATTGCCTTTGTTGTCGTAGAACAAGCCGTTCTTGCCCACCGACAGGTTGCGTATGTCGCCAACGGTCATCGCTGCCACGATTTGCATCTTCTGCCCCAGTTTCTTGCTCTCACAGTCGCAGTAGAGCAGGTACATCCCGCTCGCGCCCGCTTGCGCATTCTGCTTGCCCATATCGTTCACGCGCATACAGAGCGTGCACGCCCGCTGGTCGATAATCAGCGTACCCGCCTGGAACATCGCCTTCACGCCGTCTTTCTGATAGAAGTCCTCGAACGTAACGAAGTTACGCAGCAGGCGGTAGAAATCACGTGTCAGCAACAGCAGTTTGCGCAAGGGCAGATACTGCGCCTGCGCAGCAGCCAGCGCAGCAGCATTCGCAGCCTCTGCAGCCGCTTTGTCCGCCTCGTAGGTGGCTATCGCGCCGCCCATCTTTGTAAACTCGTCTTCTGTCATGCCGGGCTTTGCCGCGTCTTCCGCGATGGTCGCCAGCCCTATCTTCACCAGTTTCTCCTGCGCGAAATACGCCGCATACTCCGCCTGCTTCGCTTTGTACGCCGCTATAACATCCGCCGCGTAGGGCGCATCGGGCACCGCCTGAGCCTCTATCGTCGCGCCTACTATCGCCGCATCCACATCCGCCAGCGACACCTTGCCGTCTTTCGCAATCCCCTCAGCCACAGCACGCAATGCCTCGTCGGCGATGTCGCTTGCCTGCAGACAGTCCGTACCCGCCAGCAGCACATCGGGATTAGCCAGCACGCCGCACAGCCAGTCCGCCGCCAGCACCACCTCTTTCACTTTCAGGCTGCCGTCGCAGTCCGAATCCATCAGCCGCAGGCTCTCGCTGTCAATCTCCAGCCCCGTGGTCGGGCACGCCAGCACCGTCCACATCTTCTCATCCAACTCGTTCAGGTGGCGGATGTCATCGCCCGACTGAATCTTCACGCGGGTCACACCGCCCACGTTCGCAAATGTCCAATTATACTTTTTCGTTGCCATAACGTAAGATAATTTACCGATTTAATTTGCAAAACACAAATAACGCGCAAAGATACAACTTTTTTTCGGGATACGCAAATTTCTGCTTTCTTTGCCCGCGTTCGTCCTTTGCCCATGACCTCTGTTACATACCCTTACTCCATTATTCTTGCTCTATTTTAACATTATACGTAGCCTATGCCATACTTTATGCTAACATCCGAATCACCTATGAAGCACCTAATATTGTCGGCTACGGATTTAACTCGGTCAAAAATCGAAATGTAAAATCCAAATAGAAACGCAATTATTTGGTAGGTACACAGTGGTTTTTATCCTCCTTCCGTGGTGCGACACGAGGGAGAGGGGGGGGGAGGACGTTAGCCCAAAGGCTACGCAGAGCCCATGCAGGGGCTACGCGGGTCCCAAGATGCTACGGGGTTGCTACGGTATCCGGTCAATAGAAGACTGCTACGGGAAAGAAGATGTGAAAATCTATTTCACGGATACGT
>JBJECK010000017.1:0-2654 GCA_051870995.1 Paludibacteraceae bacterium | reverse complement strand
GGAGAGGATTGCAAGCGCGGTGGCGTTCTGTTACGTAGGGATTTGCAAGCAAGCGGCTTAGTTTATCTTCCGCCCATCAATGGTATATACCTTTTTCTCCGGCGTTAAGACGTAGATATGTCCGTTGCTATAGCGGAGAACCGTCTGTGCGTGCCTTGAGTCGGCAGGCTGCTGCCCCTCCGCGGTCTGCTCCACGGCGGTGGACTGCTCCACTCTGCCCTCGCCGTACACCTCGAACTCCCACAACGAACTGCCGTACTGCATGTTGCGCTTTTGGCACAGCAGTTTGACATAGCGCGCCGGATACCGCCTGCCCTCGGGGAGCGTGATGTCCTGCACGCCGCCCTTGGCTCCCGCCGCCTCGTACACCGCCTCGAAGTCCACGCCGTCTTCCGACAGCAGCAACACATAGTCGGTCGCATAAGCATCCTGCCAGTAGATACGGATGCGGTTCAGATAGTAGTGGTCCGCAAGGTCCACGGTAAGCCACTCGTTGTCTTGGAAACGCGACGACCAGCGTGTCCCATGGTCGCCGTCCACCGCCATGGCGGCGTTGGTGCCGTCGTTCTCCGAGCCGGAGCAGGTAGCGGTCTTGCGGAGCGCAAGGTTCATCTCGGAGAAGTCCACCACGCGGATATGTGCCGTATCGTTGTAGCCCCCGAGCGATACCACCAGTTCATGGTCACCCAGTGCCGTAGCCTCATACAATTCATTGGTTTCCAACTCGGTATAGCCGAACTGGTTGAGCGCACGGACGGTGAAGACCTGCTTGTCGCCCAGCGGAGTATAGGAGGCATACGAGCCTCCGCCCACTGCCACAGGCTCCTGCGCCGAAGCGATGTGCAAAGAAAGAACTGCGAGAGAAAGAAGGAATGTCTGTTTCAGATTCATAATGAAAGAGACGTAATGCAGTACCTGTCGGGTACGTATCGGGTGGTTATCGGGTGATTATCGGGTGATTAACGAGCCGTTAACGAATCAGTCCCGAGTGTTTGTCGAAACAAGAGTGGGTGATTAGTGGGTGATTAATGGGTGATTGCGCACACAATACGCAGGGACAACCGAAAGAATGCCCTCCCGCTTACCGTATGTAGTATATAAGATACCCGATAGCCCGTATGGGTAGGCTATCGGGTATCCTCTGGTTTCAGGCAGTATTACAATGCCGTACCGAGCACGGTATATACCTGTTCGCCCTGTTGGATATAGAGCACGCCGTCTTTAATAACCTTGCGTGCAGGCGCATTGACCGATGCGTCCATGATGCCCGTCTCGGCGTTGGTGTAGAAATACACGTTGTCAACGAAGAAGCACTTCAATGTAGAGAAGTTCCAGAAACCGATTTGGAAGAATTTGGTAAGGTCTTGACCTGTCAAGTCGATATCAATAGCATTCCATTCACCGGCAGTAATATTCGGAGTTTCGGTTATGTTGTCACGACCTTGACGCGTAATGCCCAACATAATAGAACCGCTCTCTTGTGCATAGATGTCAAGATGCAATTTGTTATAGCCAGTCAGGTCGGTCGTAGTTTCACCCCATGCCCAGCCAAAGCAGCCATTCGGGTCTCCATTAGATGTGTACACAATAGCATTGTCCTGTTCACCTAAAACAACATTCGTCATAGTCGGATTTGCCCACCAGCCTTGGTTATATTCAAAAGGTGTATGATTTTCAGCATAAGCATCTGAATAGATAGCATATACATCTTCTGCAGCAACCGTAGGTGCCGTTGCAGGCTCAGGAGCCGCCAATGTTTCCACTGCTACATTTACAGCCGTAGCCGCATTTCCTGTTTCGTCTTTGGCAACTACAGCAAGAGTATAGGCAGTACCAGCCTTGAGTCCTGCAACCTCAATCACCGCCTCAGTAGCAGAAGCAGCGTTCTTGGTAGCCAGAAGGGTTTCACCATCGAGAACTTCAAAGATGACAGAACCGGAGTTATCGGTAGCCTGTGCCTTGATATTAGCCGTGAAATAGCCGGCAGATTCCAATACAGCCGAAACCTCGGTGGGCGCTTCGGTATCGTCGGCTACCGTTTGTGTGGTATAGAAATAAACATTGTTCAACCAGAAAGTACGGTTAGGAGCTTTGTCTATTTTGATTTGAGAAGCATTGGTCCAATCGGTACCATTTGCAAACTCGGAAAGTGCAATGTCGATAGCGTTCCATGTGCCTTTTGTAATGTTTTTGACTACACCAACTTCAGTACCGCCATGAATAGGTACGACACGCAGTGACATATCTTCGTCGGACCAAACGTCCATATGAAGATATTCCATCGTTTCGCAATTGTATGCGAAATCTGTAATTCCGAAATAGCCCAATTGGGTGGTAACATACTTTTTGCCATAGGTGTCTTGCGTATATTGCGTACCGGAGTTCCATTCGCCAAATCCGCAATCGGCATTATAAATTTCAGAATAAACAGCTTTTACTTGATTAGCCTTATAAGCAGGCACTGCAGGAGCTGCAGACGGTTCTGCTACTGCGGCAACTGAAACTGCCAGCAAGCAAGCGAGAGAAAAGAAAAGTTTTTTCATAATAGATAAAGTATTAAACGGTAAATACTATCCTGATGTGTCCAAAAGGCACACCAGGATAGGAAAATTAACAAGATTATTCGATTAGTTGTCCGAGGGCATTGTAGCGTA
>JBJECK010000016.1:0-63334 GCA_051870995.1 Paludibacteraceae bacterium | reverse complement strand
AATAGAAACACGCTTGTTCCTCAAAAGCGGGTGCAAAGGTACTGCCTTTTTCTGACATGACCAAATCTTTACACCACTTTTTTGCATTTTTATATCCAAATGGCTGATAATCAAAGACGAAAAAATGCTATCACAATGGGACACAAACTCACATAAACTACAAATACGTTCCCTATACACAAAAACAAACAAAAATCACGACAAAAACAAACAAAAAAAAAACAAACTACAGTACTTTCCCAGGAAAAATACAAACAAATATTACCAAAATTAGTACTTGAGAGACAAAAGCTATTTGTGTATATGTGTATAACGGGGCCACATTAACAAAATATGTTACGCGTACGTCGCTCGCGTACGTGCGCGAACATGACTTAGAGTATAAGTAAGAGCCTGACGAAAGCAGGACGAGAATCGGACAAAAGCAGAACGAGAGTCCGATGAGAGTCCGATAAAACGACACGCGGAATACCCAAGATATTCCACGCAAAAGCCACTCAAAACTCAAACCTATCTACCGCTTATCCACAGCTTATCTACCGCTAATCTACCGCGAAAAGGACAAACAATCTGCAACTCGAAAAAACAGACTTAATAACTCTCGTCCGCAGAAGGGAAAGTAGATTGCTTAACCGCAGCAATATAGTCGGTTACGGCAGTATTGACTTCGTTAGCAAGATTAGCGAAACGGCGCAAGAACTTAGGTTGGAAACCTTGGTTGAACCCTAACATATCGTGCAACACCAAGACCTGACCATCGGTTTGCGCACCCGCGCCAATGCCGATAACCGGGCAAGAAACATCCTTCGTAACCTGCGCAGCCAACGCCGCAGGAATCTTCTCCAAGACTATCGCGAAACAGCCTGCCTCGTCCAAGAGAATAGCATCATTCCGAAGTTTATTCGCCTCCTCCTGCTCCTTCGCGCGCAAGCCATAGCCGCCGAACTGGTTAACCGACTGCGGCGTGAGCCCGAGGTGCCCCATAACGGGAATACCCGCCTGAATCATGTGGCGGATAGCAGGCAGAATCTCCTCTCCGCCCTCCAATTTGACCGCGTCTGCCCCACTCTCTTTGAGCATACGGACCGCATTACGAACCGCCTCTTCCTCGGAGACCTGATAACTGCCGAAAGGCATATCGATCACCACAAGCGCATGCTGCGCCGCGCGAACGACCCCGCGCGTGAGGAAAATCATCTCGTCAACCGTGATGGGGAGCGTATATTGATTGCCGCAGACCACGTTGCTGGCGCTATCGCCGACAAGAAACATATCTATACCCGCTTCGTCAACGAGACGCGCGAGGGTAAAATCGTAACTCGTAAGCATGGCTATTTTCTCGCCCGCCTGCTTCATCTGACGCAGCTTTGCCGTCGTCATACGCGTATTTTGAACATGAACAGACATACAAAAACAAGTTTTTTGATAATCGGAACGCAAAAGTACTGCTTTTTTTCGGTATGCACAAGCACAAAACGTCAAAAGCCGAAACATAGGGGACAAAAGGCAAGAAGATAGGTGTTTTTATTTGCATATATGCCGTTTTTGGTGTACTTTTGCGGAAAGGGACGTATCCTACGCCCGGAATCCATAAAAAACTATGCCATCTACCCGCAATACCTACCTGTTTTTGAGTCTAGCCGCGCTGGCGGTCGTGCTGCTATGGCTTGATGTCTGCTGCGGGACGACATGGATTTCGCTCGCCGAGACCAACGAGATAAAACGGCAGATATTGTTCCAACTGCGTCTGCCGAAGGCTCTGACGGCACTACTGGCGGGCGTGGCGTTATCGGTAGCGGGACTGATGATGCAGACGCTTTTCCGTAACCCCTTGGCGGGGCCCTACACCTTGGGCGTATCGTCAGGCGCCAGTTTAGGCGTGGCGTTCGTGACGCTCTGCGCCACTATGGCGGGGGCGGGAATAGCCGGCAACTCGCTATCAATCGTGTTTGCCGCCATAGCGGGCAGTACGGCTGTGTTGCTACTGGTAGTAGGCGTGGCGCGCAAAATAAAGAGCAACGTGAGCCTGCTGATAATCGGCATGATGTTCGGCGCAATAGCCGGCGCGCTGGTCAACCTGATGCAAAATTTCGCCAATCCGGATTCACTTAAGTTGTTCATTGTGTGGACGTTCGGAAGTCTGCAAAGTGTCGGTTGGTCAGAAATGCCGTTGCTGGCAGGCGTGGTTGTGGCGGGAGCAGTCTGCGCCGTGATCGTCATAAAACCCTTGAACGGATTGCTATTAGGCGAAGATTATGCCCGCGGGCTGGGTATCGACATTACGCGCACGAGGCTGCTGATTGTAATCTCGACAGGTTTGCTCGCCGGCGGGATAACGGCGTTCTGCGGACCGATAGCCTTCATAGGGGTTGCCGTGCCGCATATCGCGCGAGGCGTCTTCCGCACATCCAACCACAGAATAACGATGTCCGCATCTGCCTTAATCGGAGCGGACATTCTGATACTATGCGACATACTATGCTCGTTGAGCACGTATCCGCTACCTATATCGACCGTTAGCGCGCTATTCGGCGCCCCCATCATCATACGGATTATACTAAAAGGAGAGATGAAAAATTAAGCGATTATGAAACGAAGATATTGGATTGTATTGTGCCTGCTTTGCGGCTTTGGCTCTATAATTGCGGGGGAGTACACCAACCCTATCCTGCCCTACGACTACTCAGACCCCGACGTATGCCAAGTGGGCGACGACTACTATATGACCTCGTCGTCGTTCAACTGCATCCCCGGTTTACAGATACTCCACTCGAAAGACCTTGTCCATTGGCAAATAGTGGATGCCGCCCTTCGTGATGCCGTGCCCGGCACGGAAGGGAGCGACCGCCCCGAATACGGATGCGGCGTTTGGGCGCCAAGCATACGCCACCACGGCGGGCGTTTCTACATCTACTACGGCGACCCCGACCGCGGCATCTATTGCGTGCGTTCGGAGAAGACCGACGCGCTTCCGTGCCGCTGGGAAAAGGCGGTTATGGTGAAAGCCGGCAAGGGGTACATCGACCCTTGCCCGCTGTGGGACGAGGACGGGCGCGCGTATCTGGTACACGCTTTTGCCGGTAGCCGCGCGGGGTTGAAAAGCGTACTCGCCGTATGCGAGTTAGCCCCCGACGGACTGAGCACCCTGAGCGAGAGCCGGATTGTCTTCGACGGGCATCCCGAGAACCCGACTTCCGAGGGTCCGAAATTCTACAAGAAAGACGGTCTGTACTATATATTCTGCCCTGCGGGAGGCGTAGCAACCGGCTGGCAACTGGCTATGCGTAGCCACTCGCCCTACGGTCCGTATGAGGTCAAGAAAGTGTTGGAGCAGGGGCAAACCGACATCAACGGGCCTCACCAAGGGGCATGGGTCGGCAATTGGTTTCTCCACTTCCAAGACGTGGGTGTAGCGGGCAGAATAGTACACCTGCAACCTTTGTCATGGGCGGACGGATGGCCCGTGATAGGTAGAAACGGAACGCCCGTTCGAAGCGCGAACAATCCCCTTGTAAGAGACAATACGCCTGCGATTTCCACCCTATGGCGGGACGAATTCGACGGGATAGAGCCGGACCTCAGTTGGCAATGGTCGGGCAACAGGCGCGCGAACTACTGCTATTGCAACGCCGCCAAGTCGATGTTGCGGTTGTTCAGTTACCCTGCAGACAGTATCGCCGCCGCGCCGAACCTATTCTTGCAGAAGATACCCGCCAACCATGCTTTCCGCACGACCGCCAAAGTGCGCTTTACGCCCAATCCGAAGACCGCGGCACACGAGCGGGCAGGTATGATTGTAGCGGGACGAAAAAACTATATCTTGGATGCGCCTAAAAACGGGCAATGGGTATGGTTGCGCGTAGAAGTAAGCAACACGCAACTATGCCGGTTCTATCTGTCCGATGACGGCAAAACCTTCCGCTCCGCGGGCGAGCCGTTTCAGGCAGTTGAGGGCGAATGGATAGGCGCAAAAATAGGGCTATTCTGCTCGCGCGACAGGGTAAAAATAAACGATTCCGGCTATCTGGACGCGGATTATTTTGAAATACGGATTACCGATTAAAAAAGCGTTTATAAATGGTTTATAAATGGTTTATAAATAACGACATCGTCAGAAAACGTGCCTGTAAATCCATACATGCCTGCACCTATGCCGTATTGGGACTACTGCTACTCAACGCATGTCATAGCACCCGGCGCACGGCAAATGTTGCGCCTGCGCCACCGACCTCCGTCGTTGCCGCAGATACGACCGTACTACCTACTTTCCCCGCCGAAGTGCTATACGTCATCGGCTTGGAATGGGAAAGCATACACGATAGCGCCTCCGCCAAATACAATACTCAGGAAGCCGCCATCATACGCGCGGATAGTATGGCATTTGGCGACTATATGGAGCAACGCCTATTACAACTCTATCCCGAACGTGCCTACCCAGGCTATGTAAGCAAGGTAGAGCGGCTCGCAGAGGCACTGATATACGCCCACACCAGGGGCAGGGGTATAGCCAACAACATACAAAGCGAACTTCCTGACGCTCTGTCATACTACGGACGCCCCTCCGCCAACGGAACCACCCAGATTGGTACCCTATGGGGAGACAGCACCACTAACAGCGACGAAGTAAGTTTCATGGAAATGACCGTCAAAGAACAGGCACGTTTGGATACTTTGCGCACAATAGCAGCACAAAACACATGGGCAGACAGAGCACAGTTTGACTCATTGGCTCCCTCTATGATAGAAGAAGAAAATCTCGGGTTGACGCTGCTGCTATGGCGTGGTCCCCGTCTCTTCTACCGCATTATGCAAAGCAAAGCCCGTGCAGAGCATTTGGCACGATACTACTACGGCGAAGAGACCAGCAACGGGAAACGCGGCGATGCCTTCAAACACACTTATGTAAATGCCCTATTACGCACTTATGTCGGGCTTCCTATCACCTACTTGGTAATGGACCTCTATTGGGAACAGATGCATCCAAACGCGCCATGCGACCGCTATATGGATCTGCACAACAACGTAGTAGGTCGAAGGAGCAAATACAAAGACTTTATCTATTCGGAAGACGACAGGACACCCGCGTGGCAACAATGGGCAGCGCATATCCACCAATACATCGAGGATACTACCCAGAATGCCAGTTATCGCCCTTGGAACAAAGAAACGCCGTCATTCATTGTTGTACCGCAAGCGGAAGAAGTGGACCGACACAACTACATCTACTGGGACAACGGAACAGCGGAATAACTATCTCGCACAAACCAGCACATTCATACAAATACGCGATGCCAAAAGGATTTGGCATCGCGTATAACATTAGTAACAGAGATTACCCTACTTAGAGTAGCTGCAATCAATAGTAGAACCGTTGGCAGTCACCCCTTTGAACTGGAGTGTTGCTACCTCGTCGCCGACAAAAGTAACTTCAACTTCTCCAAATGTTACATAGTACAGATTACCGTCCGCGGCTTCTATATACGAACCATACAGTTTTGCACTTTGGGCACGATAATTCTCCGTAGAGGTAACGTAATACACTCCGGGGTCCACAGCATACGTACCATCCGGCAAAACTGCGTGGAACTCATCAGATAACGCCCATAATGCCACCGAAAGATGCAATATATCTCCCTGCTTCGTAACCAATGTAAAAGAATGAGCATCCTCCGGAGTCGATTCGGCATGCGCTGCGGCATAATATTCCGCAGCATCCAAACTCCCATAATAGTCCTCTGCTATCTCGGCATAAGAAGCATAGATATCCACCACGTTATAGGCATATTCATACTCATCCACCAAACTCTGAAGGCGAGCAATTTCTTCCGTAGCTGTAGCCTCTGCCAAGGAATCGGTATATACGAGATATAGCGCGGCAGAATCTTCGTATAGTTCGGGGGCCGACTCATATAGTTCGATTTCCGTAGCATAGGACTCTTCAAGATTCAAAACTGCCGGTTCCAAATACTCGGCATAAGCAGCATAGTAATCCGCATAGAACGAATACATAGAATCCGTAAGCCAATCCGAGTAGTTAGAAGCACCTGCCTCATAATCAACCTCATCCAACTGTCCGGTAAAAGAGGTAGCCTCCGCCGGTTCCCGGAAGGCATAGATATCATTAAACGCTATCTCACCCGCGAAATGCGCCTCAACGGCTACACCTGTAATAGCAGTAGCGGCAATATCGATAGTATATCCGCCACCCGTAGCAACCACTTTGACATCCGCTTCCGATAGCGCAATCGTGGTAGCATTGCCTCCATAAACAATCGATACCGTAGAATTCTCGGGGGCGATAGTCCCCGGAGCATACGAATAAGAGCCGTCACTCAGCAGCGTATCCAGTACATAAGTACCCGCCGTCAGCGTTTCTTCGTCGCTTGAGTTGAAAATCAGGTCGAAAGCGTAACCGCTGCCTGCATATCCGCTAAAATCAAGACCGTCATAGACGATACTCATTCCCGAGGACAAGAAGGTAACCGCGATAGCATTACTTGTTGCCGTTTTGTTGATATCCCCGAAATAATACGCATCGACAACCGTTAGTTTCTCACGCTCGTCCTGCAGGTTGGCGGAAAGCGTTGTGTCGTATTCGGGTGTGGCTTGGCACGCCGTAAGAACAACTGCCAATGCGCAACCAAAGATTGATACTGTATGTTTCATTGTTATTTGCAATTTAACCATTTGACAATATTAGAGCTTCGCTATTTTCCGTGCTGCTTTATCTTCGGGGATAGGAGCAGAAAGAATAACGCCATCGAACGAGGCGTTCACTTCCAAGCCCGAGGCACTGGTAGCCTCTACCGTAACCTGATAGCCTGTCTCCGTAGCAGAAACGACGATAGTACCATCGACAAGGAAAAACTTATTCCACGTAAGGTCGATAACACAACCGAAATCAGCACCTGCTTCGGTGTAACCGGTAACCGCTACTCCCGAAGCAGCAACGGGAACTCCCCATACGCCAGATTCCAAACTGCCTATTGCGTATTCGCCCGCCAGTTCATCTCCTACCAATTGGAGTTGCATAGTGTCTCCCTTAGCATTGGTAAGCACAAGCGTATAGAGCGAATGCTCCAAGTAGGAGTCCGGGAACAAATCAGGGTCCGTCGTATAAGCAAGTTCATCTACTATCTCGTGTACAGCCCCTTCTTTCTCGACCACATTCGCCTTTGTAAAGACCATCTTCTTCCACTCGCCGTCCCCTTCTGTAGGGTCACTCAGGTCTCCGGGGAAACCATCAGTCCAAGTCCAAGTCTCCGTAGCAGGACCATACAAATTGGAGCCATCCGACCACAAAGCAGTAAGGATATATGTATTCTCAATACTACTAAAGGACTCATCTTCGGCGAAACGCTCCAGATCCCAATAGATATAATCATAGCCTGTATTCTCCACCTGATTGAAACCGGAATTGAGACCTAACGCTTTATACTCTTTATCAAGATAGAACATCAGATGATACCCTGCTGCCGTACAATACTCGGGTGCCACAATGAAATACGGACTATTGAGACGGTAGAGCTTCGAACTATCAGCCGGAGCGTATTCCTTGGCTTGTTCGATAGAAACGACTCCCGTAGCACCTTCCCACTCCGAAGAGAACGTAACACTGCCGGCGGGTAACCATGTATAATCAGCGCTCACCTTGATAGACACCGCCGATTTTCCATACGATGTAGTCATTCCCTCGGGAATAGCAAACTTCAGCGTAGCCGATTCTCCATAGCTGAACAATGGTGTCACCCAAAGTGTGTCCACACTCTCACCCGGAGCAAAAGAGACAGTATGCTCCAAATCAAATGCCTCCACATCACCCGCTACTATCAGATCGATAGTAATTGAGTCAGTAGCATTATTACGTCCAAACAGGACGGGAAACGAGGGAGTAGCAGTAGTCTGGAACGAACCGCCTCCGTAGGTAATCTCTACCGTATCTCCTCCAATGGGCTTAATCAGCACATCGGCGGTATTCTCGAACACATATGCCTGCACCGAGTTGTCGTCAGCAGGCGACGGTTCGCGCTCCGGTAGGTTCTGGTTGCAAGCAACAAATGCCGTGCAAACCAATATAGTTGCTATAAAACGTATTGTTTTCATTTCTTTGATTCGTTAATCGTTATACATTCGTTTTTATAACGGGCTGGTAAAAGGATTGTTATCCGCCTCTGTGATACCATCGTTGGCAGCAATCTCTTTCTGCGGGATAACCCATAGCCTTGCATTATGGTTGGCTTGTACATCCACTACCCAAGCCACAGGCCAGTTGCTACTAGCTGTACGGATAGTAGGTTTCTCCAAACGCATCAAATCGAAATAAGAAAACCCTTCTCCCCAAAGCTCAATACGCCGTTGTGTCCATATCTCGTCTTTTACATCAGCGGTACACGTATAGTTAGGATTACGGTTGGTCTTGACAAATCCCTCCAACAAGCTCTTTGCCTGTCCTTCGTCGCCTGCCAGCGCAAGTCCCTCAGCCTCAACAAGCAACATCTCCTCATAGCGCATCAATATCCAGTCGGCAGCCGCTGTAAGCGTAGTCATATTGTCATTAGCGACACCAAACTTAACGTTCACATACTGCATGCCATCCGCAATATTCTCTTTCCAACCACGGTAGGCGGCGTTGTCCAATAGCGGAGACTCCAAGTTTTCGTTGAGCCACCAGCCCTTGCGCACATCCGAGTTCGGGATACGTTCGTACAGCTCGCTGCAAATGCTCTTGTATGCCCCAACGCCGGTGTATCCGTCGGTAAAGAGCGACGACAAGTGGCTCGGCCAATTGACGATACCCGATTGCACAATATCGTTACTCTCAACAATAATGTTCGCCCACATCACAGAGTTAGCCTCAGCCGACGTAAACGAAGGTTTGGAAACTTCCTCCTTTGTATAGGGTTGCGCCCCCGACAGCTCAATAGCCTTAGCCGCATCGTCGGCAGCCTCTTTGCCCTTCTTCATCAGCAAATTGGCTCTGGCCCTCAATCCGTAGGCTACAGCCTGATTGACATAGCCTTTGTCCGGGCGTTGGTAACCCTCCAACAGCTCTACGGCTTCGTTCAAGTCTTGCATAATACGGGCATATACTGCCTCAACGGTTGCACGCGGGTTCTCCTGCAACTCCTCCGAAGTCATATTTTCCGTAACGATAGGCACACACGGTTTCTGCAGCGTAGCGTCACTATATGTATATTGGTAGAGTTGTGCCAATACGGTGTAACAATAGGCTCTGACAGCAAGTGCTTGCCCGCGGTTGGCGCGTAAGGTCTCCGACTCGGTGTCAGTAGCAATCGCACCAATCACGGCATTAGCCGCCTTGATAACTTTGTAGTAGGTGTTCCACACCATCAGACAAGGCAAACCGGTGTAGTTGTGGCTGGAATAGTCGCTATATCCGAACCAGTTGTAACCGTCATTGGTGCCTACAAAGTCTTGTCCGTCTGCCTCTATCGTCAGCAGGGCAGAAGCGATACCGAAATCATTATGACGCTCGTATCCGTAGTCTCCCAATCCGCCGAACATCTGTATCATCTGCGCATAAACGGCACTCATATCCGCCACCGCATTGTCCGGCAACTTGGAATACGCATCGTTCTTGAGCGCATCTGTCTTAGTATTGCCTTGCGGCTCCAAATCCATAAAATCTTCGCAAGCAGTAAGCGATAGCGCACAAACCGCAATGAAGAACCATGATTTATTGATATATTTCATACTGATTATCCTTTCAAAAAGTTAGAATGTGATACTGATACCTCCCGATATAGAGCGGATAGGCGAATAGGTGGCCGAAGTGGATGTAGTGTATCCCTGACGAGGATCCAAGCCTTTGCGGGCAGAAGCCAAAGCGACATTATCTGCTACACCGTAGATACGCAACTTCTCTATCTTGATTTTCTTCGTCCACTTGGTCGGCAACGTATATCCCAGCGTAATATTCTGCAAACTGAGGTAATTGGAGCTGACAATCCAGCGGTCGGAATAACTATTGGTATATAGGTCGTTCGTATTGAGCCGCGGCACATCGGTATCGATATTTTCCGGCGTCCATGCGTTCAGAATATCCGTATGCCAGTTCTGTCCTGCACTACCATAACCTGAGGACATCAACTGACGATAAGCGTCGTCGATAATACGTCCGCCCAATTGGTAAGCAAACGCAATGCTCAGGTCCACACCATATACATTCAACGACGTTCCGAAACCGCCATATACCTTAGGCAGGATGTCGCCCAAATCATACTGCGTAGCGGCAGACCATTGGTCGGTAGTAGTCTGACCTACCACGTTTCCTTCCGCATCGGTAACGTCCTGATAATAGAGGGCTGCACCGGTCGTTTTGTCCACACCCGCATACTTGCGCAAGTAGAACTGATAGAGCGAACCTCCCTCTTTGTAGATATAGCTTCCGTCAATCCACTCGCCGTTCAACTCGGGAGAGAGCGACAAAATCTTATTCTTGAAGTACGTCATGTTGGCATAGATATTCCACGTTACGTTGCGTGTCTTGATTACGTCGCCGTGCAGCTCTACGTCCAGTCCCGCATTGGAGACCGAGCCGATATTGACCGGCAAATAAGAATAGCCTAACGAAGGAGCTACAGGTTTGTAGTACAACATATCTACCGTACGGCGCCAGAAGCCCTCGACAGTACCGCCCAAACGCTCGCCGAAGAACGAGAAATCGATACCGCCGTTGAGGTTATAGGATGTTTCCCACGTAATATCTTCGTTTCCTTTGTAGGAGAGCGTCGTAGCAAATGTACCGTTGTTCTCGGACAACGTATATTGGTCGGCATACGGATAGTAGTTGACACCTCCGTCCGGCGTCAGCAGGTTGTCGTTACCCTGTGCGCCGTAACTAATCTTGAGTTTCAACAAATCAACATTGTTCGCCGACTCCATCCACGGCTCTGCCTGAATATCCCAAGCCGCACCTACCGACCAGAAATCGCCCCAACGTTTGCCTCGGGCAAAGCGCGAAGAAGCATCACGGCGATACGAAGCCGACACATAGTAACGACTGTCGTAGTCGTACTTTGCTTGCGCCAGGATACCCTGCGTGCGGTAGTTCAACGTGTACGAGCTGGTAGAAGGTTGCAGAATCGCATTGCCTACCTCCGCCATATCGGGGTTGAAGAGTTTGGTCTGAGTTCCCCACAGCACCGAATAGTCGTAGCGATAGTTCTCATAACCTACCAACAAATCCACATTGTGCGTTCCCGCGAAGCGGTTCTTGTAGGTGAGCAGGTACTGCTGGTTGAGCGTAAACACACGGTCGTTCTCCACCGAAGCCTGTCCACCCATACCGGCGAACTGACCGTAGTAGGGGTTGAGCGTTGTCTGATAGCGCGAGCCATAGTAGTTGATACCGATGTTCGCCGTAGCTTTCAGCCCCTTGTAGAACTCGACTTCCACAAAGTACTTGCCCGAGAAAAGGTCATTCTTATAGAGACTCTTGTCTAACGCAATAGCCGAAGCAGGGTTGGATTGCGGCATGAACGGACGCGAAGCGCTTGCTATCGTCCCATCGCCGTAATCGTACATCGTGAAACCATTGTTATCCACCATGATATTCCCTTGTGCGTCACGCAAGTAGAGCGGATAAATAGGTGCCATAAAATTGCTCACGAAGAACAGGTTGCCCGACGAAGCCGCCGCCGTTTCCGAATCCTGATCGGAAGGATAGCGCTGATCGGCATGTGCGTAGGTCATATTCGTACCTATCTTGAGCCATTTCTTAGCCTGATAGTCCACCGATACACGGCTCGTAAAACGTTTATAGTCGGAGTTCTCCATCAGTCCCGAATCGTCCAAGTAGGATGCCGACGCAAAATAGGTGATCTTATCGGTCGAACCCGACACGTTGAGGTTATACTCCTGACGGAGGTTGCCCGTATTGAACAACTCCTTGTACCAATTGTCGGGGTAATAATAGTTCGCCCCGTCGCTATAGCCGAGCGTAGCATTCGGATTGAGTTTGCCGTTCGAGCCTATCAGCGACTGGCCGGCAGGAACAGAATAGACCTGATACCCCAGACCGCCGTTGTCTGAATCTAAGAGGTATTTAGACGCGTACTCGTGCGCGCCCGTACCCCCCCCCATTTTACCTATTTGACTATTGTAGAGCGCTTGATAATACGTCTCATAGTACATTCCGGGGTCTGTCATCACACTGTAAGTCGGCACTGCGCGCGAATTGGAACCCCATTTGCCTTCAAGGGTTATCTGCGCCTCGCGGGTACTCCCGCGCTTGGTAGTAATCAGCACAACGCCATTGGCACCACGCGCACCATAAAGCGCATTGCTGGCAGCGTCTTTCAAGACCGTGATGCTGGCAATATCGTTGTTCGACAAAGTCGCTACTACATTGTCGTCGGCAGGCACGCCGTCCACTACATACAGAGGCGCATTGCTCGCCGACATAGAGCCAATACCGCGGATACGTATCTTGCTGACCTCACCTGGCTGCCCGTTAGCCGACAAGCCCTGTACGCCGGCCACTTGTCCCGCCAACGCGTTGGTAACATTGGTGGTCTGTCGCTTGACGATATCATCACTCTTGACAACCGAAGCCGAACCTGTAAATGACTTCTTGGTAGTAGTACCAAAAGCCACCACCATCACCTCGTCCAACTCAGAAGTGTCCTCTTGCAACATAATTTTGAGATTTGAAGCGGCAGCTACCTCCATAGTCTGAAGACCAATGAAAGAAACAACCAAGGTTGCATTAGGCTGCGCCTCGATAGAAAACTTACCGTCCATGTCGGTAATGGTTCCCGAAGTCGTACCTTTCACTTGGACGGACGCACCTATTACAGGCTCGCCACTTCCATCCAGTACTACTCCGCTGAACGTCTGACTTTGTGCAAAAGCAAAACACATGCACAACAGGCAGGGGAAAAGGAGTACAATCTTTTTCATACCTAAAAAAACTACATTAATACCTTTATACCTTAAACACCGTTTCTTACATTAAACGTCCCCTCTACACCATGTGGCTAACCAACACACAGGAGAGAGAACGTCCGGTTTTGAAACGGAGTGCAAAAGTAATACATATTATCGACACAGGCAAATAATTCTGACAAAAAGTATTATTTTTTTGCCAAAAAGTAACATTTTGCATAAATATTCGGTCAAAAACAAACATATTGCGCATAAATATGCATTTTATACATACTAACATAATCTTGCCGCCTACCTTCCAAAAACACCGTTTGTTTTGCACATATGTAAAAAAAAGTGTACCTTTGCACGAATTTCACGCGCAGGGGATACGTTACACACGGGCTCGTCTGCGGGCTGCAAAACGAATACAAAAACCACATAACGATAGTATATGATACTGATATTCAGCGCTCCGAGTGGAGCAGGCAAGTCCACGTTGGTCAATTATCTGCTACAGAAACGGAATGATTTGGAGTTCTCTATCTCCGCCACCACGCGTGCGCCACGCGGACAAGAGGTAGACGGACGGGAGTACTACTTCATCAGCAACGACGCTTTTGAGCAACTGATTGCCGACAACAAGCTCGTGGAATGGGAGCAAGTCTATTCCGGCACCTACTACGGCACGCTCAAAAGCGAAATAGAGCGCATCGAAAACGCCGGGCATCACGTGGTCTTCGATGTGGACGTCAAAGGCGGCATGCACCTCAAGCAGATATTCGGCGAGCGCGCACGCTCGTTCTTCGTGGCTCCGCCGTCTGTCGAAGAGCTGCGCAAGCGCCTGATTGGCAGAGGTACAGACAGCGCAGAGAAGATAGAAGAGCGCGTCAACAAGGCCGCTATCGAACTGGAAGACGCACGCCATTTCGACTGCATCATCGTGAACAGCGACCTCCAAGAAGCCGAAAACCAATTGGACAAAGAGGTGGATCAGTTTCTCCGATAACACCCGCGACAAACATGAAGATAGGCATCTACGGCGGTTCGTTCAACCCCGTCCATTTCGGACATATCGGTTTGGCACAATGGATTGTGCTGCATACCGACATAGACCAACTATGGGTGATGGTCAGTCCGAACAACCCGCTAAAAGACAATCATATACTTTCCGACGAACAAGGACGGCTGCGTGCCGTTCGGGATGCTATAGAGACGCAATGTAGTCCGCAAGCGAAAGGAAAAATCATCGTGTCCGACTTCGAGTTCGGGCTCCCGCGCCCAAGCTACACGGCAAACACGCTCCGCGCGCTCCGCGCAGCCATGCCCGAGCACGAATTCAGCCTCATCATAGGCGAAGACAATCTCGCGATACTGCCCAAGTGGCACGATTGGGAGTATATCGTAGCGAACTACCGCATCATCGTCTATCCGCGGCATACGGGCGACTCGCCGACGCCCTCCCCCGCACAAGACAAGTTCCCGCACATACAAGGCAACATCCTCTACTTGTCCGACGCGCCCTATTTCGACATCTCCAGCACCGAGATACGGCAACAGGCGAAAAACCGTTCATAGATTGCAGTCTCCATTTTTTATTTTCCATTTGTAATTCGTCCTTGCGCATGGTTGCTCTCATCGGAGAGCCACGCAGAGCCCATGCAGGGGCTACGCGGGTCCCATGGTGCTACGGGGTTGCTACGGTACCTGTCTGCTTGCAATCCGCTACGGGAAAGAACATCTCCGCTACGCTCCGATGTTAAACCCTCCGCGGTTGCTGCGCTTTTCGTGGTGCAAACGCTGCGCTGGTTTGCAACACGAGGAGCCATGCGGACACACACGGTTGGCAATCTTATTCGGGAATGTTACCACTTTCATAGCGTTCAAACAGCATGAAAACCGCTCTCGTTGCTTTTATTCTCCCGTTCGCTTTTCTCGGGGCGTAGGAGTTACACCCCGCGCTCACTATCGAAAGCCCACCGGGCTTTCTTCACATTGCCGTAAATCACCTATAATTGACAGCTAAAGGTATTAGATCGTTTGCGTACGTCGATGGATACAATATAAAAACAACGTGGAAGTAGTAAATATTCTGATAGTCAGATACTACGCTATGTACGTTCGGTGCACGCAAAGGAAATTAATACTATTTTGCACTTTGTACAGCCGAAAAATTTGTACATATCATTTCTTTTTCGTACCTTTGCGCCATAAACAACAAACAAGCACAATATTTATTACTAACCTTTCAATAAAAAACACACAAAGTTATGACACGTACTACATTTAACCGTCTTCGCGAGGTAAAAGACAGCTTGCCACACGGCAGCATGGATGTAATTGCAAAAGAGCTGGGTATCGAGCCGGATGCCGTCAGGGCTTTCTTCAAGGGTGAGAACAATGTAGAATGCGGTTACCATATAGAGCCGGGTCCCGAAGGCGGCATTATCGAGCTGACCAATACCCGCATACTGGAGGTCGCCCTCCGTCTCGCATGGGAGGCTCAGAAAGGGCTGTAAGCAACGTGCTGACAACACGGGATTTGATGTGTTCGCTCTGCCGAAGATTAACCTCTGCAGCGCTATGAACAAGCGAGCGAACACATGGCGTAAATATACTCCGGTGCTCTGCGTCGGGGTATTGCTTTTCTCTCTCTGCATACCCGTCGCCGCACGAGAGACAGCCGACCAAAGCAAGCTCACGACGCCCCTTGAGGCAGAGAAACCAGACACGCGCAGCCCTTGGTTGGACGACCACCCGAAGCGTATCGGACTGACATACGGAGCAAACGCCACCATCACGGCGAACTATATATGGCGCGGTCTGTACGTGGGGGGACTGAGTCTGCAAGCCTCCGCCAACGTGGGCTACGGAGGGCTATACGCCGACATGTGGTGGAACATAGGCGCCACCGACTGGGCATTCAGCGGTTTCAATCCCGAGGTGGACATTACCCTTGGCTTTGCTCGCTGGGGACTGAATATCTGCGTATTGCACATGCACTATTTTGACCACACGCCCTTTTTCAGCTTCAGCAATGCAGCGCCCGGGCAGCCCGGCAACACCACGGAACTGCGCGCGGGCTATCGGGTGAGCAGCAAGCTGCCGCTGAGCATCCTCTGGTGTACGCGCTTCACAAGCCGCGACGGCTACATAGCCGACGACGGTACGCTCCGCAGAGCATGGTCCAGCTATCTCGAATTGGGTTACGACTTCGCCCTGCCCTATCAGCTGACGCTCGCCGCGCGCGTCGGTATGACGCCGTGGAAAAGTCTCTACACGGGCTATCAAGGCGACTTTGCCGTTACCAACATTGACCTAAGGCTGATGCGCGAATGGGCACTCTCGCCCCATTGCGGCTTGGTCGTCATGGGGCAACTGATGCTCAACACATGGCATATCAACCGAGACAACATACGTTGGAATGTCCGCCATCCCGGCGAGCAGCGACTGAACGCCAACCTGAGCGTGGGCATCAACGTTCGATAAACGAATATTTTTTATCAATCCAAATTCAATCTGAAACAATGAAAAAAACTTTTCTCAGTCTGTTTTTAGCGTTGGGCATGAGCCTCGGCGCGTGGGCAAGCAACACAGAGTTTGCATACGAAGTAGGTGCAGAAGTCGTCAGCTCGTACCTTTGGCGCGGGCAGTACAACGGCGGTCTCAGTATCCAACCCGAAGCCTTGGTGGGCTTCGACAGCAAGCACGTCTCATTCCGTATCGGAGCGTGGGCAACCATAGGTGCCAGCGACTGGGGATTCCGAAAAAAGGGTACCGCCACCGATGACTACAATCCGAACACCTATTTCGTACCGGAAGTGGATGTAATGGGGTCGCTTACCCTCTTCGGTCTGACCGTCGGTTTTACCCACTATTATTACTGCGACGGCACGAATTTCTTCAACTTCGGCAAAATAAACGACATTGGCGGCACGAGTCAGACAGAGGTGCAGATAGGTTATAGTTTCGAGAACCTGATGGAAGTGCCGCTGTATATCAACTGGTACACAATGGTGTCCGGCGACGACGGTTACCTGATCGACTCCGAGGACGAAGATGCGGGCTACAAGCGCGCCTACTCCTCGTATATCGAACTGGGCTACGACCAAGAACTGCCATTGGGTTTCAACCTCGGCATACAGGTTGGTATGACCCCATGGAAGAGCCTCTACACCAACTACGAGGGCAAGTTTGCGGTCAACAACGTCAGCCTGCGGTTGGAGAAGATATTCCAGATAGGAGACTTCTGCGAGCTATTGCTCTACGGCATGGGTAGCGTAAACACCTATAAGATAGACAAAGACAACGTCTTCATCAAGGGCTCCGGCGACGACAAACTGTGTCAACAACGTCTGAACGGCTGTATCGGCGTAGGTATTTGGTTCTAAGCGTTATGAACAAACAACAGAAAACGGCTCTTTCGGTCTTTCTTCTTACCCTGCTGGGCGTTATTCTCGTCGTGCTACTCAGAAACAACAGAAGCAGCAACAGCGAGCTGCAATACTTTGCTAATCAAGGAAATATCTTCGGCACGTACTATAACATCCGCTACGAAGCCGACACCTCTGCCGAAGCGGACATCAAGGCTGCGCTGGCTGCTTTCGACCGCTCCCTGAGCATGTTCAACCCGCAGTCGGTCATCAGCCGCATCAACCGCAACGAGGAGACACTGACAGACACTTATTTCGAGCAGATGTGGGCGGAGGCGCAGCGTGTGAACCGCGAGAGCAACGGCTCGTTCGACATCACCGTCGCGCCGATAGTCAACTTGTGGGGCTTTGGTTTCAAACACCGCGAACAAGTAACGCCCGCCAAGGTGGACAGTCTCCTGCCCCTCGTAGGCTTTAGGAAAGTGAGCTTGCAGGAGCACCGTGTTCGTAAAGCCGACCCGCGTATCATGCTCGATGCCGGTGCCGTAGCCAAGGGACAAGCCTGCGATGTGATAGCCGAGCTACTGGCGAAGCGCGGCTGCCGCAACTATATCGTCGATATAGGCGGTGAAGTGGTGGCACGCGGAGTGAACGCACAAGGCGCACCGTGGCGTATCGGTATCACCAAGCCGAACGACGACCCCGCGGGACAGTCCAACGAGCTCGAGAGCATCATCCAATCGGACAGTATCTGTATGGCAACCAGCGGCAATTACCGTAACTTCTATTACGAGGGCGACCAACGCCGCAGCCACACCATAGATCCGCGCACAGGCTATCCCGTGCAGCATAACCTGCTGAGCGCCACCGTAGTTGCCACCACCTGTATGCGTGCCGACGCGCTGGCGACAGCCTGTATGGTTTTGGGAGAAACCGACGGTATGAAGATGATAGAAACTACCAGAGATGCCGCCTGCTACTTTATCGTAGCCCAAGGCGACACCACCGTTGTCCTGACCTCTGCCAACTGGAAATACAACTGATGCGGCAGAACTGCCGACCTACACGTTGGGGACTTACAGGCTATCCCGCCACGCAAACGTACCCTCTCCGGCGCCCAACTCGAAGAAATAGCGCACAATGCCCTCGTCCTGCGAAGCGTAGAACCCTAGCCCTTTCTTCAGCCGCACTACATTCCCCTCGTAGCTGATGGTGAACTTCTGTTGGTTGCTCGCCGTAGGTGCCAATAGTGCATAATCCACGCCGCGTTTGAACCATTCGGGTGCACCTTCATACTGCGGCGCTAACCCGCTGAGCGGCTTGTTCTTGTGCGGCACACCTTGCGTCGCGCCGTAGCCTAATGCGAGTACGCCGAAGAGTTTCTCTCCCGGCTCTATGCGGATGCGCTCGGTCTTCTGATAAGTCATCACTACCCAGCACGTATTCAACCCCAACTGCTGCGCCAGCAGCATCACCTGCGCCCCGTAATAGCCTATCTTTTGGTCGCCGTTGGTTTGCTTCTTGCCCACCAACGCAATCACATTCTCCACCCCACTGAACTTCCCATAGTGCGCCATACGACTATCGAACACCTTCGTATCGTTGGTTATCAGCTGCAGATGCAACGCCCCTTGCGCATTCACGGCGTCTATCTTCGCCTGCAAGGTCTTTACCTGCTCGTCGCTGAGCGGTTGGTGTACATACTGCCGAACAGCGTGCCGCTGCTGTGCAGCCTCGTGAATAGTAATCATAGATTCTTCTGTTTATATATTAGTACTTATCCTGTCTTGTACAATAATCATACCATCATTCCGCCGCCCTGTCCACACATTCCGCTGCCAGCAGCCTGCCTAATTTCGCATAATACGCCCGCACCTCCTCCCGCGGACACTTGTCCATACCCGACATACCGTGCAACAACGTGAACCCGATATGCAACACTTTCCGCGTAAACACCTCATCGTCAAAGTAGTTGATTAGCCCGACGATGTGTTTAAGCGGGCAAATCCTATGCCCGCATTCCCATGCGTTGTACGTCGCGTGCGACAGACCGAGGCGGAAAGCCACCGACTCTTGTGTAACATTCTTCCGTTGCCGCGCTTGCAGCAAAGCGGTTGAAAACTCTAACAATACATCCATAGCTGTCTATCTTTAGCGGGTTTGTGTATCTTCCGACTCCTGTTTCATGTAATAGGGAGTGAACTCGTCCGGCTCATCTACGCTGATGGCTATCGGTCTGCCTTTCTTGCGTACCACGAGAAAAGCCTTCTGCGGGTCGGTCAGAAACGCAATCACCATACCATGCCCTTTCACAGCAAACCAGCCTATGTAACCCAGCGCGCCGCCGATACCGAACGCCCGCACCCCGTCAAACGTCACACGCTTGATACATTGTATATTATCATAGCCTATCCGCTTGGTAAACAATAGCGTATGAACGCCTATCCCCTCCTCGTCCGAGATGATATACTGAGGATACACACAGAATACGGACAGCATGCTCAGCAGCAGAATAGCCACCACCACAGCCGTTTCCCACCCCTTCTGAGCGGGTACTGCCACCACTGTCCAAAGGATAGCGCCAACCACCAGAATAAAGAATACTGCAGTCACCCACCGCACCGTTTTGCTCATCGAGCACGCATAAATTGTTTTCATAAGCTTGTTTGTTTTCGTTTGACGCTGCAAAGATACACATTTTCCCGCTAACTCCTTATCAGTTTTCTCAACAATCTACACACAAAGACTCGGCGACGTCGGCACTCGTTGCCATGTTTTTGCCGTAATCGACCGCTAACAGACCGCATACAAAGGCACACCCGGATAGTCCTGTGTGATTGACTGCCAAAAGCAGATGGAAGAAGTAAACAAAAATTGCCAAAAATGAAACAAATATCTTATTGGACTATTTGACCATTTACTATTTGACTATTACCAAAAACCAAATTAGTACTTAAGCGATACAACGACTCGTTTATATCTCGAACTCACGTGAATAGTTAGAAGAACTACTCGGGACAGAAACTACACACGAGAAGAACAGATATAACAACACTGCCTTTTGCAGGTAAGCCCATACAAACAACATGTGATTTGCTTTATGCACAACCATCTGACGGCTGTCAACGAGACAGTTTTGCACCCGAGCAATTATTTTTGCTTTGCAAAATAAGCCCAAAGTTTGCATAAATCAAATTTTTGCCGTAACTTTGCACGCTTTTTATGCATTGTATGCAAGGGAATCGGTTTCACACAGGGCAAATAGCAGTATGGATAGTCGCGATAGTCACGCTGCTGAGCGGTTGCGGGGAGTACCAGAAGGTGCTCAAATCGACCGATGCCGACTATAAGTACCAACAGGCGTTGGCATACTTCAACGCCGGCGAATATGTCAAGGCGCAGACCCTGCTGGACGACGTAGTACCCTACTACAAAGGCACCGAGCGCAGCGAAGATATACTTGCCTACTTGGCACGCAGTTACATGGGGCAGAAAGACTACACCTCTGCCGCCGACTACTACGAGGCATACATCCGCAACTACCCGAAGGGCAAGTATGCGACGGAGGCGCGTTTCCAAGTCGGGCATTGCTATTACCTCGACTCTCCCGATGCGCGACTGGACCAAGAGATTACCAACAAGGCAATTCAATCCCTTACCGAGTTTGTTGAGCTGTACCCCGAGAGCCCCTATGCCGAGCAGGCATACCAAGAGATGGGCGAGCTATACGACAAGCTGGCGCAGAAAGAGTATCTGAGTGCCAAGCTCTATTACAACCTCGGTTCGTACTTGGGCAACAACTACCTGAGTTGTGAGATAGTGGCAAAGAATGCACTCAAGACCTACCCCGGCAACAAGTACCAGGAGGAGCTGAACTGGCTGATACTCCAAGCCAAGTATCGCCAAGCCGTTGTGTCTTTCGAAGAGAAGAAGCTCGAGCGCGCCCGCGATACACAAGACGAGTACTACAATTTCGTTACCGAATATCCGACCTCCAAGCATCGTAGTGCTGCGGACAAGATACTCAAGGAGATGCGGAAGATAACCAAAGAATAACTAAAAGAATACAAAGATATGGATTACAAACAATCAAAAGCGCCTAAGAACACTATCACGCGTGACATGAACCGCCTCGTAGAGCCGGTAGGTAATGTGTATGAGACTGTCGCTATCATCGGCAAGCGTGCCAACCAAATCGGTAGCGCGCTCAAGAAGGAATTGGATGCCAAATTGCAGGATTTCTCTATCCCCCAGGACAACCTCGAAGAGACCTTCGAGAACCAAGAGCAGATAGAGATTTCGCGCACCTACGAGCGTCTCCCGAAGCCCACACTCATGGCCACAGAAGAGTTCATCGACGGCGAGTTGGTCTATCGTACTGCCAACAAAGACGCAGCGTTGAAGTAACCAAACCTGAGCTTGCGTGTCTATAGACGGCAAACATATCCTCGTTGGTATAAGCGGCGGCATCGCCGCTTATAAAATTCCTGAGCTGATACGACTCTTGCGTAAAGAGGGTGCAGAGGTCAAAGTAACAACTACAGCCAATGCGTTGCAGTTCGTTACCGAACTGACTCTGCAGACGCTATCCGGGCACAAAGTCTATTCCGACGTCTTTGCCGCCATCAACGAACACTCCACCGAGCACATTTCTCTCCCCGACTGGGCAGACGTTATGCTCATAGCCCCTGCCACCGCCAACGTACTCGGGAAGATGGCGCATGGTATTGCCGACGATGCACTCACTACCACCTTCTGCGCAATGCGCAAGCCCGTGGTGTTTGCCCCGGCTATGAACAGCAATATGTATCAGTCTCCTGCTGTGCAAGAGGCTATACGGACACTCGCCGGTTGGGACAATGTGCTGATGCTCGACTGTGCCGAGGGAGCACTCGCCTGCGGCACAACAGGCAAAGGACGCATGCAGGAGATTGACGTGCTGGCTGAAGCCGTCCATACCGCCCTTACGCCGCAGAGCCTCAGCGGTAAGCATGTGCTGCTAACGGCAGGACCTACGCAGGAGCAACTGGACTCCGTGCGCTATATCAGCAACTATTCATCCGGCAAAATGGGTTATGCGCTGGCGCGCGAATGCTTGCATAGGGGAGCGGAAGTAACGCTTGTCTCAGGTCCAACCTGCCAAAAGCTGCTTGCTCCATTCCCTGACAAGCTGCACCTCGTAGAAGTGCGCTCTGCCGAAGAGATGTATTGTGCTTGTACAAAGGCTTTCCCCGCTGCCGACATAGCGATATTATGCGCCGCGGTAGCTGACTTCAAACCTGGAAATACGGCTGCGCACAAGATAAAGAAACAGCCCGGGCAAAGCGAGTTGCAGTTGAATCTAACTCTAACACCCGATATTGCTGCCGCATTAGGACGCAGCAAAAGCACGGGGCAAACTATCGTCGGCTTTGCGCTGGAGACGGACAACGAAGAAACTAACGCCCGCCATAAGATGCTCAGCAAGGGCATGGATATGATTGTCCTCAACTCTTTGCAGGATGCCGGCGCAGGCTTCGGATGCGACACCAACAAGGTAACTATCCTAAAGGCCGACGGTGGACACTACATCTCTCCCTTACTCCCAAAGCAACAAATCGCAGACATCATCATAGAACAATTATAAATGTTACATATTACAAATACAATTTGTATATATAGAAAAGAAAACGTACTTTTACTATAGAGCCCGGTAATAGGGACAGACATATTTAAAATAGCGTAATAAGCCAAACTTGATTCTTTGGAACCTGAACAATTTCAAAAGAATTTATGTATTCAAGCACAGGTTTATGCACGCTCACGTGATAGCGTGAGTTTTCTGTGCGTAGAGTTTGAATACATAAGGTAGTTCAGGACCTCAAAGAATCAAATGAAGCGAACGAAAGTTCACGCTTTTGTTGTATATATAGTCTATAATAAACAATTATAACGGGAGAAAGCCGAAAATCCTATCAAAGAGCAGGCACAATACGAAAAGAATATGAAAAAGCTATTCACTCTAACCGCCTTTGCGCTCATCTCAGTTGTGAGCTTTGCTGCGACATTCGACATCATTGTTACTACCGATGAGCAAAGAATTGAGGCACAAATTGTCGAAGTATCAAAATCAGAAATCAAGTACAAAGAAATTGACAATCCCGATGGACCAACGTTTGTACTTTCTGCAGACGACATCAGCTCCATTATCTTCGCAAATGGTCAAGTAAAGGTATATGAGCATTCCCAATCATCGGTAAAACAGAATGAAACCCAGCCATCGGACAGGGTAGAAAGGACAGGCAATAGTTACTATTACAAAGGAGAAGAAATGAGAGGAAAAAGTTATGAGTCTTTTTTGAAGAACAACTGTGCGGACGCGTATAACCTATATGGAAAAGGCTATATGCAATCGGTTGGTGGATGGAGTTTGCTTGCATGTGGACTATTTCTTGATTTAGGTTTTTCGTGGTGGTGTCCCCATATGTAGGTTTTATAGGACTTGTATTTGAAATTGCATGTATTCCAACGCTTTGCGTAGGTTACGCTCGTATGCATAGTAGCGCAGACATATTCAACGCAACGTGTGCAAACAAGAAGCCACAAGTATATCTCAGTTTCAATGCCTCTCCACAGAACGGATTAGGACTTGCCCTAAACTTTTAATGTTTAGTGACCGCCGACGAGTTGTTTGATGTCATTGAGCTTGTTTAGCGCCTCTATTGGCGTCAGGTTGTTGATATCTATACGTGTTAGTTCATCGCGTATCTGTTCCAATACCGGGTCATCCAATTGGAAGAAAGAGAGTTGCATGCCCGTCTCTGCCTGCTGCATAGACAGAGGTCTCGCATGCACATCACCCTTAACGGCTGACGCACTAAGGTTGTTTGCTTGCTCAAGGTCATGGAGGATAACATTGGCGCGGGTGATAATACACTCGGGCATACCTGCCAACTTCGCCACGTGGATACCGAAGCTATGCTCAGAGCCGCCGCGCACCAACTTTCGCAAGAAGATAATCTTACCATCCACTTCACGCACCGAGACATTGTAATTGACTATCCTTGACAGCGTATTCTCCATCTCGTTGAGTTCATGGTAGTGTGTTGCAAAGAGCGTCTTGGCATGCCCGCGGTGCTCGTGGATATACTCTACGATAGCCCACGCAATAGAGATACCATCGTAAGTGGAAGTGCCACGCCCCAGTTCGTCGAACAGCACGAGGCTGCGCTCACTAAGGTTGTTCAAGATACTCGCCGCCTCAGTCATCTCCACCATAAAGGTTGATTCGCCCATACTGATATTGTCGCTGGCACCTACGCGGGTGAATATCTTATCCACCACTCCGATACGTGCGCTCTCCGCAGGTACGAAGCTACCTATCTGCGCCATAAGGACGATAAGTGCCGTCTGGCGTAGCAACGCCGACTTACCTGCCATATTCGGTCCGGTAATGATGATAATCTGCTGTCCGTTATTGTCAAGCAACACGTCGTTTGCCACATAGTTTTCGCCTGCTCCCAGTTGCTGCTCTATAACAGGATGCCGCCCCTGGCGTATATCAATAACGAGACTATCGTTTACATCAGGGCATACATACCTGTTCTCCGCCGCCACTACGGCAAAGCCCAACAGGCAGTCAATCTGCGCCACGATATTGGCATCGCGTTGCATATCGGGCACATAACCGGCAAGCATAGTCAGCAAGTCGGCATACAGCTTATTCTCAATAATCTGCATCTGTCCTTCAGCAGAAAGAATAGTTTCCTCGTAGGTCTTCAGTTCCTCCGTAATATAGCGTTCAGCATTGACCAGTGTCTGCTTGCGTATCCATGTCTGCGGCACCTTGTCCTTGTAGGTATTGCGCACCTCCAGATAGTAACCGAAGACATTATTGTAGCCAATCTTAAGGCTTTGGATACCTGTCTGCTCTGCTTCACGCTGCTGAATGCGAAGAAGGTAGTCCCTGCCGTTGTTGTGTATATCACGCAGGCGGTCCAGTTCGCTATCCACACCGGAAGCTATCATATTCGGTCTTCCTTGTACAGCAGGCGGATTGGATTGTATATCGTGGAAAATACGGTTGCGCGCCTCTTCGCAAAGCGCCATCTCCCCACCCAACAACTGCAAGTAGGTATTGTCGGTAGCGGCAAGGCAGACTTCACGTACCGCTTCCACAGCCTGCAAGGCACGCGCAAGCTGAATAGTCTCGCGCGGCGATATACGCCCCGTAGAAACCTTGCTTACTATACGCTCCATATCCTGAATACGCTCTATCTCCACACGTAGTCGGTCACGCTCTTCAGGGTGGCGGAAGAAATACTCCACCACCATTTGGCGGTTACGTATCGGTCGCACATCCTTAAGCGGGAGTGCCATCCAGCGATGGAGAAGGCGCCCGCCCATAGGCGAGACAGTACGGTCGAGTACATCGTAGAGCGTATGACTCTCTTCACGCTGGCCGCTGACAAGTTCGAGATTGTGTATCGTAAAGCGGTCGAGCCAAACGTACTTGTCTTCCTCTATACGGCTCAAATGCTGTATATGGCCTGTCTGCAGGTGCTGCGTAGCATCCAGATAGTGCAAGATGCCGCCCGCGGCAACTACGCCATTGGGCATCTTATCCAAGCCAAAGCCTTTGAGTGAACGAACATTCCATTGCTTCTGCAACCGCTCGCGGGCAGACAAGTCCGTCAGCATCCAGTCGTCCAACTCAAAGGTAAAGAACTTTGTTCCGAACAGTTGCTCAAACTCTGCCTTCTTCCCGCGCAGGAAAAGCACTTCCTTAGGTGCAAAATCGGTCAGCAGTTTGTCTATATAGTCTTTGCTTCCCTCTGCGGCGAGGAACTCGCCCGTAGAGATATCCAAAAAAGCGATGCCTATGCTCCGTTTAGCAAAAGTAACACAACCTACCCAACTATTTTCCTTCTGCGTAAGCGTAGTCTCCGAATAACTGACGCCGGGTGTTACCAGTTCGGTTACGCCACGCTTGACCAGTTTCTTGGTCAGCTTAGGGTCTTCCAACTGGTCGCAGATTGCAACCCGTAAGCCCGCCCGCACCAGCTTAGGAAGATATATATCCAGCGCATGGAACGGGAAACCCGCCATCTCCTGATTAGGGTTGGTTCCGCCTGCGCCATTGCTGCGATGAGTAAGCGTGATGTTAAGTATCTTACTGGCTTTCGCAGCATCCTCACAGTATGTCTCATAGAAATCTCCACAACGAAACAACAACAGCGCATCGGGATACTGCGCCTTGATGTCCCGGAACTGCTTCATCATCGGAGTTAATTGTTCTGCCATATCTTATTTGACTATTTTACTATTTACTGTTTGACTATTGGCTGCTTAGCCTGAAAGCAGAGTATTGTCTCGGTATCGTCGGCTCTCGTTGCCGTGTCGTTGCCGTGTCGTTGCCGTGTTTTTGCCGTAATCGTCTGCTAATTGACCGCTAATCGTTCGGTACATGGCGTTATCTATTTCAAGTCCACCGTAATCTTGAGGTTATAGCGTCTGCCCGTCAGGTAATTGGGACTCGCCCACTGGTTGCCGAAAGCATCGGTTACCCAAAAATACGAGTTCACGTTCTTCCACCCGACGAGGTTAAACACCTCGAACTGTATCGCCCACTCGTCAATATGCTTGGCGCTCGGGGCGCGCATAAACTTAGCCGTACGCGCATTAAAAGCATAGGTTGCGCCGATATCAATACGCCGATAGTCGGACATCCGGAAGACCTTTTGCGTAGCTATATTGCGCGGCGACGCAAAAGGCATACCGTCGCTCCATATCATCTTGATATGGAACTTCAACTGCGGGAACTGCGGTATATAGTCCTGAAACAGCATGGAGAACGAATAGCGTTGCTCCTGCGGCGAGGGAATCCATCCCAGATCGGGGCGTTCCAAGAGCCGCTGGCGGGCTGTCATTGTAGAGAAACTAATCCAACTGTCCGCCCCCGGCACCAGTTCGCCATACAGTTTCAAGTCCAAGCCTGCCGCATAGCCCACGGCATCGTTCGTACCCGAATAGCGCACACGGACATTGTCCACCGTGTAGCTCTCCATACGGTCGATATACTTGTAGTACGCCTCTGCCGTCAGTTTGAACGGTCGTCCCCATGCGCGAAAATAGTAGTCTCCACCCAAGACGACATGCACCGAGCGCTGGGCTTTGATATCCTTGTTGAGCATGATGCGCGTGATGCCGTCGTTATCCGTGAGGGTATCGCGCACCTCTTTGTAGAAAGGAGCTTGGTAGTAGAGCCCCGTAGCAAGCCTGAAGCTGAAATCCCGCTTCCAGCCCGGTATATACACAAGACTCGCACGGGGGCTAGGCAACACCTCGTCGGTCCAGCTCCACCATTGCAACCTACCGCCCACCGTCAGCAACACCTGCCCATGGTCGGTATTCCATTTGTGGATATTCTGGATATAGCCTTGCACCCGCCCCGAGCGCATACGTGTCTCGCCACGCATCGCATAGTAGAGCGCCAGCCCTTGTTCTATATTGGGCTGACTATACCCCGCGGAATCACGCCATTCCCACTCGTTGATGCGGTCGCTGATAAGCTCCGCCTGCCCGCTGACGCCCCAAGTAAGAATGTTCGTACCATGCTTCCACTCGCCTGTATGCGAAAGGGTTACTACCCCTGCCTGCAAGGTATTACGCGCATGCTGGTGATACACCCCCGTCCCTATGGCATCCGTTGTCTCCTCCCCCCCCACAACAGTCTCGCCATGCAACGACGAAGCAGGGCTCTCTGCGCCGTCCATAGGTTTGTTGGACAAGATGTATTCGCCCGATATGTCGTAGTTCTCGCGCTCGTTGGTGTAGAAGCCGCTCAGGTCAAAGCCCAGCTTCACTTCATCGGACACATGCCCATGCGCGCTAAGGGCAGCAAAGCCGGTCAGAAAACGGTCACGCTCCTGCCCTTCGTACCAAATAGTCAGGTTCTTGGCATCCTGACCGCCGAAACTCTCGCTCATGGAGTCGGGAACAAAACGGTAGGTATTCTGGCTAAAATTACCCAAGAAAGCAAACTCCCAATCGTATTTGGCACCTCGCTTTGCCCCCGGGCGCCATGTCATATAAGTCTGGTAATCAATATAATTAGGCTGATAGTTGCCCGCAGTGGACAGCGCCCCGAGCATATACTTGCTTGTCTTGTAGCGAATTCCGTGCATCTGCGCGAACACGCTGTCGCCGTGCCCTACATAGGCGTTGGCACCCAAGAGACTGACACTCATATTTGCCTCGAAACGTGTCGGACGTTTGTAGGTGATATCCAATACCGACGACATCTTATCTCCGTATTGCGCATCGTAGCCGCCCGCGGAGAACTGCACATTCTCTACCATCTCGGGATTGACGAAGCTCAACCCCTCTTGTTGCCCGCTGCGTATCAAGAGCGGACGATGCACCTCTATACCATTCACATACACCTCGTTCTCATCGAAACTGCCGCCGCGGACGTTGTACTGGCTACTCATCTCGTTATTCTGATTCACACCCGCGAACGTAATCAGCAGACTCTCTATTGAGCCGCCTGTCGCATCGGGCATAACACGTGTTGTAGCCGCATCGATATGCTCCATTGTCCCTGTCTGACGCTTGATACCACGCACCTCCACCTCGTCAAGCACCTGCTCCTCGGTCGGCATCTCGACATTGATATTCATTACCATCTGAGGTAATATAATGCGCTGATAAGTAGTAGTATAACCCACCATAGAGAATGCCAACTGCACCGTATCCATATAGTCGGTTAGCAGTTCGTAATAGCCGTTCTTATTGGTGGTCGTGCCTATCTGCCCCACCCCAGCGGAAACAGGAGTATTCAGTATCACCACATTTGCCAACTCTATGCCGCGGTTGTCGGTATCAACCACATAACCGTACAGACGCATCGTGCGGGCACCGAAAATCGGGGTCAACACTACGAAAAGCAACATCATCAGCAGTATATATGGTTTATAGGAATACATCTTCAAGGCGCAACAATACTTATTTTTCACAACTACCCATCTCCATCATCCACCCCAACTCTCTCTGTCCAGACTACGATAGGAGATAGCCTCCATGATATGCGACGCACGGATATCCGCCTCACCCGCCAGGTCTGCTATGGTGCGCGCCACCTTCAGAATACGGTCATACGCACGTGCAGAGAGCCCCAACTTGGTCATCGAATACTCCAAGAGGCGGTCGCTCTCGGCATCCACCTTGCAATACGTGCGTACCATCTTAGGCGTCATTTGCGCGTTGCAATGGATGCCCGTGCCCTCAAAGCGCACCTGCTGCACCTGCCGCGCGCGAATAACACGCTCCCGTATGGCAGCCGACGACTCTCCCAGTTGCTGCTTGCGCAAGTCGGCGTAGGGCAAGGCTGCTATCTCTACGTGCAAGTCTATACGATCGAGCAGGGGACCCGATATGCGTCCCAGATAACGGTGCACCTGCGTCGGAGTACAGGTACACGGATGCGCGGGGTTGTTCTCGCCGTAATGTCCGCACGGGCAAGGATTCATCGCCGCCACCAGCATGAACGAAGCAGGATACTCTATCGTCATCTTGGTGCGCGCTATGGTTATTTTGCGGTCTTCGAGCGGCTGACGCATCACCTCCAACGCCGTACGCTTATATTCAGGCAGTTCGTCCAAAAAAAGAACACCGTTGTGCGCAAGGCTTATCTCCCCCGGATGCGGGTTAGAACCGCCTCCTACCAATGCCACATCCGTAATGGTATGGTGCGGACTACGAAAAGGACGACGGACAATCAACGCCTCTGCCGAGGAGTTAGCCGATTTGCGCGTCAGCAAACCCGCCACAGAATGTATCTTGGTCGTCTCAAGCGCCTCTTCCAACGTAAGCGGAGGGAGTATAGAGGGCAGACGCTTTGCAATCATGGACTTACCTGCCCCGGGGGGACCTATCATCAGTATGTTGTGCCCCCCTGCCGCTGCCACCTCCATGGCACGGCGGACATTCTCCTGACCACGCACGTCCGAGAAATCAAGGTCAGTATCTATAGCTTCTGCCCGAAACAAAGCCTGTATATCCACATGCACCGGCTCAAACTGCTGCTCAGCATTGAGGAAACGGACAACATCCGAGATAGAGTTCATTCCATAAACCTCCAGTCCGTCCACTACGGCTGCTTCCGGCGCATTGGTAGCCGGCAGTATCAATCCGCGGAAGCCCTCTGCCCGGGCACAAAGAGCGATAGGCAACGCTCCGCGAATAGGTTGCAGCGAGCCATCCAAACTGAGCTCGCCCATAATCATATACTTACCCAGCAATGCCGACTTCACTTTCTCCTCTCCCGCCAGCATACCTATTGCCAACGGAAGGTCGTATGCGGCACCTTCTTTCTTAATATCCGCAGGTGCCATATTGATAGTGAACGTGCGGCGAGGTATCTCATAGCCCGTCACGTGCAAGGCGGCCACGATACGCTCGTGTGCTTCTTTGACAGCATTATCGGGCAGCCCGACGAGCGTAAAATCGAACCCCGGCACAGCGTGCACTTCTATCGTAACCAACACAGCATCTATTCCGACAGGTGCTGCTCCGTATGTCTTAATCAGCATATACTATTGTGTTTTATCCTCTTTCTGACCCTTTTCTGCCGCCTTTTTACGTGCTTTTTCTGCCTGTCGCGCCTCCTTGCGCAGTGCTCGATTGGCTTTCTGCTGCTCTATATCTTCGCGTGTTGGCCAGTTGAAATCGTGTTTCCATACGAATCCCACCCCTTGGATTGTACTTGCCTGACGCAATGAATACTTATCCACCGTATGGGTGTATCCTTTGAGTCGCAACCTGCCGTCATCCGTAAGCATAACTTCCACATCCAGATCGCCGAAGAAAGGCTGATTAGAGATGTCGTTGTAGCGATAGCCTACATTGCCGTTAATTACCAGCCTGTCCACCGGCTGCAACTGGAATTCCGCCTCATATTCCTGACTGGCATCCGCCCCTTCACCGTCCGTGCGTATATTTACACCCATGCTGAAGACGTCGGTCAGTTTGCTCAGCCATGCGTTAATCTGCCCCGTGATAGTGGATGACAAGAGTGAGTACGTATCGTTGAGCGTTGCGTAACGGCTGTTAGCCATATACTCCGGTGTAAAGAACCGCCCGAAGACCAGCAAATAAACCACCTGTCGCATCAGCATCTCGTCCGTGTTGATAACGGAGCGCACCTGGCTCTGCACCGCCTCGTCCGACAAAGGCAACTCGATAGCAAAGCGGAAGGTTGGCTGCATCAGGTCACCCGTCATGGTCAGGCAGGTATTGACAGGCACACTGGTGCGGGTTGTTGCCAATTGCTCTATTTCGCTGCCGAACAGGTCTTTGAGGCTCGCCGTAACGCGGTATTTGGCAGTTACATCCACTTGCGGATGCTCCGGCGTTCCCGACCATAGTATCGTACCACCCTCGGCAATGGTGAACTTACGCCGTATCACGTTAGCTACCGTGAAATCCAACGTCCCTTCTGCCAGTTCGTAGTTACCCATCAGCTTAATATCGTTGTTTTGCGAATCGTAAGTAAAACGCAAAGCCCCGTCGCCGCGCCCCTGTATCAGGTCGCCCGAACGTTCGCCCAATACCACCTGCGCCAGCAAATGCTGGTCAACATCTATATTCATCGCCAGTTGCACGCGCGTGGTCTTCTCCCGCGCTGCTATCTCGCGCGCGTCCTCCGCAGCATCCTCATCCTCAGGCGGGGCAATAGCCACTGCGTTGTGGTCAACAAAGGTGATAAAGTTGTTGTCCGCGGCAGTAGAAGCATAGTCAATAGAGAAGCGGAAGCGCGATTTGCCTACCGTGCGGGCATTAGCCGTAATGCGCACATTCTGCTCGTCGCCGACAATGTTCGCCTCCCCGCGCGCATAGACCTTTCCCTGTAGCATCTCGCCTGCTTTGTCGGGCAAGTTGAGCGCCACGGCGTCGTGCACCTGTACATCGAACCGATAGGTAAAATTCTTGAAGTTCCGATGCTCCAACGCGCCGTCCAAATGAAGCATGTGTCCTTCTTCGTCGTGCAGGTCAATATCGTTGAATCGTATGGCGGCAGAGTCCATAAAAACCGAATCAGACAGGTAATAGCGGCAACCCGTATAAGGTATGGTCAACGCGCCCTCGTCGGCTTTCACCCGAGCCGTCACCCACACCAACGGAATACCGTTCGGTTTCTTACCGAAAACATGCACCACGCCGCTGCCATAGCCCGATATGTCGCTAATGATACCTTCCGTCCAATGGTTGATAAAGCCCAGCGGAAGCGAATCGGGGTAAATCATCAGTCCCCATTCGCGATCTTTGCTCTGCGTGTCCACAGTGCCATCCACGTGCGCCATCCGCCTGCCGCTGTTCACCACATTGCCGTCTATCAGCACCTCCTTGGTCACTCGGTCGAGTGCAACCGTGGCGTAAGCATCCCCGACATGCATATCGTTCATCAGCGCCGAGTCTATCCGCACATCCGCCTCAAAGAACGGTTTACGGAACAGACTGTAGAGCGTAGCCCAGCCTGTCAGTTTGCCACCCAACTTGAAGCTCTTCTCCGGCAGTACAAAAGGCAGTACAAATCCCGCTTCTATATTCCCCAGCTCTACGCGCAACGAATCTTCCGTATGCGTAGATGCGACGCCGCTGGCTTTGATATACTGATGCGACGCCTCCACACCGAACCTGTGTACGCTGAGCACCGTATCTGCCACGCAGTAGTCAATCTTGCTGTCGCTAATCGTATAGAGCGAGTCGCGCAGGATGACCGCTGAAGGCAGAATATGCATATTCACCAGCGGCAGTCCCGCGTATTGCCCGAAACGCGTACTGACGCGTATATCGCCTCCGTAGGTATATTGTGCCGTATCCGTCTGACTGAGCAGGAGATGAAGACTCAGCGAATCACCCGCTACCGCCGCGCGCAGCACGCCGCCCATGTTGCGCGTCGCCGCCGACAGCGACAATGCCGCCACATCCTGATGATTATCCAGCGAAAGGGTGATATCCTTTACGGTCTTTTGCCCCCTGCGCACACCCGGCAGATACGCCATCAGACCGAACTGACCTTCCCGCTCGTGGAGATGCCCCTTCATCACAGGATAATCGTTAAGCCGAACCGGCAGATGAAGCACCCGTTGCAGCGCACGCAGCGTATGCCCATAAACGTAAAAATCGATACGTGTGTTCTCCGCCGTGCTACGCGCTATCTGTCGTTGTATCTTTTGCGGGAAAGCGTTCGGAACGTAGCGCATTGCCTGCCTCATCAGAGCCGCAGGCAGGTCCGCATAGCGGAAACTGCCGTTCACCCCCGCCGTGAGATAATCGCTCGTCAGATGCAGTTGCTTGTGCCTGTTCGCTTCCGCCTGTACGACCAACTTCAGTTGCTTCATCAATACCGAGTCGTTGCCGTTGCGCAGGTGCAGCGAATCAACCACTACATAGCCGCTCATCTCGTCGAGGTTCGTACCGCTGAGGTTTGCCGCCATGGCCATCCCCACCTCTACATCCGCCAACGCGGGTGACAAGATGCCGGGGCGCAGGCGCACCAACCGGCAGTCGAAATTGATATCCGGCGCTTGGCTGTTGGTATTCACCAGGCCCTTGAAATAGAGTTCCAGGTTCTCGTCACGGATGCTTGCCGTGCCGTTGTAGCGTTTGTGCCCGTATCGCCCGTCAGCGTGTATATCGCGGTAGGTGTAGTTGTTGTAGGTCAGGTTGCTTATGTGTGTATGCAGCTTGCCCGCCGGCTCTCCCGATGCTATTTTTCCCTCCGTACTGACCGACAGAGACACAGATCCCAACGCCGGCTGCGCCAGAAGTCTGCCAATCCGGAAACGGTTGGTAGCCACACGCAGACTATAACCGATATTCTCCCACAGCGAATCCGCTTGCAAACGTCCGTCGGTCGTTATCACGCCCTGTGCCGTGCGAAACGCCCCGTGGAGCGTCAGGTCGTGCAAACGCCCTTCTATCTGCCCGCGATAGTGTACATCCCCCATCCTGTGTACCTCCGCCGGCAAGCGGAAAGGCTCGTTCTTCCAATCGCTCAGCACGTCCTGCACTATCCTGCCGTTGGCAAACAGGTCCTGGCAACGCATCCGCAGCCGCGGGTCACCCGTACTGACGCCGTATAGCACAGACAGGTCTCCCGCAAAAAGTTGCTTGCCGTCGTAAACGACCGACAAACCCTTTGCCTCTATGCTGTCGAGCGTGCCGTCGATATCGGCGGTAAAACTCCAACGCTTGTCCATCGTTGCGAGGCGAGGCGACACGAGCGATAGGTCGCGCGGACAAATATCCGCCGAGCGCAGGTGAAGACTAATCTCCGCCGTCGTATCGTTGTGCTCCCTGTCCAGCAGGTGCATATCCGACAAGCTGACTTCCGAGCCGGGCAGACGCAGATGCATCTTCGGCAGCGCCAGCAACGTGTCGTTGTAAACCACCTGCGCCTCGAACTGCTCCACGCGCAGCGAATCTGCATCCGCCATGTCGCCGCGGCGAACGACAGCCCGCAAGTCGCGCACCTCAGCGTCCGCCGAATCTGCCGTCAGGTAGTAGAGGTCCATATACGCATAGTCCAACTGCGCCCGATAGTCGTCGTAGCGCCCGCGCAAACGCTCTATCCGCACATCGCGCACCGACACCAGCGAACGGAACTCCGCCGGCTCGCCCCCCCCCGCAAAAGCGTCTATCAGAAAAGCATAGTTGTACCGACCGTCCGCATGGCGGTGAATGTCGGCATTCACATCGCGTATATCCACTCGCGAGAAACGAATCTCGCCGTCCAAGAGCGGCATCACGCGCAGATGCGCATACAGTTCGCCTACGTAGAGCAGAGTGTCCCGCTCGCGGTCTTCGATATAGATGTCGCGTATGGAAACCCGCGCAGGGAAATGGTACGTGATGTCTCCCACAGAGGCGTATGTCCCCAATCCGCGGCTCAACTCCTCCGTCACGAGGTTCACAGCCGCACGCTCCACCTTCTCGCTACGCAACGCCAACAGCACCATACCGCCTACCAGCAGCAGGCTCACCAACAACACAGACAATATGTACAAAAAGCGTCTCACAACAGCAATTCTACGAGTCTCTATCAAGCGGATTAACACTGATATAATCAACTCGCAAAGATACGACTTTTTTTTGATTGTACCAAATCTTGACCGACAAATCGACAAATTTGCCCTCGGACGCTTCCCAAAAGACAGAAACGACCGACAACATACGAGACAAATTCGACCAAATATCTTGGTCAACGATGCTCAAAAAAACAAACAAAAAACTCCTTGACTGAATTACAAATTAACCATTAAAAATTAGCCATTCCCATCGGACTCCCATCGGACTCCGAATACAACAAAAAGCAGGACTTAAAAATTACACATTCTTTCCCCCTTCTCCCTCGTGGTGCAAACCAATGTAGCGTCAGCGTAATGTTTGCAACACGAAAAGCGCTGCAACCGTGGAGGGTTTAACATCGGAGCGTAGCGGAGATGTTCTTTCCCGTAGCGGATTGCAAGCAGACAGGTCTCGTAGCAACCCCGTAGCATCTTGGGACCCGCGTGGCCCCCGCATGGGCTATGCATAGCCTTTGGACTAACGTTCTCCCCCTTTTCTCCCTCGTGTTGTAAACCAGCATAGCTTTTGCAACACGAAAGCGCAGCAACCTCGGAGGGCTAACGCTGTAGTGGAACGGAAGTGTTCTTCCCCGGAGAGGATTGCAAGCGCGGTGGCGTTCTGTTACGTAAGGATTTGCAAGCAAGCGACCCGCGTAGCCCCGCCGTAGCCTACGCGTGTATCTCAGTAAGCCACTCCATACGGAATTATTAATTAAAAATTACACATTAACACAAAGCAGGGGCGCAACCCAAGCCACGTCCCCGCAATGAGATATTAACTATTAACTGTTAATGATTAACTACTTCCTGTCCTGTCAGGGTGTAAACCTTGTCCCCGCGTTGTATCAACACTTGCCCGTCGCGGATAATCTTCTGTGCGCTTGCAGCGCTTTCGGTCGGGGTAGTCAGTCCATCGGGCAGGTCTTCGCCCAAGGTAGAGAACGTGCCTTCGTAGGACTTCAACACCTTGTCGCTCTTGTCGGTTACGGTAAGCGTATAGGCGTAGTCCGATTTCTCGTTCAAACCCGTGACGGTAAACTGCCAACCGTTGACCAGCGCCTTGGCGGCAGGAGTAGTGTGCACGTTGTCGCGGTCGCGGGCAGGCGCAAAGGCAATACCCGTCAGTTGCCCCTTGGAGTTGAACAGCAACGTACAGAACACTACGCCGTCCTTGGTTATCACCAGACTATACGATTCCGCCTTGTCGTTGGTGGGCCAAGTGAAAGTAGCGTCCGTCTCCGTGGGAGTAACGGTTACTTTGTTGGACGGCAATACCACCTCTTCCGAGCCGAGGCATTGGATATTCTCGAACTGTCTCCACACCAAGTCCATCGTATAGTCGCGCTGGGATTCGCACGGGATACGCACGTACGCCTGATAGTAAGCGAAAGAGTTCGTCTCGGCAAAAGGAGGTTCCGCTGCGTAGCAGTAGATGTCGTAGAGGCGCGAGCAGTCGGCAAAAGCATACGCTCCGATATCTTCCACCTTGGCGCCGATGTGCAGCTTCGACAGCCTCTTGGTATTGGCAAAGGCATACTCGCCGATGGAGGTAGTAGTGTTGTCGGTATAGACCGCCCGGATACTATCACGGAAGAGTTGCCACGGCTGAGTAGCCTCCATGTAGTGGTACATTACGCCCGTACCGCTGATTTTCAGTTCGGTATCTTTGTACTGCCAGTAAAGGTCGTCGCCGCACTTGCCGGAATAGTCTTTGGCAAAAGTGGCAGTCAAGGTCGTATCTTGCGTAAGGGTAATTGTCCGAGGGTTGTCTGTATTGCCGTCGCTCCAGCACACGAAGTGATAACCGAAATTAGGCGTAGCGGAGAGCACTACATCTGACAGATAATCTGCTGTTGTGCCACCGTTTACTATGCCACAATCGGGATTATCATTATTGATAGTAACCACATACTTATTAGGGGCAAATCGCGCAATCAGAGTAGTGTCTTGCGAGAGCATAATAGTTCGCGGATTGTCGGTATTACCATCGCTCCAACAAACAAAGTGATAACCATAGTTAGGCGTAGCTGAGAAGGTAACCTTTTCATCAGGAAAATACACACCGCCCCCATAGACTTCTCCCATATCGTTACAATTATTCTCTATTGATAGTCTAAGAAACATCAGTGGAATTATTTCCATAAAAGGATACCTCGCCGTCTCACAGAAACCTTTATAGTTGAATAATCTGCCTATCACGACAACTTTGTCGCCCACCGTTAACGTCTCCCCCCCCTTAACACGATAGGCAAGAAAATCATACGTAGGATTCGACATATCATCACACATAAAGAATGAGATATTTTTATATTGAGGGCTGTATGTTTGATGGATGCTATCTACATATCCCGTGATTGCATAGACATCCATGCTAGTAGCACCCTCATTTAATGCACTTGCCACCGCTACTGCTTCGGCCACCGTCACAGGTATAGTATCGGACTTAGTAGCAGCAGATACATTTACGGATGCTACCAAAGCCGTTACAAAAAAGAATAATTTTCTCTTCATAAATATAGTGTTTTTACGTCTTACTATAAATCTTGCACCAAACGCACAGCCATACGATTAAAACGATTGCCGTAACTAAAAGCACATGGCACATTTGAAGCAATAGCCATACAAGCAGCATGTTCTTCGTCTTGAACAGTACTTGACCAATAATAACCACCTCCTTGCACCTCGATTATAAACCCATAAATCCCATATCCGGATGCAGGTAAGAACACTGCCCCAGATACTTCCAACAATTTCCATTGCTCCAATGTAAACGTATTGTGAGACGCATAGGCATCTACCGAAGCATCCACGGAAGTCTCCGCACCGGTATTAAAGCCTACACCTGTCGGCAAAGACCAATCATCCGGCAAAAGCACAAGACCATTGACATAGATAGAAGCGTTAGCATCATCCAAATTAATACGTGCCATTCCGTACAAACTGCGCGCATTGGGGCGGCTATTTATAAGATATAACCATTCATTATGCGAAAGTGTACGCCATGTTTCCCCATCGCCGATATTCAACCCCCAGTCTAAAAAGTCCCCACCATTTTCTTCATTATTTACAGAAAGATTAATTCCCCATTTCGTGTAAGTGGCAGAACTACCGCTCCAACCAAAAAGATCTATTGTATCCCGCAGTTCTGTTCCTACTCTGCTATATCCCTTTGCGGCGTTAAATGAATCGGCACTTCCATCTCCTACAACATTATCTATTCCTAACATTTCATATTGCTGTTTTGCAAAAGCCCACGTAGCAGCACTTCGAATATATTGCAAGTTACCACTTGAAAACTTAATTTTCTGTGTAGCAGATACCGAAAAAATGCCATCCAAAGGACGAGCGGGAATAGGTATTTCCCCTGCATCCTGCACCAAGCGTATAGATATGCCAGTAGAGCGGTGGTCATTAGTAAACGCACCAGCCATATCCGCGTAAAACTCAAGGCAATTCACGCCATTAGTACCTGATTGCGTAACAGCCCAATAGTCTCCGTAAGCCTGTACGCCAAAAATGTCCGCGCCTGTACGGTCTCCGGCCGCCGGCAAGAAGACGGCTCCGACCTGCTCTAACTTTTTCCAATCTGCAAGACTGATAGTCTGATATGCAGCATACGACTCAACAAGATAACCACCGGCAAGACCTGTTTTGAAAGTTACTCCTTTGGGACACGTCCAATTATCCGGCAACAAAATCAAGCCATTGACATATTCAGAACCGTCGGCGGTGAGATTAATACGAACTACACCCTGTAGTTCCTCTGCATTTCTACGAGTGTCCAACAGATATTCCCACTCTTCATACGTCAAAGTATGCCAGCTCTGTCCATCACCTATATTTTGTCCCCAATCAACGAAATCGCCGGCATAATCCGCATCGTTCTCCGAGGTACTAACACCCCATTTAGTAGCAACCGCATTACTACTAAAACCAAATAAATCTATCTTATCAGCAAGGGCATTGCCATGTTTTTTATAACCATATGTAGCATCAAAGGTTTCTGCTTCCCCTAACACGTTGTTTGTCCCCAATATTTCGTATTGTTGTGCCGCAAACGACCATTTGTCGGTACTACGGGTATATTGCAAATTTCCACTTGCAAACCTGATTTGTTTCGTAGCCGACACCGAGAACGTTCCTGACAATGGTTCTACAGGATCAATAGGATTAACAATTTCCGGTGTAGTATCGTTATGCGACGGATTACTACCATTGTTGACGAACCCACCCCCTGTTGGTTCTTCACAACTTGAAAGACCAATGCATAACCCCAGGAAAGATAGTGCAAAAATAGATTTCTTCATACTATTATTTCTGTTTGTGGAGAGGCGCACCTATCTGCTCCATGGATATAAAAAAAGCGTGGTGCAGTTATCACCTACTTATTCAACGACATGAGGTTCCTGCAAGACCCTACTACAAGAATAAGCAACTAACGCCCACGCCAGATATGAGTACTTGCTATGCAAAACGTAGCAAGATATACACATATCCCGAAGGCGTTTATTGCACTCTTGCTTTGGGTAGTTAAGAATTTTGCAGGATTCCATGTCCCAAAACAAGCGCTAATAAACGCTTTTACATAAATATGTTGCAGAAAAGACACTTAATAGTGCGGCGTCAGATTTTTACTTCCACCCCGCACCCGGCATCTTTTCCGCTTGCAAAGATACGGCAAGTTTTTGGATTGCACAAGAGGAACTAATTTATGATGTTTAATTTATAGTTGGTTACTTTACAAAAACGATAAAGAATATTGACAAACCTGCTACTATACACTACAATAGGGCAAGGACAGTCCTATACCAACGGAGGGAAAACAGACAGGCGAAACAACAATCCGCCTGAGACCTGCTCAGGCGGATTGGTTATATATTCCATACCCTCGGTATGCAAACAACCCCTTCGTTCATAGGCAAAAAACCTTCGGGGTACTACTACCGACTTTTCGGGGTGCTACAAGATACCTTGCTCGAGCATGGCTTGAGCCACCTTCATGAAGCCTGCGATGTTAGCGCCCTTGACATAGTCGATATGCCCATCGGGTTGCGTACCGAACTTCACGCATTGCTCATGGATAGACTGCATGATATGGTGAAGCCGCTCATCCACTTCCTGCGCCGTCCAGCTCAGGTGCTCCGCGTTCTGCGTCATCTCCAAGCCCGACGTCGCCACGCCTCCTGCATTCACAGCCTTACCCGGCGCGAAATATACGCCATTGTGTTGGAAATAGTGGATAGCGCCCGGCTGACAGCCCATGTTGCTCACCTCGCAGCAGCACCAGCAGCCGTTGGCTTTCAACTCCTTGGCATCATCTTCGCTCAACTCGTTCTGGAAGGCGCACGGCAGGGCGATATCGCACGGTATGGACCATGCTTTCTTACCGGCAACGAACTGTACCTGTCCGGGGAACTTATCCGCCATGTCTTGTACCTTGTTGCGGTTAGAAGCGCGCATGACAAGCATATAGTCGATCATCTCATCGGTTATGCCCGCCGGTATATGGCATACGCCGTCCGGACCCGAGATAGCTACCACCTTGGCGCCGAGCTCTTTCGCCTTGGTTGCCGCACCCCATGCTACATTACCGAAGCCCGACAGCGCCACCGTCTTGCCTTCGATAGTCTTACCTGCCTGATGAAGAAGGTGTTGCGTGAAATAGAGCGCTCCAAAGCCCGTTGCTTCGGGACGGAGGATAGAACCTCCCCACGTCATACCTTTGCCCGTCAGGACGCCTGTATGATACTCACGCGCCAACTTCTGGTACATACCGTTGAGGAAACCGATCTCCCTGCCGCCGACACCTACGTCGCCTGCGGGCACATCCGTGTCCACTCCTATATTGTGCCACAACTCAAGCATGAAAGCTTGGCAGAAGCGCATAATCTCTGCATCCGACTTACCTACAGGGTCGAAGTCGGATCCGCCTTTGGCTCCACCCATGGGGAGGGTGGTCAGCGCATTCTTGAAGGTCTGCTCAAAGCCCAAGAACTTGAGCATAGAGGGATTGACCGCCTTGTGGAAACGGAGGCCTCCCTTATACGGACCGATGGCTGAATTGAACTGCACGCGATAGCCAAGGTTGGTTTGCACTTCGCCTCGGTCGTCAATCCACGTAACACGAAAAGTGAATATCCGGTCCGGCTCCACCATACGCTCCACGATTTTGGCTTTCTCAAACTCGGGATGCTGATTGTACACTTCTTCAATCGATTCGAGAACCTCTTGAACGGCTTGCAGATACTCTGCCTCGCCCGGATGCTTTGCAGCAAGATGCTGCATGATTGTTTCGACTTTCATCGCAATAGATATTTAAGGTTATTCCAATATGTAGCAACTATATACGTTGTGTTTCGGCGGCAAAGTTACAGCTTTTTCCGAAGATACACAAAGAAAGTAGTACCTTTTTCAGATGTTTCAAAACATATTTTTCCGCCTGTTCCCTCCACTATATTCTTCGATATAGCCAAACCTAAGCCCATCCCCGTATTCTTCGTAGTAAAGTTGGGCATAAACACGCGCGACTGTATATCCTCAGGAATGCCGGGTCCGTTGTCGGAGAACGAGATCTCTATCATCTCCGGCGAATAGACTTCCTTTAGGATGACGATGATGTCCGCGTTCTCCTGCCCCTCCATAGCCTGCATGGCATTGCGCAGTATATTGGTAAACACCTGCGATATCTGCTTGGCATCTGCCCAGACAGCTACTCCGTGGTCCGGTCCAACATAGCGGATAGGCACTTGCTCCGTATTGTTGCGCAAGAGGGTAATGACATTGGTCAGCTTGAGTGCGACATCCACCTCGGAGACCGTCACCTCGGGTTGCTTGGCGAAGGTGGAGAACGACACGGCGATACGCGATAAGTTGTCCATCTGGTCAATAAGCATCTTGGTAGCCTTATCAAAATAGGCATCAAAGCGCTCCGTCCCCTTCGTTCGCTGGAGCTGCTGGATAGTGAGTTTCATCGGCGTAAGCGGATTGTTGATTTCGTGCGCAATCTGGCGCGCCATCGTACGCCAAGCGTCCTCCCTCTCCGCCTTGGCAAGCCGCGCAGCGGACTCCTCCACCTGATCGACCATCGCGTTGTAGCGTTCTACCAACTCTCCTACCTCATCGCGGTGTATATATTTGATATGGTTGTCGCTCCGTCCAATCCGGAAATGGTGCATCTTCTCGGTCAGCATGCTCAAAGATGCAGTCATGCCGCGCGCTGCCCAATAGGAAGCAAAGAGCGCCAAAAAGAGCACTATCAAGTAGGGCGGCAGCAAGCGTGCAAGCAGGTTGTCTACCTCTTGCGATTTCTCTATCTCGGAGATGAAGCTGGGTACGGCGATATAGCCGATCTGTACAAACGAGCCGTTGTAGAAGGGTATGTAGGCACACAAGTAGCGCGTGCTGCCTAAGGGCTCGTATTGCACCATCGTATGCTCGGACGAGAAGAACGGTTCAGGAGCGATACGCGTAGAGAGCAAACCCTCCGTAAAGAGCCCGGGCGTAGATGAACCGACCAGTTGCCCATGGTTGTCGAACACATGTATATCCACTCCCGCAGTGAAACTGATGTCACGCAGGTCCACATTCAGCCCCGTCGTATTCGCCGGCGTAAGGGATATGTCCCAATAGTAGAGGCTCTGCAGATAGATTTGCGCAAACCTGCACTTCGATTGCAAGGTCTCCTGCTGACGGTGCTCATAGTTTGTGCGCACGTAACGGATAGACATCACAAAGATATAGATAAAGCTCGTCAGCACACACGTTATCACCACGTACATCAAACGCGTACGCAGTTTCATATTGTTGAACCCGCGACAGTGTATCAGCCCCCAAAGCCCCACAAGGATAATCACGACAAAAAAGACAATCGTGAAGATAAAGTAGATCTGTACGCGGGCAACAGCGGAACGATAATCCTCTCCGTCATCATCCTGATCGAAGAGCTGCTGGAAGGAAAAGGACTCCTCTGCAGGCGACTGCACCGCCGTATTAGGCGTCAACGCCTTGGGCGCAAGCGAGAACAGGTACCGCCCGTCCGAGGCATCAATCTCGTAATAATCATCGCTGCGCCGGCGCGTAAGGTCGTAATCCGCCCGACAGCGGAACGGCGGCACAAAGGTATTACGCATCTGCAACCCCTCCACGGGATAGGCATACTTCAGCGGCAGGATAGTCAGTACGTTGTACATCCCCGCTTTCGTCCATCGTCCCAGTACATGCGCGTTGCGGAAGCGATAATAGTCCCAACGGTCGTAAGCAGAGAGCAGTACGTCATCCGAAGAGAGCCAGTTGTCCGACCAATAGACCAGCCTACGGCTATCGAAGATGTAGAACTGGATATTATCATCGTTATGGCTGGTAATCAACTTTATGGAATCGAAATTAGAGCTTTGCTGCAGGATACGTACCAAGTCGGCAGTCTTGCTCTCCGCCAAAGTCTGCTGGCGGTAAATTTGCCGCTGCAGGCGCTTTCCGTCATGCTCGAAGCGACGGCACGACGAGAATAGCAGACCGCTACACAAGAGGGTAACTCCAAGGACTATTTGAAGCAGTTTTTTCATTTCGACTTGCAAAGATACGAAATTTGTAGTAACTTTGCAAGCCGTTACGGATAATTTATTCCTCATTGCGCTTTTTATGATGCAACTTTTGACCGCCTTTGTATTGGGGCTGCTGACCATATTAGACCCCTGTACCCTCTTCACCAGCATCACTGCCATCGGATATATAGACAAGGAAATCAACAACAAACGTCTTGTTCTAATCAACGGGCTGATGTTTGTAGCCGGCAAACTGGTAACCTACATGGCGCTAAGCGTGCCGTTTCTGTTGGGCGCACAGACCGCCGGTTTTCAGTCGGCTCTGGAGCATTACGGAGAGCCTATATTGGCAGTGTTTATGGTAGTGTGCGGTATAGTACTGCTCTTCACAGGGCACCACCACGCTCACGACCACGGAGTGAACAGGTGGCTCACGCAGTTGGACAGCCGTTTCACGTGGTTATGGTCGTTTCTGCTGGGTATCTTCTTTGCAATAGCCTTCTGCCCGCACCGTCTTATCTATTTCATTACAATGGTAGATATGGCGGTAAGCATGCCTATAGCATGGGCATGGACGATGCCGTTTGTCTTTGCGCTGGGCACGGGCATTCCCGTGATTGTGATAGCGTGGATTATCTGCTATAGTGCGGTCAGCATCGGCAATCTGACTAACAAACTGGCGGTATTCGAGAAGTGGTTCCGCTACACCTGTGCGGCACTGTTCATCGGCGTCGGCGTGTACCTCGGCATCCACACCCTCCACCATACGCACGGTGACGAGGCGCACGAGTGCATCCATTGCGTAGCGCAGGATTGAGCCATGAGCACGCCCTTTTTCCGCTTCAAGCAGTTCACGGTATGGCACGACCGTTGTGCCATGAAAGTAGGCACCGACGGCGTACTCCTAGGCGCATGGGCTGCGCCCCGCGAGGACGTTGAAAACGTTTCCGATGCGGAAAGTATTTCCTGCCCTTTGCGCATCCTCGATGTCGGGACTGGCAGCGGACTCGTCGCCCTGATGCTGGCACAGCGGTTTCCCTGCGCACAAGTGGACGCTATCGACATCGACGAAGCGGCGACGGAACAGGCGGCAAACAATTTCGGTCGCTCGCCGTTTGCAGAGCGGCTGCGCGCCCAGCGATGCAGTTTGCAGGAGTGGACAAGCGAGAAATACGACCTGATAGCCTCCAATCCGCCCTATTTCAGCCACAGCCTACAATGCCCAGACGCGTCGCGCACAAGTGCGCGACACAACGACTCGCTCGGCTTCGGCGAACTGATAGCGCATGCAGACAGGCTGTTGGCACCGGCAGGAGTGATTACCTTGGTACTGCCCATAGAAGCGGAAGAAGGGATAAAGGCGGAGGCACGCCTGCGGCGGCTCTATTGCACGCGTCTGACCTACGTGCATACAAAGGTCGGAAAGCCTGCCAAACGGATATTGACAGCCTTTTCACGGGGAGAGCCGCCCACTCCACCCGTTGCCGAACATTTGTGTCTGAGCGAGGACGGAACGACCCGCAGCGCAGCGTATCAGAAACTGACAGAAGCGTTTTACCTGTAACAACTACGGATAGATGGTCCGGACAACAGCATCGTAGATGGTTGCTGCGGTCGGATAAGGGAGTCCTTGGGCATCGTTTGGGTCGGACGTGATGACGACCAACAGGCGGTTCGCCCTATCGACAAAGACATATTGCCCACCTTTGCCATCCATGAGCGCGACATTGCGGCGGGTGTCAATCCACCAGTAATAACCGAAAGACAGTTGATCGAAACCGACGTCGGAGGCACTGACATGCACAGAAGTCATATCCCTCACCCACTCTTTTGAGACAATCTGCCTGCCGTTCCACATACCGTCCGAAAGAACGAGTTGCCCGAACCGAGCCAAGTCGCGCGCAGTTGCGGAGATGCCGAATGCGCCCATAGTAATTCCGTCCTTATAGGCAATCCAACCGATATTACGGATGCCTATCCTCTCAAAGAGGACGCTATTTGCCCAGTCGAAAAGCGGTTTTTGTAGCGCGGTTTGAAGTACTGCGGACATCAAATGCGGGTCGCCATCGTTGTAATGAAAGGATGCTCCGCGGTTGGAAAACGGCAGGGAGAGGATGAAATCAAGGCTGCTTTCGGGGACACCGCGCATCAGGAGGTTGGTATGCCCGTTAAAGCCCTCGTTCTCAAAGCCGATGCCGGAACGCATGGTCAGCAAATCGTCCAAGCGGATTGCGGCTTTGTCCAAGTGTTCGCATGCCGCGGGAAGGTACATTCCCAACGTGTCGGAAAGCGAGCGGATGCTGCCGGAATCCAAGGCTATCCCGACAAGCAATGCAAGGACCTGCTTGGTGCATGACCACACGGGCACGGGACGCTGCAACTCAGAAGGGTCCTTCGTATAGGTTTCGGCGACCAGTTTTCCATCCTTGACCACCAGCAGGCTGCGGACCTGCCAAAGGTCTGTATCTTCATGAAAATCAACGAATATCTGATGCAGAGCATCTGAATCCATGCCTACCTCGGCGGGGGGTGCCACCTGCCATCCGTCGTTCAAGACAGGCGGCTCCATGCTTTTGAACGGCAACTTCAAGTCCTCACGGAAACAGGACGAGAAGAGCAAAGGAAACAGCAATATCAGAAACTTTTTCGCCATACAGCATTCAAGACAATGGATTGATACACAATGGATTGCGTGCGGCAGAGGATATAGTTGCACTCTACTGCAAACGCATTGCCATGCAAGGCTGCAGGCTGCCACGTGAGTGCGATGCGGGTGTGGTCGAAGCGTTCAAAGGAGCCAAAACGCAGATTCCGATGGGGTTCGGCGAGAAAATCACGGAAACGGAAGGAGTAGAACCAATCGGCGTAAGTGTCTGTCAATGAGGTAAATCCGAGCAGGGAATTGGACCACGAGAGGTTGAAAAGATGTTTTGGCGTGCGGTATGAGACATCTGCCCGGAATGCCAATGTATATTCTCCATAGGCGAACAGTTGGGAAGCATGCTGCGCCGGATAGATGCGCCAATCGTAATACGCCCAGACACTGCCTCCGAGGCGCAATTCCCATGCGGGAGAGGTAAAAACCGAGCATGTGCAGGCGAAATCAACGGGGCGGAAAGACAGCAAATAAGCCGGCATGCGGTGCGAAAACATACCAGCAAACGAAAGGTCCGGGGAATAGTCGATATGTACCATTGTGTCCGCAAAGACAGTACGCCGATAACTCAGCGAAAGCGATGGACCACGGAAAACAAATGACTGATTGATAGTCTCTTGCATTTCCAGATAGCCGACAGATAAAGAGAGGGTGTTGTTCTGCGCGCGGATGCTCCAACTAACTATCAAGCATAAAAAACAACCTATACACAAACGATGGCACATTGTATATCCGTTTCATTTTGGTTCTTAATATTGCCGTATTTCATGTTATTTTGTTATTGTTTAAATGGGTTTAACGACGGCTCAAAAACGGCTCTATAACAGCTGATAGACTATTTGACATTGTGATATGCAAAGTGCAAAATTGCTTGCATTTTGAATATGGGACACAAATAGCATTCCCCGGAACCATCATTCAAAAAACACATCAGGATAATGCACTTCGCCCTGTCCCACTTTCTGAATAGCAGCGGGAACAAGTTCGATAATCATGTAATACTCGCTCGGTGCTTCAAAAGGTAAGTGTATACCGAAATCTGAGGTCTTTCGGTATCCAAAGCGGGGATAATAGTCCTTATGTCCCAAGACAACGGCGGTTTCATACCCCAACAAACGGACTGTATTATGGGCCTCCAAGAGCAGTTTTCCTCCTATTCCATGCCGCTGAAAACGTGGAGAAACGGCAAGTGGAGCGACACTCAATGATAGAATGACACCATTCTCGGACACTATTTCTATCCGGGTAAGCAAAATATACCCTACTATGTTTTTGTCTTCTGTTTCGGCAACTAAAGACAATTACGGAATAAAAGTATCGGAGCGATGCAACCTTTCCACCAGCCAATGCTCTTGATGGTCACTTCCCGATACATTGGCAAACGCATCTTTGATTAAACAAGAAACGGCAGGTAAGTCATCTACCGTTTCTTGTCTGATTGTAATCATCATGGATGTATTAGTTTGTTAGCGGGACTACTTAGCGTAGTTGATAGCGCGGGTCTCGCGGATAACCGTCACCTTGACTTGTCCCGGGTAGGTCATCTCGTCCTGTATGCGCTTGGCGAGGTCGAACGACAAGAGTTCGGTGTCCTTGTCGCTAATCTTGTCCGCCCCGACAATCACACGCAACTCGCGACCCGCCTGGAGGGCATAGGTCTTCACCACACCGGGGAAAGACATCGCCATGGTCTCGAGATCCTTGAGACGCTTCACGTAGCTTTCCACAATCTCGCGGCGTGCGCCCGGGCGTGCGCCCGAAATAGCATCGCAAGCCTGCACGATAGGCGCAATCAGGGTCTTCATCTCGCACTCGTCGTGGTGCGCGCCCACAGCGTTGCAGATATCGGGTTTCTCGCCGAATTTCTCGCAGAGTTTCATACCGAGCTCTGCGTGCGGCAGCTCTACGTCCTCGTCAGCCACCTTGCCTATATCGTGCAGGAGTCCCGCACGGCGCGCCAACTTCGTGCTCAAGCCCAACTCGCTTGCCATTGCGGCACAGAGGTTGGCTGTCTCGCGGGCGTGCTGGAGCAGGTTCTGACCATACGAAGAGCGGTATTTCATCTTGCCGACCAGGCGCACCAACTCGGGATGCAAGCCGTGAATACCGAGGTCAATCGTCGTGCGCTTACCCGTCTCGATGATTTCCTCCTCCACCTGCTTGGTCACCTTCGCCACCACTTCCTCGATGCGCGCGGGGTGAATACGTCCGTCCTGAACGAGCTGGTGGAGCGACAAGCGCGCTATCTCGCGGCGCACAGGGTCGAACGCCGACAGCGTAATCGCCTCAGGCGTATCGTCCACAATAATCTCCACACCCGTAGCGGCTTCCAGCGCGCGGATATTGCGCCCCTCGCGACCGATAATACGACCCTTGACCTCGTCGTTGTCGATATGGAAAACGGAAACGGTATTCTCCGCAGCCGTCTCGCTTGCCACACGCTGAATAGTCTGGATGATAATCTTCTTCGCTTCCTTGTTCGCGTTCAGGCGCGCGTCGTCCATAATCTCGTTGACATACGACATCGCGGCAGTTTTCGCCTCGTCCTTGAGCGACTCGATGAGCTGCGCCTTTGCCTCGTCGGCAGACATGCCGGACATCTTCTCCAGCTGCTGTTCCGCCTGACGGTGCAATTTCTCGACCTCTTGAGTTTTGTATTCAAGGACTTTCTGCTGCTGCTCCACCTGTTGCTCACGCTGCTGCATACGCTGGTTGAAATCGTTCTGCGAACGCTGCAGGTCGCCCTGGCGCTGGTTGAGCTGTTGCTCGCGCTGCTGCAGGCGTTGTTCCTGCTGCTGGCGTTTCTTCTCCTGCTCGCGGAAAGCGTTTTCTTGTTCTAACTTGAGCGAAATGAATTTCTCTTTCGCCTCGATGATTTTGTTTTTCTTCAGTACCTCTGCTTCTTCCTCTGCCTTACGAAGGATGTTGGCGCTCGTGAAACGGAATATGACATAGCATACCGCCGCCCCGAAGAACGCGCACCCCACTGCAATCAAGATATAGAGTACCGGACTGATTTCAAGTAACATCATTATTGTTTTTATTTATTGTTTTTCTGGAGGCGTTAGTCCGCCTTCTTTGTTTTCTGCCGTATCGGTTTGCGCCAACGCCCGCCGTATCAGTTCGTTCATGGCTTTGAGCCTCTTTTCCACGGGTTGCAGACTCTTGTCGCGCGCGTCCGAACAGAGGTTGACCGCCATCTCGAGCGCCACATAAACCCATAGTTGCTCCACCGTCGCCTGCGGCATACGCTGCTGGTAGAAGACATACCGCTTGTTGAGCAATACAGCCGCCTCGCGGTACGCCTGCTCTTGGTCCGACTGCACCTGCAACGCGATAGAATGCGCGCTCAGCTGGAGGATGATATGTTGTTTGCGCGGCTCCGTCATTGTTTCAGCACCTCTATGGCGGTATCCACGCGCTTGATTATCTGCGTCAACCGCTCGTATGCTTTTTTGCGTGTCTCGGGGTCACCCGCCAGCGCATTAGCCGTCTTCAGCCGCGCGCACTCGGTCTGCAACGCCAGCAGCTCGCTGTGCGTGCGCAGTATCTCCCCCCGCTGGTTGTCGTTCGCTTCGCGCAACAACCTGTTCTCCTCCGCGAGTGCGGCGTAGCGGCGCAAGAGCTCCTGCAAGCTCAGCTCAAACGTATCGAGGGTTTCCATGGCGCGTGCTCCGAAAGAGCGTTTAGAACGAGTAGCCTATACCCAAACCGAGAACTGACTTGAACTGTACGCGCTCAGCAGAACCAAGCGAAGTGCCATCTTTGTCAAACTTCTCGATGAGCGTACCGTTGTAATACTTGAGCGAAGTAGTCAGCGACACTTGCAAACACTTGAGGAACTGGTACGAAATAGACACATCCCAGTCAACATCAAAGTTGCCGAAGCGGCGGTTGTTGTCGCGATAACCTACGTACTCCATGCTACTGAAGTCCTGCGCAGCGTTACCGAGATCGGCGAACAAGTCCCCGTCTGCGTTCTTATACACTTTGGTCTTATCCCACGCATAGGGTGTGTAGAGCACCAACGAGGTGATAATTTTCAGGTCCTTGTATGTGTAGTTGATACTTCCCTTGAGAGAGAGACCCAACTCGGCACGCAGATTGCGATCGAACTTCTTCTCCACCAGTCCGTCCGCGTCGGTAACGTAGTGCCATACGGCGTATTTCTCCTTGAGGGCGTAATCCAAACCATCCGCATAGATAGGTTGCGGATTTCCGTCAGCATCCAACTCCGTCATTCCAAGCGACTTATCGTTCAGTTTCTTGCTCACATAAGCAGTCGTCAGACGACCCGCCACAGGAGACAGATACACAGAAAAGATATCATTCGGTTTCCAGTCGATACCGACAGATATATCGGTGTAAGACGGAGCGAGGAACTTAGAGATGACCGGATCGAATTTCTCGGTTCCGTTATAGTCGCGGCCATATGCGAACTGGCTCTGGAAGCCGCCCAGTACGGTGAGGTACCATGTCTTGTGGAACTCCCAACCGAACTTAGTAGAGAAATTGATTTTGTCGCTGGTCTTCTGCAGTTTGTCAAAATCCTGGTCAATCCAAGAAAGACCGTATTCGAGGTCAAGGTTGGTTTCCCATGCCATGCTGTTCTCGTGGTAGAGCAAGCGCAACTTGGTGTACGCGACCCCATTCACGTTGTTGTTGCCACCGGCGGCCCAGTTCCACAAGCCCGTAGCAGCAGCGTTCAATCCCACTGCACCGGTGAACTTCCATGCTTTCTCACCCGTATCTACTTTTTGCAGATCGGCCGCCGCCGCTTGGGCAGCCTTTGCCTGCGTTTCCACTACTGACTTGTCCACCTCTTGCGCAGCAACGGTTGTTGCGCACCATGCACACAAAGTTACGAAAATAAATAATTTGGTTCTCATATTCTTTTCAATCCGTTAAATCGTTATATATACTATTACATCGTTGTATATCAATATATTATCCGTAGATTAACGCTCTATATCGAAGAGTTATTGCAGGAAATGGCATCGCAAAATTTCCCACAAAAGCCCGATACCCGCAAAATCCGCCGCAAAGGTATTAAAAAAAAACGAAACCCACAAATCTATTTTTCCGCCGCGCACTCTTTTTTCGCAGGACATCGGTTTGCAGGCGTATAACAGCACTGCCTTTCTTACCCTTTAGTAACAAAAAATCCACAAAAACAAACAATATATATATGCATATATGCGGGAAAAGCCGTATCTTTGCGGCGTGAAATAAACCCGATTTAATACACAACAAATATATGAGAAGCATTTTCAAAAAAAATCTATTTGTTATTCTAATAGGTTGCGTCACTTGCATGTTGGCAAATGCAAGTGATATCTTCTTTCCATTGGCTGATGCCGCAAAAAACACCACGGGAACCAACGATACGTACGAATGGACAAGTTCCGAATGGAAAATGAAGAAAAACTTTGCCTATGTTGAGTTGCCCACCAATGCCACTTCCGGGGAAATCGGATGGAAATGCAAAAGTGCAAAAAGCGACAGATGTTTGTACATCTACGGCAATGCGGGAGCATCGCAGGACAATAGTCGTGCTATCGTAATGTCCAAAACCTACGAGACCATATCCTTCACCAGCAGCGATATCGTTACATTCCAAAACAAGCCTTGCCTCAAATTCGGAACAAATGATGATTTCAAAGGAACAGGTATCCTACTGACCGTTCCGCAGGGTGCTCCTGCTCCATCATCGGATGCAACGTTGAGCGAACTGAAATACGACGGTACTATGGTGCCCGGATTTAATGCCGGCACATTGACCTACTCGATAGAATTGCCCGCAGCGTATAGCGGTATCCCGACTCTTACCGCTACCGCCAACGATACGAAGGCATCCACTTCCGTAACGCAGGCGACAGGCATTCCCGGCACGGCAACGGTTGTAGTAACGGCAGAAGACGGTACAACCAAGAAGACCTACACGGTTACGTTCACCCGTGAGAGTGCCGACCCGAGTATCACCAATTTCACCATTGCGGGCGTCAATGCGACCATCAACCCCGTCAACAAGACCATCACGGCTACCGTACCCAACGGCACTGATATTACCGCTCTGACTCCAACCGTCAGCGGAAAGAATATCGACTCTTACTCCCCCACAGGCGCTCAGAACTTCACCAATCCCGTTACCTACACCGTTACTTCAGCAACCGGTGTCGATGTATCATACACAGTTACCATTACGGTTGCACCACCGCAATCGTCGGACGCCACGCTCAAAAGTCTGACCGTGGGCGGCAAAGCCATCACCCTCAAAGCGGGACAATATACGTATAGTGTAGATGCTACGGCAGGCGACCCCGTACCGCAAGTGGCGGCTACAGCTAACGACAGCAAAGCAACAGTCAGCATCACGCAGGCGACCTCGCTGAGCAGCTCAGCAAAGGTGGAAGTGACTGCTGAAGACGGCACAAAGCAGACCTACACTATCACATTCAACGTTTCCATCCCCTCCACTACACTCACGCTCCACGAGCCGGGTATATATGAAGAAAAAAGCATAGCCGGCGGCTACAACGGCGAACTAAGCATATTCGGCGGACGAGAATACGAGGTGTATTACTCGAGTAGGGATAATGAAAGCAACGCGACAGTAACCGTCTCCGCACCTGCTCAGAAAACGGACGGCATCGCTACTAACAAGTCGAAAACAGGCTGCGAAGCTATTGACGGTTGGTTTAAGATATCTATGGCAAGCGTCTCTAATTATACTTTCACACAAACAGATGAATTCAAAGCAGGCGCAGGTGCCGTTCACAAACTAACCAACGGCAATACGCTACAACTCCACATTAGCGGCTACGACCAATTTACGATATTGGCAAAGGACAATAATACCGATGTGAGCAAGAACAAACATTTTGAGGTATATATAGACGGCGCGCTACAACCCAAAGACAATCTAAGTACTTCTGCCAGCATACGCCGCTACGACATAAGTACAGGCGAGCACTTGATAGAAGTCAAAGGTATCGGAGGCAGCAATAATGAACTATATGGTTTCTCGTTGCGTGTGTCAGACGAGCCGCGCACGAAATGGGTAACCGGTAACGATTCCACACAATTAGTATATATTACCCAGAGCATCAAGCCTGTAACCTACTATACCAAGTACAACAGCAAGGGAAAAACCGTATTGGAATGGCAAGATGGAGCAATCGTCAACGGCATCAGTCTGCAGACGCAGGGTAGCAGCACCATAGGCGACACGCTAGTGCTGAGCGGCAACCCGATAGCTCCGGTAGGCACCTACAAATACAAGATTGTTGCCTACAACAGTAGCAATGCCGTTACTAATGCGGTAGCAGGCAAACTGACCATCGCTTCGCGTATTACCGCACAAACCGACACCATAATAGACGGATTCACGGGCGAGGCTATCGACGAGATACTATTCCGCTACTATGCACAAAGCAGTGCAGACGTTACGCTGACATGGACCAACAGCACGCCGGCGGGCATCAGCGGCTCCGGCAACGACAACACGCACATCTATACTATCAGCGGTACGCCTACTACCCCCGGCAACTATCCGTTCACTATCAGCGTAGTCGGCGGCAACACCATAAAAGGCGAACTGAGGATTACCACTTTCGACCCGGGCAACAACCCGATATTGTACCTCTACAAAAACACACTCGCCTACGAGAAAGACGGCGTATATAAGTACCTGCTAAGCAAAGGCAAGAACCTGATTCCGCGCAAGGCGAAGACCGACGGACTACGCGAAGCTGCGCAATACGCACGCTACAAATGGGTTATCATCTCCGAAGATGTCGATGCCGACAACCCTGAGATAATGGCATTGGCAAAAGGACAAGAAGTGAAGATACCTGTGCTCAACCTCAAGTCGTTCTCATACTCGGAGAGCCGCTTGGATTGGGGAGACCCCGACAACGGAAGTATCGTCAACAAAACTATCACCGTGGTGCAAGCCAACCACCCTATCATCAAAGCAATGGGTAAGAAGCAAGGCGACAAAATCACAGTGCTCGACAGCATCAACGGCAAGGGACTGATGCCCGCCGCCGTAGATTATCAGGGTACGATGTGTATCGCTACTGCTTTCACCCGCGGCGAAGACTACGACACCGACGGCAAGGCAGAGACCTTCCTCCACGAAGTACCTGCTGCGATGCACGGCGGCACAAAGTACATCTGCTTCCCGCTCGCTATCAGCAGCAGCCAATTCCTGACTCGCGACGGAAAAGCATTGCTGGACGCCTGCGTTGACTACCTGACCAATAGTGCACAAAGCATCGCTTTGCCGAAGCTGGAGATAACATCATTTGTAGTAGATGGCAAGTCGGCAACTATCTTCCAAGCGGAAGACAGCATCTTTATCGAACTGCCGATAGGAAGCGACCTGACAGCCCTCGTACCTTCGATAAGCCTCAGCGACCCGACCACACATATCAACTGCAAACAGGCAGACGAGACGGGAGCGGTCGATTTCAGCAGCAGCCGACTCAAGCCGATAGTATTCACCGTAAGCGACTTTATCAATGTGCGCCACTACAACGTTGTAGTAACGGCAGCTGTAGCTGAGGGCATAGACGAGGTTTACCAAAGCGGAGAGTGGGTAAATATCTACGACATACAAGGGCGAATGCTGCTGACGACCAACGAAGATGTTTATCAGATGGAGTTGCCGCGTGGTATCTACCTCATACAGACAAGCCACGGCTCGTTCAAGATAATGAAATAACATCGGGGCTTACGCACCAAGCAATCAGCAATCCGGCAAGTGGATCACACCACTTTCCGGGTTGCCGTTTTAGAGAGGCATCGCATGCAGAAAAACAAAGTAGTATTTGCAGAAGTCCACAATAATTTGTAATTTTGCGCGTCTTTTTGAAGTACGTATCTCGTCTAAATAACTTATGCCGGCAAAGCTTTCATACCGTACTATGTTGCCCTTGTTATTGCTTTGGCAACTCCCTTTTGCGGGGAGCGTAGTTCAGGCTATTACGCCTGTGCGACCGAAGTCGGAACTCAGGCTCAAAGAGCATGAGAGCCAACCTTTACAAGCGCATATCGACGTAGCGCAAGCCACCCGTGAAGACAGCCTAAGGATACTTCAAGCAGCAGACACAATAACCGCTACAGTCTCTGCAACCGAAGCGGATACACTTCAAGGCGTGGACATAAAGGTGGACAAAAAAGTCGTCTATCCGCGAGCTCTCGGTATGCCGGAAAGCAATACTCTGCGTGAAGTATTAGAGTTCATTCCCGAACTGCTCAACCGCGGGAGCGACGACCTACTGTCGAACTTTGCCCTGCAGGTCGATGACCAAGATTTCGGTCTCGGTCAGGACGTGCTACTCAGTACGCTGCGCCTCTCCGAGATAGAGAGTATAGAGATTACCACATCGCCTGCCGCCAGCGCACAAAAAGCAGGGCAAGGAGGTATTATCAACGTCCATCTCAAGCCCGTAACCAAAGGTTTAAGCGGTAGCGCTACTGCTGACATATACAGCAACTTGCGCAATAGCGTAAACGTATCGCCTGCCGTATTTGTCAACTACGGTCAGGAAAAGTGGCAGATGCGCGCCGGTGCTGTATTGGAGTACTACCGCCCTGTAACCTACGAAATGCGAGAGATACGCACGCGCGACATAGATGCTACAAACGGTCGTGATACGACAACCCTGCTGCAGGACACCACGCGCGCGCACGACATACAAGAAACAGCTAAACTGCATTTCGAATACAATCCGACCACACAAGACCACCTTACTTTCGCCGTATTGGAAAGCATGAGTTGGCAAACAACGGACAACCATACGCAGGCAACTACCAATCAGCCGATTGACGGATACACGGACCTTATCCGCGAAACCCGTACCCCTATCACGCAGCAGAACAAGGCACACAGGTTCAACTTCTTATCACAGATAAAATACAAGCACGATTACCTGACAGGCGGGAAGTTTGAGAGCAGTCTGCTCTATACCTACCGTCGTCAACACGATTCGAGCGCAAAACAGTTCCCTACGCTTACCGACTCTACGATGCTCCCATGGCAAGAGCATACGCGCACAAGCCAAGCACCGCACGAGATACAGTTCAACATCTCTACCAAGCATCCTATCTGCCCTGTGCAACTGGGATTGTACGACTCGGAGATGTGGCTCACCTTTGAGGTCAATACCTCTTATACGGATGCTCGCTCCACTTTGTACCAAGACGGTATGCGCGCTCGGATAGTGGACTATGAGCAGGAATTGCCATTGCGCTCTCAGCAACTATATGTATCGCCTGTCCTGCAATGGGATTATCGCATAGGCAGGATTCAGCTGCAAGCAGGTGCACGCTATCAGATGCTACGGCGGCGCATACACAAGCCGGCACAAAACGACTGGCTCAATCACGAGCATGACATCACAGCCAATATTAATGCCGTATGGAAGATTACTCACGAGCATAGTTTACGACTTGCCATAGCGCGCAACATTGCACGTCCTACCGATGAGCAAATCTTTCCTTTCCCATACTACCTGCCGGCTTCGCGGGAATTGCTGATAGGTAACGATTCACTACACTCTGCATACTTCCACAACATAGGTATCAATTATGTATATAACCACACCTTTGCCAATCCCGCTGACGGACGTATCATCACCAATATAGGCATCGAATATATCCGTGCAGACGGTATGATACGCAAACAACGGCGGACCTACACAACGCCATACGGAGCGGTGCTATACAAGACCTACACCAATGCCTCCGTGGGCAACGTACTCAATGCCACCGCCTCGCTTTTCTTGCGCTACAGGATGTTCTCTTTGTCTTTCTCCGGCAACCTGTATGCCAACTTGCAAGAAGCCAATAGCCAAGAAAACCACTACTGGTATTACAACCTTTCCCTTTCGCCCGTCTTCGCGTTCCGACATAGATGGACCTTATCCGGCAAAATGATGTACAACAGCAGGATAGAAACCGCCTCGAGCATGCTTGGCGATTGTTTATACGTCCGGCTCAGACTGAGCAAAGATATAGGACGATGGAATATACATGCCGAACTGAGCGACCTGTTCGACGTGCAGACCGTTGACCGTTCTACCGCTACCAAGGAGCAATATATCACCTCGGGCGGCATGCCTGTCTCACTCCTGCAACAGACAGAGAGCGTCACCCGCACCTACGACCTCTACCAGCGGCTGCTAATGATAGGCGTAGTGTACCACTTCTGACAAACACATTAACCCGACAAAACGAATAATACCATGAAAAAGACTATCTATAACTATCTCTTTATCGTTTGTATCTGTCTATGTGTGCTCCCGATGCGGGCATCCGAGACAACCGACTTTGACTGGCGGCGCGCCAACGTCTATTTCGTTATCACCGACCGTTTCTACAACGGAGAACCATCCAACGACGTGCAGTACGGACGTCGAAACGACTACGGCACGGAACAACTGAATGCCGCCACCTTCCACGGTGGAGACATAGCGGGTTTGTTGCAAAAAGCCCAAGAAGGATATTTTCGCAATTTAGGAGTGGACGTCGTATGGATGACCGACGTATATGAGCAAGCACACGGTTGGATGTCCGGCAGCGGCGACATCAACGACTTCCCGCACTACGGTTATCACGGTTATTACCCGCTCGACTATACTCAGATGGACAAGAACTACGGCACTATAGATGAACTGCACCGCCTCGTCGATTGCCTGCATTCGCAAGGCATACGCGTGATGCTCGGGGCGAACCTGAACAACCCCGCCTACCCCACTCTGTTGGATGCCTATCAGTACGGGTTTGCACCTACAGATATACATAGCGAGGAAGAGGCGGTTGCGCACAACCCGCAATGGAAATACAGCGTTTGGGCAAGCAATATGCAGACATGGGACAAATGGTGGACCAGAGAATGGCTGCGTATGCCCGACGAAGAATGGGACTCTTCCGACCCGCTGACCACCACACTCTACGGACTACCCGACTACAAGACCGAGAGGACAGACTACGTGCGTATTCCTTCCTTTCTGAAGCGCAAGTGGGCAAGCGAGAAGCACGGCAACGACGCGTATGTCAATCCCTGCGCTATGCCACTGCGCAAAGACCATGAATGGAGTCCTACCGAGTATGTCATTGCTTGGATTGCCGCATGGGTGGAAGAGTTCGGTATCGACGGCTTCCGCTGCGACATCGTGGATTATGTACATACCTACCGTTGGATGCAACTGACAGAAGCTTGCAACAATGCCCTTGACCGCTGGCGCAAGGCGCACCCCGATGATCCTGCCGCCCAGTGGACAGATCCTATCTACCTGACCGGAGATCAGGATTTCGCCGACATAAGCTATCAGTCCGACTACGCCCATGCAGGTTTTAAGAGTATGGTCAATTTCTACTTCCCGAAGCACGGCGATATGGACCAAATAGTCTATCTATGGCAAGCCTATGCCGATAGTCTGCACGCCCACAGCGATTGGGGACCATTCTCGTATCTCAACAACTCCTACCACCGCGAACTGGATACACTACACCGCATCGATTGTGCCAGTAGTCTTCTGCTTGCCCCCGGTGCAATCCAACTCTTCTACGGCGACGAGACCGCACGCGGACTAAGCGATGCGCAATACAACGTAGATAGCGACCAAGCTTTCCGTTCGGATATGAACTGGAATAATGCGGATAGCACCTTGCTGGCGCATTATCAGTTGCTCGGGCAGATACGCAAAACACATCCTGCGATAGGCTTAGGGCGGCAGACTACGCTCGACCCGCACACCTGCGCACGCCTATTGGACAACGATACGGTCATCATCAGCGTTGCCGCCATATCCGACCGAGCAATACCCGTCGCGCCTTTCTTCGAAGACGGCACCGAACTGACCGACTGCTACTCCCGACAAACGGCTACAGTCAGTAATGGTTCTATCCGCATGCCGCACTACACAAACGGCATCGCCATCCTTATACGGAAAGATTAATAAAAACAGATTCAAAAAGCATTTATAAAGCGTTTATAAACGCTTTATAAATGCTCTGTACGTATCAATAAAGATAGGAAATAGCGTCCTTAATACTGCGCGGCGTCGTACACCTCGTCCGCCACATCCGACCCTGCCAATTTCTCAATCAGGCAGAAAGCGAAATCGCTGCTCAGTCCGGGCCCTTTAGCCGTGATAATGTTCTTCGATTCAACTACCAGACCGCCTATATAGCTCTCGCCCAAGTACTGCTCAAAACCCGGATAGCAGGTTGCCTGCTTACCCTCAAGAATACCAAGTTTGCCCAATACAGACGGCGCGGCACAGATAGCCGCAATCGGTTTCTCCTCCGCATTATGTTGCACCAAAAGGTCGCACAGCATATGGCAATCTCCCAACCGGCTTGCTCCACCCGGCAAAATCAACATCTCGGCATCCGAAAAGTCGATGTCCTCTATCAGCCCGTCTGCCTCTACTGCGATATTGTGCGCACCCAGCACCGCCAACTTACCCGTTACCGATACGGTCGTCAATCCAATGTTCGCACGACGTAACAGATCTACCGTCGTAATAGCCTCGATTTCCTCGAAACCATTGTCAAGAAACAAATAGTTCATGATAATTTGTCATTAGTTGAATTTGAATGTATAGGTTATTGTCCCCATCTGCACTTGTTGGTCGCTTTCGGAGAACTTGGCTCTGCGTGCTGCTTCTACGGCGAGTTGTATGGTTGCCTGGTCGCTGATTGTACCGCCCGTCATGCGTGCATCGGTTACGTTTCCCGCCGCGTCCACACGAATAGACACCACTACCTTACCTTCTTGCGTAAAGGTATTAGCCGGCTTGGGCAGCTGTTTGTTGGTGCGCCCCGCGAGCGACCATGCCGTTCCGCCCACCGAGCCGTGTCCTGCCACGGGGTTGCCTTTCTGTCCTTCCCCCTTGCTGTCGCCGCTCCCTTGCGCACCCGATGCGTTGTTGCCGAACAGAGAGCCAAGCGCGTTCGCTTTGGCAATAGCCTCTTGCTCTTTCGCACGTTGCTCCGCGAGGGCTTTCTCACGCGCTATGCGCTCCGCTTCCACGCGGTCTGCTTCTTCTTTGGCACGGCGCAAGCGCTCTTCTTCCGCCTGCCGTTTCGCTTTCTCCGCATCCTCACGTTGCTTGCGCAACGCCAGCGACTCCTCGTCCTCCTGCGTCAGCAGGTCGTTATCCGAGGGGGCTGTAGATGCCGGAGCGGAAGCCGTTTCCGCGGGCAGAGGTACTGCCTCCGAGGGTACAGCCTCGTAGCCGCCTGCCTCCGGCACTTCGCCGAAAGCCACCTCTATGCCCTCGTCTTCCTCCACAACGGGCGCGCCTATATAGACGAACCACAACAAGAGGAAAAGCAGCAACATCAGCAAGAGCGTACCGCAAGCCGCTATGATATGTGATTTATGCTGTTGCACAGACTATCTTCTGATTATCGTTTGGTTGCGACCACGAGCCGCATCTTGTATTCGTTAGCAATATCCAGCACGCGCACCACCTCCTTGTAGGAGATGTCTTCATCGGCGTGAAGAGCGATATACATCGTTGAGTCTTGCCGCTGCAGGTTGCTCAGATACGCTTCCAAGTCGTCGGGATTGATAGCTTGCGGCTTGGCCTTGCCGGTCGCCACAAAATAGTTCCCGAGGTTGTCTATGCTCACTTTGGCAACCACTTGCCGTGTTGTTGTTTTCGCACGCGCCTGCGGCAGATTTATCTTGATGTCGTTGGGCGAGGACATCGTGCTTGCCATCACGAAGAAGAGCAGCAGCAGGAATATGAGGTCGGTCATAGAGGACATTGCAAACGTCGCCTCTACCTTATTTCGTCTTTTCAGAGCCATAGGCTATTTGACTATTTGACTATTGACTATTTTTATCGGGTTATGCCGGCTCGTTCAGCAGGTCCATAAACTCCATCGTCCGTCCTTCCAGCAGACGCACTACGCGGTCGATACGCGCCACCAGCATATTGTAGGCGAACATCGCCAGAATACCTACTATCAGGCCGCCGATAGTAGTCACCATTGCCTGATACATACCCGTGCTGAGCGCCGACATCTCGATGACGCCCCCTGCGCTCTGCGCCATGTTGTAGAAGGTCTGCACCATACCGAGCACCGTTCCGAGGAAACCCAGCATCGGTGCGCCGCCAGCGATAGTAGCCATAATAACTAACCCTTTCTCCAGCTTTCCTACCTCCAGGTTACCTACGTTCTCTACCGCCACCTGCACGTCCTGCATGGTGCGTCCGATACGCGTAATACCTTTCTCCACCATACGTGCGGAGGGCGTATTCGTCTGCTTGCAGAGGTTGAGTGCGGAGTCTATCTTGCCCTCGTGAATATAGTCACGGATGCGGTCCATGAAGCTCTTATCCTCTTTGGTCGCTGCCTTCAGCACCACCATGCGCTCGATAAAGATATAAATAGCCCATGCCAACAACAGCGCGAGGATAATCATTATCCAGCCGCCGTATTGCGCCATAGTCCAAAGGTTGATTGATTCTTGTACGGGTTCAGCCGCCGTCTCTATCAGTGCGGTTGCTGTGTCGGGTTGTACTTGCAATAGCATTGTTTATCTGATTATTTAGTTGTTCGTATCTATTGTTTCAGCAGTTCGCGATACTGCCGTATGGTCTCTCCTATCCCGAGGTAGAGCGCGTCGGATATGATAGCGTGCCCGATGCTCACCTCCGCCGTCCACGGAAAAGCCTTCACGAACGCGCGCAGGTTACGGCAGTTCAGGTCGTGCCCCGCGTTCAGCCCCAGCCCCAATTCGCGCGCTTTCTCCGCCGCGGGGCGGCACATCTCCAGCGCTTTCCCGGGCTCTTGGTCGTATAGTTCGGCGTACGGACCGGTGTAGAGCTCCACGCGGTCGGCTCCCGTCCGTTGGGCGTATTCCACCATCTGCGGGTCGGTATCCACAAAGATGCTCACACGGACGCCCACGGCATGCAGTCGCTCAACCACCGTTTGCAGAAAAGCTTGATGCTCAACCGTATCCCAACCGTGGTTGCTGGTCAACTGAGCAGGTGCATCGGGCACCAACGTTGCCTGCGTAGGGCGCACATCCGTTACGAGGGCAAGGAACTCTTCCGTCGGATTGCCCTCTATGTTGAATTCCGTCTTGACAAGCGATTTCAACCGATAAACATCCTCGCGGCGTATGTGCCGTTCGTCGGGACGCGGGTGCACCGTAATGCCCTGTGCCCCCAGCCGCTCACAATCTACGGCAAACTGCTCCACATCGGGCAGGTTGCCTCCACGTGCGTTGCGCAGCGTAGCCACCTTGTTGATGTTCACACTCAATATAGTCATACCTTCAGCTTTTATGCCGCAAAGGTACGAAGAAGTTTTGACATACGCAAGCAAAAACAATTTGTAATGTGTAATTTGTAATTTGTAGCCGGTTTCCGTCAGAACTCGGAATATTCCTTAGCCTCCGTTAATGACCGCTAATTGACCATGAAAGCATGACAGGGGCGGTTGAAGTAAACAAATATTGCCAAAAATGAGCAAAAATCTCATAATCCGCTGACAAGCAACAAAATATTGAATAAGAGTAGGTGATTAGTAGGTGATTGGTGGGTGATTCAGCTGCGAATAGGTTGTGAGCACATAGAGACTGCACCAAGGTGTGCGGTGGATAAGCTGAGGATACACTATGGATATGCTATAGATACGCTGTAGATATAGTGAGGATACGCGTAGGCTACGGCGGGGCTTGCTTGCAAATCCCTACGTAACAGAACGCCACCGCGCTTGCAATCCTCTCCG
>JBJECK010000015.1:0-64294 GCA_051870995.1 Paludibacteraceae bacterium | reverse complement strand
GGAAAGTTGTCTGAGTGGTCGAAAGAGCCGCACTCGAAATGCGGTGTACGCATTACGTCGTACCGGGGGTTCGAATCCCTCACTTTCCGCAGAAAAAAAATCTTGTCATATTTGTTTATAGCAAAAGGGGAACTTGGGTTTTCTTTCTTGTTTTTAGTGTTTGTTTGCCGCTCGAAAAATAAACGGGCAGCCATGAGTGTATTCCAAATTGTCAGCGAAATGTCCCTTTTACTGTCATTTTGCTATGCGCTTGCTTCCGCTACCCATGCGCTACCCTTGCAAATGAGCAATTTGTCACTTTTTCTACCGTTTTGCTAACATTTTGTCATTTCCCGATTATCGGTGTAGACGTCTTTATTTGCCGTTTTATATGGTTAGAGGTAGGAATTATGCAATCTCCGGCGTTTTTGCACGATTTTTGCTATCGTAAAAGCATACGTGGACACTGTGTTTCAAAGACATGAAGATAAGTTTGGTTGTAGTGGGCTGAACAACGGATGTGCGCTTGGAGGCGCTTATCAAGGACTATCAAGAGCGCTTGAAGCATTATGTCTCTTTTTCCGTGGAAGTGTTGCCAGAGTTGAAGCATGCCAAGTCGCTTACCGAGGAGCAGCAGAAAGGGATGGAGAAATGATACTGAAGGCGGTATCGCCATCGGCAGACTTTATCCTTCTCGATGAGCACGGGCGCGAGTACCGCTCCATGGACTTCTCCGATTTCTTGCAACGCAAGACGCTTGCGAGGCGCGATGCCGCCTTTGCGGTCGGTGGTCCTTACGGCTTTTCGCCCGCTGTGTACGAGTGTGCCAACGGCAAGATATCCCTTATCCAAATGACATTCTCCCACCAGATGGTGCGTCTCTTCTTCGTAGAGCAAATCTACCGCGCCATGACCATCCTGCGCCACGAACCCTACCACCACGGTATGGAAGCCGAGTATGCCAAGAAAGGACTGGACTATACGCTGGAAGCCTCTGTGCATAAATGCGTACAGATGTTCGAAGCAACCGCTAACCGGCCTTTTGCCTGCCGTTTGTGGGACGTATCCACAGCTTATCCACCGCAGAAAATAAACAAATAGCAAACAGATTATTTGTATATGCAAAAATTATTGTGTACCTTTGCGCTGTTTATTGGTAGGTAAAATGTGGGTAACGTGGATAGCGGGGATAAGAATACCGAAAGAGTAGGCAAGCAGAATGGAGGCAATTAGCGAACGACGACAGCGCGTGGAGACGTACTTGCAGGAGCACGGCATACCTTATACTTGCTACACGCACCCCGAAGGGAAGACCATAGAAGAGGCGCAACGCTGGTGGCGCGATGACGGTAGCGTGCACTGCAAGAATATATTCATGCGTAATCACAAGGGTACGCAGCATTATCTGATTTGTCTTGACTGCCGCCACGATTTGGCTATCCATGATTTGGAATTGCGTCTGAAGCTGGCTTTGCAAGCGGCGGGGAAGGCTGCGCCGGGCAAACTTTCCTTTGCCAGTCCCGAACGGATGATGCGCTATTTGGGCTTGGAGCCGGGAAGCGTCAGCCCCTTTGGCTTAATCAATGACGAACAACACCACGTGATATTGTTTTTGGATAAGAATATAGAGAATGCGCCTGCGTTTAGTTTCCATCCTAACGATTGCCGTGGTACGGTAGTGATAACGAAGGAGGCGTTTATACGCTATTTGGATATGGTTGGGAATCATTGGGAATGGGTTACCCTTTACGATTGATATGCGCGATTTTACGCTGACTACATATAATGCTTTGTTGACTGCGCTACTGCAAGCGGGGTACGGGTTTGTGACCTTTGAGGAGTACTGCACGGCGGGCATATTGCCCGGACGGTATGTCATATTGCGCCATGACGTGGACAAAAGTCCGGGACATAGCTTGCTAACGGCGCAGATTGAGCATGTATTGGGGATTCGTGCGTCATACTATTTCCGTACAATGGAGGAGAGCAACCGACCGGAGATTATACAAACCATAGCTTCGCTGGGACACGAGATAGGCTATCATTATGAGGATCTTAGCCTCGCGCATGGAGATATGGAGAAAGCGTATAGTCATTTCCTGTCCGCGTTGGACTATTTCCGTACTTTCTATCCGGTTTCTACTATCTGTATGCATGGTGCACCGACACAGCAGTGGGACGGGCGGGATCTGTGGAAGAACTATGATTATCACGCACTTGGAATCATCGGTGAACCGTATTTGGACGTGGATTTCGCGGACGTTTTCTATCTCACTGACACCGGGCGTTGCTGGGACGGCTATCGGGTATCCGTGCGGGATAAGATTCCTCACTATCAGGATATCTGGACGGCACAAGGCTTACGCTACCATACGACGGCGGATATCCTTTCGGCTATTCATACAGGTGCTTTTCCCTCCCATGTTATGATGACTACGCACCCTCAGCGGTGGACGGATAATATGAGGGAGTGGCATGCGGAAAGGCTGAAGCAAACAATCAAGAATGGTATAAAGAGGTGTCTGATATATGAGAAAGAGAATTTCAGTTGACATACTTATATGGTGCATATCGGCTGTAATATGTATCTTGTGGCGGTTGGCAGCCTCCAAGGCAGAGATATGGATGTATCTCGCTTTGTTTGGTGTAATGATGTTGTTGTGGATAGGAGTCGGGTGTTTGCTGCGCCTCTACCGTCCCTATAGAGAGACGTGGCTTTGGCAGTCACTTGTATCATTGGCGCTGACGACGGTCGTTTTGCTCTTGTTGGCGTACTTTGTACTTCCCGCTTTGCCCTACCAACTGTCATCTACCGTTGCTATGTGGATGGTAGGGATAGTGGCTGTCATTGATATGGTGGTGATTTTCGTCGAGCATTATTGGAAGTATGCTACCAATATGACAGTGCCTTCAATGGTTATTGAGCAACGCGATAATGCGCAGGCTGCCCGCCACCTCGCAGCACAACGGTCGGAAGAGTCCATACAGGCTATAAAACGGTCGATATGCTCTATTACAACGGTAGAGGACTACGACATGTTGCGTGAGAAAGCGCAACTGGATAGTACGCAGACCAAGGTAGTTGCCGACCATAACCGTTTTGCATTCTTGCAGATACCGGATTATGAATACGCAACATTGGTTGACCTGCTCTTGCTCAACGACGCCAAAGGGATTAACCGACGCTTTTGCATCGTCAACCTAAAGCTGCCCGATAACGGACGCTACGTATGTTGCTACCGTCCGCAAGAATACATTAAACAGAAGATATATGCACGCTACCCTAAATGGTGGAGTAGGTTGGTGTACTTCTTCTATTTCTTTTGGAAACGTGTTATTCCCCGTTTGCTGTTCACATCCAGGCTATACTATGATGTTACCAAAGGGCGTAAGCGTATGCTTAGCAAGACGGAGGTAATTGGACGGCTGTATTATTGTGGCTTTAGGGTGGATGAGACGGTCTCTATGGGAAATGTAGAGTACATTTTTGCTCACCGTCACTCTCAGCCATATCCGCAGGAGCAAATCAAAGTCTATGGACCACTAATCAAGTTGCGTCGTGTAGGCAAGGGGAAGGAATATATATACATCTATAAGTTTCGCACTATGCACCCTTATGCGGAATACATCCAGCAGTATGTGTTCGACCAGCGTGGAGGTATGAATATTGCAGACAAGAGCGACAATGATTGGCGGATTACTACCTGGGGGCGGATCATGCGCAAGTATTGGTTAGACGAGCTGCCAATGCTCATCAACTGGTTGCGCGGCGATGTAAAACTGGTAGGGGTACGTCCGCTGTCCAAGACGATGTTTGATACGTATCCTGTTGAACTTCAGGATAAGCGTACACGTTGCAAGCCGGGACTGATTCCACCGTTCTATATAGACCATCCACAGACCTTTGATGAGCTTTTCGCTTCGGAAGAAAAATACTTGGACGCCTATTTCAAACACCCGCTGCTGACAGACATACAGTATTTCTTTCGCACGCTGTATTCTATTCTCTTCCGTCGAGTGCACTCGGCGTGATCTTCCTTATAGTTGCTTGTTGAGACTGTCATAGTATGTTGGAGAGACGATGACAGGCTTGATATTCGGAGTATCAAGTTCGGCTAATATCGCGCCTTCCTTATCCTTACGAAGCACTTTGATGTGTTTGGGATTGACGAAGAAGGAGCGATGGCAACGTGCAATACCGTGCTTGTGCATCATTTCTTCTATCGAACGCATCGAGGCGCGCAGGGCATATTCTTTTACACGCTCGCCGTCCATATAGTGAATACGTACATAGTTCTCCTCGGCACGTATATATAGGATGGCGTCAGCGGTAATGATTAGTTTTAGCCGCTTCGCGCCATCGTAGAAACGGATAAGGTCAGCGTCTGCTACAGGCACATTTGATGTCGGGCGTATGGCATACATCAATAGGTTGATGATGATATAGGGGTAGGTAATGATAGCTGTCAATATCGCCAAACTATGTCCTACCGTAGGGAAATAGCTGCGTGTACCTTTGCTCATCAATGTAATATATAGCCCCATGAATAACGCTGTGACTGCTATTTCCGCCAAGCTCCATAGGATATAGTCTGACCAATTCAGGTGCAGATGTCGGCGACACGCTACCATAGGTATGCGTGAGGCACAGAGTACGCCCAGCATGATACACATAAGCATCAGCGTATTGAAAACCACTATCTGGTTTTGCCCCGTCTTCAGATAGTTTACTATCCATTCAGGACAATATATCAATGTAAAACATAGAAAAAAGACGGGAATAGCCAATACGTGCATCAACAAGGAGGTAATGGATAACATTGTATTAGGAATCTGCTTCATACTGTTTTTATAGTGCTTTTTCGTCAATAAACATAGTGTGACAAATAGGTTAATTGGCCGTTTTCGTCCCTATATTTCTATTTTAGTCATCTATTCACCTTCTTTCGTCAAAAATTATGCCACATTATCACTATTATTTGCCGAGTGGTATGTTTAGCTGTATTTTTGCACTCAGAAACATAAATTATTTAGGTATGAAATCAATAGTTGTTTTGGGAGATTCTATTTCTCGTGGTATTGTATTAAAGGAAAATCACTATTCCATATTGGATACCGGCTTTGTGGACCAATGCGCCAATGAGTTGCAACTGGATATACAAAATTTTAGCAGAATGGGATCTACGGTTACGCGTGGACTACAGATATTGGAGCAACGTAAAGAGGCGGTTGCACAGTCGGATATTACGGTATTGGAGTATGGTGGAAACGACTCGGACTTTTTTTGGACCGATATTGCAGAGACGCCGGAGAAAAGGCATATCCCGAAAACGGGTTTGGTGCAGTTTCGTAGTACATATACACAGATGATACAACGTATTCGTGAACTGGGAAGTGTACCTGTAATGTTAAGTCTGCCTTTGATGGATGGTACGAAGTTCTTTGAATTTACTACTCGTACTATGTCTGCTATCGAGCGCGAGCATATTTTGGCATGGTTGGGCGGGCAACTGGAGCGTATCCGTAATTATCATGATATGTATAATCTGGAAATCTTTCGTTTAGCGCAGGAAATGCGTGTACCTATGGTGGATATTACTACACCTTTCTTGGACAATAGGGACTATACAAGGTATATTTGCGCAGACGGAATTCATCCGTCTCAGGAAGGGCACAATCTGATAGCGCATAAGATAACGGCTTACTATCGCTGTTTCAAAAATTCGGTATTATTGAATTCTGTTTCCTGATACAAAGCAGTACGGGGACGTTTAGTGTCCCCGTACAAACTGCCCCTCGGGCTGATACGTCAAAAAACAAGTGTCTTCCTGTTGTTCTTCTTCCAAGGTTTGTTGCTCTTGGGTTATATACTCTTCGTAGGTCATCGGATTGGTTATTGCGCAGAAATACGTACAACCATGCAACTGACGGGAGCCACCTTCAAATCGGTTCGGCTCAAGTCAACTTTCTCTCCTGTTAGTACATTGATTCCCGTAGTATCATAGCGTGTTAGTATTTCGGTATAATGTGCAGTAGGGATGGTGCGACTTTCTTCGCTTGCGTTGGCAAATACGAATACAGCTCCGTCGTCAGTATAGCGGAAGTAGGCGTATGTGTTATCGCGGCTGAGGAAGTGCATAGTGCGTCCTATATGGAGTATCGGTTCCGTTTTGCGCCATTGGAAAAGTTTGCTTTGGAAATCAAACATATCGCGTTGTGCTACGGTTAGTTGTTCAGGCATAGGGAGCGGCATACGCAATGTAGAATGACCTAACGAACGGTCCGATGACTGCATAGCATACTCGTCTCCGGCAAACACTTGGGGTATGCCTCGCATGGTGGCAAGCAGGGCATAGGCTAATTTAACACGACGCGGGTCTTGGTCTTTCACGACGTCTGCTATCCTATCCATATCGTGATTGCCAAGAAAAGTCAGCAACTTGTTCACGTCTGCATACAGGTAGTCTTGTGCTACTGCATCATATACTTTGGTCAAACCTTCCCCCCATCCGCTGCCATCTGTTTCCAATGCCTGCCGTATGGCTTCTTCTACGGGGAAATCCATTACGGTTGGCAAGTGGCTATCAAAGCCGTCATAGTTCTTTGTTCCTGATTGCCAATAGGCTACCGCAGAAGCAGGACGCGTCCAGCATTCGCCAACGATGTTGAGGTTTGGGTATTCCTTGCGAATAGCTTGTAGCCACTTGCTGCCGGGGACCTTCTCAATGTACGGATAGGTATCTACACGCAGCCCGTCCAAGTCAGCATACTCTATCCACCAGATAGCCCACTGTTGGAAATAGCGTAGCAAGTCTTGGTTTTCCATGTTCATATCCGGCATAGGCTTGTCGAACCATCCGCGGTTGGATAGTTTACGGTCGTACTCCGAAGCATTAATATCATAGTTAGCAGAGAAGACGTTATTGGTATTGGTAAATTGATCAAACTGATTGATCCAATCATGGTAGGGTAGGTCTTTCATCCACCAATGCGCTCCCCCACAATGGTTTGGCACCATATCCATTAATACTTTGAGTCCCATTGCGTGAGCCGAGTCAACCATCTGGCAATACAATTCATTACTTCCGTAGCGTGGATCTATATGGTAATAGTCGGAGCAGGCGTAACCATGATAAGACCATGCGGCTTCGTCGTCCAAGAGCAGCGGAGTGGGCCATATAGCAGTCGCGCCTAATTGCTTGATGTGGTCGAATTGGCTTATGATCCCTGCTATATCTCCGCCGAAGCGACCATGTACGTTTTGTTTATCGGCATTTTCATGTGTATTGTCGGTTGAATTATTGGTAGGGTCGCCATCTACAAACCTGTCAGACATAATGAGGTACACAACGTCAGCGGTCGTGAATGATTGGCGTTCCCTGCTTCCTTCGCGACGCTCCCGTATAGTATAGTTGTATGTAGCATGCCGATTTCCTTTGCGTAAGGTTATGCGATAAGTGCCTGCCTCACGTACATCCATGTCCACGAAGAGATAATTCCTGCTTTCAGCGTTGTGCTGCCCCTTTGCAACCAAGCCGAGACATTGCCCGCGCATTACTTTTCCTGCTGCTATTTCTTGTATTTGCACTTGGGCATCTTGCAGGTCTTCTCCGTAGAACATCAACGTAAGCGGTTGGTTCAGATCCGTCCACCAGCACAGAGGTTCTACGCGTGTAATCTTTGGTGAAGCCAATACTATTAATGGCAAGCATAAAAAACAAAAGAAAAGATTGTGTTTCATGGTAATTATGTTTTTGTAATCTAATCAGATTTCGTTAACGTATATTTGGTCTAACGTATTGTGCTCTTGCTTAAGTTGCAAGAAATGCTGCCAGAAAGCTTGCATCTCGGGAGAGGTTGACTGTAAGAATTCTTCCGAGCCCTGTCGGTCTATCCTGTCGAAAACCATTCCGACGGTTATCGTATGTGTATCTAAAGCCGGCTGGTAGGTTTGCGCTTCCTTACCTTCTATGTATATTTCCCTAAGCAGATGTGTTTCTACCAATCTGGATAGCAACTGGTTAACCAATCGGATGGGAATGCGTTGCTCTTCTGATAGCTCTTGTGCAGTTAGGGGCTCTTGGTCGTGTTCAAATCTATGAATGACGATAGACAGCATGTATAGTGTAATAAAATCTTTGTACCGCCTTGACATTCGTTCCAAGTCGTGTTCGTACTCAAAAAGCTCATTGTTCTGTATAGCAAAGGACATCTCTGCACCTATCAATATAAGCAGGCTGGTCCATTGTAGCCAAGTCATCAAAATAGGAAGCGTAGCAAATGCGCCATATACTATACTCGTGCGTGAAAGCATACCGATGATATAGACTGACAACATTTGTAGCAGCTGGAAGAGTGTACCTATCAATACGCCGGGTATCAGGGCGCTTACGAAACCTACCTTTGTGTTCGGTATAGCGATATACATCCATGTAAAGAGCGACCAGCATACCATAAACTGAATAAGCCGAACCAATCCTGTTTTCATTTGGTCTACATAGGGTAGGTAATGGAAACTGGATAGTGTAGAATCTACAAAGATACTCAGACCCGAGGTTACGATAACCAGTACGGGTACTAAGAACAAGATGGCAATATACGTTGTCAATTGGCGTAGGATAGAGCGCGATTGCTTGACATCCCATATCTCGTTGAACGAGGATTCCACTCCCCGGAAGAAAGAATATACCGCCCATAGTAGAACAATCAGTCCGATTCCGATGAAGACTCCCCCTTGGGCAGTAACCAAGTAGCGCTCCACTATTTCCATAATAGCAGGAACCAAGTTGGTTTCACCCAAGAAGGATGCTTCTAATTGTTGCTGGATGATATCAGCCGCACCAAAGCCTTTGGCGACAGCGAGCACCATGGCTAAAATAGGAATAATGGCAAAGATAAGCGAGTAGGTAAACCCTTTTGCTTTGACGTTCAAACTCTTAGATGTAAAGCCGCGCACTACCAGCACAAGGGTTCGGAGTACCCGATAGGCAAGCCGTTTACTGCGGCTACTAATCTCCGCAGTGGTTTGCCGCCACATATCGTAACGTAGAAAGTCCCTTATCTTACGGATAGATGCCATATCTGCTTAGGTGCTTGACCGATACTGGTGCGTCTTCGTTGCCGTACTGAGAATAAGTATGCCTATAAGCCGGATTCTGTATAGGCGATTGCCTATGTTCATCATTAATCTTGAACCTCGTATTACTACGGGCTTCTTACGCTTCCTACCCTCCAACTCGTACGGGCAATACTCATAACGTCGGTTTACATGGAATTGCAGCCCACAGTGTAGTCGTTTCACCTCACAAGCATATGCTTGTGAACTCGTCTCTGTACCAGTGACCAAACATTGCTGCCTGACGGCCGTTAACCGCTGTGGTGCCCTATGCTGTCCGGACTTTCCTCGTCGCGGGGGATTAAAGCGAAGCACTTTTCTTCCTCCGCCACGCGATGAACCGGCATACTTATTTCAATACGTCAAGGTAGCATAACGCTCTTTATCCAACGATAGCCCTTGCGGGCTATCGTAGAGCGGCATAAGGGAGTCGAACCCTCCTCCTAAGCTTGGGAAGCTCATGCACTACCGATGTGCTAATGCCGCATAGTGTTTGTCAATTCGGATGCAAAGGTACGCTTTTTTTGCGGAATACGCAAATTTTTTAGTAGATTTCTACAATTTGTCGCTTTACTCGCCGATTCATTTGCTTGCGCGTCATAGGTTGTACATCCGTAGTCTGCAGGTTGGTAACCCGTTGCGTTGCGCTTACCTTAACAGGGATTTCCATTTGCTTCGTGCCTATTATAGCTGCGTCAGCGCGAAGGTTCTTCTCCAGTATATACAAGTGTCCGTTGCGTCGCTGATAGATAGTATTGAAATGGACTTGTGCATTCATCTTGCGCAAACGAAACTTCTCAATTCTTTGCTCGTCCATATTGAAGAGGTTGAGCAATTGGAGCTGGTCTTTGTCCAACTTCATACCAAACGGTATGTTAATCATTCCTTCACCATACTCCGACAGACGCTTTACGGAATATGTTTCCGAGTCTAATATATAATTGCGGGTAATGGAGTATTTCACTATGCCCATATAATTGTGTTTCTCCACATGCGTAAGTACGGTTTCTCCTTCGCTTTCGTTGCTTACGCTCCATTTGCGAATGTCGCCCGACCACTTTTCAAACTCGTAGCGCGTATTGCCCAAAGTGAACAGACTTTCGTGTACCAGTACGCCCGAATCAACAGCTAAGGCTGCTTTCCGCATATCTTTGTGGATATTTTCCAATCCGTCTCCCGCCAAGATAGTATCTGCGAGGGAACGTATCTTTGTATCGAAGAAGCGCTTGCAGTATTCTCCCGAGAACTGCACGGAGTCTCTATTGTCTTTTTTCTGCTCAGGCAAGACAATGGCAGAAGCTATCATCTGCTCCATACCCCATGTTTCTCCTTCTGAGTTCATACGCACGTCACTTACCACACGGTAGCGTGCAGGGTCTGTCGGAAAGTCTTTCTCCATTTGCACGTATACCGCATGCAACAAGCTTGCCATTTGCTTGCGTTTATTACGCTGTTTGGTAGGCTTGGCTGCCACTACCATTTCCTCCAAGGCAATCGGTTGCTCGCGGAGCACAATGGTGGCTATATCCTCGCGGTAGGCAGGCGCAGCCGTATATAGTGGTGCGGTCTCTGATGCTCTTGCCGTAAAGACGGATAATGGTACACTCTGCTTCTCGTAACCGATAAATGAAATAACTATTGTACTTTGCTCGGGCAAGTCTGTTTCGAAGGAGAAGTAGCCGTCATTGTTGGTTGCGGCACCTAATATAGGGTCTATTTCCGGGTAAACGGTAGCATAGCCTATACCTTCTCCTTTCTCATCTATGATACGTCCTTCATAGCGGGCGGCATAGGTTGTTATAGCGCAGAACAAGACAAAGAGTATATATAATAAACGTTTTATCATACTATAATGTTTTATGGGATAGTACTTTCACATTCCTTTGCGCAATAATCATACCAAACGCCTTTTTTACTCTATAAGGTCTTCTATAATCCGATTCAATATATGTATACCCGGCAGAGTAGCAACCAACCGCTCTTGTTTACCAAGGGTAACGACTTGCAACAAACCTTGTCGTATATATGTATCAGCCGCCTCAGGGTGGTGCAACAGGCGGTAATCAATACCGTTGGCGGTACGCAGCCCCAACATAATCCGTTCGTTGTAGCAGTCGGTAGGCGTGAGTTCCTCCGCCTCGCGGACAGGTGTATGCTGCCGTATGCCGTTGATGTATTTGTCCAAATCATCTATATTCCAAGATCTGTGCTTTCCGTCATAGGAGTGTGCGCCCGCTCCAAGACCGATATACGGCGTATTGTTCCAATAGCTGCTATTGTGGCGCGAATATTTATCGGGAAGAGCGAAGTTGGATACTTCGTAATGCTCATAGCCTGCTTGTTGCAAGCGCAAGACAAGATAGTCGTACATCTGAATTTCCGTATCTTCGTCGGTCTCTGGGACTTCTCCTCGTGCCAGCATTCGGCTAAGGGGAGTGCCTTCTTCATAACTGAGACAATATGCGGAGATATGGGGTACTCGGAGTGACAAAGCAGTATCTATCTCTTGTTGCCACATCTTCATATCTTGCCCGGGCAAGCCATATATGAGGTCGATGGAAAGGTTATCGAAGCCTGCTTCCTGCGCCATATGCACGGCTTGTATGGCTTCTTCTGTCGTATGGCGACGACCTATGCGGTTCAGCAGGACGTTGTTGAAACTCTGAATGCCGATAGACAACCTGTTGACTCCCGCTTGGCGCAGTTGTAGCAACTGCTCGGGATATAGGTCGCCCGGGTTCGCTTCGAGGGTAATCTCTTGCGAGGTAGGACTCGGACAGATAGTATATATGAGCTTTTGTATCGCTTCGGGAGGCAACAAACTTGGAGTGCCGCCGCCGAAATAGAGGGTAGTAACTTCTCCGTCTATTTCGCTACGCCTTTGTTTCCATTCTTCCAATAGCGCTTCTACATAGTCAGCGCGGTAGTCAAGACGGGTAGTGGAGAAAAAGTCGCAGTATAGGCAGCGGCTTTTGCAAAATGGGATATGTATATATACTCCGCTCATCTTCCCTATATGCTCCGCTTATTTGTTCTTCCACAGATGCTTCATCCAGTCGGACAATTTCTGCTCTTGCGGGCTGCCTTGTGCTTCCCAAAAGGTTGCTCCTTGCAGTTCGTCTGGCAAGAATTGTTGCTCTATAAAATGATTGGGATAATCGTGCGCATACTTGTAACCTTCGTGATAGCCCAACTCTTCCATCAGCTTGGTAGGCGCGTTGCGCAAGTGCAACGGGACAGAGAGATTACCACTCTTAGCCACTTCCCCAAGCGCTTTATCGATAGCCAAATAGGCAGAATTCGACTTGGGTGACGTAGCGAGGTATATTGTTGCTTCAGCGAGAGGTATCCGCCCCTCTGGCCATCCAATCTTGGTAAGGGTATCAAAGCACGCGTTGGCAACCAGCATGGCGTTAGGATTCGCCAAGCCTATATCTTCGCTGGCGGATATAACCAGACGGCGGGCTATAAACTTCGGGTCTTCTCCCCCGGCAATCATACGAGCCAACCAGTAGATAGCGGCATCGGGATCGCTTCCGCGTATGGACTTGATAAAAGCGGATATGATATCGTAGTGCAGTTCTCCGTCTTTGTCATAGGCTACTGGGTTCTGTTGGAGCTGCTTGGTAACGGTATCGTTGTCGATAGTACGCACGCCCGAGTTGGTAACCAACTCCACGATATTGAGCAACTTCCGTGCATCTCCTCCGCTGTAGCGCAGGAGACTTTCGGTCTCTTTTACTTCGACACCCAATGTGCGTATGTATTCGTCCTCCGTGAGCGCGCGGTTCAAAAGCTCGAGCAAGTCGTCTTTGCCCAAGGATTTGAGCACATACACCTGACAACGGCTCAAGAGTGGCGTAATGACCTCGAAAGAAGGATTCTCGGTAGTAGCGCCAATAAGCGTGATAGTGCCGTCTTCCACCGCCCCGAGGAGGCTGTCTTGCTGCGACTTGGAGAAACGATGTATCTCGTCGATAAAGAGGATAGGGGAGCGCCTATCCGTATTAGCCGCAAAGATACCGCTATTCATAGCTGCCGTTCGTTTGGCTTTGTCTATGACTTCGCGCACCTCTTTGACTCCGCTCGTTACGGCGGAAAGCGTATAGAAGGGGCACTCCAGCTGATGTGCAATAATCTTCGCAAGCGTCGTTTTCCCGACTCCCGGAGGTCCCCACAGAATGAAGCTGCTTAGATTACCGCTCTCAATCATTTGCCGCAGTACGGCACCTTCTCCAACAAGGTGCTTCTGCCCTATATAATCGTCCAAGGTTCGGGGACGCAAGCGTTCTGCCAATGGTAACATACGAGTTTCGATTTATCAGATTTGTACCATCTTTTCTATTTCCTGCACGTGCTCTTCCTCCGTCAAGCAGCGAATATGCGTCTCCGTGCGCTTGTCGGTATCGGCTTTGTACACGAGATAATGGTGCTCGCCTTTGGCTGCTATCTGCGGCAGATGCGTAATGGCTATAATCTGTCGCGTAGTCGCCATATCACGCATTATCTCGCCCATCTGCGAGGCTATCTTACCGCTTACACCTGTGTCAATCTCGTCAAAAATGATGGTGGGTAGCCCGTTCTTGGAGGCTATAAGCGCCTTGATGCACAGCATAATACGACTAACCTCACCTCCCGATGCCACTTCACTAACGCGCCGCAAGGACTGATTGAGGTTGGCGGCAAACATAAACTGCACATCGTCTTTGCCGGAGGGAGTGTAGTCGTCCGTGTCGGTAATTTCAATCTCTATCTTAGCGTGGGCAATACCCAGCTGTGTCAGGTTTTGTACCAACTGAGCGGATATGGCGTCGCGGACATTGAGGCGCGTGGTGCGGAGGGTCTGTGCCGCTTCGCGGAGAGCTTTCTCGCGCGTTTGCAAGTCTTTTTGCAAGGTAGCAATCTGCTCGTCGAAGGAGTCGAACTGCTCTACCTGCCGCGCAAGGCCGTCTCGCATACGGATTAACTCGTCCTCGTCTGCTGCATTATATTTGCGCAAGAGCGTGTTGAGGAGACTAAGCCGCTCCTCCACCTGCGCCAAACGCTCGGGGTCAAACTCCATTCGCTCGCCCATATGCCCCGCTTCGTCTGCGATATCTTTGAGCTCAATAATAGTACTCTCGATGCGGCTTTGCAGTTCGGGAGCGGCAACTTCAAGTCGGCAAGACTTCAGCAGGTCAAGCACGGAGCCCTCGTCCCCGTTAAGCGCATTGTAGGTTAGAGACAAAGCAGTCTTCAGTTCTTCGGCATGGCTTAGGCGGTATTGCTCTTCTTCGAGCTCAGCCATCTCCCCGCTTGTGAGTTCAGCCTCCTTGAGCGTATTGTAGCGGTAGGTTATATAGTCGCTATCGGATTGTGCCTTGCGCGCCAAGTCCTGTAGGTCGGCGAGTTGCTTTTGGGCAGCCCGATAGTCTTCATAGCGAGTGCTGTAGTCCTCACGCTCAGCTTGATTGCCCGCGATAGTATCCACGATGGATAACTGGAACTCGTCGTTCTCTATTAGCAGGTTGGCGTGCTGGGAATGGATGTCTATGAGTTGGTTCGCCAGCGTCTTGAGCTCGGCAAGCGTTACGACCGAGTCGTCCACAAAGGAGCGAGACTTGCCGTTGCTGTACAACTCGCGGCGCACAATAGCTTCGTCAAACTCGGCTTCGATGACGCATTTGTCCTCTCCGTCGGTAATCGTCTTGGTGTCGGCTCGTCCTCCCATTACGAGATTAAGAGCGCCTAAGATAATGCTCTTTCCCGCTCCAGTCTCGCCGGTCAAGACCGAGAAGCCCTGCTCGAAATCGATATCCAAGCGGCTTATCAAGGCATAATTCTGTATGTATAGATGCCGTAACATATATAGCAATAGGTATTTTCTTTGAGCCTACAAAGGTACGGCTTTTTTGGCATATATGCAAACTAAGGCTTAATGTTTAATGTTTAATTTTTAATTTGTAATTGCAGGGTGAATCGGCGAAAGTATGGTATTCCATCGGTATTGTCGGCTTAATCCTACGTTTATCCTACGTTTATCCTACGTGTATCTTACGTGTATCCTACGTGTATCCTACGTGTATCTTACGTGTATCTTACGTGATTGAGTGCTAATAGTCATTTTTAAAAAGGCTTCGGATTGAGTCCGAAACCTTTGATAGCAAGTTTATTGAGGGCTTGGAAATAGCTGGTTACCAAGCGAAGAGCGGGTGGCAAGTCATCTCACGATTGACTTCCTCGCGCACGGAGCGGATTACGGATTCCGATTCGGGCGATTGGAGCACACGGTCGATAAGCTCGACAATCCACGGCATCCGGTCTTCTTTGAGTCCGCGGGTGGTGATAGCAGGCGTACCAAAGCGCAAACCACTGGTTTGGAAGGCAGAACGCGTATCGAAAGGCACCATGTTCTTGTTGGTCGTAATGTCGGCAGAGACAAGCGCTTTCTCCGCCACTTTGCCTGTAAGGTCGGGGTACTTGGTGCGCAAGTCAACCAACATAGAGTGGTTGTCCGTGCCGCCCGATATAATCTTGTAGCCTCGGTCGATAAACGCTTGCGCCATAACGGCTGCGTTCGTCCTGACCTGCTGCTGGTAAACCTTGAACTCGGGCGTAAGGGCCTCGCCGAACGCGACCGCCTTGGCAGCAATAACGTGCTCGAGCGGACCTCCCTGCGTGCCCGGGAAGACGGCAGAGTCGAGCAGGGCGGACATCATCTTGACCTCGCCTTTCGGGGTCGTTTTGCCCCACGGATTGGGGAAGTCTTTGCCCATAAGGATGATACCTCCGCGCGGTCCGCGCAAGGTCTTGTGGGTAGTAGAGGTAACGATATGGGCGTACTTGAGTGGATTGTCCAAGAGTCCGGCGGCAATCAGTCCGGCAGGATGCGCCATGTCCACCATGAAAATAGCGCCAATCTCATCCGCCACGCGGCGTATGCGTGCGTAGTCCCATTCGCGGCTGTATGCTGAGGCTCCGGCGATAATCAGGCGCGGATGCTCCGTGTGTGCGATACGCTCCAGTTCGTCGTAATCGACCATCCCTGTCGTCTCGTTGAGGTTGTAGGCGACGGCGCGGAACATCAGTCCGGAGAAATTGACGGCACTACCGTGGGAGAGGTGTCCGCCGTGGGAAAGGTTGAGTCCCATAAAGGTGTCTCCCGCCTTGAGACACGCCATAAAAACCGCCATGTTCGCCTGTGCTCCGGAGTGGGGTTGCACGTTCACATACTCTGCTCCATAGAGTTGTTTGAGACGATTGCGGGCGATATTTTCGCTCATATCCACAACTTCGCATCCTCCGTAATAGCGATGTGCGGGGTAGCCCTCTGCATATTTGTTGGTCATGACGCTTCCCATTGCCTCAAGGACTTGGTCGCTGACGAAGTTTTCGCTGGCAATAAGTTCGATACCCTTGGTTTGACGTTCTCTCTCCATTCGGATAAGGTCGAAAATCTGTGTGTCTCGTTTCATGGTATTTATGTTATTATGTGAGAATAATTTATGCAGGGGACAAAGGTACGAATAATTTGGGAAACGGAAAAGCGAAAGGCAAAAAATAGTTGTTTTTTTGTGTATATGGTTTTTTTTGTGTACTTTTGCACGTCTTTTGAGTAATGAGCGGGGCGAATAATCGGGAAATAAAGAGGTGTTAATACTCAGAGATGCACACAACGGGACGCAGAATGGAGATGATTTGTACAACCAAAAAAGCATTAGCATGGCTTTGAAGAAACCCTACATAGACGCGACCGGCAAGGCACTTCCTTATCCGCGTCTGATTAACACTATGTTGTGCCTTGTCGGTGGCACTCAAACAATCCGACTGAAGTTTTGGAGCAGGCATCCGCACCACGCGGCAGAAAAGACCCTCCGTGATATTCTAAGTGTTTCACGCGATACGGTATATGGTAAAGAGCACCATTTTGACATTATCTTATCGGCGACCAATGCAGAGGACCTGTTCCGCCTATATCGCCAGTATGTGCCTGTAAATGACAGCTTTGAGACGCTTCGTCCGTACGTAGAGCGTCACAAGAACGGCGAGGAGAATGTGCTCTTCCCCGGTAAGCCGGATATGTATGCCACGACCTCCGGCACGACATCGGAGCCCAAGTGGGTACCGATGACGCACAAGTACCTGAAAGATGTGTATGGCAAGATGTCGCATGTATGGACATGGAATTTCGTAAAACATCGTAACCATATCTTCGGCGGGCATATATTCCCCATTGTAGGTAAAGAAGTGGAGGGCTATGCGCCTGACGGAACGTTGTTCGGTTCGGTGAGCGGCGTGCTGGTGCGCGACATACCGTCTATCATCAAGAAACACTATACGGCACCAGCTTCCGTGATGTCGATTGGGGATTATGCGGCTCGTAACTACACGCTCATGCGCCTTGCGCTACAATACAGGGATGTAACACTTTGGGCAACTGCCAATCCGTCCACGATATTGGAGTTGATGCGCACGGTAGAAGAAAATGCTGAAAGCCTCATAGAAGATATTGCACAAGGCACGCTGAATGCAGATATCGATGTCTCTCCGTATATCCGCGAGGAGCTGGAGAGCTATATGTCTCCGCACCCGGAACGCGCGGAGGAACTAAGGCAGATATTACTGGAACACGGGAAACTACTGCCCAAATACTATTGGCCGTTGCTGCAATATCTCTCTACGTGGAAGTGCGGGAATACCAAAATCTACATGGAGAAGTATATGGATGCCTTTGATTGGGACCGAACTTTCTATCAGGAGCTTGGGTATATTGCGACGGAGTGCCGGTTCGGGTTCTCGCTGGATGATACGAATGAGTCGGTTTTGTTCCCGCAATTCCATTATTACGAGTTCGTTTCGGAAGATGAGCTGGACAGCCCGAACAAACACTTCCTACAAATATACGAACTGGAGCAGGGCAAACGCTACTGCGCGTACGTTACTACCTACTCGGGACTATTCCGCTATAACATGAATGACCTCGTGGAGGTGGGCGGCAAATACTACAATACGCCTACCGTACACATGGTATCCAAAGTGAACGGAATCGTATCGATGACGGGTGAGAAACTATATGAGCCGCAGTTCATAGAGGCAGTTCGTGAGGCAGAGCAGGAAACGGGTATCAAGACCAAATTCTTTGTGGGCTTCGCCGACGTGGAAGAGTCGTGCTACCATTTCTATTATGAGTTCGCGGACGAAGATATCAGTCAGAAAGAGGCGGAGGCGTTTACGAAAGTCGTAGATAAGAAACTATGCGACATCAATATCGAATACGAGTCGAAGCGTGCTTCGTTCCGCTTGCACGAACCGCAGACCCATCTGCTGCTGAAGAATGCGTATGCCCGTTTCAAGGCGGCGTGCCTGAAAGACGGTTTCCGAGACGGTCAGTTCAAGTTTAACCTACTGATGCAAGATGACAAACGGCGTAAGAAATTCAGCCTGATAGAGCGTTTGGAGTCGGTGTATGACCGTATCGCAGACCAGATTATGGAACAGGCGAATGTATTGGACGACAGAATGACACAACGTCGGAAAGAGCGTGCGCAGCGGACAGCAGAACGTACCCCAAAAAGACAGGAACGACGCGACAAACGAGATGCAAGGAGAGCAAATAGATGCAATGAGGGTAAATGAGGCTTTGGACGAATCAGTCCGCGCGGTAGTATTGGACTTGGACGGCACGTTGTACAACAAGCGGCATTTAGCGTGCCGAATGGTTGTTGCGCACTTGTTTTCGCTATCTTTACTGGCGGCAGAACGCACGGCAAGAAGGGTCTTGAAGGGCAAAAATTTCGGGTCGAAAGAGGCTTTCTACGCACGTTTTTTTCAACAAATGGCACAATCGCATCTTTATTCGCCCCGCATAGCGAGATGGTGGTATTTCCATATCTATATGCCCTCGATGGTACGTGTACTGCGGCGACACTACAGACCATGTCCGTGGGTGGGCAAATTGATGGTAACATGTCGCAAAAGGGGCATCCGCGTGGCAGTCTATTCGGACTATGACTATGTGGCAAAGAAAATAGCCGCTCTCGGGATGCATGCCGATATGTTTGATGTCGTATTGTCGGCTCCGGAAACGGGAGGGTTGAAACCTGCTCGGGAGAGTGCCATGCGGGTCGTAGAGCGACTTGGTGTAGCAGCGGATAAATGCCTGTTTGTAGGCGACAGGGAGGATACGGACGGGGAAAGTGCTCGTGCAATAGGGGCAAAATTTTGCCTTGTAAACGATAATTAAACCGTATTTAAAGCTCCACTATCCCGTATAGAAGGAGCAGAAAGGGGGAAGCATGAAGAACAAACGCTATGCGGAACTTGAAACAGCGCCGGATGTGTACATTCCGGAGACGGGTATTGCATACCCGGAGGATAATCCATACGAGCGTCTTTATCAGCCGGTGTACGACCGTAATGTGGTAGTGGATGAAAACTATCCGTATCTGGACGACTCGGTGCGCTACCGATTTCTGAATTGGAGTATGTGGCAGTTGTTGCTGAGAGTGGGGTTGCGTATCAAACTGGGCGTTCAAATGGGTTTGCGATTCAAAGGGCGTGAGAATCTGCGTAAGTATAAAGATGTGCTTCGCAATGGAGCTATCACGATAGCCAACCACATGTATCGGTTGGATTGCCCCTGCGTATTGTTGGCAGTAAAGGCACGTAACACCACGCGCACGCCTATGTATGCGCCCAATTTCTCGACGAAGGACAATTTTTTCTTGCGTGTAGTAGGCGGGATTCCTATCCCCCCACAAGAAGCGGGGATAACGGCATTGAGACGTTTTAACGAGGCATTTGACGAGTTTCATCGTCGCGGGTATTGGTTCCACATCTTTCCTGAGGCGGCACGATGGGACTTCTACAAACCGCTACGTCCTTTTCAGAAGGGAGCGTTCTCGATGGCTTACAAGTACAATATGCCCTTGCTGCCGTGCGTTATTACCTATCGCGAGCGTACCGGCATTTATAGGCTTTTCGGACCGAAAGAATTGCCGTTGTTGCAAGTGGAGATAGGGGAGCCTATTTTGCCGGACAGGAGTAATGCGCGAGGTAAAGAGGTAGAACGTCTGCGTGAGGTAGCGCATAGTGCGATGGAACATATGGCCGGAATCACTCACAATAGTTGGCCGGTAAAACCCGATGCAGAATGAAACGCATGCTGCCTTACATAGCCGTGTTGGTTGCCATGATCATATGGTCAACATCGGGGATAGCCATAAAAGAAGCATTGCGTGTTGTACCGCCGGTTACGATGGTTGTGCTGCGTTTTACGATAGCGGTATTGCTGATGCTGGTAGTTGGTTTGTGCATGCGCGGCAATAAGATGCTGTCGCTGCAAAAACTCGAAAGGAAAGATATACCTTTGTTTGTGTCGGGCGGTTTTCTACAGCCGTTCTTATACTACATATTAGAGACATACAGCTACCGCGCTTTGTCTTCTCCTACGATTGCGGAGGCTCTGCTCAGCACGAGTCCGCTGTTGACTCCGTTTTTTGCAGCCGTATTATTGCGCGAACGTATTACGCGCTACAATATAATAGGCATTCTCGTTTCCACTGCGGGTATGCTATTGCTGGCGTTGGTCGGCTCTTCGGGGTTTGATATAGGCGACCCTATGGGCGTGCTATTGGCGTTTGCTGCCGTTTCTGCTGCGGTACTATACACGATTGTGCTACGGCGTATCCCTGTTCGCTACAATTCGCTATCGGTAGTCTTTTACGTACAACTCGTATCTTTGGTATTCTTTTATCCGCTATGGGGGATGACAGAGGGAAGTAGCGCGTTGGTAGAGATGGTGCGGACTGCAACGTCGCAACAGTTAGCCTACTCGCTGGGCGCTGTGGGATATTTGGCATTATTCTCTTCGGTAGTAGCATTTGTTTGTTTTTGCTATACGGTACGCCGGATAGGTGTAACGCGGACAAACGCATTCAATAATGTGCGTCCTGCGTTCACGGCAATATGGATGCTTTTGTTCTTCGGAGAGCATCTTCCGTTGGCGAAGTGGGGAGGCATATTGTTGATTATTATAGGGCTTTTTGTCTGCCAAATACAGGAAAGCAAGCCTATGCAATCAGGGAATTCACATCAAATGTCCTGATTCGTGATTTCTATTGATCAGGTTTCGTAGCAACCCCGTAGCATCATGGGACCCGCGTAGCCCCTGCATAGCCTACGCGTATCTTTGGTCTATCTATCCACACCGAAAAAACATCGTTTTGATGCTATTGCCTTACTAAAAAGTATTTTTTTTTGGTAGTATCAGATATTCTTTGTATCTTTGCAATCTGAATATGGGTATGGTTTTCGTTACTAACGGGACGGATATATCCGAAAATGGTATTGCATGGAAAAAATTTACACACCTGAGTTTTTTTACGATTTGCTCTTCATTATGGCCATTATTGGTCTTGTTGTGTTTATCGCTCTCTATTTTGTAGATGCGGGATACGGCAAAATGCGCACGGAAAAATGGGGACCTGCCATTAGCAATAAGGTAGGGTGGTTTTTGATGGAAGTTCCGGTATTCCTTGTCGTGTTGTATTTGTATCTTCAATCGCTGACGATGGATTATGGTCATTTGACTCGCCAAGCCCCTTATTGGGTTTTCTTGTTGATATTTGAAACACACTATTTCCAGCGTTCGTTTATTTTCCCGTTTTTGCTGAAAGGGAAAGGGAAAATGCCCCTTGCCATCATGGGCTTATCCGTATTGTGGAATCTGGTAAACGGGTACATACAAGGCTACTGGCTGTTCCACCTTGCGCCGGTGTATCACCCCGACCTGTACACCGCAGGCTGGGTGACCGACCCGCGGTTCATCGCCGGTACGGTGATCTTTATCGTGGGTATGATTATCAATATCCACTCCGATTACATTGTGCGCCATCTGCGCAAGCCCGGGGACACCAACCACTACCTGCCCAAGAAAGGGATGTACAAGTACGTGACGAGCGCGAACTACCTCGGCGAGATTACGGAATGGCTTGGGTTCGCATTGCTGACATGGTCGTTTGCGGGTCTGCTGTTCTTCTGGTTCAGTTGCTGCAACCTCATTCCGCGCGCAAACTCCATATACCATAAATACGAGGAAGAGTTCCCCGACGAGTTCGACCGCAAGAAACTGAAACGAATCATACCGTTTATATATTAAGGATTAAGGACCGCGAACGGAGTTCGCTGAAGGACAAAAGAACAAAGACTTATTCCTTTCGTCTCTGAGCATTTGTATCTCTGAAGCAACACGGGGAAGAGCGGTCATTTAGCCAATAACAAAATCTATGGAAAGTAAACTCTTTACTCCTTATCAGTTAGGACCGATAACGCTGCGGAACCGCTTCATCCGTTCGGCGGCGTTCGAGAATATGTGCAAAGGCAATGCGCCGACGCAACAACTGGAAGACTACCACGTGAGCGTGGCACGCGGCGGCGTAGGCATGACCACCGTCGCCTATTGCGCGGTGGACCTGAGCGGCGTCAGTTTCGACGGACAACTCTATGTGCGCGACGAGGCACTGCCCGGACTGCGGAAACTGACAGACGCCATCCATGCCGAAGGGGCGAAAGCGAGCATCCAGTTGGGGCACTGCGGCAACATGACGCACTTCTACTCGTGCCACTGCATGCCCGTAAGCGCAAGCAACGGCTTCAATCTCTATTCCCCCACCATCCACAGACGGCTGAAAGTGAGCGAGATAAAGCAACTGGTGAAGAAGTTCGGCGAAGCGGTGGATTTCTGCCGCGAGGCGGGTTTCGACTGCGTGGAGATACACGCGGGGCATGCCTATCTGATTTCGCAGTTCATCAGCAAGCGCACCAACCGGCGTCATGACGAGTACGGCGGGAGTTTCGAGAATCGTGTGCGCTTCCTCAACGAGGTATTGGACGAGGTGATGCTGCATGCGAAGGACGATATGGCGGTGGTAGTGAAGACGAACATGTGGGATGCCTGTTGGCGCGGCACGGACATAGAAGAGGGACTGCGCGTGGCAAAAGAGATAGCCAAGCACAAAGTGCACGGCATCATCCTGTCGGGCGGCACGGTAAGCGCATCGCCGATGCGGATTTTGGGCGGGGCAATGCCCATCAAGACGCTGGCGCACTACATGCCGATGAAGAGTTTCTGGTGGCTGAAAGCCGCGTTGCTCTGCGGCGGCGGAGCGATGATGATTCCGACGGTGCCGTTCAAGGAACTATACTTCATGGAGCAGGCAAAGCGTTTCCAACAGGAGATCACCGATGTGCCTCTGATATACGTGGGCGGCGTACAGTCGGGCGACAACTGCCAGACGATTATGGATGAGGGATTCGAGTTGTTCCAGTTGGCACACGTGCTGATAAAAGACCCTGACTTTGTGAACCACGTGAAGGAAAATCCGCATTACCATGCGGGTTGCGGACGCTCGAACTACTGCGTAGGGCGCATGTACACATTAGATATGAAGTGCCACGAATGCGTAGAGCGCGACGGCGAAGAGATACCGAAGTGCCTCAAAAAGGAGATTGCGAAATTGGAGGCTGAGGCAAAGAAATCAATGGCGGAGAAATAAAGAGGGAAAAGCATGCTTTCATTAGTTACAGGGGCGAGTAGCGGTATTGGTTTGCAATATGCCATACAGCTCGCGCGTGATTATCATACCGATTTGTTGTTGGTTTCTAACCAAGAGAGCGAACTACAAACGGTGGCTAAGGATATTGCCGGACAATATGGTGTAAAAACCATTCCGCATTATGCCGATTTAGGCTTGCAGGACGCGGCGGAGACGTTGTATGATTATTGCCATGCCAACGGTATCGTAGTGGATATTCTAATCAATGATGCAGGTGTGTTTTTCTTCAATCCGTATTGTGAAACGTCGCCGAAACGTATTAACTTGATGTTGAATCTGCACATGGTTACGGTGGCAAAACTATGTCGTTTGTTCGGAGAAGATATGTTGGCGCGCGAACTCACACCGGCGGAGCAGGCTGAGACTATATTCGGCAAGCCGCGCAAAAAGGGATATATACTGAATATGTCGTCGATGTCCGCTTGGATGGCGATGCCGGGTATCCAAACATACAATGCGACAAAGTCGTTTATCTATAATTTTTCCAAGTCGTTGTGGTATGAATGGAAGCCTAAGGGGGTTAATATCACGGTAATGACCCCCGGGGCAGTAGATACGGCTTTGTTCGGCTTAGCGCCTAACCTGCGAAAACTGGCTGTCAATTTGCGCGTGTCAATACCTCCCGAGAAATTGGTGAAACGCGCGCTGAAGAAGATGTTCAAAGGCAAGAAAGCAGATATGCCGGGAGTTATCAACCATTTGTTTACGCCACTTTTGAAACATACGCCCGACTGGCTGGTCTTCTTGGCTATCAAGTATATAGGTAAGTATCAGAAATAAAACCCGTTTGGTTTATATCAGCGTGCCGAATATCCTTCGGCACGCTTTTTTATTGGATAATTACTTCCATGTCATTTGCATTGAGCCGTATTTTCAGCCATGCTTCCAGTTTCCCGCGTTCTGATTTGCTGAGACCTTTCTTGTTACTAAGATGAATAGAGACCAATGTGAGAGACTGCACATGGCTGGTGCTGTCTGTCCGGATTAGGTGTTCGCCGGATGCAAAAGAGACAGATGCCACACTTGGATATTGCGCTTGTAGTTCCCGAGTCAATTGTTCGGTGGGAAAAGTATGTTGCGTGTTTAGCTTTTCAGCCGCCTCAAGTTGGGCTCGTAAGTCGTTGATTTGCTGTTGGTACGCTTGGATTTGTTCTTCTTTTGTCGCAAAAAGGTCTTTGATAAGCTGATCTTCCCTGAGTCCGGTATTGTCAGGTATCAGAACATCTTCGTGGAGTATGATAGAAGAACTGTCGAATCCGGCTTTGGCGGCTTCTGCCATAAATAGCTTGCGGTCTCCTTCGCTCAGTGTCTCTCCCGCCAAGTAGAAATCAATAGTGGAGGCGGAAGGGGAGACAGCCGTTTGATAGACATAGCTGGTTCCGATAAGCTTGTGTTGGGCAATAAAGAGGTTGGCTTTATGGCTGAAGTTGTTTTCCCGTATCACGGAAATGGCAGAGATGACGCTTGGTACGATAAGTATTAAAACCACCAGCGTAATGGAGATGGCGCGGCGTTTCTTGTTGCTTGTTTCTTCTTGTAATACAGGGTAATGCAGGTACTTGACGGTGAGAAAGGTCGCCAATGCGATCAGGATACTATTTATCAGAAACAGATATAGTGCTCCTACGGCGTATTGCCAACTGAGGCTGGCTATACCGTAGCCGACGGTGCAGAGCGGGGGCATCAGTGCGGTGGCAATAGCTACGCCGGACAGTACGGTCCCTCGCTCTTTGCGTGAGGTCTCCAATATACCGGCAAAGCCGCCGAATAAGGCGATAAACACATCGTATATCGTTGGTTTGGTGCGGGCGAGCAACTCGGTCGGGTTCTCCATCGATAGTGGAGAGACAACGAAATACAGCGTAGAGGCTAAGATACTGATACTCACCATTACCGTCAGGTTCTTGAGCGATGTGCGTATGAGGTCAGTATCGTTGATACCTAATCCCATACCGAAGCCCATGATTGGTCCCATCAGGGGCGAAATCAACATGGCGCCGATAATCACCGGAATGGAATTGACATTCAGCCCGACCGAGGCTACAATAATGGCAAAGAAGAGAATGAACACATTCGGTCCGCGGAAATATACGTTTTTGCGTATCGATGCCATTGCGGCTTGTGTATCGATGTCATTACTCAGCGCAGTCAGTCGGCGCAGGTAGCGAACGACGGCATTTCTGTTCCAATTCCATTTCATGATGTACGGGATTAAGGTAGAAAATCAACCAACAAGGGGGCGTAAACTATGGTTACGCCCTCTGCCGGGATGTCGATGTGCAATTAGAAATTGTTCTCTTGCAGTTGGAAATAGCTCTTGGGGTGCTTGCATACAGGGCAAACCTCGGGAGCTTCTTTGCCGATGCACAGGTGTCCGCAGTTGCGGCATTGCCAGATGCAATCGCCGTCGCGGCTGAATACCAGCTTGTCCTCAACGTTCTTGAGCAGCTTCAGATAGCGTTCCTCATGTGCTTTCTCTATGGCTGCAACGCCTTCCATGATGAGGGCTATTTCCTCAAAGCCCTCTTCGCGGGCCTCTTTCGCCATGCGGGGATACATGTCGGTCCATTCCTCGTGCTCTCCGTTTACGCCGTCTAATAGGTTCTCTTCGGTGCTACCGATGCCGTGAATAAGCTTGAACCATAGTTTGGCATGCTCTTTTTCTTGTGCAGCAGTCTCCTCAAAGAAAGCTGCTATCTGCTCGTAGCCGTCTTTTTTCGCTTTGGATGCGTAGTACGTGTACTTGTTGCGCGCTTTCGATTCGCCGGCAAACGCCTCCCACAAGTTGGCTTCCGTTTTTGTTCCTTTCAGTTCTTTCATAATAGTGTGTTTTAATAGATTGTTTTCTTTTTGGATTATGTACAAAATCCGTGCCGAACTTATTCGAAGTCATATCTTTTTCTCTCTTTCTTTCCAAAAACGTTCTTGTTGTATCGCATTTGTCATCCTGCAGTAAATTATAGGTGATTTATAGGTGGATTATTGGGTGATTTATAGGTGATTCGGCTATGTTTATGCTGGTTTTCAGCTATGTACGTGCTGCAAATATGCAACCTTGAGCAGATTTTGACGGAAATCTCCGTTTGTGTTTGCGTAATCCGGATAAAAGCAGTACTTTTGCACAGAGCACTCGGGAGGTTGTTTTTCCGCGTGCTCGTTGCTTGCGTTATGACACCATACGAACTGGCTTACGAATATGTGATGCACACCAACAGGAGTGTTTTCTTGACCGGCAAAGCAGGCACGGGCAAGACTACTATGCTCCGTCGGCTCAAGCAGGACTGCCCTAAGCAGATGATGGTGGTGGCGCCGACGGGAGTGGCGGCTATCAATGCGGAGGGCGTTACTATTCATTCCCTTTTCCAGCTGCCGCCACAACTTTTTCTGCCCGTTCCTGCCGAGCGGCACAAGCTTTTCGCGGAGATGCAGATGCGTAAACCCAAGCAGCACCTTTTGGCGAACATGGAGCTGCTGGTCATTGACGAAATCAGTATGGTGCGGGCAGACTTGTTGGATACGATAGATGCCGTCTTGCGGCATGTCAAGCATCGTCCCGCTCTCCCTTTCGGGGGCGCGCAGTTGCTCTTGATAGGGGATCTGTACCAGTTGTCGCCGGTTGCCCGAGAGGAAGAGTGGGTGTACCTGCGGGATTATTATACCGGACCGTATTTTTTCCAGTCTCAGGTCTTTCCTCAGATAAAACCTGTGTACATAGAGTTAGACCATATCTTCCGACAGACCAACTTGCAGTTTGTGGACTTGCTGAACGAGGTGCGCAACAATTGCCTTTCGGAGGCATCACTCTCGCTCCTCAATAGCCGTTACCAACCCGATTGGCAGCCGAAGAAAGGCGCGCCTTTTCATATTGTCTTATCGACTCACAACCGCAAGGTGGACGCTATCAATCAGCGGGAATTGGAGAAACTGCATGCCGAGTCCTATACCTTCCACGCGAATATTACGGGGAACTTCCCCGAATCGCAGTTTCCGATAGAGGAAACGCTTGTGCTCAAACGGGGCGCACGAGTGATGTTTGTCCGTACAGACTCCTCGCAGGATAAATTGTACTATAATGGTAAGTTGGGTGTGGTTGCCGAAGTGGATGGCGATAAGATAGTGGTGGAGTGCGAAGGGCAGGATGGGGAAAAGGAGTATATTGACGTTCATTCCGAGACTTGGGAGAATATACGCTATACTTCCGAGCCGAATAGCGACGAGATACAGACAGAGATTGTCGGTACGTTCGAGCATATCCCTTTGCGTTTGGCGTGGGCAGTTACTATCCACAAAGCGCAAGGTCTTACGTTTGACCGTGTGGTGATAGATGCGGCGGATGCTTTTGCTGCGGGGCAGGTCTATGTGGCTTTGTCGCGATGCCGAACGTTGGAGGGCATAGTATTGCTTAGTCCTATTCCTTCTGCGGCGTTGAGTAATGCGCGGGAAGTGCTTGATTTTACGGCGGCGCAGCCCCAATTGGGAGAGGTGGAAACCAATCTCTCTGCTTCACAACGCGCTTATTTTATCCAAGTGCTCTGCGGACTCTACGATTTCCGTGAGGAGTATCGCATAGTCGAGGGGCTTGTCCGCTTGGTGGACACGGCTACGTCGTTTAACCAGACGGATACGTTGGACTACCTTCGGCGTATCGGGCAAGTGCTGCAAGACCGGCAGCATACTGCCGAAGTGTTTCAGCACCAGTTGCGTATTATCCTCAATCAAGAGGAGATAGACAGGGCTTATCTGGTTTCGCGCTTGCAGGCAGCTACGGGGTATTATGCCGAGCGAATAGATACTTTGCTACGTGTACTACAAGCTTCGCCGGCGTATTCCGACGACAAGAAAGATGCCCGTGAGTATGAAGAGCGTATGACGGAGCTGTTTGTCAGCTTGGCGCGCAGGGGGCATGTGATGCAGGCAATGGCAAAAAGACCGTCGGTAGAGACGTATTTTGCGGCACGGAAAGCGTTTGTTATGCCGAAGGTACACATCTCGGCACAGGGAGAGCAAGCTGCGTCAGAGACGCAACATGAAGTGCTGATGAAACGCCTGAAGGCATTGCGCTTTGTGATAGCGAAAGAGCTGAACGCAGAAGATACGCTCTACCGCGTATTTTCTACCAAGACGCTTGTGGAGATTTGTAACCGCTTGCCCAAGACAAAGAAGGAACTCTTGGCTGTGCCCGGCATAGGCAAGAAGCGCTATGCCCTGTTCGGAGACAAAGTCTTATATACCGTAAAGAAGTATATGGCAGAGCAAAAAGAAGAGTCCGCAGAATAGTTTGCTGCGGACTCTGCTCGTTTATAAAGCATTTATAATCGGTTTATAGCAAGTGCTTGACTATCTTAAACCAACTATACGGCATATAGCGGAACGGAGTATCTATCCATGTAGGAGTAGTTACTACCGAGCGGCGATGGGTAAAAGCAAGGAACGAGTCTTTGCCATGGTAGCATGACATACCCGAATTGCCTACGCCACCGAACGGAATAAGGTTGTTCACGATGTGCATAATGGTGTCGTTGATGCACGTTCCGCCGGCAGAAGTATGCTGCAAGATGTACTTGTCGCGTGTGCCGAAGTAGTAGAGTGCAAGCGGTTTCTCTCTGTTACGGATGAACTCCGCCACGTCTTCTATCTCTGTAAAGGGAATAACAGGGAAGATAGGTCCGAATATCTCTTCCTGCATCACGGGTGAACTCGGATTGACACCGGTTAGTATGGTAGGGGAGAAGAAACGCTCTTGTGGATCTGTCTTGCCGCCATAGTAGATAGTGCCGTCCTTCAGGTAGCCGCTCAAGCGGGCAAAAGCGCGGTCGCTTACAATGCGGACAAAGTGCTTGGTTTCTTGGGCGTCGCCCAACAGGTTGTCGAACTCTTGGGCTAACAGTGCCAAGAACTCGTCTTGTACATCTTTATGTACGAGTAAATAGTCGGGGGCGATACAGGTTTGCCCTGCGTTGAGCACCTTGCCCCATGCTACCCGCTTGGCAGCTACTCTGAGATTGGCGTTTTTGTCGATAATGCAAGGGCTCTTTCCGCCAAGCTCTAACACGACCGGAGTTAGGTTCTTGGCGGCAGCATCCATTACCATCTTCCCGAGGTCGGGGCTGCCTGTGAAGAATATAGTGTCCCAACGCTCGCTGAGGAGCATCTGGTTAACGTCTCGGTGACCTTCCACGATGGCGATATATTCCTCGGGAAAAGTAGCCCGTATCATTTCCACTATTACTGCCGATACGTGCGGTACATACGGCGATGGCTTCAGCATAGCCGTGCACCCGGCAGAGATAGCACCTACCAAGGGGTTTAGAAGCAGCTGCACGGGATAGTTCCACGGAGCAATGATGAGGGCATTCCCCAATGGTTCTTTGATGATCTTGCTTCTGCCGGGCATAATGGCAACGGGGGAACACCTTCTTTCCGGGCGTGCCCAACGTCTGCAATGGCGCAGATGAGTGGTTATTTCACCATAGACGATGCTTATTTCTGTCAGATAGGCTTCTTCGTATGATTTGTGCAGATCCGTCCACAGAGCGTCCGTAATAGGTTTCTCATACTTGCGGATAGCCGCTTGCAACTTGTGGAGCATCTCCTTGCGGAATGCGATATCGCGGGTTGCTCCCGACAGATAAAAAGCGCGTTGTGCTTCTTTGATGCGCTTGATAGTCTCTTGCATATTTCGTGTGTTTGGTTATTTCCCTTGCGGTTTTCTGCCCGTAAAATGGTCCATTGCTTTGAATATGCCAAAAACTGTGCCAAACAGGTAGTCGAAGACCACTGTAGGAAGGATACCTTGCATAAAGCGAACAAAGTGGAAACCCCACGGTAGTCCGCAGAAGATAAGGTCGTTCTCTATTGCACGGATGATCTTACGCCCGGTTTTCTCAGGGTCTAAGATAGGGAAGATAGGCGATGTTACACCGTCGAACATACCTGTATTGATGTAATAGGGTGCGATAGTCGTGATATGTACGTTCTTTTTCATCTCTTGCAGTTCGATGCGTACCGAGTCGCTCCAGCCGATAACCGCCCATTTGCTGGCTGCGTAGATTGACATTTTGGGGTTGCTGATCATACCAGCCTCTGAGGCTATGTTGCATATATGCCCTTCGTTGGCATCAATCATAGGCTGCAAGGCTTGCAGGGAGAGCACCATAGGCGCGATGGTATTGACGGCAAACGTGAGTCGTACATCGTCTATGCTGTTGTTGTTGAAGGTTTGATTTCCCCGTACAATACCTGCACAGTTGATAAGTATGCCTATACGCTCGAAAGTAGCCAGCACCTCTTTGTAGGCGGCAATAACGGAATCGTCGTTGGTGATATCCACTTGATAGGTATGCACATTGCCGAATTGGCTTAATTCTTCTTTGGCAGCAGCCAGCCCATTCTGGTTAATATCCCATATAATCAGGTTCTTGGCTCCCTTTTCCAATACGATGCGTCCCATGATTTTGCCTATGCCGGACGCAGCTCCTGTAATCAATACATTTTTGTCTTTAATCTTAGTCATTTTACCTCAGTTATTTAACAGAAAAACATAATAATACCCTTATACGGTGTCCGAAGATACCATATAAATAAAAACGTAGCGCATATCGGATATATGCGCTATGTTTGATAATCAATTACTTGTACATAAAACGCTTGATAGAACGCTTAGGTGTCTTTTCAAACTCGTTTGCCACCAGTTCGATAGCCGTTATCTGGCTATATTGGGGCAGCTGTTTGTTTAGTACCTGGCGGTTTTCTTCCATCAGCGCATTGAAATTGGTAGCCCCGCGCAGGAGTTTCTTGCCTTCAGGTGTATTGTCGGGATATACCAGCGCAACCAATTTCCCGTCGCGGTCCACTACTACCGACTCAACAACGCCGGGCAGGCTATTGAGTTTGTCCTCTATCTCCTCGGGGTAGATGTTCTGTCCAGACGGACCGAGAATCATATTCTTGCTGCGTCCGCGCAGGAAGATGTTGCCGTCCTTATCTACAATACCGAGGTCACCTGTGCGCATCCAGCCGTCTTCCGTAAATACGGCCTTGGTAGCCTCTTCGTTCTTGTAGTAGCCCATCATTACGTTCACGCCGTTAACCTGCAGTTCGCCTTCCTTGTTGGCAGGGTCGTCGGAATCAATACGTACATGGCATTGCGGGATAGCGCGTCCGCAAGAGTGGAACTTGTAGCGGAACCAGTCTTCATACGAGATGAGCGGTCCGCACTCTGTCATACCGTAACCAACGCAATAGATGAAGTTGATGTCCTTGAGACATTGCTCCACTTCTTGGTTGAGTGCTGCGCCGCCGATAATAAGGAAGCGCAAATCTCCGCCAAAGGCCTGCATAAGTTTGTCATTTACCTTTTGGCGTATGACTTTCTTGATACCAGGTGTATGCCACAATACCTTCATAACGGGCTTGTTGATAGTCGGCAGTACGCTCTTCTTGATGATTTTCTCAATCACAAGGGGCACTGTCAGAATCATGAACGGATGTACTTGCGCGAATGCTTTCATCAGTGTGGTAGGTGTAGGTGCCTTGGTCAGGAAATAGGTCTCTGCACCGTCGCATACTTGGTAAAGGAACTCAAACATTAGTCCGAACATGTGCGCGATAGGCAACATGGACAAAACCTTGTCGCCCGATTTGTGCGGAATGCGTTGGCATGCAAACTCTACGTTTCCGCTCAAGTTCAAGTGACTCAACATAACGCCTTTAGGTGCGCTGGTAGTACCGGAAGTATAGTTAATCAGTGCGAGTTCGTCCATGTTGTCGGTAGGATAGTTGACATCCTCTTTGCTCACGCCGTTGGGGAACTTCTCAGCAAACAACGCATCTACTTTGTCGTATGCCGTTTTGACCTCTTCGGTTTGGGCATGGAACAGCGAGTAATCGTCCATGAAGATAATCCCTTTTAGATTGGGCATAGATTCCGGGTTAATCTTCGCCTTTACATTAGGACCGACATAGAAGAGTACTGCATCAGAATGGTTGACCAGGTTCTGGATTCCTTCGCCCGTGAAGTCGGGTAGGATACTTACTGCTACGGCTTTGTATGCCTCTATTGCCAAGAATGTTACGCCCCAGTTGGCGCAGTTGCGACCGCAGAGCGCAATCTTGTCTCCAGGCTTGATACCCAAGGCTTTGAACGTAATATGCAGACGCTCTATTTGAGTCGCTAAGCCCTGATAAGTGTACTTGTTGTCGCTATCCAAGTCGGACAATGCTAATTCGTTCCAACGATTTTTCATCGTGTTTTGCAGGAACGCCAGATAATGTTTCGTTGCCATCGGCTGTATTTCTTTTAATTAGTATTGAGTGAATAATCCGTTCATAATGAAATAAACCGCTTCTTATGCCGTTCACCCCAAGAAAACGTCGCAAAGGTACTATGTTTTTTTTGAATAGTTGTTCGAAATAAGCAAAAAAGTTCTTTATGGGATCTTTAAGCATCTTTCATAGTCCCTATTTATCTTCCCCGAGGTGCATAAAGCTCTTGCTTTTCTTCTAACCCGCTTACGGCGCTGAGACTTCTACTAATACGTGAAATAAATTCGAGGCAAAGGTAGTTGCAAATTATCGAATACGCAAACAAAACAGGATGTTTTTTATTAGGAAGAGGATTCTTTATATGGGTATTGTCTGAGCCAAAACGTTACTTTGTGAGTGCCGGCTGATGTTTGTGCAACCGCCAGACGGAGATGTACTTGCGGGCATAGGTGAGGCAGACGGCGAGGAGAAACCAGGCGGCGGCGAGGATCCACAAGATAAGATACTCGCGGCGGGTGTCGTAGAGCGTGGCACCCATGGAATTGAGGTGGAGGAAGCCGTTGGCGCCCGCCGTATAAGGGATGATGTTGGCGAGTGCCACCCACTCGCCGGGCATCATCTCCTTGGGCCACGAGATGCCCGCAAGGAAGAGAAATATCAGCGAGGTGGAGATGAGCAGCACCATACCCGACTCGCGGTTGCGCATACACGTACCCACAGCGATAGCAAAGAAGATAGTAGCCAGCAAGTAGGGCACCATGAAAAGCAGGATGTCCGCTACGTTGCCTATATGCGGCAGGTTGAACAGCCGCGGGAGCCCGAGCAGCAGAATAGCCGCCAAGGGATAGTAGATGATGAAATACGCCGCCGCACTCTTGCCGATGCGGGTGGTGTCGCGGCGCAATTCGTACGCCGTGCCTGAGCGCATACAGATGCCGAAGAAGAGCGTTTGGTGGAGTATGAGCATGAGGACCGCGGGGATGAGGAACGAGCCGTAGCCGCCCACGGGGTTGAACAAGGCCGTCTCGGTATAGGGTGCGTCCTGCACCAGCGCCCACGCGAATTCCTTGTCGTAGCCCATCTGCTCGTAGCGGTCAATCTGGATGTTATGCATGCCCTCCAGCATCACCTGGTTGCAACTGAGGTACAGCCCTTTCATATACAGGAACGAAGACATATCGCAGTAGAGCGACACATGCGCCTGCCCCCACGGGTCCGCCAACTGCGCGGCGAAGTCACGGGGGAAGTAGATGATGCCGTGCACTTTCTGCCGCCGCAGCAGGTCTTCCGCCTCCGCCATGGAGCAGCAACGGTACGCCACCCGCACATCCGGCGAGGCATCCCACTTATGGACAAACTCCCTGCTCTCGGGCGATGACGACAGGTCCACCACCGCCACGGGCAAGTCGGTAATCTGCTCGTTCCAATATATCAGTTTGTACAGGAACGGATAGACCAAGGTCGCCAGCAGGAAGATGACCATCACTCCTTGGTCGTGCAATATGGATGACAATTCTTTAATCAATGTTTAATGTTTAATTTTTAATTTGTAATTTATAGTGTTGAGTCATTTCTCTTTCTTTCTCTCTTTTTCTCTGTCTCTTTCTCTGTCTCTCTCTTTCTTTATTCTGCCGGTACTGCTATCTCACCGGAGAGGACTTTGCGCAGGCGGGGTGAGACAAGCAATGCCGCCAGCAGAAAGGCACATAGCGCCATGGCAGGGGGCAGGCTGCATTCAACGGGTGCCGCCATCAGTGCTTCGTTGACATAGATGCGGTAGTAGTGGCGCAAGGGTTCCAAGTTGGACCACGCCTGCACCGGCGGCAGCATACTGCTGACAGGATAGGTGAAGCCCGAGAGCGAGAAGCCCAGCATGCTGTACAGCGCACCGATAGACAGGGCGTCGCGCAGGCGCGGCAGGCAGCCTATCATGAAGATTCCCATCGCCTCCATAGCGAACACGAAGAGCACCATGGCGAGCAGCAGGCGCACGTGGTTTCCATAGACAGGGAAGCCCGCATAGTGAAACAATATGAGGTGGCAGCCTATACCCAAGACCAAGTAGATGACCGTATAGGGCAGCAGTTTGCCTATCATGGCAACGGTATAGTTGCCGTTTGCCGTCTCCAGCCAGTCGGAAGCAGTCTGCATCTTCATCTCGTAGCCGATAGCGAAGATAGTGAGCATGAGGCATATCAGCCCGAGGATGCCCGGCAGGATGGTGGAGACGAGATAGACAGAGTAGTTGCTATACGGGTTGGCGACCATGTGGGCATCGATAGTGAGGGGCTGTATGCGCTTCATGATGAGGTCGTCGGGCATGCCTTTCTTGCGGAGCACCTCGCGCTGGAAGGCGCCGGATGTGAGATTGACCATGGTGAGCATCTGTTTGTATGCCGTGTTGCCGCCGACGGTGTAGGCGTTGTTGACATAGAAGTCCACCTGCGGGCGCCGGAATGCCACGAGGTCGCTGTAGAAGCCTTCGTTGATGACGAGTATGCCATAGACCTTGCCCTGCTGCATGGCGCGCCGCGCCTCAGGATAAGAGGCCGTGACGAGCCGTATGTCCACCGCGGGCGTTGCCTGCAACTCGTGGCAGAGGCGGCGCGAGATGGTGGTGCCGTCGTGGTCCACCACCGCCACAGGTATCTCCTCCGCCCCGCCTTTCTGCATGAGGGTGAGGAAGAAGAAGGTGGACAGCATCATCACCCCCGCACTGGCGAACAGGTATAACGGGCGCGCGAACATCTGGCGCAACTCACGGCGTATGACTCGAAAGAGAGCATTCATTGTTTCTGTTGATTGGTTGATGGGTTTTATGCGTAGTCGAGATAGTTTATCAGTTGATAGGGTTTTGCAGGTGAGCCCGTTTGTCGTGTCTATCAGTCATTAATCACGTAGGATTGACGTAGGATTGACGTAAGATTGACGTAGGATTAACGTAAGATAATGCTGTCGATGTGCTACCATCACGGAGACTTCGCGCTCCTGATAACGAATAAACGCTTGCAACCGCACAACCGCGTAAACGCATCAACCGCTAAACGTATAAACTCCTACTTGACGGCAATGGCAGTCATGCCCGGACGGAGGTTGGGGATGGGTTGCAAGGGTCGGCACTTCACGTCGAACGTGCGGACATCGTAGCCTCCGTTCTGCTTGGTGGTGCGCCATGTGGCGTAGGTACCCATCGCCTTGATATGCGTGACCGTCACAGGATAGGTCTGCTCGCCCAGCGCGGGCACGCGCACGAGGAGCGTACTCCCCACGGCGAAGCCTTGGAGCATGTCTTCGCGGACGGCGAACGTGAACCAGCAGTCGGACAAGTCCATAATCGCCATCACGGGGCTGCCCTGCCCTACCAACTCGCCCGTCTTGGGAAAGCGCTCGGACACCTCGCCGTCGCAGGGAGACAGCAAGTAACGCTCCGCCTCGGCAGCCGCCACCTCTTTGAGGACGGCATCCACCTTAGCCACCTGCGCCTCGGCGGCGGCACGGTCCTCCTGACGCGCACCCGCCATAGCCATGTCGTACTGGCTCTTCGCCGCCTTGGTGGTAGCCACCGCCGCCTTGTACTGCGCATAGACCTCGTCGCGCTTCTGCTCGCTGACAACGCCTTTCTCAAACAGACGCTGCACGCGGTCGTAACTCTTGCGGTAGATTTCCTCGCCCGCTTTCGCTTTCTGCCACAGTTCGTAGGCACCGGTTATCTGCTCGCGCTGGGCACCGTTGCGCGCCTTCTCGTTGACGGCCTCCGCCATCTCTCGCGCCGCCAGCGCCTGCTCCTTCTTCGCCTCCACCTCGGGGGAATAGATGACCACGAGGGTGTCGCCTTTCTTCACGTGCTCGCCCTCCTCATAGAGGTACATCTCGATGCGCCCGGGGACCTTGCCCGAGACGCGGTACTCGGTGGCTTCCGCCTCGCCCTGTATCAACTCCTCCTCGGGTTGCAAGGCGATGATGCCCACCACAGCCACGATGATAACCACTGTCAGCAGGGCGATGATGCCCAACAGCAGACTATTTGTTTTTTCTTTTGTCATAGGTTTTGCTTTTATAGATGTTCTAGAAAGTCTAGATTTCCTAGATATTTTAGATTATTCTCCGATGTATTTCTTCAGGACGGATTCGTTCTGCTTTGCCTCTATCTCGGCATCGACCTTGTCCGATGCGGCGGAGAGCCACGCCGTCTGCGCCTGCATGAGGTCGGACGCCGTTGCCATGGACGATTGGAAGGACTCTTCCGCCATACGCAGCACCTCCTGCGCATTCTGCAAGTTGAGGTTCGCCAGCGCCACTTTCTGCTGCGCCTCCATCCATTTCTGCTGCGCCTGCGTGGTTTGCAGCGTCATCATCTCGCGCGCCTCCTCGATCTTGAGGGCGAGCATCTGCTCCTCGTGCTTCGCCGCCTTCACGCGCAGGATGTCGTCGGCGTGGGCGATGGGCACATTGACCACCACACCCACCGTGAACGTGCCCGGATGGCGCCAGCCGTCGGAGATGCCGTCGGAGAACGAGGGGTTGGAATAGAGGTAGTTGGCAGATGCCGCGATGTTGGGCTGCAAGCCCGCCGCCGCTATCCTGGTATGGCTGCGCGCGACCGCCTGCGCCTGCTCCAGCAACCGTATCTCGGCGCGTTGCGCAACCGCGGAGGCTATATCCGTGCTGTCGTGCGGGGGCGGCAACCGGTCCAAGCCGCTGTCGTCGAGCACGAAAGTGCTGCCGAGCGGCAGTCCGCAGAGTTGCGCCAATGCCATGCGCGAGAGGGTAAGCCCGTTCTCCGCCTGCAACTGCTTGACGGCGGCTTCTCCGCGCTTGGCGGTGACCTTCAGCAGGTCAGAGCGGGTAGCCATGCCCTCCTGCACGAGGATGTCCACATCGCCTTCCAACTTGACCAGCAGGTTGTAGTAGTAGTCCGCGAGTTGCTTCTTCTTCTCCACCGAGACCACGCGCCAGTAGGCTTCGTCCACCTTCAGCATCAGGTCCACCTGCTGCGCGTCGGCTTCGATGTCCGCCATGCGCTCCGCGGCTTGCGCGATACGGTAGAGTTCGCGCAGGCGTCCGCCCGTGTAGACGGGTTGCGTGATGCCCACTTGCGCGACGAGGACGGAGTGCATATCCACCGTGAGCGCGTCGTAGAGTTGTTGGTAGGTATCCGCCACCATGTCCGCCGCCGAGCCGATGGCAGGCAGTCGGTTGGGCACGAAATAGGGCATGCCGTTGGCTCCGATGCCCGCCGTGCCGAAGGGGAACGTCATCTCGTCGGCGAGCAGATGGATGTCCTGCGACGAGTAGAGATAGCCCGCATTGGCAGAGAGACGCGGCGCCATAGCCGCTCCTGCCGCCTTGCGCCGGTAGAGCGCCGCCTGCTTCGCCTCCGCCTGCACCCGCGTGGTAGTGCTGTTGGTGCGCGCCATCTCACGGCACATCGGGAGCGTATAGCGCACAGTGTCTGCGGCATGGAGGGCGCATGAGGCGCAGAGCAAGAAAGCAATTTGTAATGTGTAATTTGTAATGTGTAAATGTTTCACAGCATTCATCATTCTTCATTCATAATTCCTAATTCATCATTGGTGCTCAGTTCTTCTGTGCAAGCATCTGTATTTCTTTGGCTTCCAGCGTGCGGTCGGAGGAAGTGCTCGTGCCCGACATAGTGAGATAGAGGATAATCGTATTCTCATAGATTTCGCCTTTGCCTGACACCTCCACGTTGTAGGTTTCGAGGTCCAGCTGCATAGTGCGGGTGAAAGAGTCGAAGCGCAGGTCTTCGTCCGAAGCTGTGCCGCGGGTGTTGAAGACACTGCCGCCCGACTGGTTGAAGGTCAGCAGCACGTCATCGCCGTCCTTGAGGCTGACAATCTCCATTACGCCTGTCTCGGAAAGGTTGTGCGTGCGTGTAGTGGGCGCACTATTAGTGCTCGTAGTGGTGACAGTGACAACGCCGGATGCCTTGTAGCGATACGCGCCTTTGATGTTGCGCACCGTGACATCCTCGGCGCAGCCGGCAAGCAGCAATACGATTGCACACAGGAGTGTGCTCTGAAGAAACTTTTTCATACATTAATGCTATTTTTGTAATTCCAAGCCAGTCTTATACAAAGCACGTGCCAAGTTACGCTACGATAGCCCCATGTCATTCGGGTATTCGCTATTTACTACATACAAAAGGAAATATAATACATGCGCAGGTGTGGCGCAACGGGAGACTATAAGAGGGCAAGGTAAGCACAACAATCAGCTGAAATACAAGTGAAAACGGCTGAATCACACAATAATCACCCAATAACTACCTATAATTATTGGTTCATAGCACAGTGCTAATTTCCGTCGCTGACGAGTTTATGAGCAGTCAGTTAGCAGATTGTTGGCAGTCTGTTAGCATATTGTTAGCAGTCAGGTCTCGTAGCAACCCCGTAGCATCTTGGGACCCGCATGGGACCCGCGTAGCCTCTACGTAACATATGTGTAGTCAAGACAGGCGAGATTTATATGCGCAACAAGAATCGGGATTTTTTCCGGCAGTACCCGAAAAATGCAAAGAAGGAGGAAAAATAGGGAGGAATTTGTGTACATCCGAAAGTTTTTGTACTTTTGCCGCTAACAAGCAGTTAACAGTTAACAATTAGTAGTTAATATTTCGTATGCTAACAAAACCTGCTGCGCTGAAAAGCAAATACACTGTACTAACTGATTATTAGAGAACTATTATTGCAAACCGATTGCTAAACTAATCGCAGATGGATATCTTCTTGTCGGACAACATTGACGAACTATTCCGAAAACACCACACGGACAACGGTGAGTGGCTCTGCATACTCTATTGCAGGCAAGGCAGTATGCGCGTTACGATTAATAATACGGACTACGAAGTGCATACACACGATGCCGTCTGCTGTCTGCCTTCGTTCGTGTTGGGCGAGTATGTGCGCACATCTGATTTCGAGAGCGACATACTTTGCGTGAGTATGGCTTTCTACCGGGACATCATGAGCGACTGCTTCCGCAGAGAACCGCAATGGATTGAGAAACAGCAATATATAGACCAACACCCGATTTGGAAACTGAATGGTCTGTGCTGTGAATTGCTGAACTCGTATTTGCACCTTCTACAGACATACGTTCGATGCGAACAAAACTCGTACAGACAGGAAATTAGCCGTTCGCTTGCTCGGGCTGCAACGCTGGAGGTGATGAGCATTGTGGAGACCAGAATAGGAACTTTGCGCGCGTCTGCAGAGGCATCCGACCGCACTACACAAGCAGGCGGTAACGACGTTGCCGTCCGTACCTTTTTGGATCTGTTGCGACGCGAACCCTATACGCTACAGCCTGTACAATGGTATGCCGACCGGCTGCATATCAGTCCGAAATACCTCTCAGGGTTGTGCAAGCAACGCACAGGTAAGACTGCCTCAGAATGGATAGTATGGTTTACGATAGAAGAAGCCAAACAGCAACTCCGGCATTCTGATGCGACCATTAAAGAGATAGCTTTCCGACTGGGATTTAACGACAGCAGTAGTTTTTGCCAGTACGTCCGTAAGCATACTGGCATGACCCCTCTGAGCATCCGTAGGCAATGACCTCCCACGTCTTTGCAACGCGTGCCCGGCTGTTTGTGTCCATCTGTCCCAGGAACGTAAAAAGAAACTATACCTCATGGAAAAGGTATAGTTTCTTATCCCAATAGATAGATATACCGTTCTGTAAACTCTATACTATTATATTGTTATGTCTTGTTGGTATAGTAGATTAGTAGAGAATAGTATACCCTAATGCAATGTCGTATGCATAAAATGCGCGGTCTGCTTCGCAAAACGGTATATTCTTGGCTTTGCTGAGTTGTCGTAGGTCTTCCAAGTATTCAAAGTACAAATCAATTTGTTTTTCTATATCGGAGGGAAGTTTCAAGTCCGTATTGTCTGCTTCTCCTTTGAACAAACGTACTTGCCGCCAAACGCGCTGGTCAATAATTTGGAACACTTTGGGGTTGCGGAAACGCAAGTACGTGCTTGCCATGGGTAGGCGTACACCTTTGGTGCTCTCGCTTAGCAATATTCGCAACACCTCACTTGCTAAATTCTTAGCCTCCTTAAGTGTATTGTAGTCAGCCAATAGGTTTAACTTATCAAAAAACTCACTATCTTCGCCTGCGATTTCCGGGTAACGGCTTACTTTCCAAAGCGTCAGACGATAGATGGTATCCATAGTAAATGGACCTTCTATGTTATCTAATAGTGGCGTGATGGTTGGATAATAACTATATCCTACATTTTTGCCGTCTATTGTGTAACTGCGCAAGGGCTGTCCCGTGGGAACTATCGGTAGTAAAATGGTATCAATTTCGGGTATAGGTAGAACATTGAATTGTCCCCAATAAGGATGGATTTGGTACTTTTCTACACTTTCTTGAGGAACATATAGTTTTACGCGCGGGCTTACACCATAAAATGTATCTCCTGTGATGCAGGGAACTTTTGTTGCATAGCATACAATCTTATAGATATTTTGACAACCGGCAAATGCTTGTTCTTCAATCTCGCGAATGTTTGCACTCAATACAATTTCTTCCAATCTCTTGCAATTTCTGAACGCTTCTTGTTCGATGGTTGTTACGCTATCGGGAATATTGATGGAGGAGAGATTGATCATTCCTGCCAGCAAACGATGTGGAATAGTTTCTATTCCGTAGCCAAAAGTAAAGGAGGTAATTTGTGGAGCAATATCATGGAATGGACCCTCCTCGGAAGGTTCATGTGGCATACCGCTTCCCGTTTGCCCAAAGTTTAAAGCATTCCACGTGATTGAAGTTAGATTGCCGCAGTTACGTCCAAAAGTATACCGCTGAATGGTATTCAAATCTTTTGGAAAAGTAATAGATTGTAAGTTATCAAAGTCATTGAAAGCATCTTTTTCTATGGCTTGTATCGTGCCATCTGGAATGTTGATAGACGTTATTTGTTCTTTATCTACTTTCTTGTAAGTCAAACTATGATAAGTATAGTTGCTTCCCCATTTGATTTCAAAGAAATCTTGCAAATTGGATTGGGTAACCTTGTTACCGCTCAGTGTTTGATTCGTTTTTTCCATAGTGTGTGATGTCGCTTAAATTCTTCTTGAGGTAAACATAAATGCTGACAAAGACTTGGCGATTTATGCTTATAGGATGCGTATTAAAGTACCACTTATCTTTCTGAGTTCTGTTTTACCTTTTTCTGTACTTACAAGAATATCATCTCCAGAAAACCTTGCATTAACGGCTCCTGAATTTACAATAGTGCGAATTAAAGTTCCGCTCTCTTTCCTGAGTTCAACTTTCCCTTTGACCGTAGTGATAACAATATACGATTGATCAGCATTAAAGTCTGCGGAAATGGCATCTCCATTTCCGATAGTTCGGATTAAACTACCACTGTCTTTTCTAATTTCTACTTTTCCGTTTTTAATTAGTAAGATATTCATAATACTTTTATATTTAGTTTGCCTACTCTGTTATCGGATTTTCGGCTTTGTCCGCGTATGGTTTGTATAATTATTTCGCAAATGGTACAAGGGGCGTGTTTCTTTGCAACGTGTGCAAATCGTGCTGTTTTTTAGTAATTGTGTTTAAGAAGTACATGCTAATTCATGACGCCTTTGTGATACCATATGCACTCAAAAGCCATAACATTAACAATAAACAGTTTATGATTATGTAAGTTGTCGCACTAAAAGCAGATAGAAGGCAGAAAATGATTTGGCTAATCAACAGAATAGCAAAACATATCGCCGATAAGATTTTTACATTGACAGCAACGCGACTATCTGAGAATTGAACTCCCAAGGTGCTCCCTAATGGCAACACTAAACATATTCCGCCTAAAATGGAAACTAAAAGCCGCATATCTGTGCATTTGCACCATGTGTACATGCCATACGTAATAATAGCACATAGCACTACTGCTATTATGCTCGGGATAATCTTGATTTTCATGTTCTTTTTGTTTAATTGTTAGGTATTGCTGGTGGTGTTGGTGGAACATTGGGTGCAAATATTGATGTTAATTCCGGAATATCCACAGCGTGCTTCCAATCAGGAAATCCCTCTTTCCAAAAATATGTCTGTCCGGAAACTAAGCCGGCATCATACATCTCACGGATAGTAGTGATGCTGAACGGACCTTTTTGCTGTCCGTCAACAACGGCATAAAAAGTAATAGTATCTTTCTTCCCTGTTCCATTGATGACTTGTGCAGTTTGCATATCCGATGCAATTCTTTCATTGGCATATTTACTACCGAAACCCAGTTTTTGAAATAGACCTCCCATCCTGGAATTAACAACATGTGTCGCCAAAAACTCTGTTTCTGTAGATAGTTTCTCTCGGCGTTCCATGTTCTTTCGCTCTATTTGGCGTCTTTTTCTATTGTCTCGTAAATCGTCAATGCCGCTTATTGCTTGGGTAACCATGCCCATATCGGTTGAGAATACGACTTGTTTTGTTTTTTGCTTTCCTGTTAGTTTATACAATTTTTGATATTCTTCCGATTCCTTATCGCAGTTTATGGATGATAAATCTACACGTTTGAGAACAATACCAAAATCGTCAAGCATCTCTTTTTCCAAAGAGGTTTTCATAGCATCGCTTAATTCAAGTATAAAGCGTTCTATTTGAATGACGGGGAAATTAAATTTGGTGGGAGCGTTGCTTATGAAACTTTTGGCATATTTCTTAATACCGGCTGTTACCTGCTCTGAAAATTGCTCTAAATTAAAATCTATTAGTCTATGCAATTTAATAAAGCGTTGATAATCTGCCATACAGAATGTTATTTTTCCTCGAACAGCAACCGGGCAAGAGAAATCACTGAATCGCGGATCATACACACTAAAATACGGAATAACGAACGGAATTTGGATAATGCCTGCAGTGTTGATAAAATAAACTTCTGCTTGAAAAGGCGATTTCCCATTATAAGCGAGCCCTAAAATACTTGACAAAACGGGTAAATTGTCTGTTTTCAATATCTCGTCATAAGGACCTGTTATAACGTCTTGTATTGTTCCGTTTTTTTGACGATATACAAAAATGGCAACTTCGCCATCTTTAACACGCAGACTGCTACCCCAACGAATAGCATTTTCTTTTTTAGTGCTATTTGCCGGAAGATTGCCTGGATGCCATTTCCAGATTAAATAATCCGGCTCATCACAGCGAATCACATCCATGATTCCGCCCTCGTCTTTGCTGAAAAATCCCATAGATTATACTGCAACTGAAATTATAAGATCCAAAATAAATAATATTGCGACAACGGCAACAGAAACAATAATGAACATTTTGCGTTTCCTCTTCTTGTTATCATATTCCGCAATGATTGCACTAAAGTCTCTGTCGTTTCCATAAAATTGCTTGATTTTCATGATACACTCTTCATATTTTATTTTGTAGTCTTTATATTCATAATCTTTTTTGTTTAGTAATTTGGATTTACAATAGATGGTGAGGTCCAGCAATTCTTTTTTAGATCTTGGAACTATCACTTCGTTAATCAGAACATCGTCAAATTGCCATCCACATTCCGGACAAAAAAGAGTGTTTGGTTGCACGATTGCTCCGCATTGCGGACATTTTTTTGTTGTATCGTCCTCATATTCGCCGAATACTAACTCCACTGCTTTGTCAAATAAGCCTTTCTTTACCTGTGCCATAATTTGTTGTGATTTAATTATTGATTATTATTATTGATTTGTAAATACTACATCTTTGTAATTGCCCAAACTCAGACCGAGCAACAGGGCTTTCAGTTTCTTTTCGCCGACTTCGGCGGCTTTCTGCAATATACCGAATGCAACCGCGTCTTCCTCTATCTGTTGTTTGGCGCGCAATTTTATTGCCTTGATTTGCTCCTCTTTCCAGTCGCCGTTTTCCACATAGAAGTCCCAGCCCTTCGGGTTTACTATGACATCCAATATCTCTGCGCACGGTAGTTTGACGTGCAAAACATCTCCTTTGATGGATATATCTTTGTCTGTCATTTTGTCTAATCTGTACCCCGCGCGAACCCATCCTTTGGCGATAATGCAAATTTCATCGGATATGAGACCGTCTTCCTTGTGCATCTTCGAAGCGATGAAATTTCCGATCTTGTTATCTACAATGTTGCTCGCTTTCCGCTCCGTCAATATCTTTTCTTCAAAAAGACAAAATGTGACCAATTCGGCTATCTGACGGATAGACACTACCACCGCGGGCGTGTCTGCAATACGTAGTCCGCTGTGTCGCTTGGAATGTTTGACCTTGGAGTAAATAAGCCCCGCCAACAATATAACTGCTACAATGATAGCAATGTATAAGATAAGATTGATAGTCTGAAACATGCTCATTCAAATTTAATATCTATATCTTGGTATCCTAATTGCAGAAGCGTTGCCTTGAATATATCTTTCGCATTGCGTTCCGCATCGGACAGAATACCCATGTTGGCTATCTCGTTGCGTACACTTTCCTCGCCTTGTATCAGCAACTCGTTTTTCTCTCCTTGTTTGAAATCCGTGCGCAAAGTTCCTACTTTCTCGTATGCCAACTCGCATTCTTCTGCCGGCATATTGAACGACAGCATTTTAGCGTGGGGCAATACCATTTTGATAGACTTTTCCGCCTCATCAATCTCTGTCTTGGCGGGGTCGTAGCCTTCCAAGTCGATGCCTGCTTTCACGTATATCTTGCAGGAATACAGCAGTTTTCTGTCGCCCAATTGCCCTCGGAGCAGAGAGGGCGTATCTTCTGCTTTCACCACTTTGGCAATCGTGTATTCTGTGGTTGCCAGTTCGCTTACGGCGGTTAGTTGCCGAAGTCGTTCTTTGGTCTGTTGGATGTTCGACCGTTTTTTTAATCTAAAGCACATATTTGTTTTGCCTACTCTTTGGTTGGATTTTTGGCTTCCTCCTTATGTGAATAATAATTGATTCTGGGTTGATTATCTTTTGTGTGCTGCGCCGCTTATTAAAATAGTTACTGCTTTCGGATTTTCAGTATCCTCTGCATATGGTTTGTTATAAAAATATAAAGGTAGTGCTCTCCTGCGGTTTGTGCAAATGTGAGGGTAGTCTTTTTTGGTCCTTTTGCTCCACCGTCCAACTTGCTGCCGTTGGCACCCTGTTGGCTATATGGGGAACGACACACGCAACAGGACAAACCGTATAAACGTTTGCCCTATTGCGCGTATAGACAATGTTGTAATTGATTGATAATTTGCTAATATGCAGATTATCAGTTATTTGTGATACTATAGGGGGGGGGTAAAATAGTTAACAAGATACAAAAAAGCAAAGTAATACCGGCAGAAGGTACACCTAAGCGATATGTATTTTGATAACTCATAGAAAATCGGCTGCAAAGTTAGTGTCTTTTTAAGACATATGCAAATCAAATGATATTTTTTTTACTTATTCACATATGGGTCGTCTATACTCCCCTACATCTCGCGGTCAGAGACCGTGGGCATGGAGGTGATGGAACGGAGGTATTGCATGAATTTCCAGTGCTCTTTCAGCGGCGTGCCGTCGCGATACAGATACGCCTTCGGGGCGTCCTGTGGCAAACGGGTAAAGTCCACCTCCACGCCCTGCCGGTCACGCACCATTGCCGAGGTGCTCTTCAGCACGTCCAAACTCCGCTGTACCGACATGTCGAAGCACACCAACCCCATGTATTCCAGCGCACGGTGGTCGTACTGCGTAACCTTCTCATCAATTCCGTTATTCCCCTTCACATAGGTGGTCGGCACTATGTCCTCTATCGGTGTCGGCGCAATCACCCACGCGCTCGGCTGTATCTCTACCGCATAGACGGTACCGTTCAGCAACTGTGCCTTCCGGTTCGCCTCCGCGGGGTCTATGACCTTATGGCAATGCTGAAGCCTCTCTTTCGCAAGGTCGGCATCCATCCGAAGGTAGCGGATAACGCGTGAGACGCAGGCATTACCGTACTTGTGCCGTATGTAGTCCTGCACCTTGCGGATGTCTTCCTGTCCCTCTTGCACCAGTGCTGCAAGATAGTCGTCCGCGTTCATGTAGGGCGCAGGCAGGGCGAACGTGGGCAGCATTGGATCCCGAGCAAGGCTGTAGCGCGCTATCTTGCTCGCCACCTTCTGAGTATTGGTCAGTGCTTCGGGCATGTCGCTGAACAGGCGTGCCATCTCTTCTGGCGTCTTCAGCCAATCCTGCCGCGAGAAACGCATCCGGTCCGCGTCCGCCCATTTCTGTCCGGACTGCATGCACGGCAGGTGGTCGTGCGTTTCAGCATCCGATTTGAACACAAAGTGGGGGGCGTAGGTCGCAATCACTGTCACCTCGTACTGCTGCGCCAGTTGCAACAGCCCCGCGTTCGTTTTCTGCTGCAATTCGTACACCGACGTGTTCGCACTGTGCTTATTGGTCTTGCTGCGCTGTATTTCGATATAAAAATCGTCCTTGAATACCTGCTTCAGTCGGAACAGCGCGGCTTTGGCTTCCACGATGTTCCTGCGCAGGATATGCTGCGCTATCTCTCCCCCGATGCAGGTGGAGTAGCATATCAAGCCGTTGCGGTAATGCTCGAGCGACCATTAAAGAGATAGCATTCCGACTGGGATTTAACGACAGCAGTAGTTTTTGCCAGTACGTCCGTAAGCACAGCGGGCAAACACCACTCAGCATCCGGAAACAAAGATAAGCAAGGGATTTTTACCTATTTTGGGGTATTGAGTGCGTCGCAAAAAAGCAGTACTTTTGCACCGAAATTCAGATTAAGGCATGAAAAAGATATTTTGGGGCTTGCTCGCTGTGGCGGCAAGCGTTTTCAATGTGAGTAACCTGTTGGCGAATACGGATGCGCACCTGATGGGCGACGTGCTGGACGCGCATACCAAGGAGCACCTGCCGTTCGTGAACGTGCAGGTGGAGGGTACGAGTATCGGCGGACTGACCGACGAGACGGGGCATTACTACTTGAAGAACCTGCCCGTGGGCGAACTGACGATTGTCTTCTCGATGATGGGCTACGAGCCGCAGAAACACACGATTGTGATGTCGCTTGATACGACAATAGAACTGCGCGTTAGGCTGAAAGAGCAGTCGTTTATACTTGATAACGTGGTAGTTACGGCGAACAAATACGAGACGAAGCAGAAAGAGGTCGCCACGATAGTGAATGTCATCTCGCCGCTGATGATAGAGAATAGCAACGCCGTCTCGATGGCGGATGTGCTGAGTTTTCAGACGGGTCTGCGCGTGGAGTCCTCCTGCTCGAACTGCGGCGTTCCGCAACTGCGCATCAACGGTCTGGACGGGCAGTACAGTCAGATACTGATGGACTCGCGCCCGATATTCTCGTCGCTGGCGTCGGTGTACGGTCTTGAGCAGGTGCCGGCGGGCATGGTGGACCGCATAGAGGTCATCCGCGGCGGGGGCAGTGCGCTGTTCGGTGCGAACGCTATTGCGGGCGTGGTGAACATCATCACCAAGGAGCCGACGCGCAACTTCTTCAACGTGTCGAACACCAGCAGTTTTACCGAAAAAGGCACCTACGACATTACCACCAACATGAACGCCAGCGTGGTGAGCGAGAACCGGAAGGCGGGCATCTACCTCTTCGGCGTCCAGCGCAACCGCCAGCCCTACAACCGCGACGGGGACGGCTACTCGGAGTATCCGCTATTAGGGACGACCACGGCGGGTTTTCGCTCGTTCTTCAAGACCTCGGACTACTCCAAACTCACCGCCGAGTACCACCACACCACCGAGCAGCGCCGCGGGGGCTACGGCATCGACAGCCTGCAGCCGCACGAATCGCCGCTGACGGAACAACTGAAGCACAATATCGACGCGGCGAACCTGAAATGGGACTACTACACTGCGGACAACCGCCATTTCGTAAGCGTTTACTCGTCCTTCCAGCATATCCACCGCGACAGTTATTTCGGCACGGACTACAACCCGAACGCCTACGGGCAGTCGCGCGACATCACTTCGGTGACGGGGGCGCAGTACCGCTTCTCGTACCCCTGCGGGCGGATGGACGGCGACCTGAGCGCCGGGGTGGAGTATTCCTACAATTGGCTGAACGACAAGATATTAGGCTACAACCGCAATATGCTCCAGCAGGTGCACCTGTATGGCGGATACGTGCAGAACGAATGGAAGAACGCGGCGTGGTCGGTGCTCATAGGCGGGCGGCTGGAGAAGCACAGCATGCTGCAGAAACCCGTCTTCTCGCCGCGCGCCAACATCCGCTACACGCCGATAGAGCAGGTGATTCTGCGCCTCAGTTACGCGAGCGGCTACCGCGCGCCGCAGGCGTACGAAGAGGACTTGCACGTGGGGGCGGTCGGCGGCGAGGTGTCGCTCATCACGCTGGCGGACGGGTTGCGACCGGAGTATGCCAACTCGGTGAGCGGGAGCGTGGACCTCTACGAGCGCTTCGGCAAGTGGGACTGCAACCTGACCGTGGAGGGCTTTTTCACGCAGTTGGACGATGTGTTCGCCCTTGTCGAGAACGGGCATGACGAAATGGGCAACCTGCTTCTGACGCGCACCAACGCCTCGGGGGCGCGCGTGGCGGGGCTGAACGTGGAGGGCAAGGTGGCGTACGGGCGTCTCTTCTCCCTCCAGGCGGGCTATACCTACAACCACAGCCGCTATATCGAGCCTTTCCAATGGTCGGAGGACATCCCCGCGCAGCGGCGCATGTTCCGCACGCCCGAGCACTACGGTTATTTCCTCGCGAGCGTGGAGCCCGTGCACGGACTGAGGCTCACCACCAACGGCAAGGTCACGGGGCGCATGCTGCTGCAGCACTATGCGGGCTATGTACCTGCCGACTGCGAGACCGTGAGCCCCGTGTTTTTCGAGTGGGACGCCAAGATAGGCTACGAGATTCACCTCTACGACCGCCGTTCGCGCCACCGTGCGCAGGATAAGGCGAATGGCAGTGCCACGGTACATACGCCGTACACGTTGGAGATTGCGGTGGGCGTGAAGAACCTGCTCGACCAATTCCAGCGCGACATCGATCGGGGTATGGACCGCGATGCGTCGTATATCTACGGTCCCTCCGTTCCCCGCTCGTATTTCCTGAATGTGAATCTGAAGATATAAAGTTTCAGGTTTCAAGTTTCAGGTATCAGGTATCAGGTTCCAATTTTCAGGCAGCAAGTTTCCGGTTTTTTGCAAAAAATGGATGAAGGATTTGCGTATATCAGAAAAAAGCTGTACCTTTGCGACCGCTTTCGGGAAAGGTAAGTTTTTCTGAACGCGCGGGATATAGTTCAGCCCGGTTAGAATGCCTGCTTTGGGAGCAGGAGGTCGTGAGTTCGAATCTCGCTATCCCGACAAAAGTAATTAGTTGAAAAATCAGTTATTTACAGACTAAAAACAAGTCGTAAATCACTGATTTTTTTGTTTGTGTTCGTCTGACTACTCCGCAATAATACGCAAACTGCTTTGCTATGGTGGATCGGATAAGGTCCGGCTAACTGTCTGCATGTTTGATAAGTTCGGGTTTTGCGCGCTTGCAGGGGAAAAGTGCAAAGGCTCTTGTGTATGTCCGAATAATTTCGTACCTTTGCGCGCTATTTGCGTAAAATCATAGAAACTCATGTTTGATAACTTAAGTGAAAGATTAGAACGCTCCTTTAAGATACTAAAAGGCGAGGGGCGCATTACCGAAATCAATATCGCGGAGACAGTCAAAGATATCCGCAAGGCGTTGCTGGAAGCAGATGTTAATTACAAGACCGCCAAGCAATTCACCGACCGCGTCAAGGAGAAAGCCTTGGGGCAGAATGTTATTACTGCCGTTCGCCCGGGGCAACTGATGGTCAAGATTACCCATGACGAGTTGGCAGACCTGATGGGTGGCGAGGCGTCGGACCTGAACCTGAAAGGTACGCCGGCGGTCATACTGATGTCGGGTCTGCAGGGGTCCGGTAAGACCACCTTCGCGAGCAAGTTGGCGAACTATCTGCAGACCAAGAAAGGCAAGCGTGTCATGCTGGTGGCGTGCGATGTGTATCGTCCGGCGGCTATCGAGCAGTTGCGAGTCTTGGGCGAGCAAATCAATGCCAAGGTATATACCGAGGAGACAGAATCCAACCCCGTGAAGAAGGCGCAGAACGCTATCGTCGATGCGCGCAAGTTCGGCTACGACGTTGTGATTGTCGATACGGCGGGACGACTGGCGGTCGATGAGCAGATGATGCAGGAGATTGCCGCTATCAAGCAGGCGATAACTCCCTCAGAGACCCTCTTCGTGGTGGACGCGATGACCGGTCAGGACGCGGTGAATACGGCGAAGGAGTTCAACGACCGCCTCGACTTCGACGGCGTGGTGCTGACCAAGTTGGATGGCGATGCCCGCGGCGGTGCTGCGCTTTCGATTCGTTCAGTGGTCAATAAGCCTATCAAGTTTATCGGTACCGGCGAGAAAATGGACGCGCTGGATGTCTTCCACCCCGCGCGTATGGCGGACCGTATCTTGGGCATGGGCGACGTGGTCAGCCTCGTAGAGCGTGCGCAGGAGCAGTACAACGAGGAGGAAGCACGGCGTATCAGCAAGCGCATAGCCAAGAATCAGTTCGATTTTAACGACTTCTTGGCGCAGCTCAACCAAATAAAGAAGATGGGTTCGATGAAGGACCTTATGGGTATGATTCCGGGTATGGACAAGGCACTCAAGGGTGTGGAGGTCTCGGACGACGCGTTCAAGCCGATTGAGGCGATTATCGGCTCAATGACTCCGGCGGAACGTGCTAATCCTGCGCTGCTCAACGGCTCGCGCAAGGAGCGTATCGCCCGCGGTTCGGGCACGACTATCGTCGAGGTCAATCGCTTCCTCAAGCAGTTTGACCAGACAAGTAAGATGATGCGGAAGATGCAGCAGATGCGCCGCAGATAAAAACAGACGGATTTGGTATTATTAGACGGAAAATATATCGCTGCGCAGATTCGGGAAGAATTGCGCATGGAGGTGGAGGAGTTGCACAGTCAGGGACGGCGTGCGCCGCGTTTGGCTATCGTCATCGTGGGGCATAACCCTGCCAGCGAGACATATGTGCGCAACAAGATTAAGGCTTGTGAGGAGGTTGGGATAGAGGCTGAGCGCATAGCCTACGAGGACACGATTACGGAGGAGCAACTCTTGGCGGAGATAGCGCGGTTGAACGCTGAGCCGACTATCGACGGTTTCTTGGTGCAGTTGCCCCTGCCGGCACACATCAACGAACAGCACATTACCTCTGCTATCGACTATCGCAAGGATGTGGACGGACTGACGCCGGAGAATGTCGGGCGCACTTCGCAGGGCTTGCCATCTATTGTCTCGGCTACGCCGCGCGGCATACGCGAGCTCTTGGCGCGGTACGACATACCTACCGACGGGCAGCATGTCGTGGTTATCGGGCGTTCGAATATCGTTGGAAAGCCTATGGCGCAACTGCTGATGCAGAAACACGAACGTGGCAATGCAACGGTTACGTTGTGCCATTCTCATACGCGCAACCTGCGCGAGATATGCCTATCGGCGGATATTATCATTGTGGCGGTGGGGCATCCGAATCTCTTGACTGCAGATATGGTGCGCGAGGGGGCGACGGTTATCGATGTGGGCATCTCGCGTGTGGAAGACCCGCAGGCGAAGCGCGGCTATCGAATGGTCGGCGATGTCGATTTCGAGTATGTCGCGCCGCGTTGTGCCTATATCACACCCGTCCCGGGCGGTGTTGGACCGATGACCATTGTCAGTCTCTTGCAGAATACCATGCAGGCGTATCGCTTGTATGGGCAGAACTAACCCGATAACAAATAGAATATGGAGATTTTAGATAAGATAGAAGGTCTTGAGGCGAAGTTTCACGAGGTGAGTCTGCTGATTACCGACCCGGCGGTCATAGCCGACCAGGCGCGCTATGTGCGGCTCAACCGCGAATACCACGACCTGGAGCGCGTGCTGCAGGCGGCGGAAAAGTATCGCACCGCGCTCGCGCACCTCGATGAGGCGAAACAACTCTTCTACAACGAGCAGGACGCCGAACTCAAGGAGATGGCGCGCGCGGAGATAGACGAACTGGAGCCGCAGATTCCCGCGCTGGAAGAGGAGGTCAAACTGATGCTCCTGCCGCAGGACCCCGAGGACGGCAAGAACGTGGTCATGGAGATTCGCGGCGGCACGGGCGGCGATGAGGCGGCGCTCTTCGCGGGCGACCTCTTCCGCATGTACACTAAGTACTTCGAACTCCACGGCTTCAAATACACCGTCTCCTCCTTCTCCGAGGGCGCAGTTGGCGGCTACAAGGAGATTATCTTCAATGTCACGGGGCAGAACGTCTATGGGACGCTCAAATACGAGTCGGGCGTGCACCGCGTGCAGCGCGTGCCCGCCACGGAGACGCAGGGGCGTGTGCACACGTCGGCGGCGACGGTGGCTGTGCTGCCCGAGGCGGACGAGTTCGAAGTGCATATCAACGAGGGCGAAATCAAGTGGGAGACATTCCGTTCGGGCGGCGCAGGCGGTCAGAACGTCAACAAGGTGGAGTCGGGCGTGCGCCTGCGTTACAACTGGAAGAACCCCAACACCGGCGAGGTGCAGGAGATACTGATCGAGTGTACCGAGACGCGCGACCAGCCCAAGAACAAGGAGCGCGCACTCGCGCGCCTGCGCACGCAAATCTATGACAAGGAGCACCAGAAGTACATCGATGACATTGCCGCGCGCCGCAAGACCATGGTCTCCACAGGCGACCGTTCGGCGAAGATTCGCACCTACAACTACCCGCAGGGGCGCATCACCGACCACCGCATCGGCTACACCGTGTACAACCTCGCGGCGTTCATGGACGGAGACATACAGGGCGTGATAGACGCGCTGCAGGTGGCGGAGAACGCCGAGCGGCTCAAAGAGGCAAACCTGTAAGGAGAGCAAACGGACAGATTCCTCCCAGGAGCGGATCTTAAAAATAGAACATTTTGAGTACTCGGGTGTATTGCGCGGTTTATACGCGGTTTATACGCTGTTTATACGCGGTTAATAGAACGAGCATGGGAAAAGAAGAATCTTAAAAACAGTACATCCCGCCACGCTAAAGCCCACAATGAGATATTAACTATTAATTGCTAACTATTAACTATCGTGTATTTATTCTACACCCCGGACATATTAACGAGCCATTGCCTGAGCGAGGAGGAGTCGGGACACTGCGTGCGGGTCTTGCGCTATGGGCGCGGCGACGAGATTTTGCTCACCGACGGACGCGGCACTACCTACAATGCACGTATCACCAACCCGCACCCAAAGCATTGTGAGTTCGAGGTTTTGTCTTCCGAGAAGCAGGCGCGGACGCACGATTTCTACTTGCATATCGCCATTGCACCGACCAAGAACATCGAGCGACTGGAGTGGATGGTCGAGAAATGCACGGAGATAGGCGTGGACGAGATAACGCCGCTCTTATGCCGATTCTCCGAACGCAAGACGCTGCGTACGGACCGGCTCGAGAAAATCATTCTTTCGGCGGCGAAGCAGTCCCTCACTCCCTATCTGCCGAAGTTGAATCCCTTGACGGATTTCGAGACGCTTATCGCGCAGACGGAGCAGGAGCAGAAGTTTATAGCCCACTGCTACAAAGAGGACAAGCGCGAACTGCGTGACGAGATACAGCGGGGCAGGAGTGTTTGTGTCCTCATCGGACCCGAGGGCGACTTCTCCGAAGAGGAAATTCACCACGCCTTTGCCCGCGGCTTTGTGCCGGTTAGTCTGGGGAAATCCCGCCTGCGCACCGAGACAGCGGGCGTAGTAGCCTGCCATACTGCCATATTGATGAATAGTTAGACCATGCTGGAGCAACTGATACATATCGACCAACAATGGTTATTGGCTGTCAATGGTTGGCATGCCCCTTGGGCGGACACGCTCATGTGGTGGGTATCCAAGCCCGTCACTTGGCTGCCGCTCTACGTTCTCCTCGTGTGGCTGGTAATATATCGTTTCGGAATCCAAGCAACGCGCGGAATGGAGAAAAGCAATCGCTGGCGGCAAGGCGCGCTGAATGTTGTGCTTATCTTGTGCGGCTTCGCCGTGGCGGTCGGGCTCAGCGACTATATCTCGTCGGGCATCATCAAGCCCTGGGTGTGCCGCCCGCGTCCTACCCACGAGCCTGCTTTGCAAGGACTGGTGCATACCGTCCGCGGATACACGGGCGGGGCATATGGATTTGTCAGCAGCCATGCCGCCAACACGATGGCATGCGGCTTGTTGTTTTCGCTGCTCTACCGCAACAAAATAGCCACCGCAGGCTTGATGCTCTGGGTGGCGCTTAATTGCTATAGCAGAATGTACCTTGGGGTGCATTACCCGGGCGACATACTGTGCGGATTGCTTGTCGGTGCGGTGCTTGCGGTTACGGTATTCTTGCTCCTATGCCGTTTTGGGGTGGTAAGATCTGACCGCTCTGACTCGTCTGAGGTGCAATACGCCCGACAGGCTGCTGTGGACGACGTGGACCTTGCAACTGGTGATTCATAAAACGCTCGTATTCATTGGGAGTAAGTATCTGCTTTAGCTCTGCGTATAGCTGCTGCAGCCGCTCCAGTTCCTCGGCACGAGTGTTGCTCACTTGCCGCATACGCACGTATTTGAGATGAACCTGATACAACGCTTCGATTTTGCTACTATCGCTAATGCTTAACTCGTGAATAAGCATCTCCGTCTGCTTACGGGCTACTTCTGCCGGTTTGCGCTGAGGGTGGCAATCGGTTTCGGGAAATTGAGCAGCAGCGAATAGCGAGACAAACAACAAAATAGATAAACTAACTAACTGTTTCATAGCACTTTTAATGCAACAAAAACTATGCCATTACGATCGGAAACATGGATAGCTCAGAGGCTTTATTTTGCGGAACAAGACCAGAAGGAGCACGCTGAGCAGGCTGATAGACGCGCATCGCGCCCTGCTGTGCGTGTGGCGCTCGCGGGTATCATTATAGGTGTAATGGTGATGATTGTTACTATCTGCGTCGTGGTCGGGTTCAAACAGACCATTACCGACAAGGTAGCCGGATTTGGTGCACATATACAGGTGGTCAATTTTGACAACAACAATACGTATGAGATGCAGCCGATTGGGTATTCCGATTCGCTGCTGGTTGTCTTGCGGGCTTTTCCCCATGTCTCTTCTGTCCACTTGTTTGCTACAAAGCCCGGTATTGTGAAGACGGACGACGCGTTTATGGGGATTGTATTCAAGGGAACGGATTATTGGAACTATTTCGAAGCCAATCTGAAGGACGGCGGATTGCCGGTAAAGCCGAACGAAGTACTTGTTTCTTCCCGTCAGGCACAGCAGTTAGGCTTGCACGTAGGAGACCCGATGGTCAGTTATTTCGTCGATGAATCGGTACGTGTACGTAAGTTTGCCATATCAGGAATCTACGAAACGGGATTCGGCGATTTCGACCAACTCTTCGTATTGGGGAATATAGACGTTGTGCGGCGGCTCAATAGCTGGGAGGATAACGAAGTGTCAGGCATCGAGATACTGGTGGATAACGTGCGGCAATTGGAGCCTGTGGCGGACCAAATCTATTTTGCAACGGTCAACCATATGGACGAAGACGGCGCTAATCTCTACTATGTGCAGACCTTGCAGCAACTGAATCCTGCCGTCTTCTCGTGGTTGGACCTGCTGGATATGAACGTAGTGGTGATTATTATCCTGATGCTTTGTGTGTCGGGCTTTAGTATTATCTCCGGACTGATTATTCTTATCCTCAATAATGTCCGTCTCATAGGGGTGTTGAAGGCGTTAGGGGCGGATAATGCATTTGTGCGCCGTATCTTCATTACCGAAGCGGCAATGCTGATTGGTAAGGGTATATGCTGGGGCAACCTCTTGGGGCTCGGGCTGTGTGCGGTGCAGTACTTTACCCATATCGTTCCGCTGGACGCTGCGACGTATTACGTCAACTATGTGCCGATAGCCTTTCCGTGGGGATGGTGGCTGTTGCTGAACGCGGGTATCATTGCGGTATCTTTGTTAATCATGCTGGCGCCCTCGGCTATTGTAACCAAGGTCAGTCCCGCCAAGGTGATGCACTTTGAGTAGTAACAAACCATATACTGCGCATACTATGCAATTTCAGACACCGGTTATTATTCCCAAGGCACAACGGCAGATTACGTATCAGGACGTTATACTGTTGTTAGGCTCGTGTTTTTCTGATCATATAGCAGGTAAATTGGGCGAGTCGTATTTCCGCTATGTAGCCAATCCCTTCGGTACATTGTATAATCCGCTGTCTATTGCGCAGGCGTTAGCTTTGAGCAAAGTGCCTGAACTGATGGAGTGGGGAGGATTGTATCATTCGATGTATCACCATGGAGATTTCTCCTTTGCAGACTATACTCAGGCGGAACAAGCGTGCCGAGAGAGTATCGATGTGCTGCAAACGGCTTTTGCGCAAGCCTCTGTTGTGCTTATTACCTTTGGTACGGCGTGGGTGTACGAGTATGAAGGCAAGGTAGTGGCTAATTGTCACAAGATGCCGGCGTCCGCTTTCGTGCGTAAACGCTTGACGGTAGAGGAGATAACGGATGCTTGGCAACCGATATTGAGTGCGTATCCCGACAAGCATTTTGTCTTTACCGTCTCGCCTATCCGGCATATCAAGGACGGATTGCATGAAAACCAATTGTCGAAAGCGGTCTTGTTGCAGGCTATAGATAGCCTTGTGATTGCCTATCCCAATCATGTATCCTACTTCCCTTCATATGAAATCGTGCTGGATGAATTGCGCGACTATCGTTTCTACGCGGAAGATATGTTGCATCCAAATGCTGTAGCGGTGCAGTATATATGGGAACGCTTTGTGGAGGCTTATATATCCGATGCTACACAACAGGAGATGCCTGCTTTGCAGCGGCTTTACCGCAGCCGGCACCATCGGCTATTGCACCTGGACTCTCCTGAGTCCGTTGCATTTCTTTCCAAGTTGCGCGAGGAAGAAGATGCGCTACGGGAGCGTTATCCTTGGATTTGATTGTTTGCAGCTTGGGTTTCTGCTTTCTGACGGGCAATACATACGTCGCAATGCCCGCACGCGGGAGCATCGTTCTCGCCGAAGTACCCCAGTAGCAATTGTTCGCGGCAGAATTGTGTCTGTTCAGCGTACTCTACCATCGCTTGGAGCTTGGACGCATAACGCGTTTGACGGTCTTCATATACCCGTTTTGGAAGGTATATTTCTGCTACTCGGTTCTGTACAGGAGTCAAACCGCATGCTACGGTACGGGGTACATAGGTGATAATCTGCCTTTGCGCAAGGCTGACCAATAGTTCGTGGTCGGTATCGTCTATGTATTGTAGGTCAGTGAATATCCCTGTGTATCTGCGCATAAACAGGTCCAGCAACTGTCTTTGTTCGCTACTTAGAGAATAGCCGGATAGTTCTTGAGGCATAACGTTTATTTTGACGCGGGGCGGAGTTTCCCTGTCGTCCTCAAAGGCTATGTATTCCGCTTGCGCCAGTAGATGCAGGGCGGAGTAGGTCTGTAGCATCGGTAAATGCATGACCTGACAGAGACGGTCGATATGTAGAGCGAACGACTGCCCCAAACCACACCCTAAGGCAATCTGCAGGAAGTCGCAGGTTTTGTGATATACATCCTCGATAAACTCTCGCGGAGGGTAGTTGTCCGCGATGCGTTTGCGGGCTTTGGTCTTGTCGTTGGGGCTATAGAGCAATACGGCATACGCCTTTTTGCCGTCCCGTCCCGCTCTGCCTGCTTCCTGATAGTAAGCCTCTATGGTGTCGGGTAGGTCGTGGTGGATTACTAAACGCACATCGGACTTGTCAATACCCATACCAAAGGCGTTGGTACAGACCATAATGCGCGTGGCGTTGTTTTTCCATGCCTCTTGCTTTTGGCTGCGTTCTGCGCTGCTGAGCCCTGCGTGATAGAAATCAACGGAGATACCTTGTTGTGAGAGAAAGTCGGACAACTCTTGCGCCAGCTTGCGGTTGCGGACATAGATGATAGCGCTACCGGGCACGCGGCTGAGTATATGGACTATTTGAGCGTCTTTCTTGTCCGTATGCCGCACTATGTAATGGAGGTTATCGCGATGGAAACTCTTGTTGAGAACGTTCTTTTCGCGAAACCCTAACCGCTCTTGGATATCTTCTACCACATCGGGTGTCGCGGTTGCAGTAAGGGCTAACACGGGTACAGACGGAAACAACTCTCGGATAGCCGCTATTTGCAGGTAGGAAGGACGGAAATCATAGCCCCATTGACTGATACAATGTGCTTCATCTACCGCAATGAGACAGACAGGTAGTTCGCTGATACGTTTCCTGAACTCTTCGTTTTCCAATCGTTCAGGAGAGACGTACAGGAAATGATACGGTCCGAAGAGACAATTGTCCAACGCGATACGCTGTTGTTCGGGGGACATTCCTGTGTAGATAGCCGCGGCACGTATGTCGTGCTGCCGTAGGTTTTCCACTTGGTCTTTCATCAAGGCGATAAGCGGAGTGATTACCAAACACAGCCCCTCTTCTTGTGCTCCGTTGTTGCTTGCCATAACCATGGTCGGCACTTGGAAACAGAGACTCTTCCCGCCCCCTGTCGGCATCAATGCCAAAGTGTCGCGTCCCGCCAAAACAGAGGCTATTATCTCCTCTTGTAGGGGACGGAAAGCATCGTAATGCCAATACGTATGTAAGACCTCTTGCGCCGTCATACATGGTGTTTCTTTCTATCTCACGTGGTGTTTCTTTTTCTCTCTCCAACGGGTTACAATTCCGATAGTATCTCAACAATCCGCTCGGCGGCGTGTCCGTCCCATAGTTCGGGAATGCCGCCTTTTTTCCATTCTCCGTTGTATAGTTTGTGCAGTGCGGGAGCAATGGCTTCGGGATTGGTGCCGATGAGTTCGTTAGTGCCTACGGTACAGGTCTCAGGGCGCTCCGTGTTGTCGCGCAGGGTGATGCACGGCACGCCCATGACAGTCGTTTCCTCAGTAATACCTCCCGAATCGGTTACGACCGCCCGCGCATGCTGCACCATATAGTTGAACTCCAGATACCCCATAGGTTCCACAATATGCAGATTTGGAAATAACCTGCCGATGGTTTCTTCCGATTCCCACAAGTCGTAAAAGATCTTCGCCGTCCGCGGATGAATAGGGAAGACCACCGGCTCATCTTCCACATGTGTCAGTATTTCCTCCATCAGCCTTTTGAGGTGCGTCTTTTCGTCCACGTTGGCGGGGCGGTGCATTGTCATTACGATGTAGTGCTTGTCCTGCAACTGCAATGCGTCATAAATCGTAGGCTTGCGGAAACGAGGCATATTCTTCAGCAACGTGTCAATCATCACATTGCCCACCCGCCATATTCGTTGAGGCGCACGATTATGCCCTAATGCCACCGTTTCTTCCTGCCAGTCCTCTGCAAACGAAGCCCCTTGTCGCAGCAAATTGCGGTCAGCCACATCCGTTGTCGTGAACATATAATCCGCCAGCGAGTCTGTCACCATGCGGTTTATCTCTTCCGGCATGGTCTGATCCCAACTGCGGATACCTGCCTCCACGTGTGCAACGCGCGTATTGAGTTTCTTGGCAACGATAGAGCATGCCATGGTCGAGGTTACATCGCCAACTACCAGCACGATATCACAAGGGTGGGCAATTAGTTCTTTCTCAAATTCCACCATGATATGAGCCGTCTGCTCTGCTTGTGTACCACCTCCGCACCCGAGGTTTGTATCCGGTTGCGGAATATTTAGTTCCTCAAAAAATGTGTCGGACATGTTCTTGTCATAGTGCTGTCCGGTATGTACCAGTCGGTAATGGATATCCTTACCGTCTGTTTCCGCTTTTTGAATAGCATGTATGATAGGCGCCACTTTCATGAAATTCGGACGCGCTCCTGCAATCAGAGTTACAAGCATAATCTACTTAAATTGATTCCAAAACATCTTGTCAGCATTCCCCTTGGCTTCTTTCGCAGAACGGGGATAATTCTCCACAAACCAAACCAAGAACTTGGAATAGTCTATCTTGTCTTCCAACATCTTCTCCCGTCTCTTTGCCCACGTATCTTTTAGACAAGGAGTTGCCAACAATTCATCTATTTTATTAAACATAGTTTCGCTATCCTCAGGACGGAATCCGAATGTCAGAGCATATCTATGCTCTTCTTCTTCCAAATAGTGAATACGCCCGACAAATGTATTGCAACGGATAGCGGGAGTTCCCAACACACATGCCTCGCTGGTCATTGTTTGGCTGTCTCCAATCAGCATTGTGGCATAATACATCAGCGAGTGGGCTTTTTCTGGCGACACTTTGAGGCGGTAGGGCAGAAATTCTTCATCTATGTTTCGTTCCGTTGTGATGAACACCTTCCCCATCTTCGATAATTTCTTAATAAGCCTGCGTTTGTTTTCCAATGAGAGTCCTGCTACTCCCACATCGTGATGCGCTTTGAAAGCATTGAAACGCAGAATAAAATAAGGCTCATCCTTTCTCACACCGGCATCTTGTAATACGGACAAATCGGGTGTAAGCTCTTTGGGGTGTAGATATGCCAACTCATGGTAAGACGGCACATATATTACCTTTTTTGATTTCCGCGGTGTTCCCTCCGGAGACAGGATAACATCGGCAAACGGATGGGCGTATTTCGCAAATAACGGCTCCACGGCATCGTCATCATCATCCAAAATGATGCTTTTCATCTTGCAGAACTTGCTCACATGTGCAAGTGTTATTGAAGACCCGATGCCGATATTCACCCGATTGCGTACTGCCAGCATCCATAACTTCCAATCATAGACAAACTGCTCTAATGCTTTTCCCAACAAAGTATCAGACTTTTTCCCAAGAAAGATGTAAGGTATGTTGTATAAGTCCAACAACTGCATGGCAGCGGGTATCTCTTTTACCGTCACTATTACCCGATGTCCCCTATTCGTCAACTGCTTGTAAAAGTTCCGCAACAGATGTACATGCGCGGGGTGGGCTATATCAATCAGTATGGTCATTCTTCTTGTAGTTTAGTGTTGTTGCCTATATCGCCTTTATTTTCCGCTTGAAATAGCGCAGTTGTACATATAGTTTCTTGACTACTTCATCCGGCAAAAGCGTGTGTGGCGTTTTGCGGAAGATTATACGGGGAATGTATTCCAAAGTAGAGCCGTATTTGCCTTTGTATGATGCTACTCCGCCTGTATTGGCACGGACGCATCCCATTCTGTGCAACAACCGCATCGCTTCCCAGTTCATCAGTTCGTTCGGACAATATTTCTGATAGCGTTGATAACTTGACGCCGTGAACCAAATGCTTTGTGAGTTACCGACAATCCATATTCCCGAACTCATAATCTGTGTTTCTCCATTTTCGTCTTTTCCCACTACTTGTAGCATCAGGATGTTGTTTGGGAAAAGGGTGGAACACAAACTATACAATTCTTTGTAATTTTGGTAACGTGCGCCTTTTTCTCCGTGTCTATGACTGACATCTTCTATCTGCTTCACATGAATCCTTACAAATTCTGCGATCTCATCGCGCTCCGTAATTTGGTGGATAGTTAAACCGCATTTGCGTGCCTTATTGATACAATACTTGCATGATTTATAATGCAATCTACTCCATAATTTATCTTCCTCTGCCGTCAGATCTATTGTATATACCGGTCTGCCTAAATGTTCTATGCCCTCCAATAGCGGGTCGTGGTAAGTTTCCTCTGCTACCCATTCTTTGTCTGTCCAATCTTGTCTTAAGGCCCAATCATCTACTTTGATTGCGCGGGCAAGTCCGTTTGCAAACACCCATTCTGCTAACTCCCGATACATCTGAACGCGCTCTTCTTTACTAATCGTCCCAAACGAGACGATGCCTTGTGTATAAGTCCCTGTCCCCATAGGTGGGGCATAGATGTAGCCGCCGTGTTTGCGAATACCACAAAATACCCCCCCCGCTATGTCTTCGTGTTTGATTTTGACCAAAAATGGTTTGTGATGATAAGTGTTCTGCAAATGTTTATACCATGCTTTTGTGTGAAAGCATGTCGCATCTGCAGATTGCTCTATCTGTGCCCACAAACTACCCGTTGGCTCTATTTGTTGGAATGTGTACATTGTCTAAATATGTCACTTGCTGTGTTTTAATAGCTTGACTCCTAATTCTCCAATACGATAGAGCAGAGGCTTGCAGATTGCTTGATATCGCCCGTGCTCCACCAACTTCCCTCCAAAACGTGCCTTGAAATCACGCACACCATACGTCTCGTTGGGTGTACCTGCGCCCATCATATCGAATATAGGATAGCCGTTTTCCGCCGCATAGCACAAACCTGAGTAGGTAGCGAACTCGGATGGAAATATGGTCTTATACCGTCCGTCCAACCCGCATACAAACCACTCGTACAACGCCTTTTCTTTAAGTCCGACACACACCGTTCCGCCTTGTATCTTCCCTTCATATTCCACCAATAGAAAGTGTGCATTTGGTTGTGCATACAGGGTCTCAAAGAAACGCCAAGAGAAGAGGGGCGTTTTGACTTTGGTTGCGTATAGGTTCTGCAATATAGCATAATACGTTCGCACTTGCTCTATTGTCGGCTTTTCTATAATCGTAGCCCCGTCGCGCTTTGACACACGGATATCCCGTTTGCGGTTTTTCCCGAGATTGGCATCTATCGTCTCTACTGATGTAGTATTCACATGAAAGTTCAAATGCGGTTTATAGGTCCAGCCGGCTGTCTCAAACACATCTCGGAATCGCCCATAATCATGAAAATTTCGCGTCTCGATGTATATCGGATTTCCGCTTGCTTGCTCTGTTGCAAGGAGTAGGGCAGTCAACGCTTCGGGTGAAATATGCTCGTCCAGTAGCGGTCCGCCGATAATGATTGCCCTGCGTGTGAAGAACTGTTTCAATGCCGACTTCTCTTGCGTCAGGTATCCGACAATCACTCCTGTTAACTCGCCGACCTCTGTTACGCTCGCTACGAACGGGTGCATCTCATCGGGCAAGGCAGCATAAAACAAATACGCCTCGGGCGTCTGAAACCATGTTGCCCACGGCGAGCGTGCTACAAGGACCGCCCAAGCATCCTTGTTTATATCTTCGTATCGGGTGGATATATCCAACATTCTTTGTATATTCCTTTCTTGCCTTTCTTGGGCTGCAAAGATACTACATTTTGCGCATATACGCAACACTAAGGTTTAATGTTTAATTTTTAGTGTGTAATTTTTAATTATCTGTAGAGTCCAACAGCAAATGCAATTTTATGCTGCAAAGTTAGTGAAAATGTTTA
>JBJECK010000014.1:0-155682 GCA_051870995.1 Paludibacteraceae bacterium | reverse complement strand
CTTCGATGGACGTACTGAAGGACGGTTCTGCTGCAGCTATTTACGGTACGCGCGGAACGAACGGCGTTATCCTTATCACCACCAAGCGTGCCGCTCAGGACGCGTCGATGGACGCTGCCAAACTGAATGTGGAGTACAATGGATATGTGTCGGTATCGGCTCCGCGTTCCAATACAGGAATGTCGTCGGCAGAAGAATTTCGTAATTTGGAAACTTTATCGGGTGGAAAGGTGAAACCGAATATCTTCTCCTCACCCGACGGACAGGAATATAACACCGATTGGATGGCAGCGGCTATGAAGCAGGCGGCAGTAACAACCGCTCACAACGTGGCTTTGTCGGGTGCGGCTAAGAACTTCAATTACCGAGGTTCGATTAACTACAAGTATGCCGAGGGTCTTGCGCTCAATACTGATCGTCAGGAGATTATCGCCAAGTTTGCAGCCGACCAACAGGCATTGCAGGGCTGGCTGAAGTTGCAATACGACTTCTCGTACATGCACTACCGCAACAACTACGATTGTGGTGATTTCAAGATGGCAGCTACCCTTAATCCCACCTATCCGATTTATGACTCGAATACGATGTCAGGTTATTATATTCCGACAGCTTCTGGTGTATCCAATCCTATCGCTGCTACCAATCAGAAAGAGTCGTATAAGACCGGTAATTTCTTCCGTGGAAGCGTGAAGGCTACCGTTGATATCAAGGCAGTACCCGGGCTGAAATTAAACGGATTTGTAGCATTGGAAGAAGGGGATAATTATTCTTATTCGTACATCTCGCAGAAATATGACACAGATTTGGCTTCTGCTGGCAAAGCAACCCGAAATACGGATTTGAGTTTCAATCAGTTATATGAAGCGACGATTGATTATGCAGGATCTTGGAACGGTCATACGCTGACAGCTGTAGCAGGTTGGTCGTATCAGAAATTTTTCTATGATGGTTCATACATAGGAAATAGTGGTTTCCCAACGGACTATTACAAATACTATAGTATGTCAGACGGTTTGGCAGATAAGACGAAATTGAATGTAAGTTCTTATCGCAACTCCAATGTGTTGGCTTCGGGATTCGCACGTATCAATTATAACTACGACGAGAAATATCTCTTGTCGGCTTCTATCCGTGCAGAGGGATCAAGTCGTTTTGGAGATAACAACAAGTGGGGTTGGTTTCCTGCCGTTAGTGCCGGTTGGCGTATATCGGGCGAGGACTGGATGCGCGATCAGGATTGGTGTAATGACCTGAAGTTGCGTGCCGGTTTTGGTATTACGGGAAATAACGTAGGTAGCGACTTACAATCGAAGACCTTATTGGGTAATGGCGGTACGTTCTGGTACAACGGTGAATATATCCACACCTATACTATCGGACAAAATCCGAATCCGGATTTGCGTTGGGAGAAAAAGTACGAGTATAATATCGGTATTGATTTCTCATTTTTGGAGAACCGCTTGAGCGGTAATATCGACCTCTATTATCGTGATACCAAAGATTTGCTTTGGGAATACGATGTGCCGACACCTCCGTTCCCATATAATAAGATGTTGGCCAATTGTGGAGAGATTACATCAAAAGGTATCGAAATTGCTTTGACAGGCGTGCCTGTCCGTCAAAATGATTGGGAGTGGGCAACTACGGTTACTATGGCATTCAACGACAATAAAATCAAAAAGTTATCGGGCGATGTGGTACTTGATGGTAAAACGTTCGAACTTTCCTATTCTGAAATGCTTACAGGTAGTGTTTGGGAAAATGGAATGACAAACATTAGTACTCAAAGAATTGTCGAGGGCGAGTCGGTAGGCGCATTTTATGGCTATAAATATACCGGCGTAAACTCTAAAGGACAACTTGTTTATGAGAAGTGGACAAAGGATGATGCGGAAGCAGGTCTGTGTGATGTTAAGGAAGTTGGGCAAAACAAGTTGCAGGTGGTCGGTCATGCACAGCCGCTTATGACTTATGGTTGGAATAATACTATTCGCTGGCGCGATTTGGATATTACGCTCTTCTTCCGAGGCGTCGTAGGCAACGATGTCTTGAATGTGAAGCGTTGGGCATATGGCCCGCAAAAATCGGTAAGTAATGCCGTCTTTATGAAAGATGTTTATGCGTTGGCAGAAGGTACCGGTTGTTACCGTCAAGCTAGATTCTCTGATTACTATTTGGAAGACGGCTCATATTTCAAACTTGATAATATCACAGTTGGTTATACGTTCCGCTTTAAGGATAATAAATATATCCAGTCGCTCCGTTTGCACGCTACGGCGGAAAATGTATTCACGTTGACTAAATACTCGGGTATAGACCCTGAAGTTAATACTTCGGATGTTTGGAGTCCCGGTATTGATGGCACGGGTTTCTATCCCTCAACCTGCAATGTGATATTTGGTGTAAACTTGACCCTATAATAAATCAAGACTATGATTAACATGAAAAAGATATTGATCTGTGTATTGGCAGCCGTGGCTTTGCTTTCTACCGGCTGCAAAGATATGCTCGAAGAAGAAGTCTATGGTAAGCAAACCATTGACGAGATGTTGAGTAATGAAGAAAATGTGGCAAGGGTAGTCGGACAAGCCTATGCAGAAGTGGCATGGTTGCATGACCATTGGGGGTTGTGGGGTATTTTGACCCTTTCGGCTGATGAATGTGTTAATCCTGTGCGTAATCCGGGAAACGATTGGTCGGACGATGGATATTGGAAAGGATTCAATGACCACACATGGACACCGAATGACTTGTCTTTCGAACATGTTTGGCAGTATTCGAATGCGGGTGCCGTGCTTTGCAATAAGATCCTAAGGCAGTTGGATGATTACAAAGAGTCAATGTCGCCCGAAGTGTATAAGCGCTTTACCAGCGAGCTGAAAGTTCTCCGTTGCTACTATTATTACACCTTGTTCGATGTGTTCGGCCGCATTCCGTACCTCGATAGTTATGATTCTTCAGAGGTTCCGCAAAGCGAGACATGGGAAGTTTGGAACAAACTCGTAGTAGTATTGGAAGAGGTTGCTCCCTATTTACCGGTTATTGATGATGAGAATCGTGCTGAGAACTATGGACGTTGCTCGCAAGGAATGGCATACGCGCTATTGGCACGCCTCTATCTGAATGCAGAGTCGTTTGGCGTAACAGCCGCCAACTGCGGAATAGAAGGCATTAAATCATCGAATGATTTCTATACCAAGTGCGTTGAAGCATGCCAAAAAGTTATTGATTCCAAATCGTACCATATTGAGGATAACTTCTTTAGCAACTTTGCAATTAACAATGAGAACAGTCGCGAGAACATTTTTGTGATTGTCGAAAATGGTAATGAGGATTTTGACTATCGCGATGTAGCCGGCAAAATGGCGAACAAATTGCGTATTACTTGTTTGACCTTGAACTATGCGCATCAGCAAGCATGGGGTTTGAAAGAAAAACCATGGAATGGTTTCTGTGCGCCGTCTGATTTCTTGGCTAAATACGAGTATGGTGTGGACCATCGTGGGGCATGCGACTCTACTCTCGGCACACATAGTTGTGATGGTTGGGGTTGGTTCCTTGGACCAATATACCTCTCCAATGAGAGCGATTCTATACTCCGTATTACCGACAAAAACAATATCCCTGCTGTGATTCGCACAACGATAGCTTCTGTTAGCGATGCTACTGCTGTGGATGGCGCACGATTGCTCAAGTATGAGGTGGCTAAAAATGGTACTTATAAGTATTGCGACAACGATTTTGTACTCTTCCGTTATGCTGATGTGCTCTATATGGAGTATGAGGCGGCGCTGCGTGCAGGTGATAACGCTACCTGTACCAAACTGCTGGCAGACCCTGAGTTCCAAAAAATCCGTACCCGTGTAGGTATGTCCGCATACACAACACTCGATTTGGATGAGTTGCTGGACGAGCGCGGGCGCGAGTTCGCATGGGAGATGGTGCGCCGTCGTGATTTGATTCGCTTTGACAAGTTCTGCAAAGGGGCGTGGCTCTTCAAGCCCGCCGAGGCGGACAACCATTGCAATTGGTTCCCCATCCCGCGCAAGATGATAGAGACTTCGGGCGGGCTGTGGACGCAAAACCCGGGTTATACAACCGACAAATAGTTTAATCACTATAAATTAACCTAATTAATCAACAAACAAAACAATCAAACAAATGAAAACAAACAAGTTTATGTTGGCAGCGATGCTCTTTGGAGCGGTTGCCATGGTAGGTTGCAAAGACAAAAACAAACCTAACGAGCCGGACAATGGCGGTAATGAGCCGGAAGAACCTACAATTGAGGTTCCTGCTATTGATGCACCTGAGGCAGATGCTGTAAAAATTGCCATTTATACAGAATCGATGTGTAAAAATGGTGCCGTAATGAAAGCATGTTTTGGGGGAAATGCAGAGGTCGCTTTTGCTGCTGTTCCCGACTACGAAGGTTGGTATGTGGCTGAAGTTAAACTGGAAGCAGAGGGAGGAAAATACGAAGGCAAAGCTTGCTTGTTGGATGATGACAAAACAGTCGGTAAAGACTGGGCTTATCAATGGAGTAAAGCTGAAGGCGAGTTGGAGATTCTTGACGAAACAAGTGCAACGGCAGAATTGCTTGATGATTATGGTGCCCTCAATAAGCTTTCTGTTTCAACTACAGGTATTGTGTATGTAAAGGTTGCAAAATGGAATGCTTCGCCTGATGTAATCTTGCCACCTGCTGAAACCGCATGGATTAAACATCCATGGAATGGTGGTGATTGGTCATGGCAAGAGATGACGAAAACAGCAGATGCTACATTTACTTTTGCTGCTCGTTATGGTGGAAATGGCTGTAACATAAACATCGAGGGTTCGGATGCTGGTGCCGTTTGGTATTCTGAAATAGCAACAGAAGATGAGATTGCAATAGGTGATTCAGTACTCTTTACGTTTGTATCTACTAATGGCGCCGATGGTACTTTATCAATGAAATTGATTGAGAAGGGAGCTTTGCAGGAATTTGCAAAAGTTACTTTTAATCTGGAGATAAAAGGAGACCCTCAAGAGAAGGTGTTCTTGCACGGACCTTTTGTAGATGCATCTTGGAATGGTGTAGAAATGACTAAGATTGATGGAAATCATTTCACAATTGAGGTTGCCGACTTAAAAGAGAATACACAATATCAGTATACTCTTGCTGCTGACAATTGGGACGAAAAAGCCATTTTTGAAGAAGGCGGAACAACTGGTTCTGGTAATCAATCTGTCCGCTCGGCAGAGGTAAATGATGTTGTATACGGTTTTGCAAAATAATTATTCGTATCTATTCTAAAAAGCCCTGCCTTACGGCGGGGCTTTTTGTATGGCGGGGAGAAGATGGCTCGCTATGGATACCGAAAATATTCATAAGATGCAGATAATTGGGGTGTACAAGGTGTTATGTGTGTAGATTATACCTTACTATTTCAGAAATACGTAACGTTTTAGACACATGATGTGTGCTATATGTGAAAAATATCCATGTATAAATCATTTCTATAATACTTGTAATCAGGAAATTACTTTTGTAATAACTTTATTACTAATAACCTTATTACAAATGAATTGGTCATAAGTTGTGGAATATAATAATATAATGTTCAATTTTGGTGTTCATTTGCTGTGTTTGGTGTCTGTAACCTACTATATTTTCCCATATTTGGCAATATTTGTTGATTAAGTTTTTGGTTGTTTTTGTCCAAGAAAAAGTAAAATAGTGTGTTGGGGGATAGCAAGAAGGCATCAGTAAGGCTTTCATGGATTATTTTCGGGCATTAATGGAGAACTGAAGCAAATACTCAGGTGTTAGCTGCTAAGAATAGTATGCGGTACGGTTTTTGTAGGAAAAAGGGATAAACAGAAATCTATTTCGCGTATGGCAACTCCTCATCAGCATCTGAAGCGGTTTTATATAGTACTTTTCGTGCTTACTATCGTGTTGGCGATAGCCAATGTGGTGTACCTGCTTTTCCAACCGGAAACAACACTTAAGTCTGTGGCTTTCTGCGCGTTGCAGTATGTGGCTATGCTGATTCTTCTGTTGGCGCCCGTGTTGCTGCGCAAGCGTTTCCTGCTGAACGTGCCCTTGGCTCTGACGGTAGCGGTAGCGACGTTTGCGTTTATCGCTATGATACTTGGCGACGGACTGAATTTCTACGGTCGCTATCCGTGGTGGGACTCTTTGCTTCACCTCTTCTCGGGCTGCGTGCTCTCGTTTGTCGGGCTTTGGGTAGTGCATATCCTGTTGTCGGATTCGGACAAAGTAGTATTCCGCAATAAGTATTTTTTAGCTCTCTTCTTGCTGATGTTCTCGCTGGCATGCGGCGCAATATGGGAGATTTGCGAATGGTCGTATGATGATCTCTTTGATACCAATACACAGCAGTTTATGGAGACCACTACCGCTTCGCTCTATTCGGAGGCGGATGTACCGCTCAAAGGGCATGAGGCACTTCGCGACACGATGACTGACCTGACCTTGGATTTCCTTGGCGGACTGATAGTTGCGCTCTACGTGCTGTTGCGTCACAACGTCCTTATGGAGAAGCGCGGTACAGGTTCGGTATTGGATTCGCCGTCAATAGTTGACGATATGGGCATTAGTATGTCTCCTGCAGCCGAACAAACGTCGGGCGAAAAGACCCGCAAATAGTCCGCTCCCGAGCAAAAATAGCAGGATAGTTTGCCTGTAAGCATTTTTTTTTGTACTTTTGTGCGGTCAATCTGCGGTTAATACGCGGTCAATACGCGGTCAATACGCGGTTAATAGGTTGGGCTCGCGAGTCCGATAGAGTACGCTATTGCGGAGCCTGTACGACGGACAGGAATGTTCAAGCATATTTAAAAACTATCTCATGAAGATACTTATTCTTTGTAGTCATCGGTATTATGCGCCTTATACGGAGTATGTTGCGCCGTTTATATACGAGCAGATGGAGGCGTTGCGCCCGATGGGCTGTGAGTTCCAAGTCTGTTTCGTCCGTGGCGGGGGGCTCATGTCCTACTTGCGCGCTCTGCGCAGTCTCAAACGGCAGATAGACGTTTTCCGTCCCGATCTCATCCATGCCCACTACGGCTTGTGTTGCCTCGTTGCCAATATGCAGCGCCGCATCCCCGTAGTATCCACGTTCCACGGCTCCGACATCAATTCTTTGTATGTCCGTCCGCTTTCGAAGATAGCCATGCGTCTGTCGGCATACAATATCTTTGTCTCGCGTGCGCTCATGGATAAGGCGAAAGGGAAGTCCGGCAAATCCGCGGTGGTCCCTTGTGCGGTGGATACGCAGTCGTTCCGTCCTATGGACAGACAGGCATGCCGCAGGGAGTTGGGGCTTTCCGAAGATACTGCTTATATCCTTTTCTCCAAGGAGTTTGCGGATAAGGTGAAGAATGCGCCGCTGGCGCAAGCCGTTGTACAGCAGTTGCCTCAGGAAAAGAAAGTCCTGTTGGAGTTCTTCGGCTATACCCGCCGGCAGGTACCGTTGCTCTACAATGCCGTAGATGCAGCCCTTTTGACTTCGTTCTCGGAGGGTAGTCCGCAGTTTGTCAAAGAGGCTGTTGCCTGTGGCTGCCCTATTGTCTCAACGGATGTGGGGGATGTACGGGAGGTCATGGCAGGCGTGCCGAATGCACGAATATGCTCCTACCGACCGGAAGACGTACTCTCCAAGTTGCAAGAAGTCATTAAAATCGGGCATTTACCCCACACCTGCCTGCCCGAGTGCTACACTTCACAACATGTAGCCAAACAAATTTACACAATATACAAGAGCATATGCAGATAGTATCTTTATCATCTTCTTTGTATCCTGCTTTCTATCAGTTGGTACAGCAGACAGTATGGGGAAACCCCATGCTTCCCGAGCACTACAATGATAGTTTGTGGGGGGACATCCTGCTTCAAGATAGCCAAGTGGTCGGCGGATGGATAGGCACGCTCCGCGGCAACCATCCTCTCACCCGTTGGCTGACTAAATCGGTTTATTTTGATGCCTATCCGATTTTTCAAACGCAAGTGCTGGAGCAGAACTGTCTTGCTTCGCTGATAGAGGCAGTCAAACAGCATGCAGAGAAAGAACGCATTGTTATGCTTAACCTTACTCATTGGGTGAGGGGTAATTGCGATTTGCCATTAGAAACACAATCGGTATGTGCGACTTTTTACTATGATCTTACATTGACAACGGAAGATTTGTATAGCCGGTTGGATAGACTAAAAAAACGTACTATCAAGAAAGCAGAGAGCAATCCGTTGGATGTGCAGTTCTATGCAGGCAGGGATGCGCTTCCTTATATTTCGGAGTTTCAAGCATTACGGGAGGCTACTCAAGCGCGTGCTATTGAACGCAATAAAGATGCCTCTATGCTTTTGAAGTCAGACTCTTTCTTTGAACGTTTGTTCCTGACCCAAAAAACGACGTTATCTGTTGTTCGTTTGCAAGGAAAAATGGTGGCGGCTGCTACGTTCATAGAAAGCGGGCAAACGGTTTATGCACATATGAGCGGTAGCGATGCAGAAGCAAACCGGACAACAGGATCGGGTACATACTATTATTGGAAGGCCATAGACTATTTCCGGCAGAAAGGACTACGGCAGTTTGACTTTGGAGGATGTCCGGTAAATCCGGATGAGCATGATCCTGCTTGGGGGGTATTTGTATTCAAACGCGGTTTTGGCGGAATCTATGCTGAAAGTAGAGAAGGGAGAATGGTGATTAACCCAAAGAGATATGCAATTTTGGAGTTTCTGTTATCTCAACGTAAATTGTTGAGAATAGTCAGTAGAAAAATGTAACGCGGTATGTATTCTTTAGAGTTATACCAGAATTCGGATGCCTCGGCGGTGTATAAATACTTCCCGCCCAAGGAAGTATTAAAATATACTAACGGGGGGGGGTATAAATACTTGGCGATAGTGAAAATATATAAGTCATGGTTTATGCTGCTGAAAGAAGACCGAAACCTTGTCGGCTGCGGGTGTATCCGATGGAAATTCAGTCGTGAAACGAGGCGTTTCGGGTGGTGGCTTTACGATATATGGATTAAGCCGGAGGAACGCGGGAAAGGCAAAGGAAAGATACTGATGGCTATGTTGTTGGAAGATTTGCGCCGCCGCGGGGCAAAGCGGGTAGGACTGACGGTCAGCCCCTCCAATGCACGCGCACTCCATCTCTATACGGCACTGGGCTTCCATACCATAGAAAAAACTTATTCAAACAACAAAGATATTGTAATGGCGTATGACTTATAATTTATACTTTACATTGGACTACGAGATACACGGCAACGGGGACGGCAACCCGTACGATTTGATGGTAGAGCCGACGTATCGCCTGATGACTCTTCTGGAGCAGTACAACCAACGCCTGACCATTATGGCGGATGTGGCGGAGATCCTGTGTTTCGACCGCTATCGGCAACAGACGGGACGGGATGATTTCCATGTGCAGGATATAGAGATCCAACTGCGTGACGCCGTCCGCCGCGGACATGATGTGCAACTGCATATCCACTCTTCGTATTTCAATGCGGCATACGACGGTACGCATTTCGACCAATGTATAGAGGAGTATAACATGGCAGCCCTTCCTGTTGAGCGTATCCGCGAGATGATCACCGAATCCGTCCGCTACCTCGAAACTCTGCTGCGCCCGGTCAAAGCCGATTACAAGGTGTGGCTTTTCCGTGCGGCAAACTGGAGCATGATGCCCACTCCTAACCTGTACCAAGTGCTGTCGGAGAACGGTATCACACACGACACGTCGGTCTATAAAGGCGGCTGCCAAGGGGGTAATGTGTGCTACGACTACCGTAGCGCATACAGCAACCTGTTCCCCTACAAAGCATCCCCGCTGAATATCAACGATAAGGACCCGAACGGCGCACTCACAGAACTGCCCATCTACACGGAGATGCGCCCCTTCTATGCGTTTATATCGCCGATTCGCGTTTTCCGTATGCTGCGTGCGAAGTTCCACAAGCACAAGGAGACGGCTCCGGGCACGCCCGCTGCGGCTGCTGCGCCGGACAACAGAAAACTGTCGTGGCGCAGTTTCTTCCGCCTGAGCCCTTTGAAAATGGATTTCAACCAAGTGTCTTCCCGCGGGCTGATTCGTATGATGCGCCACGTTTTGGCACGCCCTGTGCCGGAGTATATGCAGCATAGCAAAACCCTACCCATCGTGTTGATAGGGCATTCCAAGACGTTTGTTCCTTACAATGAACGCACCTTGCGTCCGTTTCTGCAATGGCTCAAGCAAAACGGGATTTAGTCTTGTGGTGGTAGTATATATACCAGAAATTCGGGGAGGGCGAGGCGCCAGACATCCCATGTGTGCTTGCCCTCGGCGTATGCCATATGGTATGGTAGAGCGTGCTTGTCAAGATAGCGGGCGAAGGACTTCGCCTCGGGACGGAAAGCATCGCTGCTTCCTACCATAATCCAATAGAAAGGCGCAGCGGAATCCGGGTCCGGGTATTCGCGGTGCACCAACACCGGCGACATCAGTCCCACCACACTGCAACGCGCCGTGTCCGCCAAGCGGAGCGCCTGCCGTGCGCCGGACGACAAGCCCGCAATGAAACGCCTTGCCGAGTCCTGCGCTATCGGAAACATCTGCTCCACATACGCCATCAGCGCGGGAAAACGCTCTTCAAAGCGCCCGCGGCGCAAGTCGTCGTAACGGGTAAAGATACGGTTAATCTGCGTTTCGCGCCCCCGCGTGAAGCAATAGGGCATCACAATCAAGGGCGGCGTTATCCTGTTGATACGCACCAGACTGTCCACAGTCTCGCATACATGCCCTTTCTCCTCCCATGATGTATGGTCGCCGCGGATGCCGTGCAGCAGGTACAGCACGGGATAGCCCCCTTCGGGGCAGGCTACCGCAGGGTGGTAGATATTCATCGCGGGGGTACTGTCCGTGGCAGCCACCTCTATGATATGCCCTTGCGCGGACACACCGGCTCCGTACAGCAGCAGAACGGCAAGCAATATGCGTCGGATGCATCGGGTCATCGGGTGGCATCAGGTTTCCGGCGGTTGGCGTCTATCGCGTCTTCGAACATCTGTACGCACTTCCGCACCGAGGCTTCCAGCGTGTAGTCCAGTCCCTGTTTGGCATAGGCGGCTTCCATGCGTTTCTTCTCTTCGGGGTTGTCCAGCCAATAGTCTATCTTTTGCGCAAGGTCTTTCGGACTACCCGCCTTGAACAGACTGCGGTCGTCTATCGCGAACTGCTTTGTTGCACTCTTGCGGCTGTCGGAGATAACCGGTACCAGCCCCGTGGCAAAGGCTTCTATGCAACTGATAGCCTCGCTCTCCATGTCGCTCGCATGCACATATACATCGGTTGCCGCCAGCAGGTTGAGGAGTTCCTGCCGGTTGAGATAGACGAACATCGGCGGGTTCTTCAGCCGGCGTCCGAGGCGCTTGTAGAAGCCTTCCAGCGGTCCTTTGCCCGCGAAAACGATTTGTATCCTGTCGGCGTACTTCGACTTGCGCACGGCTCTGATAATCAAGTCCTGCCGTTTCTCGCGCGCCAACCGTCCCACCATGGTAACCACTATCTTCCCTTCCGTCTTCTTGGTTTTGCGTTTCTCTTGCAGACAAAAGGCGTCGCTGATGCCGTTGGAGATGGCACGTATATCGCCTTTGTACCGGTGCGCCAGCATTTCCTGCCGCATAAACTCGCTGGGGCAGTGGATAAACCCGAACTTGTCGTAGATACCCTTCCGCCACATGGCGTAGAGCGTGTCGTTCGCCAACCGCAATTTGCCGAGGCGTACTGCGCTCAACAGGTTCTCCGGCTGGATATGGAACGCGGCAGTGGCGGGCTTGTGCATCTCTTTTACCACCTGCGCGGTGCGGTAGGTCAGCATGAACGGCATCATGCAGTGGACTACATCCGCCCATGCGACCGCCTTGCGTATGACAGCCATATCCACCTTGGAGAAATGGAAATCGTTGGCGCGCACCAAGCCGTCCACTATCGGCAGGTGGTATTCCTCCAAGCGGAACATGTCGGGCTCGTCGGGCAGGCTTGTGCCGAGCACTTTCACTTCGTGCCCCTGTCGTCGCAGTTCGCCTGCGAACCGTCTGCAACTGATTGTCGTGCCGTTGTTTGACGATATGTAATCGTCTATTACAAGTAGAATCTTCATGTCTCCGGGGCTTATTCGTGATGATAGGGTTCGTGGCGCAGGATAGTCATTGCGCGGTATATCTGCTCAACGAAGAACAGACGTACCATCTGGTGTGAGAAGGTCATTTGGCTAAGTGAGATTTTGCCGTTGGCGCGGGCATATACAGCAGGGGAAAAGCCGTAAGGACCGCCCACAACGAAAGCGATGTCCCGCCCCGACAGCATCCGTTTTTGGAGGTAATCGGCGAACTCCACGGAGCGGTACTCGTGCCCATGCTCGTCCAGCAGTATCATATCCGCCGACTGAGGGACGGCTTTCAGTATGAGGTCTCCTTCCATGATTTTCTGCTGCTCCTCGGTCAGCGACTTCGCATTTTTCAGTTCGGGCAGCACTTCCATCGAGAAAGGCACGTAGTGCCTCAACCGCTCCTGATAGTCTTGGAAAAGCGATTCCAAGCGTATATCCGTGGTTTTGCCTACTACAATAAGATATATTTTCATATTTTTCACACCTGTTCTTTAATTCTGTTTTTGGAATATCAAAAACCGTGCAAAACAAAAAGAGAAATTTAGATTTGTAAAGGGAAGTAAGCAAAAACGAAAAAATAGACAACTTTATTGGTAGAAATGCACATACTTGGCGGCACCCTGCAACCTGCCTGTGCGGAGGGCATCATGTCGGGAAAATACCGACAAGGTGACATTTTGCTTTTTTTACCCGAAGCCCAAGGGTAGCGCAAAGGTAGCGCAAGGGTAGCGGAAAGGTAGCGCATCCCTGCCGATAGCAAAAAGACAGGAAAAAGTGCGTTCCCTTGACAAAACGGCAGGGACAATCACTTCTCGCCGAGGACGCAATAGCGCAAAACGGGTGTCTTGTGGATAAGGAAATAGAGCGCAGGGGTCAGCGTGAACACCGCTACGCCCAGCAGCAAATAGATGCTCCACGGCGGCAGCGTGGTACAGGCGCGAAGAACATAGCCCATCCCCATGTACACCACAAACTGCAAGAGATACAGCCCGTAGGAGATGCGGTGGAGCCGGCTTGCCGCGGGGGAGGTCTTGTCGAACCAGCGGCGGAAAGTGCCTAACATGGTGATAATCATCAGGAAAGCGTACAGGTTGTTGCCGGCGCTCCGCAGGTAGGCGGTGGAATAGGCATCCTGCCCGAAGGTGGTGACAGTGAGCCAGATGCCGTAACCGAGGGCGACGGGCAGCAGGTAGGGCGCGAGGCGGCTGAGAAAGGTCTGCACGCCCTCGCGGGAGAAGAAAAAGTAGCCGAACAGATAGGCGGTGAGATAGTAGAGCGGGCGGTAGAGATTGTAGAAAATACGGGGGTCTTGGATGTCGCCGCTATACTCCAAGACGGTTTGCGCCGAGAGCCAGAGCAGTATGCCGAACAGGCAGACAATGCCCGCATAGACCCACTGCCGCATCGCGTCGGAGAGCGTTCTTCCGCTTGGTTTTGTCTTTTCGCACTTGTTGAGCAGCAGGGTGAGCAGGGAGAAGAGCCACAGCAGGTGGATGAACCACAGCCCGCCTCCGCCGCTGACCGCACACATGAGATACACCACCCACCACGGCTGACCTGCCGCCATCTCCATGCCGAAACGGTAATTCATTGTCAGCATGCCGAAATAGCCGGCAATCCACTGGAAGACAAAGATGCCCAGCGTAGCGGGGACCAGCAACTTGCGCGTCCGTGCCCGCAGGTATTCGCGGGGGCTCTGCTTCGCCAGCGCATAGCGCGAACTCATGCCCGCCACGGTGAAGAGCAGCGGCATCATCCACGGATAGAGCAGATAGAGTATTGCGTCCTGCGGCTGGTAGTCGCTGAAACCGCCGATGCCGGTGCCGAGGCAGTAGGCGTTGTAGTAGTAGAACACGTGGAACAGCATCACCAGCAGAATGGTCACCCAGCGGATGTTGTCAAGATAGTAGAGGCGTCGCATGGTTATATAAACAGGTATGTTTGTGCAAATCAGTGCAAAGATACTGCTTTTTTTTGAATTATCGGCTCATTCTTGTCTCAAAAACGTAGAATTTAGGTACTTTTTGGACTCTACACTACACAAGAGAAAGCATGAAATTGTAAAAAAAAATGTCATCGGATTTGCATATGTCGCGGAAAAGCAGTACTTTTGAAGTCATATTTTTTTAAGACGGTTTGTAGTGAGACGCTTTTTATCGTTCATATCGTGTGTGATATTCCCGTTGATTGGAATGGGTGCTGTCTATACGCCGCAGAGTGTACCGGACCCGAAAGACAAGGGGCAATGGGAGTACGTGGCTAATCCGGATGACATTTTGCAGGCGGAGGATGTGCGTTTTCTGAATACTTGTGCCAAGGCGCTGGAGGACTCGACGGGAGTGGAGTTGTGCGTAGTGGCGATTGGTAATATCGGGGATATGGACATGTTCGATTTCTGCTACCAATTGTTCCAGACATGGGGCATCGGAGGCAAAGGCAAGAACACGGGCGTACTGGTTTGCTTTGTGCTGGATTCGCACGATATACGCATTATGACGGGGACAGGTATAGAAGGGGTGATGACGGATGCGATGTGCAACAGGATAGTGCAGGACGAGATGATACCGCTCTTCCGCGAGGAGCAATATGGCAAAGGCCTTTGCTACGGTGCGATGCGTATCTACGAGGTATGCACGGACGGTGAGGCTCCCGAGGAGTTGCGGAATATGCAGTCGGTTACCGACAGGGCGGGATATGACAGGGCGACAGACGAGGACATGAGTGCAGCAGGGGCGTTGATTGTGTTCTGTTTGTTTGTCGTAGGTGTGATAGGATTGCTGGTTTTATTAAGTTTATTGGTAGGATATAAACGTTGCCCTGTATGCGGCAAACGCAAGTGCCGTGCGGTAAAAGAGCAAGTAGTGAAGGCTGCTACGTATGCCGTGGCGGGTTCGGGTGTGAGAACCTACAAGTGCAAGCATTGCGGGCATACATACATTACGTCATTCATTATACCGCGTCGGCAGAGGACGACGTATGTGGGCGGCACGGGACGAGGCGGAGGATTCTCGGGTGGAGGCTTTGGCGGCGGTTTCGGCGGTTTGTGGGGCGGAGGTTCCACTTCCGGCGGCGGGGCAGGAGGAAAATGGTAAGAAAGACCGCCTTCGGCTGTTAGAAGTTAGACCGCTGACGCTGAAGGATTGCTCGCAAGCTCGCTGGAGGACTGAATTAGTCGGCAGCGAAGCGGTCAAAATGGTAAAATAGTAAATAGTCAAATAAAGTATGAAAAAAGCAACACCTTGGATTGTGGTACTATTGGTATTGGCAATCGCAGTAATGTGGAGTATAGGCGCTTACAACGGCATGGTTACTGCCGAAGAGGGCGTGGAGACGAGTTGGTCGCAAGTGGAGAACCAGTACCAACGCCGCGCGGACCTTATCCCGAACCTGGTAAATACCGTCAAGGGCTACGCTGCGCACGAGAGCGCAACGCTGGAGAACGTGATAGCTGCGCGTGCCAAAGCTGCGCAGATCACTATTGACCCCGCGAATGCTACGCCGGAGCAGTTGGCTGCATATCAGGAGGCACAGGGGCAACTGAGTCAGGCGCTCGGTCGTTTGATGGCGATTGCCGAGGCGTATCCCGATCTGAAAGCAAACACTAACTTCCGCGACCTGCAAGCACAGTTGGAGGGAACGGAGAACCGTATTACGGTAGCCCGTCAGAACTTCAACGATACGGCGAAGCAGTATAACACGATGATTCGTAAATTTCCCAAGAATCTTATAGCGTCGATGTTCGGTTTTGAGAAGAAACCCTATTTCGAGGCAGAGACAGGGGCAGAGAAAGCACCCGTAGTGGAGTTTTAGATGATAGAAATAAAAGAGACAATAGAACGTGCAGTTCTGGTTGGTTTGATTACGCCGACGCAGACGGAAGACCGCACCAAAGAGTATCTGGACGAGTTAGCGTTCTTGGCGGACACGAATCATATTGTGCCCGTCAAGCGTTTTGTTCAACGACTGGAGCAACCTCAGACGGGGACATACGTAGGCGAGGGAAAACTGGAGGAGATAAAGCGTTTTATTCTTGAGCGTCGAGAAGACCCCGAGCAGGATGTAAGCGTGGTCATCTTTGATGACGAGCTTTCGCCGCGGCAGTTGCGCAATATCGAGCGTGAGATTAACGCCTTGCCCAACGGCAAATTGGGGAGTGTGCGCATTATCGACCGCACTATCCTCATATTGGAGATATTTCTGCGTCGTGCGCAGACGAGCTATGCCAAGACGCAGGTGGAGATGGCGCATTTGCAATATATGCTCCCGCGCCTGACGAGGATGTGGTCGCACCTCGACCGCCAGCGGGGTGGCGGCACCACGAGCCGTGGTATGGGTGAGACGCAGATAGAGGCGGACAAGCGTATTATCGGGCAGCGTATAGCCCTCCTGCGCGAGGACCTCAAGAAGATAGACAAGCAGATGGCAACCCAGCGGCAGAACCGCGGTAAGATGGTGCGCGTGGCGCTGGTGGGCTACACCAACGTGGGCAAATCGACGCTGATGAACCTATTGAGTAAGTCGGATGTTTTTGCTGAGAACAAGCTGTTTGCTACCTTAGATACGACTGTTCGCAAGGTTACGCTGAGCAATCTGCCTTTCTTGCTGAGCGATACGGTAGGTTTTATCCGCAAACTGCCGCACCATCTGGTGGAGTCGTTCAAATCGACGCTCGACGAGGTGCGCGAGGCAGACTTGTTGATACATGTGGTGGATATATCGCATCCGAATTTTGAGGAGCAATACGAGGTGGTGGAAAAGACTATCAACGAGTTGCTGACGCGCGAGGAGCAACAGGCTGAGAACAAACCATGGGGCAAAGGGCGGCAAGGGAAACCAGGCAAAGAGAAACGTGTGGCAGATGTGCCGCGGATTGTGGTATTCAACAAGATAGACGCTTTCCGCTATACGCCTAAGGAAGAAGATGATTTGACTCCTATGCAGCGCGAGAATATATCGTTGGAGGAGTTGGAGCGCACGTGGATGGCGAAGTTGCAAAACGATTGTATCTTTATCTCCGCCAAGAATAAAGACAACATAGATGCCTTCAAGCGGTTGATGTACGAGCGTATCAAGGCGATACATGTACAGCGGTACCCGTATAACGATTTCCTGTTTCAGAACTATGAGGAGGCATGAAAGTGAGACCGATCACTACGTTCGCTGTTAGAAGTTAGACCGCTACGCTGTTAGAAGTTAGACCGCTACGCTGTTAGAAGTTGGACTGCTGACGCAGAAGGAGTGAATTAGTCGGCAAGTCGGATAATGAAGCGGTCGGACAGCGAATCAATAGAATAGTCCAATAGTAAATAGTCAAATAAGGTATGGTAGAAACGAAATATATCTTTGTTACCGGTGGTGTTGCCTCGTCTTTGGGTAAGGGAATTATTGCTGCTTCGTTGGGCAATCTGCTCAAGGCGCGGGGTTTCCACGTAACCAATCAGAAATTAGATCCTTATATCAACGTTGACCCGGGTACGCTCAATCCGTATGAACACGGCGAATGCTACGTGACCGAGGACGGTCATGAGGCAGATTTGGATTTGGGGCACTATGAGCGTTTTTTGGACGTGCGCACGCATAAAGCGAACAATATCACCACCGGTCGTATCTATCAGACAGTGATAGAGAAAGAACGCAGGGGAGATTTTTTGGGTAAGACGGTGCAGGTAGTACCTCATATCACGGACGAAATCAAGCATCAGATTTGCTTGCTTGGCGAGACGGGCAACTACGATTTCGTGATAACGGAGATAGGCGGTACGGTAGGCGATATAGAGAGCTTGCCGTATATTGAGGCTGTGCGCCAACTCCGCTGGGAGTTAGGGCGAAACTGTTGTTGCATCCACCTGACCTACGTACCGTATCTGGCAGCAGCCCAAGAACTCAAGACCAAGCCTACACAACATTCCGTCAAGGACTTGCAGGAGGAGGGGGTACAGCCCGATATCTTGGTGCTGCGTACTGAGCATCCTATCCCTGCTGATTTGCGGCGCAAGGTAGCGCTCTTCTGCAACGTGGAGGAGACCTGCGTTGTTCAGTCGCTGGATGCTCCGTCTATCTACCGTGTGCCGCTTAATATGGCGGACGAGGGGCTGGATAAGGCAGTTCTGCGCAAGACGGGATATGACTTGACCACTGTGCCTGCGCCCGATATGACGCGTTGGAACCAGTTCTTGGTGAAGTTGGAAGGGGCAACCGAAGAAGTGCGTATTGCGATTGTCGGCAAGTATGTGCAGTTGCAAGATGCCTATAAGTCAATACGTGAGTCGCTGACGCACGCCGCGGCGTACAACGACAGGCGGCTGGTGCTGACTTCCATACTGAGCGATGACCTTACAGAGAAGAACGTAGAGGAACAATTAGCGGGGCAGCAAGGTATCGTTGTGGCTCCCGGTTTCGGTTCGCGCGGGGTGGAAGGGAAGTTTGTAGCCCTGCGGTATGCACGCGAGAAAGGTATTCCGTGTTTTGGTATATGTATGGGCATGCAATGTATGGCGATTGAGTTCGCACGCAACGTATTGGGTTATGCCGACGCCAACTCTACGGAGTTCGCCCCGAATACCACGCACAACGTGATAGATATGATGGAGGCGCAGAAAGCGCTTACCAACAAAGGCGGATCAATGCGCCTTGGGGCATATCCCTGCCGCGTTCGTGAGGGGAGCAGGGTAGCGAAGATTTACTTTGGCTCTTCTGCGCCGGCAGAGTCGGTTATCTACGAGCGCCATCGCCACCGCTATGAGTTTAACCATGCTTACCAGGTTGATTTTGAGCAGCATGGTATGGCTTGTGTGGGCGTCAATCCTAATTCGGGCTTGGTGGAGATACTGAGTTTGGAGAACCATCCGTGGTATGTAGGCGTGCAGTTTCATCCCGAGTATTCGTCCACTGTGTTGCATCCGCATCCGTTGTTTGTGGATTTTGTACGGGCGGCAACCGAGAAACGTTAACCTAAAAATGTATGTATATGCGTACGATTGAACTTAACAACCGAGTTTTTGAGGAGTATATCTCTCCTAATGCTATCCAGGCAGCCGTGCGGCAAGTGGCAGAACGCATTAACGCGGATTATGCAGGGCGCTCGCCGTTGTTTGTCTGTGTGCTTAATGGCGCGTTTGTATATGCTGCCGACCTGTTTCGATACATCAACCTGCAGTCGGAAATCACTTTTGTGCGGCTCAAATCATACGAGGGAACTTCTACTACGGGCAATGTGCGGATGCTGGTGCCCATACAAGAGCCGGTAGAGGATAGGGATGTGATAGTGATAGAAGATATAGTGGATACAGGGATTACGATGCACGGCTTCAAGCAGATATTGCGTGAGCAGGGAGCTCGCTCAGTAGCGGTAACATCGTTTCTCTTCAAACCCGATGCGCTCCGTATAGTGGATTCCAAGCCGGACTATATAGGCATATCCATTCCCAATCGGTTTATCTTGGGCTACGGTCTCGATTACGACGGTCTCGCCCGCAACCTCAATGCAGTATATATCCTAAGAGAATAAAATACCCGTTTTTCGAGTTCTAAATGTCTTCAGTGTTGAAAGGCTTCTAAATGTTTTTCAGCGTATAAGTTTCGTCAAGTAGGTTTTCGTCCTTTACCATAGTTATGCGTTTTCTTGACGTGGGTTGAAATAATCCCAACCATCATGATTGATGGTATTCTTGATGGTGGAGCGTGACCATACCCAATTCATACCGTCTTTGACGATAACGCCGCCGGTAAGGTTAGCGCCGTTGGCGTTTTCTTGGATGATGTAGTTAACCAGAGCGTTATGTTTGATATGTGCGGTTTGCGGTTCGCTGCCGACACTCTTGGTATCAAATAGGAAGATTTTGCCGTTTCCCAGTCGGATAACAAAATCAACATAGAAAAGTCCGGGGGATCCATCGGGCTTTGTGTATGGTACGGCGTAGTTCTGTCGTCCACTATCACCATTCTTATACCACCAGTCTATGCAGTCATCAAAGCTTTGCAGGTACTCCACAAACTCCTTTTCGGGATTATAAGCCGTATTGAGTTGCACAAACGGCTCTAAGGCATGATGCTCGGCTTGAGTGATGTGGTTGGTATCTTCATTATATAGCCGTTCTTCGGGTACACTCCACGTGAAATCTTTTAGGGCGCGGCGCGCGGCTTCCTGACGTCTGAGTTCGCGATGTTGCTTATATTTATCAATAGACTGGCGAAGCAATCGGTCGAATACAGGTTTGTTCTCGTGATAGAGCACAACCTTCTTTGCGTCTGTATCTATCAGTCCGAAGAAGTCTGCGAGTGTCTCGAGCAGATACCCAGCCAACTTGTCTGCCGGGTTATTCTTGCTTTGTATTTGTTTGATTTATAAGTTGGTAATGGCACTAAAGTGAAGACAATGTTCAATTTGTAATTATTAATGAGTAATTTGTAATTGCGCGATGTGGTTACATCTATAGTACGTGCAGAGGCTACGGCGGGGCTACGCGGGTCCCAAGATGCTACGGGGTTGCTACGAGACCTGACCGCTTGCCGCTTGCAATTTCCTCCGTAACAGAATGCCACCGCTTCGCTTTGGCGTTTAATACTCCGGGTTTGCTTTGCTTTCGTGTTGCAAACATTCCGCTGCGCTCCATTGGTTTGCACCACGAGGCCCATGGAGAGCAATTTGTAAATCTTAGAACAATTTGTAAATTGTGCGAAGACGGGTGTAAATATCGGCAAAACTAAGGCGTAGGTGCTTGAGAACATAACCATAGGATATGAATCACATAAGAATCACCCAAGATTGTCGGCTGCGAGATTCTGACACAAAAAACAACCGAAATTCAGGTACAAAAACTACCAATAATTTAGACCCCAAAAAAGAAACAAAAAGGAGAAGAAGGCAAAGACGGGCGCGGATAAAATCCGCGCGAAAAAACGAAGACAAATACTATTTGACTATTGCCAAGAATAAATTAACACTTGGGTGTGACATAGCGCGCGTATATCGTATGCGCGCTGGACTATCGGAATTATCGGAAATGTGGGAATTGTCGTTTTGTCAAAGAGAATTATTTGCACGTTCCGAAAAATTATCGTATCTTTGTCCGCCAAATAGGATACAAACAAAACTCAATAGGACACAAACAAAACCTAACAGGATACTAACGAAAAATTAAATCAATATGAATGAAGAACTAAACAAAGTGATGGCCGTGGCTCAGACATGGCTTGACGGAAATTACGACGCGGAAACGAAAGCGCAAGTGAAGGCAATGATGGATGCGGAGGACAAAACGGAGTTGATAGACAGCTTTTACCGTACGCTGGAGTTCGGCACGGGCGGTTTGCGCGGCATCATGGGTCCGGGCACTAACCGTATGAACAAGTATATTGTAGCGCAGGCAACGCAGGGCTATGCGAACTACCTGCTGAAAGTGCAGGCTGAGAACGGTTTTAAGAACGTACAGAACGGGCAAGTGGCAGTAGTAGTGGGGCACGACTGTCGCAACAACGGGCGTCTGTTTGCCGAGACTGTAGCGGATGTGTTCTCAGCCAACGGCATCAAGGTATATCTGTTTGAGAGTCTGCGCCCTACGCCGGAGGTTAGCTTCGCTATACGTCACCTGAAATGCCAAGGCGGCGTGAATGTAACCGCCAGCCACAACCCGCGTGAGTACAACGGCTACAAAGCCTACTGGGAAGATGGTTCGCAGGTGCTGCAACCGCACGACCAAGGTATCATCGACGAGGTGAACAAAGTGACGATAGAGGATGTCAAATGGACGGGCAACAAGGACATGATAGAGATTATCGGCGGCGAGTTGGACTACGATTATATGATGGCTGTCAAGTCGGTTATGATAGACCAAGATGTTATCTTGCGCCAAAAAGACCTGAATATCGTTTATACGCCGTTGCACGGTGCCGGTCGTCAGATTGTGCCGATGTGTCTGCGCTCGTGGGGCTTCCAGAATATCCATGTCGTACCCGAGCAGATGGTGATTGACGGCAATTTCCCGACGGTGGTGAGCCCCAATCCGGAGAACGCCGAGGCAATGACGATGGGCATGAACCTGGGTACGAAACTGAATGCCGACCTCGTAATCGCCAGCGATCCCGATGCCGATCGCTTGGCTATCGTATGCCGCAATACGGAGGGCAAGTGGGTGATTATCAATGGTAACCAGACCTGTATGATGTTCTCTTATTACAACATCAAGGCGATGAAACGCTTAGGCAAGATGCGCCCCGAGAACTACCTTGTGAAGACTATCGTTACCAGCGAGGTTATCCGCCGTATAGCAGACAAAGAGGGCGTTACGCTGACCGACGAATACACGGGCTTCAAGTGGATTGCGAACCGTATCCGCATGTGGGAGTCCACCCACAAGTACATCGGCGGCGGCGAGGAGAGCTTCGGCTGGCTCGGATATGATGCGGTACGCGATAAGTGCGCGCCGTCGGCTATCTGCCTTATCTGCGAGATTGCCGCGAGCGCCAAAGACCAAGGAATGTCGCTCTACGAGTACCTGCTCAATATCTACAAGGAGTTCGGTTTCCAGCGCGAGAGCACTATCAACGTTGTGCGCCCAGGCAAAGCCGGTGCGGAGGAAATTCAGCAGATGATGGCTAACTACCGCCAGAACCCGCCGAAAGAGATCGCCGGCGAGAAAGTAATCTGCATCAAGGACTACAAGACCCTGGTGGAGAAGAAACTGGCGGGCAACGACTGGGAGGAACAGCCTATCGTTATGGCACTTAATGCCACCAGCAACGTGTTGCAATTCTTTACGGACGGGGGGCTGAAAGTGAGCGTGCGCCCTTCCGGTACGGAACCGAAGATAAAGTTCTATTTCGAGATACCCGCTTCGATGCCTACTACGGCAGACTATCAGGCGGCAACAGACGCTGCGGAAGCGCGCGTGCCGGCTATCAAGGCGAGCCTCGGAATTGACTAAATAGGTTGGTGAAATGCGGGCAGGGAACGACCTGCCCGCATTTTTTTTGAGCACTCCTATTGTTTATATGGCGGAAAAGCAGTATTTTTGTGGGTGAAAACAAATTAGAACGACTATGAACGGTAAAACGATGAAGTTTGAACTTCGCACGTGGCAAAAGTATGCCATAGGTTTGGTGATTGTACTATGCCTTGTCCCCTTGTGTTTTGTACGTTGCACACGCGTGGATAGTAGTGCGGTGGGCGTGAAATTCAACAAGTTATCCCTGACTGACCAAGGAAAATTGGACGCTTCGCCCGTTACGGGCTACGTGTTCTATTGCCCGATAACGACAGATGTGTTCAAATACCCGACGTTCGTACAGCGTGTTGACTACGAGCCGTTTACGGTTACAACGCGTGACGCGGCAATCTTTACGATGGACCCTACGATGGCGTATTATCTGAACCGTGACAAGGCGGTAGATGTGTTCTTCAAGTATCGTCGCGACCTGACCAACATAGAGGAGGGCTATATGCGCACGGTTATTTATGATGCCTACCGTATTACGGCGAACAACTACACGAGCGACGAACTGATGGCGCAACGGGCGAAATTCGAGAACGAGGTGCGCGTTATGCTCGATAGTACGCTCACGGTGGAGGGCTTTATCGTAACCGAATTTACATCGCAGATTACGCCTCCCGAGAGCTTGCGGCAGATGATTGATGCCAAGAATGCGGCGGTACAAGCTGCCCTAAAGGCGGAGAACGAGGTGAAAGAGGCGGAGGCGAATGCTAAGATTGCCGTTGCCAAGGCGGAAGGCGATGCGCGTGCGCTGAAAATCAAGGCAGATGCTGAAGCTTACTATAATCGTACTATATCAGCCTCGCTTTCGACGCTGATTATTCAGGAGGATTGGATTGAGAAATGGGACGGCAAGCTGCCTACTGTGCAAGGCGGGGAGAACATGATGCCGATAGTGAATTTCAATAAATGACGAATAGCGTTTATACCATCGTTTTTGCGGCTATACTGCCGGCGTTTCTGCTGGTGCTGTATATTTGGTGGAAAGATAAGTATCGGCGTGAACCTTTCTCCCAGATAGTCAGAGGCTTTTGTTTTGGCATCGCGTCGGCGGGTATAGCCTACGGTTTGGAGGTGGCGATAGAAGTGTTTGCTCTCGTGCCCGCTGAGCCGGCGGGCTTCCTACAGGCTGCATGGAAAGCTTTCGTGGGGGCAGCTATGCCGGAGGAGTTGGCGAAACTGATGATGCTCTACCTCCTGCTGCGCAACAACAAGTATTTTGATGAGCGGTTCGATGGCATCGTGTACGCCTGCTGTGTCGGTATGGGCTTTGCTGCGACTGAGAATATCATTTATCTATTCGGGAATATCGACCAATGGGAAGCTGTGGCGGTTCAGCGGGCTATCTTTGCCGTACCGGGGCATTTCCTGTTCGCGGTAGCGATGGGCTATTGCTATGCGATGGTCTATTTCGGGGATGTCAGCTGGCGCAAACGCAGCCGCATCTTCTGGGTGCCTGTACTGCTGCACGGGACATACGACTCGCTGCTCTTCATGGCTAACCTGGGGACGATGCTGAGTGGCGCATTGCTGATTATATTCTATGTCTTTTGCTGGAAGATGCTGCAGCGCGGGAGGCAGAGTATTCAGGACAACCTGAGTCGCGACCGACAAGATCCTAATCAAATAGCGTATTGGAAATAACACGGACTGGTATGGTTAAATACGAAGAACTGATGTTGTCGCTCAAACAGGGCAAGTATGCGCAAGTCTATTTGCTTTGCGGGGAAGAACCGTACTATATCGATTGTGTCAGCAATTGGATAGAGCACAATGTCTTGGACGAGCAGGCGCGTGCTTTCGACCAGACGATCGTCTATGGCAAGGACCTTGCTTCGCAGTCGGGTGGGGACATTGCGCCGGTCATCGGGGCTGCACGCGGCTTTGCGATGATGGGCGGCAAGAAAGTGATTATCCTCAAGGAGGCACAGCAGGTCAAGAAATGGGATGCGCTGGCTCTCTATCTGGATAATCCTCAGCCGGATACCTTGCTCGTTATTTGTTATAAATATGGTACACCCGATAAACGCCAGACGTGGTGGAAGAAGTTGGAGAAAGCGGGTGGGGTAGTTATGCAGAGCGACCGACTGCGCGACTATCAGGTCGAGCGTTGGATTACGGAGTATATATCCCATAAGAATCAGGAACTTAGCCGTCAGGGAAAAGAGGTAAGTATAGACCCGCGCGTTACGCGTATCCTGGCAGAGAATATAGGTACGGACCTTACAGCGATTGTGGGCGCATTGCAGAAGTTGATTGACGGTCGCCCGGAGGGAACAAAGGTGATTGATGCAGCTTTGGTAGAGCGCAATGTGGGCATTAGTAAAGACTTCAATGTCTTTGAATTGCAGTCGGCGATTATTGACGGCGACGTCCTGAAGGCGAATCGTATTGTGCAGTATTTTGCAACTTCCAAAGACCATCCTATGATTAAGGAATTGGGTATCTTGTATCCTTTTTTTGCCAATTTGTTGCTCTACCATTATATGCCCGACAAGAACGAGCGCACGGTGGCCTCTACCTTGGGGATAAATCCCTACTTTGTGAAGGATTATGCGCGTGCGGCGAGGCGCTATTCGGCGGGCAAGGTTTTCCATATTATCGGCTATATCCGCGACACGGATGCCCGTCTCAAAGGTATCAATAATCCCTCCGCAACGGATGCCGACCTGTGGAAAGAACTTATGTATAAGATTATGCACTAACTTGCGACCTCTTAGCGGTCAATTAGCAGTCGATTATAGGTGATTTACGGCAACGAGACGGCAACGACACGGCAACGAGAGCGGTCTTTACCGAAAGGATACGCTACCTTGCAACTGCCGAAAGGATACCAAAATCCATAGGAGGTTGATACAAACGTTTGGAAAAAACGAAAAAATGTAGTACCTTTGCGCGCAGAAACAAATAAAGAACATAAATAACCTATCAGATTTAATACAAAGAAATAGCAGATTATGGAAAAACCGTATGTATTGGGGCTCGACATGGGAGGAACCAACTCCGTATTGGGCGTTGTGGATGCGCGTGGTCATGTGCTGGCGCGCACATCGATAAAGACACAGGCTTATCCTGTGATAGAGGACTATATCAATGCCTTGTATGAAGAGGCGATGAAGATTATTGAACCTCTTGGAGGTATCGAGATGTTCCGCGGGATTGGTGCCGGTGCACCCAATGCGAACTACTATAGCGGGAATATCGAGCAGACGCCGAATCTTCCTTGGAAGGGTATTGTACCCTTTGGCGAACTGATGAGTGCCAAGTTTGGATTGCCTTGCCGTGTAACGAACGATGCGAATGCTGCGGCTATGGGTGAGATGACTTACGGTGTTGCCAAAGGAATGAAGAACTTCATTATGATTACGCTGGGTACCGGCGTGGGCTCGGGTATCGTTATCGACGGAAAGGTAGTCTATGGCCACGACGGTTTCGCCGGCGAACTGGGGCATACCAAAATCGTCCGCGGAGAGAGTGCACGTCTGTGTGGCTGCGGCCATAAAGGATGTCTGGAGGCTTACGCAAGCGCGACGGGTGTAGCGCGTACGGCACGCGAAATTGTTATGAATACAGACCAACCGACATTGTTGCGCGAACTTGATTTGGAGAAGATTACTTCCAAAGACGTGTTCGATGCGGCAGAGAAGGGCGATGCTATAGCCAAGCGGATTTTTGACGAGGCTGGCAAAATGCTCGGGCAAAAGTTTGCCGACTTTGTGGCATTCTCTGCGCCTGAGGCTATTGTCCTCTTCGGGGGAATGACCAAATGCGGGCACTATATTCTTGATCCTATCGTAGAGGCGATGAACGAGGATGTGATGCCGATATGGAAGGGAAAAGTTAAGGTGCTGTTTAGCGACTTGAAAGAATCGGATGCGGCGGTATTGGGAGCTTCTGCTTTGGCGTGGGAGTAATAATACCCGGTCTGTAGAAAGAACGTAGTATAGAGCAAGTAGTAGTGAGAGTATTATATCAGTTTCCGATGTGGTTTCAATATCTGTATCGCGGCGTCATTTGGCGAATGGATACCACGAAGAAAGTAGTATATTTGACTTTTGATGATGGCCCGATACCTGAGGTTACCCCTCAGGTATTGGCGGTTTTGAAGAGGTATGGCGTGAAAGCTACCTTTTTTATGGTGGGCGAGAATGCGGACAAGTACCCTGAGTTGTACGAGCAAGTGCGTGCAGAAGGGCATTCGGTTGGCAATCATACTTACAACCATATGAAAGGGCTGTGCGTGAGCACGCGGACGTATATGGACAATATAGCGAAGGCGGATGCCGTATTAGGCGGTACGCGCCTATTCCGACCGCCTTACGGACGCTTCTGGATATGGCAGAAGTGGGCATTGTTCCGCGCCGGATACAGGATGTACTTGTGGGATGTACTCACGCATGACTACAATGCCTGCTATTCGCCTGAGCGTATGTTGGCTATTATCAAGCGCTATACACGCAATGGCAGTATCATCAACTTCCACGACTCTGTTAAGTCTTCAGACCGTATGTTGGCTACCTTGCCGCGTGCGATAGAGTGGCTGCAGCAAGAGGGCTACGATATACAACCGTTATAGAGAGAAAGTGAAGCGATTAGTATCGGAAATAGTAGGAGTGGCGCTGTGGGCTATGCTGCTGGTAGCAGGCGGCTGTGCCAATCGCGGTATCGGTCCGCAGGGAGGACCTAAGGACACTGTGCCGCCGCATGTTCTCAAAGAGACACCTGCCAATGGTTCGGTATCGTTTACGGGGAAAGAGATAGAGATTGCGTTTGACGAATATCTTCAGTTGGATAATGTTCAGGCTAACCTGTTGGTCTCTCCGCCGCAGCAGGTGCCGCCTGAGGTGAAAGCGATAGGCAAGAAAGTGAAGATTGTGCTACAAGAGGACCTACAGGACTCCACTACTTACACGCTTGATTTTGGTAATGCTATCTGCGACTATACGGAGAAGAACCCTATTAGTGGCTATCAGTTTGCGTTTGCTACGGGTAGCCATATCGACTCCTTGGAGGTCTATGGCTTGGTGGTCAATGCAGAAGACCTGAACCCCGTATCAGGATTGATGGTCGGCTTGCAGTCTAATCCCGATGACTCGGCGTTTACTACTATTCCTTTTACGCGTGTGGCGCGTACAGACAGCACGGGGGCTTTCGCTATCCGCAATCTGCGTGGCGGGGATTACCGCTTGTACGCTTTGCAGGATGTGAGCCGCGATTTCTTGTACCAGCCCGGAGAAGGGCTTGCTTTTGCCGATTCGTTGGTAACGCCTCTCTATGAAGTGGAGGTGGTGGAGGATACCCTTTGGCGTGATACGATTATATTGGATGTGTATGGGCGCGATACTATGGCGACGCGCGTAGGGGATTCTATACGTATTGTGGAGAATACCTATGTAGGTCCTTCCGATTTGCTGCTGTGGTTTTTCCATGAGGCCAAGACACGCCTCTATTTCCAGCGCCTGTACCGTGAGGAAAGGCATCTTCTTCGTTTGGTATTCTCTGCGCCGCAGGATAGTTTGCCTCAGATAACTGCTTTGCCCCCGAGTGCGATGGACTCCCTTGCCTCTGATTCTGCTTGGGTCAATCCCTTGGACTACGCTTTGTTGCAAGTCAATACTACTCGCGATACTTTGGTCTATTGGTTGACCGACTCTGTGGCGATGCGGCAGGATAGTATCTACCTACGGATGACTTATTTGAAGTCAGACTCGGTTTACCAACTCGTGCCGCAGACCGATACGATAGGCGCTATTTACCGTGCTCCGCGTCTGTCTGCCAAGGCGAAAGAGGCATTGGAGAAGAAAGCGCGCGAGCGCAAACTGAACTTGCGCTCTAATGCTAAAGGTGCCTTTGAGGCATATGATACGTTGTGTATCTATTCACCTATGCCTATTGCTGCTATCTGTGCCGATAGCCTGCATTTGTATGAGAAAGTGGATACGTTGCTCAAACCGCAAACCTTCGTTTTGCAACCTGCTGACTCTGTACCTATGGACTATCGCCTCTTGGCGCGCTTGGAGCAAGGCAAATCCTATGAACTGCATATCGACTCGGCAGCAGTACGCGATATATATGGCGTGGTGAATGATGCACAGAAGTTCTCGCTCAAACTGAAGACGGCAGAAGATTACTCTACCTTGTTAATCCGTCTGCCGGACTATGACCCGCGTATCCGCCTCCAGTTGCTCAACGAGAAAGACCAGCCCGTGCGCGAACTGCCCGCCCTGCCTGACGGGACGAAGTTCGAGTACCTTGCTCCCAAGACCTACTACCTGCGTATGTATATCGACGACAACGGCGACGGTAAGTGGACCACAGGCGACTGGCAGACTAAGCGACAGCCCGAGCAGGTCTATTACTTCCCCTACAAACTGACTTTGCGTGCCAACTGGGACTTTGAGGAACTATTCGACTACCTGGGACGCCCGCAACTGGATGCCAAGCCCCAAGAACTCCGAAAAGATGCCGGTGCTGCCAAGAAATAAGGTGTTCGAATATGCTTTTCTCACCACAGGACTGCTCGTGCAGGTGGTGACATACTGCCTGATGCCGAGCGGTTGGCTCTCGCTCGTGAGCGGACTGCTGGGCATCTGCTCGGTCGTGCTCTGTTCGCAGGGCAACATCCTATCGTTCGTCTTCGGCTTCGGGCAGGTCATCACCTACACCTACCTCTGCATAGCACAGCGTTTCTACGGTGAGATAGCCATCAATATTTACTACTTCCTCACCATGCTCTATGGTGTGTACGCCTGGCGTAAACGCCTCAAGACCACCGAGGGTGAGGAGCATACGATTAACGCGCGGCACCTGAGCAAGCGTGCTCTACTAATAATAGCGGCAGCTTGTGCGGTAGGAGCGGCACTCGCTGGCTTCCTCCTCGCCCGCTACACCGACGACACTCAGCCCTACCTCGATGCTTTCACCACCGTGCCCGCCATTGTGGCGCAACTGCTGATGGTAGCAGCATACCGCGAGCAGTGGTACCTCTGGCTCGCCGTCGATGTGCTGTCGATGGCGATGTGGCTCGTCGCGGGCAACTACTGCCTCGCGGCGCAGTACCTCTTCTGGTGCGCCAACTGCGTATATGGATTGTATTACTGGAAAAAACTCTGACACACTATGGCGGTACCGTATCTCCTGGTGGAGCATCTGACAAAGTCCGTGGGCGACAAGACGCTCTTCAGTGACATCTCCTTCGCAGTCAATGAAGGGCAGCGCGTGGCACTTATCGCACGCAACGGCATCGGCAAGTCCACCCTGCTGGACATACTCACGGGCAAGACCGACTACGACAGCGGCAAGATTACTTTCCGCAACGACCTCAAAATAGGCTACCTCCCCCAGCAACTCCCGTCCGCGCCCGATACCGCACCCGTGGACGGCCTGCGTTATACCCAACTGCTCACCCAACTGGGCGTCAGCCGCACCGACGACTTCGCACACCTCTCCGGCGGGCAGCAAAAACGCATTGCTCTGGCGCACGTGCTCGCTGCCGAGCCCGACCTGCTCTTCCTTGATGAGCCCACCAACCACCTTGACCTTGATATGGTCATCTGGCTCGAAGAGTACCTACGTAAGGCGCGCATTACGCTGCTGCTCGTCACCCACGACCGCTACTTCCTCGACCGTGTCTGTTTCGACATTATCGAACTCGACCAACACAGCCTCTACACCTACCACGGCGACTATGCCGACTACCTCGAGAAGCGCGCTGAGCGCCTCGAGATACAGCAGGCGGAGACCGACAAGTACCGCAACTTCTACCGCACCGAACTCGACTGGATGCGCCGCATGCCTCAGGCGCGGGCGCACAAAGCGCAGTACCGCATCGACAACTTTTATGAGATAGAACGCAAGGCAAAGCAGACCATCCGCGAGACGGACATACGCCTCGAGGTACGCTCCGCCTACATCGGCAACAAGATATTCGAGGCGCACGACGTGAGCAAACGCTTCGGCGACATCGCTATTCTCAATCACTTCTCCTACGTCTTCTCGCGCTACGAGAAACTGGGCATCATCGGTAACAACGGTACCGGCAAATCGACCTTCCTGAAACTCCTCCTCGGTGAGATAGCTCCCGACAGCGGACACTTCGACATCGGCACCACGGTCCGTTTCGGTTACTATCAGCAGTGCGGACTGACCTTCGACGAGGGCAAAAAGGTCATCGACATCGTCCGCGACATCGCCGAGACCATAGACCTCGGCAACGGCGACCGTCTGACAGCGAGCCAGTTCCTACAGCACTTCCTCTTCTCGCCCGCCCAGCAGTACGACTTTGTGGGCAAACTGTCCGGCGGCGAGCGCCAGCGGCTGCACCTCTGCACTGTACTGATGCGCAACCCCAACTTTCTCATCCTCGACGAGCCCACAAACGACCTGGATATCCCGACCCTCCAGGTGCTGGAGGAGTACCTGTGCGCATTCAAGGGTTGCCTGATTGTGGTCAGCCACGACCGCTATTTCATGGACCGCGTGGTGGACCATCTCTTTGTCTTCCACGGCAACGCAGTGGTCAAGGATTTCCCCGGCAACTACACCCAGTGGCGCGAGGCGACCAAGGCGCTCGAGGAGCAGACCAAAGAGCAAAAAGCCCCCTCCGCGCCCGCGAGCAATACTAAGGTGCGCACGGAGACCAAGCGCCACCTCTCGTTCAAAGAAAAGCAGGAACTCGCGGACCTCGAGACACGTATGCCTGCGCTGGAGCAGGAGAAAGCCGATCTCGAAGCCCTGCTCTCGGGCGGCACAGCCGACCCTGCCGCTATCGCCGCCGCCTCCGCACGCTACGAGCAAGTGCAGCAAGCCCTTGACGAAGTGGAACTCCGCTGGCTCGAACTGAGCGAATACTAACTTGCTGCCGTGTTAAAGGCACGTTTACGGGGCTTATTTGCGTATGTCAAATAAAATGCTTCCTTTGCGGTCGAATGCAGTCAATCTACCGACACATACATAGAGGCTTCGTTGTACTGGCGGTGCTATCGGCCGCGTTGTCGGCGGCTGCCCAATCATCCCTGTCTTCCGATTCTGCGTTTACGCAGCAGGCAATGGAACTGCGCGCACGCGTTACGTTCACCAAGTCGTTGCCTAAGGGGTTCTCGCTGTCGTTGCGTCAGGATTTTAGGGCAAGAATGCTGGAAAATACGCGTGCTGCTATGGCCGCGGATGCACCTGTGTTGCACGAACAGCCTTATATCCGCCGTCTCTATACCACGTTTACGGTTGGCTATCAGCCTATTGAGTACCTGAGTATCAAGGGGAGCTATGTGTTGCGTGTCTTGGGAGATAAGTGGCATCGTGAGCTGCAAGATTATTTGCGCCACCGTGCTATCGTGGCGCTTACGGGGCAGTATCGTTATCGGTCTTGGAAGTTTGCTCTTTGTGAGCAGTTGGATGTTGATTGCCGTACCGACTCTGTTAATCCGCTTGAGTCGAGGAAGGTGGAGCTCACCTTGCGCCATATCTTGCAGGCGGACTATTCGTTTGCCGGCTCGCTTTGGCAACTCAAAACGAAACTGGAGTTGCACAACACCTTGAATCAGCCTACCGCTTATCTTAATAGCTGTATGCCGGGCGGGCATTATGGTCAGTATCTCAGCTCTGTACGTGCGGAGATTGGTGTGCGATGGAAGCTCAGCGATATGCACGCGCTGACCTTATCGTATTGCTATCGTTGGGATTATAGTCGCGATATGGAGATTTCCTCCTTGGATGCTTCTCTCGCTCTGTCCCGCACTACTTCGCATACCCATATTATTCAGTTGGCATACGAGTTAGGCTGGTAGTGCTTGCTGATGATGAATAGGGTAGCTCACTTCCGATTATCGTCTGTGTAGGTGTGTTTATTGGTGTAGGCATAGGCATCCTGACACTTTGCTCGAAAAAGGCCGTTTTCCTTGTCAAAATGATATTTTGCCTATCCGTTACCCTCGCGCTACCTTTGTGCTACCCTTGCGCTACCTTCGCGTTACCCTTACGAAATAACAAAATGTTCGTTATTTGCCCTAAAAGCTGTCATTTTGTATATTTTGGTTATAAAAAAGACCGCCTAACGGAACGTCAAGCGGTCTTTCTGAACTATCTAAAAGTGATTATTCTATTACCGTTCCCATAGCATTATACTCAACGCCATTGCGACGGATAATCATTACACCGTTACGGAAGAATTTCTCTGCTGTCTCTTCGTCTTTCAGAGCGTTTTTGATGCCTTCTTCCATCTTGCTCTCAACGCTATACAACCAGCAACCTGCGTTGAATTCATATATATTGCCGAATTTCTTCATAGTGCCGACAACAACTACCTCGTCGCCAACTTTTACCATGGCATCCAATTCCGCTTGTGACATGATGGAGTCTCTGTTCAGTCCGAAGCAGCCATATGCCAGCATCTTGTTTGTACCATCGGTCATTTCGATGCTTACGTTGCGATATTGTTCGAGCAACTCGCCTATAGAATCAACTTTACCTTTTACGTAAACGGTGTCAAGCAATCCTTCGCCTGCATCAATCAGAGCGATAGCTTCGCTTACGGTATAGGCTGTTTCCGGAGTATTTTTGATATGCACTTCTTCTTTCTCAAAAGGCTCTCCGTCACCCGATAGAGTTACTTTGTCTATCTCCCACGTAGCGGCACTTGTAGTGGTAGAGGTATATACAAAAGCGAATTGTGTCTTGTCGCTGATGTAAGCCGTAATATCTACTTCACCTGACTCTATGAATACCCAATCAGTACCGGCAGGCCAGTTTGCAATTGTCAAATCTTCCCAAGTAGCACCATCTTTGGTTATTTTTACATGCATATCTTCTGCCTTTCCTTTGTTTAGTGCTTGGTTGAAGTTAAGCGTTGCAGAAGTCGTATTGTGCCCCTGCAAGTCAAAAACGGGGGATATCAGCCAACTTTCAGCAGCATAAGTCGTTTTATTTGCGTAAGCAGAGGCTTTGTATCCGTATTTGGAATCCTGCTGCCAAATATAGCTAAGCTCTGACGGTATTGTCTTGTTGTCAATAGTCCACTCTGCTTTGGATGCCCTAAAATCAATGGTGTACATCGGTCCTGCCAACGTTCCTTCTGTGCCACCCTCAATCGAAAGGGCGGTTAGGCGGAGTTGGGCATTAGCAGACCCGTCGCCTCCAATCGTGTTCTTGTCTGCTACTACGATAACAACCTTCTTCGAGTTTCCTGTCCACTTAATCGTAGCGCTCTCTTTGTCTGTTACTAACGTTCCGCAATCTGCCGTGTTTTCACCAAGTTTTTCTACGCCTGCTTCGGGGATAGAGAGAACAATTTCTGTCATCTCCGAAGCGGCTTCAATAGTTAACGAACCTTTTGCAGGTATAACTAATACCCCTGCCCTGCAACCGGGGGCTGTGGTACTGGAGTCTTTGGCTGCCGTGATAGCGAAATGCCGGTCAATAGTGGTAAAACTGGTAGTATCGTAGTCTGCTACCGTGATGGTTGTAGCAGCAGATGCACAGAGTGCCATCAGTGCTACAACAGTTGACATGAAAAATCTTTTCATACTTGTAATGAGTTTTAATTGGTGGTTAATATGTTGGTTATTCTTTTTCTTTCACATATACATTCTTGACCTCCCATGTGGCTGCTGCACTTGTGCTACTGGTGTATTTGAAGCCTATGGTCAGTGTTTTCCCCTTGAAGGGTGCAAGAGACAGACTGCCGGTGTTGTAGAATGTCCAATCTGTACCATCCGGTACTATATACTTGCCGTCTGCATCTTGGTTGAAGGGTATCCGTGTCCATGTACAAGCGGTAACGTCGCCCGCATAGTCCGTACTGCCCCATACGCTTAGTTCTTCATTAAAGTTGAGGAAGAACTTGGATGCCTGATCAAAAGTGAGTACTGGATTGTCTGCGTCGGTAAGGGCTATATAGGGAGAAACGAGCCAACTCTCTGTCTCGTGATTGGTGCTACTGACGTATGCACTGGCTTTCATTCCGTAGCTGGAAGACGTATTCCAAACGTAAGAGAGGGCTGCGGGCATCACGACATTTTGAATAGTGAATTCTCCTTGGCTGTTGTTGGCGAAGGTTTCAGCCAAGTAATACGGAGAGATAGCCCACGCACTATTGGTTAGAATAAAGTTGGTGGTTTTGACTTTGCTTTCCAATAGCATCTGCCAACTGTTCCCATCGTATGTGAAACGGCTTGCAGTCCATCCGCTGGCATTCTTATATACAACGCAATACGCTGCATCTGCCTCGGCATAGGGGAGAGCTGTCTTCAGGTAAATAGGTAGTTGTGTTGCAGGCTTGGTGGCATAATCCGCATGGATACTTTCGTAGAAATCACGTTCTAACACAAAGATACTCACACCTTCTATTTCGTATACGTTCCAATAACCGTCTTCGCCGAGTTGGACAATCTTGGAAGCGGGATTGTTAGCCTTGCCTTGATTATAGTGTAGTACATACATATCCAAAGGACTTGCATCGTCGAAGTATTCCAACATCAGCCAGCCGAGGTTCTCCGATGTGAAGTTGGCATCCGTCAACCAGTTGTTATTACTTTCCATTAGCTTGTAGTCATATCCGTCTTTCAACGTATATTCTTTGAGCTTGGTGAATGCTTTCAGATAGTCAGGTATCTTGTTCATTACCCGTGCCGTTACTTTGAAGGTGGAGCCCTCATTGTCTGGCATACTTGCACCTAAATAGTTCTCTTGCAGGAAGGGTGGTAAGAAATAGCCCATGTGTTCTTCACTCTCAAAACAACGGGTGGTACCGAGGCGCAGTAAGGCCCTGTATGTCAGAGAATCAGTCGGCACTAAGGTAGTATCTGTTTCGTCTATTTCGTGCGCAATAGCTATGATTCTCGGATTGGTGGAGATACTTTCGTAGTCTTTATCCGACAGCGTGGTAGTGAATACTTCTTGTGCAGTAATAGGCGCCTCCGGGGCTGGCAATTGGTGTTCTGTGTACCAGTCGGCACAAGATGCCAGGCTCAACGCCACTATGCCTAATAGATATTGTGATTTACGTTTCATATTGTTTTGCTTGTTTTGTAGGTTTGTTTATGTGCATTAGTGCCTTTAGAATGCAATCTTCAGGCGGATGTTATAGGTGCGCCCGTGTGAATAAAAGAAATACACTTTCTGCGGGTCAACGGTAAAATCAGTAGAGGAAGATGCTGTCGACGGGTTATACGCTTTACTGATATACAATTGGTCTAATACATTGTTGACGTTGGCATAGAGTGTCGCGCGGCATTTCCCGAAATCGAATGAGTAACTTGCGCGCATATCCAATTGTCCTCCTGTCGGAATCTTCCATGGGGCTACAACGTTCATCGTTCTGCCAACGGTCAGGTTGGAGCCTGAGAGTTGGTAATAAGCATAGTTCCTGTCGTATAGCGTGTATTCAGCACCGATGCGGAAACCTTTGAAGGGTTTGAAGGTGATGCCGAGGTTGGCAACTGTTTGTGCTTGACCGCCTACGTTGATTCCCTTCATGTTGATAATAGCATTAGCATGGTCTTCTGCTCCGACGCCGCTTGCTACTTCGCCGGCTTTAGTCAACGGTTGACCATGGTCGTCATATACATAGCCTACTACGCTGTCGCTATCCCATTTCCATCTGCCAAGAGAGAGCATTGCATTGATTTCCATCCATTTGGTCGGCTTAGCCTTCAGTTCAAGCTCGATACCCATGTGTTGAGCATTGACGCCGGTCATGTTTATGTAGCCGCTTTCCTGGTTATCCATAGTGGTAGCTTTTGTCATAGCCTTGTCCATCCATTCCGTGAAATATGCATTCACTTGGAGGTTGACATACTCATTCTTAAAGCCATAACCTATTTCTACGGACGCTATCTGTTCGTTCTTTGCGTCTGGGTTGGTTACATTGGATGTTGAAGGAGTCATGAAAACACCATACGAGAACTGCGGAGCACGGCTGATATAACCCGCATTGATGAAGAGGTTGTTGTGATTGTCAAAATTGTAGTTTACACCACCTTTGACGTTTCCGCCTATGAAGTTCATCGTTGCAGAACGTGCATGCTCTGCATCGTAGTAGTAGCGGTCTTCACGCCAATAGGTAGTATTGTTGAAAGCTCCGTTTACGAAAGCTGTCCACGCATCCTTGCTGTATTCCAACTGAGCAAACACACCCGCTTGGATTACCGTTCCTGTGTAGTCGCGATAGCAGATGTCGCCTACACCCAAATGCTGGTTGCGCCATTCGGGGTCGTTGGCAAGCGCATTGTTCGCAGGATCAATGGTCTTGCGTGTTGCATCAATATAGTAGTCGCCGTTGTATAGGTCGGTTACCACGTTTTGGTGGATACCCTGATAGTAGCGGAAGTCGATACCACCATAGAAATCAAGGCAGTCAAGCCAACGGTTGGAGTAGGTGGAAACCAATCCATACCAGTTGTGATAGTTCCTGCTCTCAGTCATTACCAATTCCGAACCGTAGGCGGAAGCTGTATTGATGTCCTGTATTGCTCCGTAGTCGAAAGTACCATCCTCGCGGCGGAAGGTAGTCAATAATTCACCATTGTATGCGCCACGGAAGTCGGAGTATGCAAGTGAGGAGTATGCACCGTTCTCGCCGGAATACCCAAAGCCGCGCCCGATAGAAGTATAGAGCGACGTAGAGAGTGATGACTTGTAGTCTATCTGCCAAACATGGTTAAGGCTTATCTGCGGCTTGTGGTAAGAGTTGTAGTCGCTCGACTTTTGGTTGCCGTAGTTATCGTAGCCGTATGTCGGATTGTAACGCCTATAATCCATACCATCCTTCATGTATTTCTTCACGCTTTCCCAGCCTGATAGCGTGAGTGCTCCGTAGCGTGCTGCACGCTGGTAGTGCCATTGGGGTGCTCCAAATCCCGTTAAGGACAATTGATGCTTTTCGTTAATACGCTTGGAGATATTGGCAAAATAAGTGTATCCGGAGAAATTAGTTCCTTGAATGTAACCATCTCCCCAAGTTTTCGACCCTAAAACGGTGATTGCCCAACCGTTTTTCATCAGACCTGTAGAAACCGAGAATGCCACTTTGTTATAGCCGTCATTACCCAAAGCGTAACTGAGGAAACCGCCTTTCTTGGCATCAATACCTTTGGTCACGATGTTGATGGTACCGCCCACGGACGGTGCGCTCACCTTGCTCGCTCCCATACCGCGCTGGGTCTGCATCACGCTTGTCACATCGCTCAGACCCTGCCAATTGCTCCAATATACCGAGCCGTTTTCCATATCGTTCATCGGCACACCGTTGACCATAGTCGCCACGTTGGTGTTGTCGAACCCGCGCATCCATATCTCGCTGTCTCCCCAGCCGCCGCCTTGTCCGTTCGCGTGTACACCCGGAGTGTTCTTCAGTACCTCGGGAAACTCTTGTCCCCCCAAGCGTTCTTCTATCTCCAATGCACTTACTTGGCTGACTGCTACAGGTGTCTTCTGCTGGCGTGCCAACTGTCCGGTTATCAGGACATCCGTCAGAGCCACCGCCTCGCTGCTCATCTCGATGATACCGAGGTTTTTCTTGGATTTGAGTTCGAGAGTGGAGTAACCCACGTAGGACAACTGCAACTTGGCGCCTTCCTGCACCGTAAGAGTGAAATTTCCGTCAATGTCGGTAATGATACCGTTGGTAGTGCCGGTTTCGAGCACCGAAACACCAATCAGCGGATCGTTGGTGTCCGCATCGACTACGGTACCCGTCACTTTTTGCGTCTGTGCCATCAGTACCATACTCGCACCGAATAAACAGAAGAGGGATAACAGTTTTTTCATTTGGTTGTTTGTTAATTGTGGTTGATTATGTTGTAAAACAAAGGTGGCACCCTGAGGGGATGCCGCCTTATATTATTTGTATATAGTATTGAGAAGTTGCGCTAACTTGATACCCGATGCGTAGAGTTGATATTCCATATCTTCTGCAAAATGGTACACATAATGATACGCATTGCCGTTCCACGTCGTCTGATATTCATAGATGGCTTCGGTCAGGTGATAGTTGTGTCTCAGTACATCCTCATCCGACATCTTACGGATAGTATTTCTCTGCTTGCCCAACTTATCTTGTATATATTGTGCATATTCGCTGTAGCTATAGCCGCGTGCATCAATAATCTTGCTATCCCATATGGCATGCAGATTGGTATTGCGCCCGAACCATTTTACTTTCACTCGGTTGCCGCCAAGGTCGTCAATATGCCCCGTGTGCATAGGGCAAAAGCGGTCTCCCATAAAGTGGATAAGAAATACCAGCGCGTCTCTATTCGTGCGGTCGCTACGCAGTACGTTGGTCAAGCTGTCCATAGCGCGGAAGAGGTTGCCGCCCTCCGTGGGATAGTCTGTAAGCATAGCTACCAATGCCGAATCGTTCAGTCCGGGATTCATATCCTGAAAATGCCAGTCATAACTGGTGGGGTAAATCGTATCGCTTTTGATTTCGTCGGGCCAGTTGGCAGTATACATTATGCCGTGTTTGCCTAAGACTTTGTCTACTTGTTTGCGTGCACGACAATTCATATTGTCATAAGCTATTTGGGCAATGATGCGATGCCCATCTTGCCCCCATGCAAGCAACTGCTGAACGGGAAAGAGCACTACCGAGATGGTAAAGAATAAGAGTAGTTTCCGTCTCATGACTTTCGTTTTCAAATGCAAAGGTACGCCTTATTTTTGACATACGCAAATCGGAATCTCGTTTTTTGCATTTATTATGCTATTCTCCTCCGGCAATCAATCCGCCGCCTACGACCAAGCCTTCCTTGTACATTACTACCGATTGCCCGGGCGTTGCCCCCCATACCGGCTGTGCAAACCGGATGTGCGCCGTATCTTTTCCCGCGTTGTACGCAGAGAGGTCTATCTGTGCGGCTACAGCAGGGGACTTGTAGCGTATGCGTGCTTCTACGTTGCTTGAACCACAAAGCCATTGCGGGTCGGAGATACGAACGTCTGTAAGCAGAATATCTGTTGTGTATAGGTCATCGTGATCACCCAAAGTTACCTCGTTGGCGGCGGCATCTATCTTGGTGACGAAGCGTGGCGCTCCTAAAGCAATCCCCAGACCTTTGCGTTGCCCGATGGTATAGTTGCAGAAGCCGGTATGCGTACCCAACACTTGCCCTTCCTTATTTATATATTGTCCGGGGCTGACCTGCACGCCCTGCTCCGCAAGAAACTGCCTGTAGTCGTTGTTCGGTACGAAACAAATCTCCTGACTCTCACTTTTCTTGCTCAGTTGCTCAAAGCCGCGGTCGAAGGCAATTTGCCGTACCTCTGCCTTAGTCAGTCCTCCGAGGGGGAAAATCGTGCGGCGAAGGTTCTCCTCCGTGAGCATCCACAGAAAGTAGGTCTGGTCCTTGCGCGTATCTACCGCATTGCGCAGATATATATGCCCGCCATGTTCCGCAATACGTGCGTAATGCCCCGTCGCTATCAGTTCGCAGCCGTACTCGTCTGCCGCTTTGAGCAGTTCTCCCCATTTGATATGCGAGTTGCACAGTACACAAGGGTTGGGCGTGCGCCCGTGCGTGTATTCCGATATGAAGTTGGCAATTACATGCTCGCGAAAGGTATCCCTAAAGTCGAGTATATGATGCTCAAAGCCAAGTCTATCAGCCATGTGCTTTGCCTCTATGAGGCTATCTATGGAGCAACAGCCCTTCTCCTTTGCCAAGCACGACTCTTTGATACTATCGAAGGTGCGGAAAGTAACGCCGACGAGCTCGTAGCCCTGCTCCAAGAGAAGCATTGCCGCCACGGTAGAGTCAATCCCGCCGGACATAGCCATGAGTATTCTTTTTGCCATGTGTTTGTAGATTTCTCCGCAAAGGTACTACTATTCTTCCGTAAATCCAAATAATGGCATTGCTATTTGGATTTTACGTTTCTATTTGGCTTTTACAGATTTACTCATTTCTGGTTCCCATTTATCGGACTCTCATCAGACTCTCATCATACTATCGACGGTCTATTATCCTTGTTACTTGTTCCTTGCTCAATTACAAATTACTAATTACTAATTGATCGTTAGCAGTCAGGTCTCGTAGCAACCCCGTAGCACCATGGGACCCGCGTAGCCCCTGCATGGGCCCTGCATAGCCTCTACTTGTTCTGCAAGCATGGTATAGCTCTATTTTGATGCAACTGCGTTAGGCACAAACAATACGCCCCTTTCGTCATAAGCGAAAGGGGCGTATTGTTTGTGTAGTAATATATGTTTACAGTATTGATTTGATGCAATCACTTTGGCTTCTGCTCGTTTTCTTAGATGTGATAGTGATAGCATCTCCGCTTATACCAGCTTTCTCTTGAGCATCTTTTAGGGTTTGTTCGTAAGTCTTAAGGTCATTTTTTGTTCCCCACCAATAGTACGAAACGGATTGCTCAAGTCCCGCTATCTTAGTGGTTACTGTCACTTCATAGCAATAATTGGTATCTCCGCAAGAAACAAGAGATAATGTTGTGGCTAACATAATAGCGCACACAATAGCAATTTTCTTCATAATGAATAAATTTGATAATAGTAATTGTTTACGCTGCAAAGGTATTGCTTTTTTTCGGACTACGCAAATATAAGGGGGAAAGAAAACGCATTTTGAGCGCAAAGGACGCGTTTTGTTTACGGATTGGAGGCACAAAAATAGCATATTCTATCGGTATTGACAGCCGAATCACCCACTAATCACCCACTAATTATCGGTCAATGTTCTATTAGACTAAGCCTGAAAAGGTTGACTCGGAAACCGGGATGGAAACTGACAAAACCTTGCCTACAATTGGCTATACTCGGTTAAAGCTTGCGGCGAGCCAACGAGAATTGAAATTCCAATCCGCCGCTTTCTCGGTTGAGGGCAGTTATGGTGCCGCCGTGGAACTGCACGGCATGCTTGACGATGGACAACCCCAAACCTGTTCCGCCTAACTTGCGGCTACGCCCTTTATCCACCCTATAGAAACGCTCAAACAGGTGCGGCAGACTCTCTGTCGGCACTCCGGGACCATTGTCATAAACCGAGAAATAGATATAAGCGGGAGCTTGGTGGGTGCACTTAATATGTATCTCGACGCCTTTGCCCACATGGCTAAGCGAATTATCCACGATGTTGCGAAAGATAGAGTAGAGCAGCGTATAGTTGCCCGATATGATGATATGCTTGGGAATATCGTAACTGATGTTGGCATCCAGTTCGCGCAGGCGGGCAGACACATCTTCTACCACATTGTCCACCACCGAACTCAATTCCAATTCCAGTCGATCGTATAGTTGCTCTTTCAGGTCTAATTTGTTCAGCATAGATATATCTTCTACGAGGTTGTTCAATCGCCCTGTTTGCTGGTATGCGCGTTCCAAGAACTCATGCTGCTGTGTCTGCTCCATTTCCGGGTGGAGGAGTATGGTTTCTAACAATCCTAAGATGCTGGCAACCGGTGTTTTGAGTTCGTGTGAGATGTTTTGCGTCAACTCCAACCGTTGTTGTTCGCGCGCTTTTATAATACGTTGTTCGCTCCACTGGTGGTAGATTCCGAAACTCAAACCGCTTAATAGTACGATACAAGCGAGAATAATGATAGTTGTTGTCATAGACCGATGTTTATTGCTTCCACATATATCCGAACCCGGATTTGGTTTGTAGATGTTCTCTGTACGGACCTAATTTGTGGCGTAGATGCGTGATATGTACATCTACTGTGCGTTCCAATACGTAGGCAGTTTCGTGCCAAACGGCATTCAAGAGTTGTTCGCGTGAAAAAAGCTGTCCGGGATGGTTGAGCAGGTAGTAGAGCAGGTCGAACTCTGTTCGGGTGATGCAGACGGGGTTGTTGTCCACCGTGAGTGATTTGTCATGCAGGTTGATATCTATCCCGCGATAGCGGAGGTGCGGAGGTACGGATTTTTCGCCCTGCGGCTGTGCTGTGCGCTTGAGTACAGCTGCAACGCGCGCTACGAGTTCAGTAATGCGGAAAGGTTTGGTGATATAGTCATCCGCCCCTAATTGAAACCCTTGCAATACATCTTTTTCGCTTCCGAGCGCCGTCAGGAAAATGATGGGTACTGACTCGAAGCCGTTGGTTCTAAGATAGGCAGCAAGTTGGATACCGGACATCCCATCCATCATGATATCCAGCAGGATAAGCGCGGGTATTTGAGCCTCTATCCGGGGAATAGCGTCCTCGGCTGAATGTACTATGGTAGTTTCGTAACCGGCACTGTGCAGACTATACGCGAGTATCCGGCATATGTCGTCTTCGTCATCTACGATGAGTATGCGTTGCATAAATATCCTCGTTTTTGTCGGCAAAAATAGGCTTTTTTTGTGATTTATACAAACATTCGGTTGCTTCTTCATATTTTCTTCACAATTTCTACATTATTTCTTAGCAAAGCCGTCGTACTTTTGCATCGAAAATCAAATACAAACAAATAGACAAAATATGATGAGTACTATTTATCTGATGATGATTGTCTTCCTGTTTTCCTTGGCAATCATGGATTTATGGGTAGGTGTGAGCAATGATGCCGTCAATTTTCTAAATTCGGCGATTGGCAGCAAGGTGGCACCGCTTCGAGTGATTATCCTGATTGCCGCAGTCGGCGTTTTTATCGGTGCTGCGACCAGCAACGGCATGATGGATATTGCACGGCACGGGATTTTTCGTCCGGAACAGTTTACTTTTGAGGATATAATGTGTATCTTCATGGCGGTTATGCTCACGGACGTGATTTTGCTGGACATATTCAATTCCATCGGTCTTCCAACGAGTACGACGGTCTCGCTGGTATTTGAGTTGTTGGGCGGCACCTTCTGCCTGGCGTGCTTCAAAATAGCGTCCGATACGACAGGAACATTGGAGTTTTCCTCCTTGCTCAATACGGGTAAGGCATTGGAGGTAATCTTAGGCATTTTTCTGTCAGTGGGGATTGCGTTTGTGGCCGGTGCCATAGTGCAATGGCTTACGCGTTTGCTTTTTACGTTCAACTATACTCCGCGTCTTAAATTTTTCGTAGGAATTTTCGGCGGTCTCAGTATAACTGCCATATTATATTTTGTATTTGTCAAGATTTTGGCAAGCAGTCCTGTCATGCCAAAGGAATGGAACGAATGGATAGGTGCGAATACATGGGCTTTGGTGGGAGGCGTCTTTGTAGGCAGTACGCTGTTGATGGAGATGCTTTATCTCGTGAGGGTCAATGTATTTCGCATTATTATCTTGTTCGGTACGTTTGCTTTGGCAATGGCGTTCGCAGGAAACGACCTTGTCAATTTTATCGGTGTGCCGCTGGCGGCCTTGTCCGCTTATCAGGATTATGCACAGAGTGGTTGTGATGCCGGTAATTGTATGATGGGCTCGCTTAATGCGCCGGCATCCACGTCGGTCGTTTTTTTAATAGGTGCCGGTGCTATTATGGTTGCCGCCCTTACAATCTCTAAGAAAGCGCGCAACGTGGTGCAGACTTCCGTCAACCTGAGTCGGCAGGCGGAGGGAGACGAGATGTTCGGTGGCAGTAGGGCGGCAAAGAGCATAGTGCGCGGTGCCAATAGGTTGGGGATGTGCGTGGAGGCCATAATGCCCGTATCGCTGCGCCGTTGGTTGGATACCCGCTTCAACAAAGAAGAAGTGCTGCTCGCCGACGGAGCCGCTTTTGATGTGATTCGTGCATCGGTCAATCTCGTGATAGCCGGGGTGCTGATTATTATGGGAACCTCCCTCCAATTGCCCCTCTCCACTACGTATGTTACGTTTATCGTTGCTATGGGTACATCGCTGGCTGATAGGGCATGGACACGCGAGTCGGCGGTATATCGTATTACGGGCGTGCTGTCTGTCATAGGCGGGTGGTTCCTGACGGCGGCTATCGCTTTTATCGTGGCAGGGGCAGTGTGCCTGATATGCTATTGGGGCGGCGTGGCGGCAATGATTGTACTAATATTAGTCGTGGTGACCGTTCTGATAGTGAGCAATATACGTTCACGTAAACCAACGGAGGAACCATTTCAACCTCTGGAACAGTGCTACCAACAGATTGCGGTTACGCAGGATAGTACCGCGATGTGGAACCTGCTCCAACAATACCATAAGATAGCTTCGGGGATGATGCTGGTGCAGGTCCGCCAACTATACCTCACTACTTGTGCCGCCCTTGAGGCGTCAGATCTAAAAGAACTGAGGCAGACCTGTCGGAAACTGGACAATCTGCAACAATGGAAACGCAAAACGCGCGCACGCGAACTTATGGCGTTGCGCCGAATAACACCTGCGCTGGTGCTGGAGAAGAATACATGGTTTCACCTCGGGTCCAATGCAGGCGAACAAATGCTATACGGACTGAAACGTATTGCCGTACCATGCCGCGACCATATAGACAATGGTTTCTATCCCTTGACAGAGGATTTATGCAGGGAATTGCAACTTGTGGCGCAGGAGACGGCGGAGTATTACGAGAAAGCAGGACTCGTGTATTCCCAAACGGAGCCTGATGTGCGTAAACTATTGGCAGAGATAGACGAGTATAAGATCCGGCTTTCCGCATTGCGCAAGAAACATCTCGACCGACTGACAACCCATGTTGGCAATGAGTTGGACGGACTACCTCAGCAGACGGCGTTGTTGTATCTCAATATCTTGCAGGAGAGCCGGCAACTATTGTCTGAGTTGCGTCATTTCCTACGCGCCTACGTCCATTTTACAGAGTAAGCAACGTCTCAAAAACGATTTATAAATTGTTTTTTTATCGTTTATAAACCGTTTATAAATCGTTTGCGGGGCTACTGTCTACTGCTTCGTCTGCTTTTGGGGAGTGCCCGTCTGCAGTCTCCGTAGTCTCTACGACCTCAGCGGAAGCCGCATGTGCGGTTGTATCAGCAACGGCGTCCGGGGCGAGGTGGAGCACGAAACGTTTGTAGTAGGAGATAATCAGCGTGGTCATAGGCAGGGCGATAATCATACCCACTATCCCCAACAATGAACCCCACACGGACAAGCACAGCAGGATGGCTGCCGGTCCCATGCCGGTTACGTTACCCATAATCTTCGGCGTCAGCAAGAGGTCTTGTATCGACTGAACGACCACGAAGACGGCAGCAATACAAAGCATCACGACCCATACGGGGCGTCCTGTCTCCGCCGACTGGATGAGCCCCAGCAAGATACACGGCGGAATACCCAGCGCCTGCATGTACGGGATAAGGTTCAGCACACCCACTATCAGCCCCATAGCAATACCCATCGGCAAGCCAATCAGCTGAAAACCAATAGCGAACAAGACACCCACGCAAGCGGCTATCAGCGCCTGCCCGCGGAAATAACCGTTCATGTTGCGGTCAAGGTCAGACATAAGTGTCTGTACGCCTTTGCGGTAACGGGCAGGAATATAGTCCGCCCAGTTTTGGCGTATCTTCTCGTAATCGATAAGTAGGAAGATGATATAGAGCAGAGAGATAAACACTACCGCCAGACCGGCGAGCGAACTCAGTCCGCTACTTATCCATGTGCCGAGCTTGGGGACGAGGCTTTTGACCGCCTGCTGCACATCGGGATTGGCGGCAAGTGTCCGGATATCAAGGTTGCTGATCCACTCTTTCATCTGTTCGTTCATGCGCGGGGAGAGGTATTGGCTTGCGTCGAACGTGCGGGCATACTCCGCGGCACTATGCGAGAGCGTAACCATCTGCCGACTGATAGCAGGGGTAAGCAGAGCCACGATACCGGCTATGACGCCGAGGCTGATGAGCAACGTTACGACAACCGACAGCACGCGGTTCTTGAGACGACATTTGTGTTGGAAGAAGTCCACAATAGGGGCTAATATATAGGCAATTACAAAACTTACCAAAAATGGCAACAATACGCCGCTGAGCCGCCGTATGAGCAAGTAGAGCACCACGATGACGGCTACCGACACCAAGGTGCGCACAATAGTTTCTCTGTCCCAGTTGTATTTCATAATTTCGTATCTTTGTGTATCAACATTTGGCAATGGCGGCAGTCGAACGTGAGTGACAAGAGCGTGTTGTTGCGCAGGCGCAGATAGCGCGGCTCAACGGGCATCGGGTTCAGCTTGCGGCAATGCCCCAACTCGTAGAGCAGGCAATAGCGGCATGTCATCAGCGGTGCGGACGCGGTATCTGTCGGCTGCTCCTCGGCGAAAGGATGTATTGCCGCCGCGGGAGCGGGGCGCATTTTCTCTTGCCGAAGCAAAGTCAACTGCTCTACCGCCTCGCGCCGCCAACGGTTCAGTTCGCCGATGGGGATAAAATAGGGCGCGACTGCGATGTGCATCTTGCGCACGATATAAGGTGTGTCTCCAAGCTTTGACAACTGCGTGCGGATAGTCTCCATAGCGCGCTCGGGCTGTTTGGCAGGCACTTTGTCGGCTTTGAAAACGCAGCGGATAGTCCATTGCTCTGTTTTGCCTTGAGCGTATGTCGCCGGCGGGTCGCAAGCAAGCTCCAATGCAAAGCCATCAGATGTCTCGTTCAGCCGCACATCAACATATATACGCCGCTCGCAACGGAGCGTGCGCGCAAAAGCAGGGTTTTGGTTGCGATATAAGGGCGCACCTGTTGCTATTGCGGGCATCGTGTTCGGATAGATAATGTCTCCCTCTATACGGTTGATGGCAAAGCCCGTGTCCCCAGAGCATAGCCCGTCGCTGTTGTGCAACTGAACTCCGTCCGCTACGGCTATCCGCAGGCGATTGCGCATAATGTCCGTCACACGACCTATATACTCGCCCGTTGACTTGGGGGTCAGCCTGTTTGCCATATGGGCAATCCGTCCATGGAGGAAATAGTCGGTTCCGCCGCGGTGGAAAGTTTTTTCCGGGTTGGGCTCGAACGCCATATCAACCTTGTAGTCGGTCGCTTTTGGTAGTTTCTTTCGGTAGTAGGCGGTAACGTTGGTTACGTAGTCCGCATCCTTAAGCCGCCCTTCTATCTTGAAGGTCGTTACGCCAGCGTCTATCAGTTCGCTCAGGTAGGCAGAACGGTCCATATCCTGCAAGGACAGCAGGTATTGTTGATGTATGGGTTGCCCTTGGTTGTCGCAAATCTCCCGCCCGTCGGCATCCAGCAAGTCGTATTGCATACGGCACATCTGGGAGCAGCATCCGCGGTTGGCGCTACGTCCTGTCAGCACCTCGCTTATGTAGCACCGTCCCGAGTAGGAGACGCATACGGCTCCGTGCACGAAGACTTCCAACTCTATCGGTTCTTCGCCTGTTCGCGTAGCGTAGGCAACCACTTTATCATGTATAGCCCGTATCTCGCTCAGGCTCAGTTCGCGCGCGAGTACTACGCGCTTAAAACCCATCTGCTGCAGGCGTATGACCTGTTCAGCAGTGCGGTTGTCGCATTGGGTGGAGGCGTGGAGACGGATAGGCGGCAGGTTGTATCGGAGCAGGTGGAGGTCTTGTATGATGAGGGCATCAACACCGATATGGTAGAGCGCGTGGATAATCTCTACCGCCTCGGGGTATTCGTCGTCGTGGAGCAGGGTATTCAGGGTAACCAGCACTCGCACGCCGTAGGTGTGGGCGTACTGCACCACCGCCTCTATATCGGCAAGCGTGTTGCCGGCTGCCTGACGTGCGCCGAACTTGGGCGCACCTATGTATATAGCATCCGCGCCCGCCTGAATGGCGGCGCAGGCTACGTCGATGTCGCGTGCGGGGGAGAGTATGGTCAGAGGGTAGGGCATCGTGGTGCGGCTTTCGGGGTTAGCGTTGTGGCGTGCGTATGGCTTCTGCCAGTTGGTAGAGGACAATGCCCGCCGTTACGGATACGTTGAGCGAGTGTTTGGTGCCGTACTGCGGTATCTCTATACACCCGTCGCAAGCGTCAATGACCTCTTGCTGTACGCCAAACACCTCGTGCCCAAAGACCACAGCGTAGGCGGTATCTTGTTGTATCTGTTGTGTCGCCTCGTGCAGGGTTTGCGAATTGTGGGCTTGCTCTATGGCATAGACCTTGTAGCCCTGTGCGTGCAAGTGATTAACTGCCTCAAGCGTACTGCCGAAATACTGCCAACCGACGGTTTCTTCCGCTCCGAGGGCGGTCTTGTGTATCTCCGTATTGGGCGGGCAGCAGCATATGCCGCATAGATAGACGCCTTCCAAACGAAATGCATCCGCTGTACGGAACACTGCACCTACGTTGTGTTGGCTGCGCACATTGTCCAATACCGCTATTAGCGGCATTTTCTTTGCTTCGCGAAACGCCTCGGGTGTGAGGCGGTTCATCTCGCTTGTGGTCAGTTTTTCGTTGCTCATATCGTTATAATCCCTCCGGCAGGTGTACGTATAGGATACGCGCGGAGGTATCTATTTGTTCTATCAAGTCCTCGTGGCAGGGTAAAAGTCGTCCGTCATCGGTTTCTATGAGGGTATTGATAGTGCTTTCGTCGATGGCGCGCACCGTACCTATATGCCCACGCGTGGTGTCCTCTATGCTGTATCCTACCAAGTCCTGCCACGTCAGTTGCTCCTCGGCATCTGCACTCAGGTCGCTGCGAAGCATATATGCCTCGTTGCCGCATAGGCGGGCTGCCTGTTCCTCATCGTTGATGCCCGCCAAGCGGAAGACCAGCATGTCTGCTCCTTTCTCGCGCCAATCGGTTACGCGGAATGGAACGGGTATGCCGTCTATCTCCACTATCAGGAATTCTGCATCCGAGTCTTCCCAATAGCTGTTTTCCGCGTAGCATTGTATCTCGCCCTGTTTGCCGTGTGGGCGGCGCAGTGTACCGATGCGTATGATGTCTTGCGCTTGTATCATATCAGTTGTGAATCGTTATAATCCCGTTGGAATAAACAACACTATAGCGGCGCAGAGCCTCCTTGGATATTCCTTTTTGCGGGATGGCATAACCGCTCCCGAGGTCGTATTGTTCGCCGCATGTCGGGCAGTCGGCAAACATGCCATCCATAGTTATGGGCTGATCGGTTAAGCAATGAGGACAACACATGTCATAGGCTTTGTATTCTTCGTTGCCGTCTATATAAACCACTACGCCGGCATAACCATAGGCGGTTTGCATGTCGCGGGGCAGGATAAGTTGCCCTCTTGCATCGTGGAAACCGTCGGCATTCACGGTAATATAGCTGTAGATATTGCTGCTGACGAAATGGACAAACTCGCCGGTGCGGGTATCAATGCGGATGCTCACGGGATAGGACGGCACCGAACTGCGCAACGTGGTATCTTCGCAAGCCGCCAAACCTACCATTGCGAACAATAGCAACATTTTGCCTATGGCATGATGTATGAATGCTGGCATGAGAGTTAGTTGGTCACGTTTTTCAACTCAACGTAGAATATCAGTACGGAGTAGGGTGGAATATAGCTGCTCGTTCCCTCTGTACCATTGCCCTTTGCATTACCTGCTTTACCATCAGAGTAAGCCTCCTCGTCGTATCCGAGGTAGTAGGGCACATATACCTCTATCGTACCTAAATTCCGTACTTTGCATAGCCCCTCTGCCAGACCGCTGACGATGCCTTGCATAGACAATGATGCCGTTCCGCCGTCGAATTGGTAGCCGTTGATGAGTTTACCTTCGTAATAACAAACTACCGTGCTGCCCGGGTTGGGTTTGTTTTCGCTGTCGTTCGGTTCGTCTATTATCTTGTATTGTACGCCGCTGGCTGTTGTTTGCACGCCCTCACGCTTGGCGTTCTCTGCCAACCATAGGTCGTTTTGGGCTTTCCAGTCCATCCAGTTGTTTTCTTTGCAGCCTGTCAGCAGTAGTCCTGCGAGTGCTGTCAGTATCAATAGTCTGTGTTTCATCATTTCCGTTGTTTGTTGCCGCCTCACCGTGCCAACCATAGGCTGGGGTTGAGTATGGTGCGGTCTTTATATACCTGAAAATATAGTTCTGTCTTGTTGTCTTGTTCGGGGTCGGAGTAGATAGTGCCTATCTTCTGTTTGGTTTCCACCTTGTCTCCCTGCTTCACCATCAGTTTGCTGAGGTTAGAATAGACGGTGCGGTAGTTACCGTGCTGGATGATTACTGCGTAGGTGTTGCCCACCATAAAGCAACTGGTTACCTCCCCCTTATAGACTGCGCGTGCTTGGCTGCCGTTGGTCGTCTGCAGGTAGATACCCTTGTTGTCCACCACAACATGTTCATATACAGGGTGTTGCTGCTTTCCGAACTGCCCGCTGATATAGCCTTTCTCTACGGGCCAGGGCAACTTGCCTTTGTTCTGTTCAAACCCGCCTGCTACCAATTGCTGCTCCTTGGTGAGCGTTGTTTTGGTGGCGGTCTGCTTGCGTATCATGTCGTCAATCTTCTTATTCAGTTGCGCCACTTGCTGCTGTTGTTTCTTCAGCTTGCTCCCTAAGTTCTTCTCTTGTTTCTTCAGCTGTGCCAGCATGTCTTTGTGCTTCCGTTCGTCGCGGGCAAGGTTCTCTTGCTGCCGTTTGCGGTTCTTTAGGGCTTCCTCTTTGCTTTGGCGGTTCTCCTGCAGAGCGGTGTTCTGTATGTCTATCTCCGTTTGTGTCTGCTCTATGCGTGCCACTTGCTCCTGGCGGTAGCGGGCGAACTCCTGCATGTAGCGCACGCGGCGCACTGCCTGCTGAAAGTCCTCGGCGGAGAGCACAAAGAGCAAAGGCGACTGCTGCATCTGTGCATAGTGGCTCTCGCGCACCAACCGCGCATACTCGGCTTTGTATTGCTCCAAGTCGGCTTGCAGCGAGTCGCGTTGTTGTCCCAGCAAATCTATCTCCGTATCCAGCATGGTTATCTCGTTCCCAAGGGTGTTAATCAGCTGTTTTTGTGTCTTGATGTTCTTGCTGAGTAACTGCAACTTGTTGAGAGTCGAGGTCTCGTTTTTCTTAGTCTGCTGCAGCATCTGGTTGGTTTGTTCAATCTGCTTTTGCAGTTCTTGTTGTTTCTGTTGCAGGCTCTTCACCGACTCGGCAGTTGCCGTCAGCCACATGCCGGTCAGCAGTATGTATATGATTAGTCGTCTCATCGCAATAAAGTATGTATGTCTGTTGCCTGATAGCGGCTCAGGTCGCTTTTGCGGAGGCGCAACGGCACGTCAGTCTGCCGCGCGGGATAGACAATCTTGAGCATCACCGTATGTTTGCCCGAGGTGTAGCCGACAAAAGCCTCCTGTTCGCCGGTCGGCAATTCTCCGGCAGCCAAGTCTTGTAGGTCTTGCCACGTTACTTTCGGCGTCAGGTATTGGTTTATCTCGTCGTATGTCACTACGGCGTAGCGTCTGTTCATCTTATCGATACCCATCACGTGCTCGGGCGTTGCTTCTATCCGTATCAGTTCGATGCCGAGCATCGGCATGACGCTGATCACGACCAGCGAGTCGCGCACGGTCTGCATAGTGCATTGGGCGCGCACGGTCCGGTTGTCGATGGTAACTATCCCTTCCGCGTTTTGTATCAGACACGTATGCCAAGCGGGGGCGGTAGGCTGTTGCTCTGTTGTCTCGCCGGTAGTTGCCACCGCCCGCTTTTGGGTGGAACAACTATTTAGTCCCAATCCGAAGCCTGCCACTAATGCCACGCAAGTCAGTGTTTGCAGGGCGGTGCCGATAGCTACTTTTGCAACGATGCCCGTTGCGCTGCGTACACCTCGTTCGGTGGCACGCTCTATCAGGCGGAATATATGTCGTAGTATTTTGCTCATTGTATTATCGCTTTGTAGTGGGCTTCTATCTCGCCGCGCTCCCGCTCTCCGGCGTTGTTCAGGGCTTTTCGGATGTAGAAAGCCGCAAGTGTTTTTTCCCCTTGTAGGTAGAGTATCCATGCGTAGGTGTCAAGGAAAACGGGGTTCTCCGGCTGCTCGCGCAGGCTCTGTTGGCTCATACGCTCTGCCTGCCTCAGGTCCCCTCCGTTGGTCGCCAGCAGATAGGCGTAGTTGTTGAGTACCATTGGGTTGCCGGGGTCGAGACGCAATATATGTACATACTCTTGCATGATGCGCTCGGGCGTTGCGCTGATTGCCTCAAGGAGTTCCACACGGAAGAGCAGAAACTGCAGATTGTTCGGGTCTTGCTCTATATATCGGTTGATGTCGTCCAGTGCTTTGCGCGGTTTGCCTTCCATAAGGTGGATGCGATAGCGGTTGAGCGCGCTCATGCCGCTGTAGCCCTCCAGCGCGTCTATCTTGTCTTGCGCCGATAGTGCAAGGCGGTATTCTCCGTTCACCACTGCTGCTTGTTGTAATTGTTCCCATGCCGATATCTCTTTCGGATTCAGCCTTGTTGCCTCTTTGCTGATGCTCAGTATCTCTTTGTAGTACTGCGCATCTTTGGTTTGGTAGAGCGCACGGAGATAACCGAACCATTGCTCGGCAGGGTCGAGTAGGTAAGCACGGCGATAACATCCACGTGCCCGATCCGGATCACCCGACATCTCGTATATGGCAGCTAAATAGGCTTGCGTCATCGCGTCTTGCGGGTTGAGTTGCTCGCATAGATGAAGCGTCATCAGCGCTTTGGCTACCTCACCGCGGTCCAAGTAATGCCGTGCTGCGTACCAGTAGTAGGTGAACTGCTGTCCGCGTGCTACATCCTGTGTCTGCTCAATCGCCGCCTTGGATTTACGCCCGCCCTTGCAAGCGGCTTGCAGGTCGCCTGTGCCGGCTATCGCACCAATGATTATACCTATTGTTATGCTCAGTATCTTTCGCATCTGTCTTATTTCACTCCGCTGTGTCCGAAGCCTCTTTCGCCGCGCGCGGTCTCATTCAGTTCCTCTACCTCCACTATCTCCGGCTGCTCGTGGCGGCTGATTACCATCTGGCATATCCGTTCGCCGTTGTTGATGGTCTGCGGTTCGTCGCTCAGATTGATAAGAATGACGCCTATCTCGCCGCGGTAGTCGGCGTCTATCGTGCCAGGCGTGTTCAGTACGGTCAGACCGCGCTTCAGCGCCAACCCGCTACGCGGGCGTATCTGTGCCTCGTAACCGGCGGGAAGTTCGATGTACAATCCTGTAGGCAGCAATTTTCGTTCCAAAGGTTGCAACGTGACGGACGGTTCCGTCAGGTGGCAACGTATATCCATGCCTGCTGCCTGTGCCGATTCGTACTTCGGCAGGGCGTTTCCGCTACGGTTGATTATTTTCAGTATCATAGTTTATTTTACAAACTTACAAATTCCTAAAATCTCTTTCCCACCAGTACGCGCAACCCGTCCGGCACGATGCGGATGTGGATGTCTTTGGGCATCTCTACGGGGTCGCCGTCGATGTGGAATGGTGCCGCGTCTTCCCGCTCCAGCACTATCTCTTTGGCGCGTATCGTGTCCATAAATAGACTGTCGTCTATGCTCTTGGTGAATAGCCGCACCGCCAACGAGGGCGATGCCCACAGGGCGGAACTGCTCATGATGCAGATGTCCATCTGTCCGTCTTGTACGCTGGCTTTGGGAGCAATATATGCTTCGTAGCCCCACTGCCCCGCGTTGGCGAACGTTATCAGAAACGCCTTGTGTGTCAGGTCAATACCGTCTCCCGTGACGTGATAAGTCTGCGCTTTGTAGGTCAGCACGTCCTTTAGTATGTTGGCTACGTAGGTTTTCAGTCCGCGTTTGGTCGAGCCGGCGAACTGGTCGGCTATCAGCGCGTCAAACCCTGTGCCGCAGGTGCTTACGAAGAGCTTGTCGTTCGCCAATCCGTAGTCCACGCTTATAGGCTCCGAGTGGTTGAGTAGCTCTATGGCGCGGTTGGTGTGTACGGGTATGTTCAGATGTCGCGCAAAACCGTTGCCGCTGCCCATCGGCAGTATGCCCAGCGCCGTCTTGCTGTCGCGCAGACCGCATGCCACCTCGTTCACCGTGCCGTCGCCGCCTACTGCCACTACCGCGTCGAAACCCATACGGGCGAACTGCTGTGCCAGTTCCGTTGCATGTCCTGCCCGTTCGGTATAGACTATGTTCGGCAGCCATTGCTCGCTGTCAAGGGTTTGCTGAATGAGTTTCGGCAGTTTTTTCTTGTTCTGCGTCCCCGATATGGGGTTTATGATAAAGGCGATATTTTTCATTATGTGTCGTTTAGTATGTTCCAATCTACTGCCGCGTGGTGATTCTCAGCACGCGTTTCTCGTTGTCTATCTTTATTTTGCCGAGCCGTTGCAGCACGGTCTGCCCGAGCAGGAGCGGGGCTTTCCGGTTTGCCACTACCGACACACGCACACCGGTCAGTTCCAGCCCGCCGAAGTTTATCTTGTTCAGCATAAAAATCGTCCCTTCCGATATATTGCCGTCATAGCCTTCCCGTATTCCTCAAGGTTGGCATAAGCTACGGTCATCCATACGTGGGCATAGCTGTTTTTGGGGTTGTTCTTGAGTTCTTTGTCCATCCACTCTATGCCTTCTTTGTATTGGTATTGGTCCATCAGTTCGACGGCGCGCTGATGTTCATACGACTCGCTCGTTTTTGCCGGCTTGCTGAAACCCGCAAGGCAGAATACTGCCGCAAATGAGCGGATATCATTTCGCGCCGCAAATGTACAAAAATAAATTGACATACGCAAATAACTTACCGTATAAACCGGAAAAAGGTTGACTTGTGTACTAATACAGAATCTTAATAATCGTACATTTTTCCCGCTAAGACCTTTCCGCTACCTTTCCGCTACCCTTCCGCTACCCTTGCGCTACCCTTAGACTAACCCGACAATTCCAAACATCATAATAAAAGCGAATTTTGCAATGGGAAGAATCAGCTGTGCTATATCAATACGAATCAGCAGCTGAAATAATGGTGAACTATGTGATTTAGTTTCTTTCTTTCGCGAATACGTTTTCGGAGCAGTCTGTGTTTTTGTGGGCAAAAAGTTTGTATATGTCCGAACAAAGCAGTACCTTTGCCCCGTTGTAGTCTGATAGGTTATGCGGCGTGGGCTAGAGCGAACCGAACTACAACACGCATTCCGATGAAAAGCAGACATTTATTTTCCGGCGTCTTCCTTCTGGCGTTCTTCGCGTTTGTAATGGCGTGCCCTGGTGCGTATGCGCTGACCAAGTCGCAGCGGGATTCTATTCCGCACGAAGTACGCATAGGCTGGGGCGACATGCTGTTCGAGACAGCTGTGTGGCACAAGAATGCAGCCACAGACCGCTATCGCTATACGGGGCATCTCTTTGCAGAGTATCAGTACCATTTCTTTCCATGGCTCTCTCTGGGCGCGCAGATGGACTATGAGCAGGTGTGGTGGGACGTGCTCAAGCGGGGCTCGCAACTCTTGGACACCCCTGAGCGGAACCGCTGTTTCTACAACGTATCGCTTATCCCGACGGTACGCTTTACCTATTATCACCACCATTATGTCAACCTCTATTCCGCTCTTGGTATCGGACTGACTATCAACGGCGGAACGGAAACCGATATGCTGGGGCGGCATACTGCCTGTGCTCCCGTCTTGTCGCTAACCGTCTTGGGGTTGCGTGTCGGGGAGGAGCATTGGTTTGGAGCGGTAGAGATAGGCGGACTCAATGCCCTTACAGGAAAAGACGCGATTTATATGTTGGGCTCACGCTTGTTTACTGCCTCCGTAGGCTATAATTTCTGACGACTATGTGCCTTGCTGATTATAAACTAACTATTGTAAATGGCACGCTGTGCGTTCTTCTGCTGCTCTGCGCGGCGTGCACTCCGCGTGAGCCGGAGTATGTCCGTTTCAACGGCGGCTATGCCGACTACTCGTGCTACCTCGGTCAAACCGACGCTTTTGTGCCCATGCTGGAGCAGAGCAGCGACGTGCAAGACCCCTCGCTGTGGTGCAATATCTATGAGGATTTGCAGTTTACGCCCGATGGTAAGGTCAGCCAACTCCCGCCTGTGCGGCGTACATCGCCTGTAACGATGACGGATATGGCGCGTGCTTTTCTGGAGTCGGCGCTTACCTACAAAGTCCATCAGGTTGCGGGAACTTACCGCTCGGTAGGCATAAGGGGCGATTCGTTGACGCTTTCGGGCAAGTTCCTCTACCCCGAAGACGGCGTGATAAAGAACCTGATGATAGTGTCGCACTATACTATCGGGGCGAACCATGAGGCTCCCTCGGAGACCTTTAGCTTTGAGGGTATTTTTGCCGCGATGGGCTATGGGGTTATTATTGCCGACTATATCGGCTTCGGCGTGACTGTGGATAGTCTGCATCCCTACTTGCAATCGGAAACGACTGCGCGTAATGTGATTGATATGGCGCTTGCCGTGCTCCCGTTTGTGGCGCAGAGAGGACTGCGGGTGCAGTCTGATTCGGTTTTCCTGATGGGATATTCGCAGGGCGGAGCGACTACGATGCATGTACAACGGCTCTTGGAGGACTCTGTTCATTATCCGGAGTACCATGGGCAGTTCGCTATCAAGAAGAACTATGCGGGCGCCGGACCATATGACATCGCGCGCACCTACGACTATAGCGTCAAAGAGGATGTAACGGGCATACCCTGCGCCGTGCCGATGATTATTCAGGGAATGAGTATCGGTATGGAGCATCCGCTGGATATGTCCTTTTTCTTTCGGGACAGGTTGCTGGAGAATTACCAGGACTGGCTCAACTCGAAGAAATACACAGTCAATCAGATGTCCTCACTCATCGGCGTGAACAGATTGAGTGCTGTGCTGACGCCGAACGGGATTGACCGTACCAAGCCGGAAACGGCGCGCTTCTATCGCGAGCTGATTAGCAATAGTATCCCTGAGGAGTTTGTTCCGCGTGCGCCGCTTTATATGTTCCATTCTGAAGACGATCAGACGGTTCCGTTTATCAATTCGCAGATTATGCAACGGCAGTTCAGGCGCCATCCGGCAGATGTAACCTACGATTTCGGGCACTATGGTACACACATGAAAGGGGCGCTGAAATTCTTTGGCGCAGTCTCAAAGGACCTGAAGAAAATCAATCAATAGGATAATACAGACCATGAAATTAGGATTTATGATGAATAAATACACGCTCTTTTGCCTTCTGGGTATTTTGTCTCTGTTTGCCTCTTGCCGGCAAAAAGATGCGGAGGAGTGCGATACTTTTCAAGTACAACGGATACAATCGAAGAAAGTCTGGGTGGAGGTTATTCCCAAGACCAACGACAACTACTATATGTGCGGCGTAGCTACGCTGGAGGATTTCCGACGCTACCAATCCGATAGCGAGTTTATAGAAGCAGACTACGAAGAAAATATGGAGCTGTACGGGACATTGTGCGATATATTCCACGAGTGCGGCTATGAGACAATGTGCTTTGAAGATATGATGTGCTATAATGGAGCTATTAGTGAGACATATGCCGTAGAACCTGAGACGCAGTATATCGCTTATGTCTATTTTCTTGATGCGAAAAAGCGACCGAGTGCAAAACTGTCCAAGGAGCCTTTTACCACGCCAGCAAGCCCTTGCGCGGACTTGACCTTTGTTGTAGAACCGACGGAGGACGATGCTACGCTGCGGATTGAGCCGCGTTACAAGAATGGTATATACAACGATAAGGATACCTATTTCTATGATTTTGAGCGCCATGAGGAGGTGCTCAAGAGCTTTGAAGAAGACCTTACGGAAATAGCTGCCTATTGGCCTGTTTCCGTTTGGTTCTCAGATTTGGTTTGCGATTATTGCAGTTGGGGATTTATGCCCGCCCAGCTAAGTAAGAATACCACTTTGGTGGATTTCAGTTTATGGTACGACTTGCAGGAAGGAGACACTTTCGACTTGGGCTGTGTAGGCTATGCGCACAACGATTTTACAGCAGAGGAATCTACTTCTGCGCAACTGCTGCAGGCTGTTTATCATGAAGGTCGCCCGCTGGAGTTGCATACACTCTCCGCGCCCTCGTTGGATGATGCGGACAACGACGATGCCGTAAAGATAGGTATCAAAAGAGTGCTGGATAAAGCTGCAAAAAGGATAGATTGATTTATCGTCCATCCGTAGCACAGCCTTGGACGCGCAAATAGTGTAGGGCATACGCAAAATATACCGGTAGGCTACGCGTAGGCCATGCAGGTGCTACGCGGGTCCCAAGATGCTACGGGGTTGCTACGAGACCCGCTTGCAATTCCCTTCGTAACAGAACGCCACCGCTGCGCTTTGGCGTTTAATACTCCGGGATTGCTGCGCCTTTCGTGTTGCAAACATTACGCTAACGCTACATTGGTTTGCACCACGAGGACTGTAAGAATGAAGACCGCTACGCTGTTGGACCGTTTGCACTACTTGACCGTCTGCGACTGTTGGACCGCCCGAAGGGCTGTTAGATATTCGAGGTTGCTGCACCTTTCGCGGGGCAAACATTTCAATATCTTTGCTCTCGTAATTGAAAAGGAGGCTTAATAGTTATACATTCTTGATATAGTAAGATATTGCTATTAAAACTAAATAATAATATATGTATATGAAACAACAATGTTTTTCCACTCTTTCGAGTGTGCGAGTATGGGCAGTCTCTTTGATTGTTATGGTGTCAATGGCATCTTATGCTGCAGACTATCAGCAAAGTATTGGCGTCGTAGTCGGAAGCTTTAATGGTATTAGTTATAAGAAATTTGTACGTGAAAACATGGCGGTTCAAGCTGACCTTGCTTTTGGTGTGCAAGCCACAAGAGGAACGGTATCCATTGAGGGAGAGAAACTGCTAAGTGGGGAGGAACACTATTGGGATTTTGTCTTGAATCCGAATCTGTTATGGCAGCAAGAACTAACCGAAGGCTTGTCTATGTTTGCAGGCGGAGGACTTAGTTTGGGCTTGGCAGAAGAATTTCGGAGTTCCACATTGTTCGGTAAATTCGGACTGAATACAATGGTAGGAGCGGAATACAAATTTGCTTCCTTACCGCTATCTTTATCGTTGGATTTCCGTCCGGGATACGGACTTTTGTTTGCTAACGTAGAGGGATATTCATTAACCGCAAACTTGTTTGATTGGCGTTTGGCATTGGGAGTCCGTTATTGTTTTTAAAGATAGGGCAATTGTTTGTTCTATGCACCACACGAAACAGAAAGCACACATGCTTTCTGTTTCGTGTTTCTTATGTATTTCCAAATTAGTTGAAGAATAGCGATAGGCCTGCGGAGAAAGTCATTGGTCCCGAAGGATGCTTGATAAGCCCTTTGTTAATCGCCGCTTGTTCTACTACGGTGGGCAAGAGATGCTGCGTATATGCCGCCTCTACAAAGATAGCGAAGTTGTTGAATATAAACCACTCTACGCCCGCAGAGAAACGCAAGGTAGGCACTACGGACGAGACATCTTTGAGGTCGTATCCGCCACCTGTATGCTCTTCTACATCTTTTAGTACCGTAATCTTCGCGCCGGGCTCTATAGCGCAAAAGAAGTCCCACGCATGGAAGTAAGGCTGCTCATAGAAACTGCGTATATCCTTCACGAGCGGCAGCCTGTAACCTGCACCCATGCCAATTTCGTGATACCATACCTCGCCGTTGCGCACGTTGCAGCCTTGGATAGTCAGCGAGTCATAACTGTTGGAGTGGGTATTATAGGCGATATATGCATACGCTCCGTAGTTCTTATGATGCCGCCACCCGAGGCGTACCGACGAGGTGAACGATGCTCCCTCTACGCCGCTCGGGGTATAGCCTGCACCAAAGACAGTCGGCAGATCGAGCGCATCGAAGAAATCGCCGAAGGTATATTTGTTGTCCTCTGCTCCGATGCTGTCTGCTGCTTCCGTATTGGAAGCCAATAACCCCGCACTCGCAATGGAGCACAGGGTTATAAGCAGTATTCTTAGCGTGTTATTTCTCATCGCATGCGTTTTTGTTGGGCTTTCGCATTTTCGCGGGCAATACGCTGTTGCTCGCGTTGCATTTTCTCCAAACGCTCCATAAAGCCTGATTTCTTTTGTCCGTTACCTTTCTTTTTGGCATTCGCTTCCATCTGTGCCAATACCTTTTTGTCGTTGATAGCCCAACGGAAGATAAATGTTTGGATTATGGTCATCAATAGGCTGACAAAGTAGTAGAAACTCAAACCGGCAGCGTAATCGTTGAAGATGAAGAGGAACATAACCGGCATCAGGTACATCATCCACTTCATGAACTTCATGTTCGGGTCGGTATTCTGCGTCTGCATCGTAATGTAGGTGTAGGCTATATTGACAATGGTAAAGAGCAAGCAGAAGATAGACAAGTGGTCGCCGAACAGCGGTATGTTGTGTCCCCACGACAATACAGCGTCGTAGGTGGACAAGTCCTCTGCCCACCAAAGCGACTTGCCGCGCAGTTCTATGGCAGTAGGGAAGAACCAGAACATAGCCATTACAACAGGGAACTGGAAGAGCATAGGCAAACATCCCGACATCGGGCTTACACCCGCCTTTTGATAGAGCGCCATCGTCGCTTGTTGCCGCTCTTGCATCTTTTCTGCAGGGTACTTCTGATTGATAGCGTCTATTTGTGGCTTCAGTACACGCATCTTTGCACTCGACTTGTACGACGCGAAGACGAAAGGAAGAATAATCAACTTGATAACCAGTGTCATCAGAACAATCACCAAGCCGATATGTAGCCCCCAGGAAGTAAATAGGTCGAACATCGGAATGACCAAAATCATGTTTATCCAGCTGACTATCTTCCATCCTAATGGTACCAGCTGCTTGAGTTTTAGTCGGTCGGCCTTGTTGATACCTTTGTCGTATGCTTTCAGGGTATTATAGTGATTCGGACCGAAATAATAGCGGAAAGAGGTTTCTTTCTCGCCGGTTACATCGAAATCCACACTCGTGGTGGTGCTGTATTCTTTGATATGGCGGCTATGCTTGCTTTGTGGAGTGGACTCCATAACGGTGGATGTAAATGCCTCGTCCGCAATCATAACCGTAGAGAAGAATTGGTCTTTGTAGCCAATCCAACGTATCTTGGCGTTTTCTTTTTTGTTGTCGTGCTTTGTTTCATTCAGCATCTCTATATCACCGCCCACTGTCATGTATTGTAGTCGTGCATAGCGCTCTTCAAACTTGCGCCCGCGTTCTTGCTGAGAAATCATCTGCTGCCAATGCATCTCCAACGAGTTTACATTTTGTGCCAATACCGACTGCATGTTGTGGGCCTGGATAGCAAACCGCACCATATAGTCGTTCTCCGTGAGGGTATAGGTAAAATCTATGTACGAGTCTGGTGTGGTTGTATGTAGGCGCATGACTAACGTCCCTGTATCCAACGGAATGGGCTCGAAATATAGGTTGGTAGTTTTTAGGATGCGGTTGTTGGCAGTAATGAGCGTGAAACTTTGCGTTGCTTCATCTCCGCGGAACAGACAAAGAGGGTTGATAGTGTCGCCGTATGCTTTGTACTCTTTTAGTTCTACGCGGCTTACACGTCCGCCTTTGTTGCTGATGTACACGCGCACTTTGCTATTCTCTAATACGCTCTCGCGGCTGTCGCCCTGAATAGCAATAGCAAATGCACCATACGCAGCTTCTATTTTTGCTTGCAAATCCTCTTCTACAGGTTGTGTAGCTGCTAATGAATCACGCTGTAAGCGTGCGTTGATGGTGTCGGAGATAAACTGTGCCTCCCGTTCAATCTGCTGGGCAAGTGCTATACTGTCATTCACACGCTGACGCTCCGCCAGTTCTTCCTTAGAGGGACGACCAATAAGCGAAAAGCCCACAATAATTACGGCTATCAAAAGAAAGCCAATCCAAGTGTTTTTATCCATTTATTATGTGTCTATTTGTTTTCTGTCTTATTTGCTTGTTCGGTGTGTTCTTTTGGGTATTTGATTCTTAGCGGTTGTGATGCCCGAATTGGAAGCCGATATACAATCGAGGTCCCGAGGGCGTCATATAACTTATTTGTTGTTTGTCTTCGTTCAAGGCAGTAGCCTGCTTGCCAAATGGCAGGATGTAGTCTATCCTGAACAGCAGTGCCACACGCGGCGTTAGCGCATATTCCAAACCTACATATGGGTCAACAAAGCCGAAAGGCGTTTTCTGAAACGAAGCGTTGTATATGGTTCCGTCGCTTGATACCGTATTTCCGCCGTTGGCGGGTATGTATGTCCTCCGCGTAGCCCCTCCTCCGATAGTAAAGCCTACGAGTGGACGTATTTTGCCGCAGGTCCAATAGTAGTCTAACAATATGCCACCCCAACTGTTACGCACTTGCGACCCGTTATGTAGCATCGGCATAGTGCTTACAAAGCCTTCTGTTCCGAGGTGGATGCAGTCGAGGAAATGTACACGTGCAGCTCCCCCTATGCCGTATGTAGCGCCGTGCTTGGGCAGGTTTTCTCCACTTATGCTTTGGTTGCACCATAACGCTTCCGCTGATGGGGCGAACAGGTAGCCTATATGTAGCATCATTCCTCCCGAGCAACCCGTAAAGACGGCATTTTTGGTTGTATTTTGTGCCTCCGCGGTCTCTTCTGCAGGCGTATTGCTCCATACTTCTTGGGCAGAAAGTAGAAGCAATATCAGGCATATTGCTCCTGTGATAGAGTGCTTGTGCGAATGTCTGCAGATCATCTCGTTTAGCATCTCCGTTTAGAGTAAACTAAATGCCACATCCATCATGTGGGTGAAGTTGTTCTGCCGTTCTTCGGCAGTAGTAACCTCTCCTGTGATGATATTGTCGCTTATTGTGCATATTACCAATGCTTTGTTCCCGCTTCGAGCTGCGTTCATGTATAATGCGGGAGCTTCCATTTCCACGCACATTACGCCCATGTTTATCCACTTGTCATTGTGCGGGTTCTCCGTATAGAACGTGTCCGACGAGAATACGTTGCCCACCTTGTAGTGGAATCCGAATTGCTCGCATGCTTCTGCAGCACGGCGGCAGAGGTCGAAGTCTGCTATTGGGGCGTAAGTGCCGGGCAGTTCGTATTGGTCAGCATAGTGCGAGTTGGTGCAAGCGCCCATTGCGATTGCCAAGTCGCCTATATGTAGGTCAGGATGAATACTACCGGCAGAACCTACACGGATAATGGTCTTTACACCGTAGAAATTGTACAACTCATAGCTGTAGATGCCTATCGACGGGATGCCCATGCCGTGTCCCATCACGCTTACACGTTTACCGTTATGCGTGCCCGTAAAGGCAAGCATGCCGCGTACATTGTTGATTTGTATGGCGTTATCAAGGTATTTCTCAGCCATTAACTTTGCGCGTAAGGGGTCGCCTGCCATGATTACGGTCTCGGCGAAATCGCCCAATTTTGCCCCGATGTGGGGAGTAGGTGTGTTGTTCATAATGCTATAAATTTTGTTGTTGTTAAATTATTTCGGTGTGTTTTTTCAGGTATTCCACGGCTGTGGCCAAGTCGTCCGGCGTGTCGATGCCTATCGAGTACGTATCGCATACTGCTACTTTTATCCGATAACCGTTTTCTATCCAGCGCAGTTGCTCCAGACTTTCCGCCAACTCTGCTTCGGAAGGCACTAATTGTGTTATTTTCTCCAATATATCAGCCCGATACGCATACATCCCTATATGCCTATAGTGTTTTCCTTGTGCTATCCAGTCCGCTTTGTTTATGCCGCGCAGGTAGGGGATGACGCTTCTTGAGAACAACAACGCATCGTGTGTCTTTTCCGAGAAGACTACTTTGGGAGTGTTGGGGTTTTCAAGGTCTTCTATCGTATCTTGCGTTGTAAACGGCTTCACCAACGTGGCTATTTCGGTTGTGCTTTCGTTTTCTTCCTCGCTCTTGGGTGTTTCAAAGCAACTTTTTATTGCTTCTATCTGCTCGGGTTGGATAAAAGGCTCATCTCCTTGTATGTTGATTATCACGGTGTTTTTGTCGTTCTGAGTGCGGTATTGTTCGTTGGTAATCAGCCGATAAGCCTCCAAACAACGCTCTGTGCCGCACCTGTGTTTGGTGCTGGTCATTACCACCTTTCCGCCAAAAGCAGCTACGTTGTCGTATATTCGTTCGTCGTCGGTAGCTACCACTACGGTATCCAGCACTTTTATTGCTTGCTCATATACTCTGCAAATCATGCTCTTGCCGCAGATGTCCGCCAAGGGCTTCCCCGGGAAACGTGTGGAAGCGTAGCGCGCCGGTATGATGCCTATAAATCTCATATTCTTGCCTGTTATCGTATTGATTTTCTTTTTTCTTGTTGGATTATCCTGCTTGCCGGTCTTCTATTTTTCCCAGTAGGTTTAGTGCTCCGGCTACGGTTTGCACTTGTTGTATCGTTACGTAGCGGCGCCCTGTTGGCTTGCCTTTTTTGTCTTTTTCTTCTACCAGTTGACATCGTTGGGCACGACTGACGGCGTAGGCTATGATACGCCCGAAGGCATCGCTTTGCCAGTAGCGTTCGTCGTTGTGCACAAGGTAGAGCACGAGCCGTCCCCCTTTTAGGAATACTTTCTCTATGCCTAATCGGCAGCATTGCCAACGCAGTCGTACTACGTTCAGTAGCTCGTCGGCAGAGTCGGGTAGGGGACCGAACCGGTCTATCATTCGTTTCTTGAAGGCTGCTAATTGGTCTTCATCGCGCAGTCCGTCCAGTTCGCGGTATAGAGATATGCGCTCCGAGATGTTTTCCACATAGTCAGGCGGGAAGCCCAAAGGCAAATCGCTCTCCAACTGCGAATCCTGTACCCATAATTTGTTGCCATTACTATTCGTACTTGCCGTAGCCATGCCGTTTATATCTTCCGGCAGCAGCTCCTCTTTTAGTTCCTGTACCGCTTCGTTCAGGATGCGTTGGTAGGTCTCATACCCGAGGTCGGCGATAAATCCGCTCTGTTCTGCACCTAATAGGTTGCCCGCTCCGCGGATGTCGAGGTCTTGCATGGCGAGATTGAAGCCCGCTCCTAATTCGGCGAAGGTGGATAGTGCTTCCAACCGCCGTCTCGCGTCTGTCGTCAGCAGTTCGCGTGGCGGGGCTACGAGGTAGCAATAGGCTTTCCTGTTCGAGCGCCCGACACGACCGCGCAACTGGTGTAGGTCTGCCAGCCCGTAATGTTGCGCCGAATAGATAATCATCGTGTTCACGTTCGGTATGTCCACGCCCGATTCGATAATCGTGGTCGAAAGCAGGATGTCGTAGTCGTAGTTGATAAAGTCCTCTATCTTCTTCTCCATCTCCTCCACGGGCATCTGTCCGTGCGCCACTACTATCCTTGCCTCCGGGCACATCGCGTGCAGCCGGCGTTCTATGCGTGGCAGCATCTCTATGCGGTTGTTTACGACGAACACTTGCCCGTTGCGTTGCATCTCTATGTCTATCGCCTCTTTGATGATCTCTTCGTCGTCGGGTGTTATCAGTTCCGTCTGCACGGGGTAACGATTTTGCGGCGGCGTAGTCATTACGCTCAGGTCGCGTGCCCCTAATAGGGAGAACTGTAGCGTGCGCGGAATGGGCGTAGCCGTTAGTGTCAGCACGTCCACGTTGGCGCGCAGGCTTTTTAGCTTGTCTTTTACTACTACCCCGAATTTCTGCTCCTCGTCTATGATGAGCAGCCCGAGGTCGTGCCATTTCACGCTTTTCCCAACCAGCTTGTGTGTGCCGATTAGTATGTCTATTTTCCCCGCCTCAAGGTCTGCTAATAGGGCATGCACCTCCTTGGCGCTCTTGCCCCTGCTCAAATATTCAATCCGCACGGGGAAGTCTTTCATTCGCTCTTTGAACGTGTTGTAGTGCTGTAATGCGAGTACGGTTGTCGGCACTAATACCGCCACCTGCTTGCCGTCCGAGGCAGCTTTGAAGGCGGCGCGCATAGCCACTTCCGTCTTGCCGAAGCCTACGTCGCCGCAAACCAATCTGTCCATTGGCATCGGGCTTTCCATGTCGCGTTTGATGTCTATGGTCGCTTTCGCTTGGTCGGGTGTGTCTTCGTAGAGGAACGACGCCTCCAGCTCGTGCTGCATATACCCGTCCGGCGTGTAGGCAAAGCCTTTCTGTTGTTTGCGTGTAGCGTATAGTTTGATTAGGTCGCGCGCTATGTCTTTTACCTTGTCTTTCGTCCGCTCTTTCAGCCGTTCCCATGCGCCCGAACCCAATCGCGAGATGGTCGGTTCCGAACCCTCGCGCCCCTTGTATTTCGATATCCTGTGTAGGTTGTGTATCGATACGAATACCGTGTCGCCGTCGCGGTAGATCAGCTTTATCATCTCTTGCGGCTTGCCGTTTACGGGAGTGGTTATCAGTCCCCCGAACTTGGCTATGCCGTGGTCGCTGTGTACTACGTAATCACCTATCCTCAGCTGGTTTATCTCTTTTAATGTAATGATAGCTTTCCCACGGCGGGCGTTCTCGCTGCTGAGAGTTACGCGATGGTAACGCTCAAATATCTCGTGGTCCGTGTAGCAGCATATTTTCAGGCTGTTGTCTATGAATCCCGCGTGTAGCGTACTGTCCACTGCCACGAACTGTATCCCGTCTGTCCGTCCCGCGCTTTCTGCTTCCGAAGCAAAGATAGCCGCTAATCGGTCGGTCTGCTTCTTCTGTTCGGATAGTATGTATATCTTGTAGCCTGCTTCTATTTTCTCGCGCAGGTCACTCGTTAGTAGGTCGAACTGCTTGTGGAAGACCGGCTGCGGCATCGTGTCAAATTCTACGGCATAGTAGTTATGGAAATAGCTCTGCGCCCCAAGCTCTATTGTGTTCTTTTCTTCTATCCATTTCTCCCAATCCCTCAAGCTGCTCTCTGCCGGCTGTTGCCCTATTTTGTAACCCACCATCGACCAGTCGTTGCTTACCGCTATTGCCTCCTCGGGCAGGTAGTCGGTTAGCGTCCCCGTGGCGGATTCCTGTCCCTCTGCAGGCGCATTCCCCACGATGTCTATGCGGCTCACTTTCTCTTTCGACAGCTGCGTTTCTATGTCGAATTCGCGTATCGTGTCTATCTCGTCGCCGAAGAAATCCAATCTGTACGGGTTGTCGTGCGAGTAGCTGTATATATCTACTATCCCCCCGCGTATGGCGTATTGTCCGGGCTCATATACGAAGTCCACCCGCTCAAAGCCGAGTGCACTTATCCGTTCGCCTATCTCGCTCACTTTCAGCTGCTCGCCCACTTGCACTTGTATCGTGTTTGCCGCCAACGACTCCCGTGCCGGCACTTCTTCTGTCAGGGCTTCGGGGTAGGTTACTACAATCCCTTTGTAGCCCTCTTTTGTCTCTGCTGTCAGCCGCGTCAGCACTTCCGTCCGTTGGATAGCCAATGCCTCGTCTGTGCTCTGCCGCCGCCTGTGCGATACGGGGAAGAACAGCACGTTCTGCTGCCCGCCTTCTGCCCGTTCGCCGAAGAGTGTCCTCAGGTCGCTGTAGATGTATTGGGCGTCGTCCGCGTTGTCCATTACAACCAGCATTGGCGTGCCTGTTTTCTGCTGCAAGGCGTAGAGCACCATAGCCCGTGCGGAGGCATGCAAACCGCTTATCCACACCTTGTTGCCTTGCTCGGATGCCGCACGACTACCCCTCGCGGAGGCTCCTTTCTTGGTTCCTCTGCTCAGCACCTTGCGTACCGCCTCTATCTCGGGGTGCAACGCCATTAGTGTTTGTAGTTCGTCTATGTGCATCTTTCGTTTATCGGACTCTCATCGGACTCTCGTCGAAGTCTTGCGCGTCCCGTTTCGTCCTTGTTTTTCCGTTTTTTTGCCGCTCTTCTTTCCGCTGTGGATAAGCTGTTATTGGCCTCTGTCTGAGTTGTTGTCTCGTGCAAGCCGAACCGGCTCTTTCCGAAGAAGCCAAACGGACCGCAAAAATACAACTTTTTTCTCATATATGCAAATTTCTAATTGCTTTGCATTCCAACTTCTTGTTTCTTTGCCGTCTAAACTATTCCGCCTATTCCGATTTATTTCAACTATTATTCCGCCTTTTTTTCTCTCTCTCGTGGTGCAAACCAATGGAGCGCAGCGTAATGTTTGCGCCACGAAAAGCGCAGCAACCTCGAATATCTAACAGCCCTTCGGGCGGTCCAACAGTCGCAGACGGTCAAGTAGTGAAACGGTCGGACAGCGTAGCGGTCTTCAGTCTTACTGTCCTCGTGGTGCAAACCAATGTAGCGCAGCGGAATGTTTGCAACACGAAAAGCGCAGCAACCTCGAATATCTAACAGCCCTTCGGGCGGTCCAACAGTCGCAGACGGTCAAATAGTGAAGCGGTCCAACAGCGTAGCGGTCTTCTATTGATCAGGTCTCGTAGCAACCCCGTAGCATCTTGGGACCCGCGTAGCCTCTGTATGGGCTCTGCATAGCCTTTGGACTAACGTCCTCCCTCTTTTCTCCCTCGTGGTGCAAACCAATGTAGCGCAGCGTAATGTTTGCAACACGAAAAGCGCAGCAACCGCGAATATCTAACAGCCCTTCGGGCGGTCCAACAGTCGCAGACGGTCAAATAGTGAAACGGTCGGACAGCGTAGCGGTCTTCAGTCTCCAATACTAATTTGTTTTTGGTAATAGTCAAATAGTAAATAGTCCAATAGTCAAATAAAATTTTTGTTTATAAGTCCCTTGGAGCGCCCTTTTGGGGTTATTTTTGTCCTGATTCTCGGTCGTTTTTGTATCTAAAAACGTATTTTGAGTGAACCCTACAAGCGGGGATTTTTTTCGCTTTTTTGGAGAAAAATTTGCACGTTTCTTACAAAATGTGTACCTTTGCACCCGTTTCGAGACTATTCTTGAGAAGAGTGTCCCGCAATCCTAAGAGTACAAGACCAACTAAATCTAATAACATGACAAAACGATTACTTTCGTTTCTTTTGTGTGCGTTTATCCTTCTTTCGGGCGCAAATGCCGCGCAGAAAAAGAAAACTTCTTCGCACAAAAAACTCTCTAAAACCTATGTGGATGCTCCGCTGTCCGACGTGTTGGCGGATATCGGCAAACGAACGGATTATACTATTGATTATCAGGATGCTGAGCTTGACCTGGGGCAGCCCGTAAAAGCCAAATTCAAGGACGTGAGTGCCGTTACGGCTATCCGCAAGATACTTGGCAAGAAATACGTGGTCAAGGCAAAACGTTCGGTTATCAAGATTACTAATGTGCCTGCCCCGCCGATAGAATATAAGGTGGAGGCGGCGCAGCCTTCCTCGGTAGAAGAGGACGAGGAGAAAACCGTGCGCATCTATCAGGATACGGTCTATTCCGTCAAGTGCCGCACGCAGACGCAGCGTATCGAACCGGAGATGCCTGCCGCACCTCCCTTCACGCGCAAAGGGCACTATATTCAGGCGCTTGTCGGCGCAGGCTACGGCTCGTTGGGCTACAAACTTAGGCAGGGCGACGAGAAAGCCGGCAAGAACTTGGGCGATTTCCAAGGGAGTCTGCAGCTGCAGTATGCCTATTATTTTCACGACAACTGGGGCGTAACTGCCGGTTTGGCGTTGTCCGATTATGCCAGTTACGGCAAGTTGAACTACAATTTCGGTTGGGAGAACGTCCCGGGGGGCGACTCGGAGGGCGAGAAATACAACCACCATGTCGCTACTTCCGACTGGACGGAGCGGCAGAACGCCTTTATGGTCGAAGTGCCTGTCGGACTGCAATGTATGTACCCGCTCGACGGCGAAGACCTGCTCTTGTACGCGGGCGTCGGACTCTCGTTCGGCTTCCCCGTCCTGAGCCACTGGCAGTTGCGTGGCGGCAGTATCGCGCACGAAGGCGAATACCCGCAATGGGGCATGTATATCAAGGAGGGAGTAGGCGGTATGGATAACAGCCGCGATTTCTACTCCGAGCAAATCGGCGAGGGCTATTTCGCCAAAGACAAACATAATCTCAACTTGAAGACCTTCAGCCTCGGCGTGAGTGCCGATTTGGGCTTGGTCGTCCCCTTGGCGGAGCAAATCGACCTCTTGTGCGGCATGTATTTCCGTATGTATTGTATGGACTTGAACGGCTATTCGTCCCGCGCGGACATCGGCTGGGCGAATCCCGAGGCGGCGGAGGTAACCGGCGACCCGATTGTCACGAATGCGCAATATCGTCAGCATAATTTTATGCAAACCTACGACGGTATGGTGGCTTCCAATCTTACGGACAAAGTGCTGCCGTGGGGCGCAGGACTCAAAGTCGGCGTACAATGGCACTACAAGCCGAAGCCCAAGAAACCGGAACCTATATACGAGAAACTGCAAATCTGCGATACTACATTTACGCTTGCCGAACGCCGCGAGACGGTAATGAAACCGAAGCAAGAAGTGGTGCAGAAGATTGCCAAAATCATGCATCGTTCGGTTATTTGGTTCGACCTCAATTCTACCGAGCCAAAACTTGAGCCCGCCGATGTGCTCGACCGTCTGGCTGAAGTGCTGATAGCTGCGCCTGACCAGCAGGTCGTTGTCTCCGGACACGCCAGCAAAGAGGGTAACGCACGCCGCAACCGCGTACTCTCGGAGAAACGTGCACAGGCGGTTGCCGACTTGCTCATCAAGAAAGGTGTGGCCCCCGCGCAACTGCTTGTGGAAGCCCACTCTTCGGATGTGCAATATAGTGTTTCGGAAGGCGAGACCTACACGATTGCGCTGGATAGGCGTGTGGAGATTATCCCGTTGGAGAACGGGCAAAAAGTGATGGAAGTCCAAATCGAACTTCCGGTTGAGACTGCAACAAAATAGCATGTATCACGCAAAATATAAAATGATTGCATTATGAAAAATATACTGAATATGAAGCGCTCGCTTATACTTACCTTGTTGTTCCTGTTTGCCGCTGTTGGCATACGGGCGGATATCCCGAGTGGTACAACGATTTATCTGGATGTGTCGCAGCATAAGTGCTGTTACGCAACCTATATGTTCCGTTCCGATGCCTATGGTATCTGCAAGTGGATGAAGCCTGTACCGGGCTACAACGGCTTGTATTCGTTCAAACTGACGAAGTCTATCAACAATACAATCCGCTTCGCGGGAACTAACAAAGCGATTACAATCAACAACGGCGACGAGATCAACTACAACATAGACAATTTCGGACCGTGGACGACCACCTGCCCGGGCGCGTCAACGCCCTATTGTATTGTTACGGACGAATCGGGCACGTGCGTGTGGGCGGCTGCTCCGCAAGCCTCGCAGGACCTTTCGTTCTCGGGCGCGCAGTTGTCCTTGGCGTACAACTGCATGAAAAACAAGTTTGTAGCGGAGGTCTATACACTGTTCGAGGGCGGCAATCCGTGTGCTATCCAAATTTCTTCTCCTCTGTTGGAAGCGGACAAGGTGGTGAAGAAACCGGCATCGCCTTTCTCCTTCCAAATATCCGACGAAGTGGCTTTGGGCGAAACGGTAAACGTTACGTTGCGGATATATAGCGATTTGGCTTGCACAAGCCTCATCGCGGAGAAAACACTCACGGCTGTGGCTTCGTCGCAAGAGTGCGAGCAGGCGCATACTCTTACGGCTTGCCAAGGTGTCAAGACTATCCTTTCTGCGTCCATGGCAGGCGATGTGTATGAGTGGACTTCTACCGACCCTGCTATCAATGGCGCAAACACTCGTTCTGTGGAGATTCCGACTGCCAACCTTGGCACTTATACCTATAGCGTGAAAACCTATCAGGTGAATATCGTTAAGGAAAACAATCTGATGGCGGGTGGCGACTTCGAGCAGGAGGGTATCGGTTTTTCGTCGGAGTATAAGTATGTCGGCAAGGACGTAAAGGCTGATTATGGCAGCCATGGGCAGGATATCTATACGTTGACGAAAAATGTTGCCAATTTCTGGCAGGACTTTGCTCCTATTCAGCCGCACGGAGGCAAATATTACGGTTTCTTCGATGCGAATAGTGAGGGAGATGCGTGGATTGCGGAAACAAATTCGTCAAGCCATAATCCTCAGCAGGACAATCCCGATCTGATTATCGAGCAAGGAAAAAAATACTATTTCTCCTATTGGGCGGCTTTCCCAAATAAAGAGGGGACGGAGTATTTTTCCGCTACTCCGGCTACCTTGCAGTTCCGTATAGAGTATTTTGACCCTGTGAGCGGCACGACCAAGATGGAAAACCTTGGAGAACCTTATACGCTCTCCAACGACGACCACGAGTGGCATCAGCAATCTGTGGTATGGGTTGCTCCTGTCAATTCTGCCCAAGTGAAGATTGCTGTCCACGATACGGTAACCGACTGGAAAGGAAATGATTTCTGTTTGGACGACATTATGTTCCAAACTATATCCTATAGCGAAACAAACGTGGCGTTTACGGATAAGTTCAACGTGACGGTTACGGATTGTGCGCTATGCGAGGGCGTAGAGGCGAAAGAGGACTTTGCTAACGTGGAGATTTGCGATGACGAGTTGCCCTATACGTGGAAATGGCAGACCGCGCCTATTGCTACGGCGGGTACCTACGACTTTGTCGAGAAATCGGTCAACGGCTGCGATTCGGTATTGCATAGACTTACCCTTGTAACCAAGGATTGCAGTCCGGAGCCTTGCAAAATCGAAGTCCTTCGCAAGTGGAACGATTTCCTTTTCGTGGACAATAAGGACGGACAATATACTTCTTTCCAATGGTATAAGAACGAGACTGCTATTGACGGCGCAACGGCGCAGTACTACAAGTTGCCTTCGCAACCTGCAGCCGCCGATGAGTTCTATGTCGTAGTCAATGGAGAAGAAGAGTCTTGCCGTACTACCTTTGTGGAGGCTAAACCATCCGCAGAGGCATACCCTGCTGACGGCGCTCGTAAGGCGGTGGCAACTCGAAGATACGATGTTTCTGCCAACTTCTATCTTGTTGTTACTACCTACGATGATGGTTATGTGGAAACGGAGAAATATGTACGTTAGTGGGCTGAAACGATATGTGGCAGCGTTGCTGCTGGTATGTGCGTGGATGGGCGTGTATGCGGAGGATATGGATACCCTCTGCATACAGGCGACGAACATACTCCGTTCGGATAAGGTGTGTGAGAATGCAGAGCAGCAATACGTTTGGTTGCGCACTTCTCATGGTGTAACAGATACCCTGACGGATATTACTAGAACCATCTTTGCGAAACAGGAAACCGATACCGCGTTATATACGTGCCTTATCGTTTCTACGGAAGTAAGCGCAGTCAACAACTTGATGACCAACGGCGATTTCGAGAACAACCCGCCTTCCAACTTTACGTCCGACTATAAGTACGCAGGTTGGAATCCGAGTCAGTATTATAATGACCATGGAGGCGCGTCCAATCTGTACGCCATTACGCACGATGCTTCGTATTTTTGGCACGATTTCTATGCTGTTAAGCCGCACGGAGGAAACTATTTCGCTTTGTTCGACGCAGGTAAGGAAGGCTATGCGTGGAAAGCGGAAACGCGGGATAATCCCAAGTTGGTCATAGAAAAAGATTCTACCTATCTCTTCTCTTATTATGCTGCCTATCCTAACAAGGGTGCCAACAATTCGCCTGCGCAGCTGCAGTTCGTTATCGTGTGCACGGATGCTGGAGGTCACAAGACTACCTACAATCTGGGTAGCGTACATACCTTGGGGCAAATATCTCCGCTTAATGCGTGGGAGTTGAGGGAAGAGAAGTGGAAAGCACCCGTTTCATCCTCCAATGTGATGATTGGTGTCTATGATAAGAATAAATCTGAGGGCGGCAATGACTTCTGTTTGGACGACATCATGTTCCAGAAAACCACTACGGTTATTACTACCATAGTGTCGAAGCAACACTGGTTGTTGGTTCCTTGCGACCCGCCTTGTGATGACCCCGTACGCTATCCGGAAGAAACGCGGACTGTCTGTGATACGCTTTTGCCCTACAAGTGGGGAGAACTGACGTTTAGCGAGCCGGGTACACTGTACAAGCAGGAGATGGATGAGCGCGGATGTATCGTGGCGGAATATCCGTTTACGCTTCTTACATACCATTGCGAACCGGATCCGCCTTGTCCTCAACTGCAGGTGCGTGGATTGGATACGACTGTCTGCTCCGATATGTTGCCCTTCGAGTGGAGAGGTGAAGTGTTTACGGGACCGGCATCAAAGTCCCATCTCGTGCAGAGCGACCGAGGTTGCGATAGTATCTTGTATGAATACCGTCTGGATACCCTCTATTGCGGACCTTGCGTGGGCGTCGAACAGTACGCCAAGTGGAAAGATGTGATATTCATCCCTGATCCCGATTCGCTGTATATCGCCTACCAGTGGTATCATGATAATCAGCCTATCGAAGGGGCGGTCGAGCAGTTCTATCATAATCCCGCGGGGTTAAGCGGCATGTACCATTGCGAGATGCAGACCGCCGTAGGCGGCAAGGCCTACTCGTGCCCTGCGGAGTTTGACGACTTGGAGCGTTCGGCGGAGAAGAACCCCGGTAATGCTGAGCGTCAGCAGGTTGCCCGCCGCGCTTACGTAATAGGGCCGCATTTGCGTATTGTCGTACTCACTTACGATGACGATACGGTAGAGGCTTTCAAACAATGGATACCATGATTAAGAAATCGGCAATACATAGATATTCCCTCGCTTTGGTCGGATTGTTGTGCTTTGTCTCCTTGATGGCGCAAAATCCTTCTCGGGGAATTTCGTTCGATGTACAGTTGGGAGCAGGTTATTCTTCGTTGGGCTACAAGGTCAATCCTATGGATGACCTCTCCGCTTCTACGGTCGGGAGTTACGGACTGAATGCACATCTTGGTATCAACTGTTTCTTCTCCGACTATGTGGGATTGTCCCTCGGGGCAGACGTTGCGCGCTATGGCAGTTCGCTGCGTTTGTCGGGTAAGCAACGCTATGCGGATGTTACCGACACGGACGGCGAGCGCTATACGCATATCCTCGATATCTATTCGTGGTGTGAGCAGCAGCAGCAGATTTATCTTGCGCCGCAACTGCTCTTGCTGGCTACGGCACCGGTAGGTACGGTGCGCCTTAGTTTTGCGGTTGGGGTGGAGTATGGCTTTTGTCTTGGCGCGTCGTATTCTGCCAAGGGCGATTTGGAGCATACCGGATTCTACGAGCCGTGGAATCTGACCTTGCATGATGTCCCCTCGCACGGTTTCTATCGAGGCAGTAACCCAAAGCCGTCCGGCAAACTGCCGGAGATGCAACAGCTGTCTCTTGTGGCGCGGGCAGGTGTCTTGATACCTGTGGCGCGCAACTTGGACTTGTCCGTACACGCCTTGTTCAAATATTCGGTCTTGGGCGGCAGCAAACTCAATGGTGCTGAGGCGAACTTTGGCGAAGCAGGCGGCGTGTCGCCTATCGGTTTCCGTGAAGAGGCGAAAGATGTCTCGCCGGAGGTCTATGAGGCGCATGCGTTTATGCCGGAATATGCGTCTTTGTTATCTTCGCCTCTTACCAAAGGTGCTTATGTGCCACTTTGGGTCGGCGTGGAGGTCGGCATCCGCTATACTATTCCCTTCATCCGGCGGAAGTACGTATGCCGTTGTGTTATTGATGATTGACACTAAATCATCACCCAAGTACTGATTTGCTTTTTGGTAATAGTCAAATAGCAAATGGTTAAATAGTCAAATGAAATATTTGTCCTAATTTTTGGCAATATTTGTTTATACGTCTCTCTGTGCATGGGCATTAGAGCGTTTTTTGCTGTTTTTGTCCGAATTCTTGGTCGTTTTTATATATTTCGTGTGCCAATCTGCCAATTTGGCAGACATTTCCTGCCAAATAGGGTGTCTTCCCTGTTTGGCACAGGTTTTGTCTTTCTATGGGTGATGTTGACAAAGGCATCAGTAAAAAACACGAATACTAACAGATAAAAACAATACAACTATGAGCAAGATTATTGGTATTGACTTAGGAACGACCAACAGCTGCGTAGCAGTGATGGAAGGTAATGAACCTATTGTGATTGCAAACTCCGAAGGCAAGCGTACTACGCCTTCTGTAGTAGGTTTTGTGGACGGCGGCGAGCGTAAGGTCGGCGACCCTGCAAAGCGTCAGGCGATCACCAACCCCACCAAGACCGTATATAGTATCAAGCGTTTCATGGGTGAGACCTACGACCGTCTCGCCAACGAGATTGCCCGCGTGCCGTACAAGGTCACCAAGGGCGACAACAACACCCCGCGCGTGGACATCGACGGTCGTCTCTACACCCCGCAGGAGATTTCGGCTATCATCCTCCAGAAGATGAAGAAAACCGCGGAGGACTACCTCGGTCAGGAGGTTACGGAAGCGGTCATCACTGTGCCGGCTTACTTCAACGACAGCCAGCGTCAGGCTACCAAGGAGGCGGGCGAAATCGCGGGTCTCAACGTGCGCCGTATCGTCAATGAGCCTACGGCAGCCGCCCTTGCATACGGCTTGGACAAGGCGAACAAGGACATGAAGATTGTGGTCTTCGACTGCGGTGGCGGTACCCACGATGTCAGCGTCCTCGAGTTGGGCGACGGTGTCTTCGAGGTAAAGGCAACCGACGGTGATACTCACCTCGGCGGTGATGACTTCGACCATCGTATCATCGACTGGCTCGTACAGGAGTTCAAGAACGAGAACGGTGGTGCCGACCTCTCCAAAGACCCGATGGCTATGCAGCGTCTCAAAGAGGCTGCCGAGAAGGCGAAAATCGAGTTGTCCAACACCACGACCACCGAAATCAACCTCCCGTATATCATGCCCGTGAACGGTGTTCCCGCCCACTTGGTCAAGACCCTCACACGCGCCAAGTTTGAGCAACTCATCGACGACCTCATCCAGCGCACCATCGCACCGTGCCGCACTGCCTTGCAGAACGCGGGCTTGACCACGAGCGACATCGACGAGATTATCCTCGTAGGCGGCTCCACGCGTATCCCTGCCATCCAGGATGCAGTGCAGAAGTTCTTCGGCAAGGCGCCGAGCAAGGGCGTTAACCCCGATGAGGTGGTGGCAGTCGGTGCAGCCATTCAGGGCGGTGTCCTCACCGGCGAGGTGAAAGATGTCCTCCTCTTGGATGTAACTCCGCTGAGCCTCGGTATCGAGACCATGGGCGGCGTGATGACCAAGATGATTGAGAGCAACACCACCATCCCGACCAAGAAGACCGAAACCTTTACCACCGCGGTGGACAACCAGCCGAGCGTGGAGATCAAGGTGCTGCAGGGCGAGCGTCCTATGGCGGCGCAGAACAAGCAGATTGGTATCTTCCATCTTGACGGCATCATGCCCGCACGCCGCGGCGAACCGCAAATCGAGGTAACCTTCGATATCGATGCCAACGGTATCTTGAATGTTACGGCGAAGGACAAGGCTACGGGCAAGGAGCAGAAGATTCGCATCGAGGCGTCGAGCGGATTGAGCGAGGAGGAGATCAAGCGTATGAAGGCGGAGGCAGAGGCGAACGCCGAGGCGGACAAGCGCGAGAAAGAGCGCATCGAGAAACTGAACCGTGCCGACGCTACTATCTTCCAGACCGAGAAGCAATTGGCGGAACTGGGCGACAAACTGCCTGCCGACAAGAAAGCGCCTATCGAGGAGGCTTTGAAGAACCTCAAAGACGCATACGAGAAGAAGGATGCCGACGCTTGTGAAGCGGCTAACCAGGCATTGATGACGGCTTTCCAGGCTGCGAGTGCAGAGATGTACAACGCGCAGAATGCCGGAGCAAATGCAGGTGCGCAACCGGGCGCAGACTTCAACGCAGGCGGCTTCAACGGCAATGCCGGCACCAACAACGGTTCTGGCAAGAACGACGGCACTGCCGAAGACGTCGACTTCGAAGAGGTAAAATAACCTGCAAGCGCAGTAACCACTCCGCCAAGCAGGCGTAAATCTCCCGCCACAAAGGCGTAAATACGAAGTCCCCCTGTCAAGCAGGCGTAAATTCCCCTCCCTAAAAGAGGCGAAAACGACATCCGCCCCGACCAAAAATGGTCGGGGCGGATTCTTTGTTTTGTGCTATCCTTTGCTCATTACTCATTGCTCATTACAAATTACTAATTATTGATTACCTTTCCGCTACCCTTGGGCTACCTTTGCGCTACCCTTAGGCTCCCCATGCGCTAATTAATTACTCATTACTAATTACAAATTACTCATTATTAATTGCCCTCGCGCTACCCCTGTTCCTGTGCCCCCTTGTGTCGTGCCTCTCTGTCCCTGCTACGCTTATCCTTTTGTCTTTCGTGTTTTGCATCCCCGCAATCAATTGCTTTGCCTTCAATTCCTAATTCGTAATTCTTAATTCATAATGCTCAATGTTACTGTCGGAATAGGTGGTAAGTCCTATATGTCCTACCGGAAGATTCCTGCTAAATTGCAGGCTTTTTGCGATGAACTCAACCGCCGCCGTGCTGCAATCGATTCGACAGATGTTTGTGCGGTTTATGAACTTAGTTATTGGGCGCATTACGAATTGGTCACCATTCATCCGTGGGCAGATGGCAATGGACGTACCTGCCGATTGTTGATGAATCTGCTGCAGATGGAGTTCGGAGTTCTTCCCGCAAAGGTCCTTAAGCAGGATAAAGCGGATTATATCCAAGCACTGATTGATACGCGCGAGCACGAGGATATAGGGATTTTTATTGATTGTATGTATCGTCTCCATTGCGAACACCTTCAATCCGATATCGACCAATTCATCTCATCCGTATCTTCAGGAATGGTCGATAAAACAGAATTATTGCAAGATTTGGTCGATAAATGGTCGATAACGCCCGCTTTGGCAAGCCGTTTGGCAGATATTTTGATTTTTATGGCCGATAAAGACGAGCTCACTACCGGACTGCTTGTCGCTACGTTTGGCCTTACTGAGACTACAGCGAAGCGTTATCTCCGCCAATTGACGGCTTTCGGTTATCTGGAGCAGTATGGTGGCAACCGTAACCGTTCCTACCGAAGGAAAGCGCATTGACACATTCCGGCACAAAGCATCTTCTTTCCTCGTCCTTTCGCGCGGATTATATCTGCGCATTTTTCTCCTATATTCGGTACTCTTCCTCCGTTACCCTAATTCTATTTTACCATTGTTGTCTTTGAATTATAGGAATTATAATGCAGAATAGGAATAAAATAAGAAAAAATCAAGAAAAAGATTTTTTTTTTGATAGAAAATAAATATCATAGATATTTAATTGCTATAAAATAGTCAATAGGAATTATAGTTCCTTGTGTATGTCATAAAAAAGCAGTACCTTTGCACAGAATTTCAAAATCTTGTAGTAAAAGTAGGTAAGATCTGACATCCTATATATGAAAACGAAGGAAAAACTGATGCGTGATACAGGCGAAGTGTTGCGCATTATGAGAGAAAAGAAATCAAAAGATGATGACGTAAAACTCACTCAGAATGATATAGCAGAATATGCTGGTCTGAGTGTGCGATATTATAACAAAATGGAGAACGGCAAAACAATCCCTACGATTGATACTTTGATGAAGATTGCCAATGCGTACAAAACAACGCTTTCGGATATTTGTAAACAGATTGAAGAATACTAACTAAAAATATATTGCCTTATGACGCAAGAACAAAAACAATTCCAGCAGGAATTTATGGAGATGGTGAATGATGCGGTTGAGAACAACGGTACATCTGTCGAAACGGAACTCACTAAAGCCATTATTGAATATGTGGTTGATAGTGGAGAGGCTTTGGCTCCCGAGGTATGTGAATGTAGCAGCAATTCTACTACAGAAAAATTTACAAATCGATACAAATTGAATGCTTTTGATTATTCCGAAGTAACAGGTATTTTGGATTTATTTGGTACGATATATTATGAAGGTCAGTCGCCGTCTTTGCCAGAGTCAACCGCTCAGAAAATGGTTAACGAGGTAACATGGTTCTTTTATAATGCCATAGATGGTAAAGAAGCAAAGAACTATTTGCGGCAAAATAATCCGGATGTTGCAGACGTAATGGATATGATTCGCGAGGAATTTCTGGCGAAACATATCGAACTTGTACGCATATTCATTCTATCCAATGGTTATAGTGCCGATGTACTCGAATTGTCTGATGGAGAATTGGAACGCGATGGGTACAAAGTAACCACCGAGTATCATTTTTGGGATATGGAAGAAGTGCGGAAGGCAGAGCAAGCAAAGCAAAATAGTCAAGAAATCTTGATTGATTTAGAAGGAGATTATCAATCCTCATTACCTTGTATTGAGGTACATGACGAGGTCAGCAATATTACTTCTTATCTTGCGGTTATGCCTGCTCTCGTGTTGGCAAAAATATATAATCGGTATAAAGTACGTTTGATAGACCAAAATGTGCGTAATTTCTTAGGTGGAAAAGTTAAAGTGAATAAGGAAATGGCTGAAACATTGGCAAAACAGCCGGAAAAATTTTTATGTTTCAACAATGGTATATCAAGCACAGCATCGAATGTATATCTAAATAGTGATGAAGGAGGTCAAAAATTGATTACAAGACTGCGTAATTGGCATATTGTAAATGGTGGTCAAACGACATCTACAATATACAACGCAATGAAAAAATCAAAAGAAACGGCCGATAGTTTGCAGCAGGCTTTTGTGGCAGTCAAAATTTCTGAAATTAGCCCCGTAGTAGCGGAATCAATACCTACGCTTATTCCTGATATAGCCAAATATGCCAACTCGCAGACTAAAATTAAAGATTCGGATTTATCCGCTAATACGCACTACATGTTGGATATGGAGAAACAATCGCGTAAAGAGTGGACAAGCAGTGTGCATCCAACTTTATGGTATTTTGAACGACTGCGTGGACAATTCCTCACCGAGAAAACGAATGTGGGTGGCACAGGTACACTAAAAGTAAAAAAATTCGAAGAGGAACGTCCACAATCGCAACGATTTAACAAAACGGATGTTGCAAAGATAGAAATGGCATGGATGAGAAAACCTTTTGAGGCATGCAAAGGTGCAGAAGTATGTTTCGACAAATATTGGAAAATAATCCGTGAAACTACGCCAAAGGTGGATGAGCAATACTTTCACAATGTAGTAGCCAAGATGATTATATACAAATATATTGATCGTTATCTGAAAATGTCTGGCAATAAGGGATACGCTGCCATTATCTGCAATTATACCGTCGCTTTGTTAGCACTCCGTTCGCAGGAGCGTTTGGATTTGAATTATATTTGGAACAATCAAACTATTCAGCCGGAATTAAAGGAGGTGATTGCAATTATCGCTAAGGAAATCTCCGATTATTTGACGCTGATAGGCACACAGGGTAGCAAAAACCCGCAAACAGAATCTAAAAAAGTGGATTTTTGGAACAATATTCAAAACAAGACGCTCGGTATTACAATTCCGGAATCTATCTTAATCAGCACCAACGATGTAGATAATATCACAGCAACACAGCAAAAAGACATTGATACTTCTATTGCTTGGGGTGTTGATAATTGGAAAAATCTTTCCATGTGGGCTAAACGGGAGGGGCGTAGTTATCTGTCCATTATGGAGAAGAAAAAAATTGATCACATGGCAACCATAATAGAGCGCAACGAGACCGTTAAAGCCCGTTTGGCGGAAGATTGTCAACGCATCAAGCGTCTCGCAGAAGACAATGGTTTTACAGAAAATCGGGCTTACTAAATAGGTAATCAATAGTGAAAAAGAAAAAAACAATAAAAGTTTTTGAAGCATTTGCAGGATATGGCGGCGCTTCGTTTGGCTTAAAACGATGTGGTTATCCTTATCAGGTGATTGGATTGTCAGAAATTGAACCGAGTGCCTGTCGTATCTTGGATGTAAATTTTCCGGATATACGAAACTATGGCAATATCCGTAGCATTCGTGAGCATTTGGAGAAAGATAAAAAATATATACCGGATTTTGATTTGTTTACAGGTGGTTTCCCGTGTCAGCCGTTTTCGTCCGCTGGTTTGCAGTTGGGTGAAGAAGATAAATTAGGCAGAGGAACATTGATATATGAAATCTTGCGTATTTGTGAAATCAAGAAACCGCGGTTTATTTTTTTGGAAAACGTTAAAGGGTTTCATGCCAAAAAATTTACGCCTACGCATAATGCTATTATTGAACGATTGGGAAGCTTGGGTTATCATATAAAAATGCAACTACTGAATACCAAAGATTATGGTATACCCCAAAATCGAGAGCGCTTGTGGATATTTGCTTCATTGCAGGCATTACCGGAAAGTTTTAGTATGATTCCGCCTAAAATATCGGAAGAACTTCGTCCACGTTTGGCAGAATTTTTAGATGCAAAGCCAGCAGACGATTTATATTTATCGCCGGAACGTGTGGCGCATTTTCAAGAGGTACATGGTAAACATGGTTTTCATGATTGGAAAGTAGATGAACCGCTTTGCTTTGATGTTTATAACCATAAGTTAAAAACAAATGCCATCACCAACACTCTGACAGAGCCGAGCCATAATATCACTCGGATTGTTGAACCAATAACCAAAGATGGTGTGCTACGAATACGTAAACTATCGGCGGCAGAGCAGTTTAGACTCATGGGATTTAAGGACGGAGAGATTATCTTTCCCGAAGATGTAAACTATATGCAGTTATCGGCTCGTGCAGGAAATGGTTGGGATGTACATTTGGTCGGACTATTATTGAACTATATATTCGAACAACTATGAATTTAGATTTAGCGTCATTTGCTTTTGGTGCCAACTTAATCGAGGGCACAGGAACATCGCCTTGGGGTACCGCACTCGGGCAAGGTCAACCGGAATACAAATTTACGACTAAAGGGTATGATACTCTTTTGGTTGGAATGGTCTATAATTCTGTGCCTTTGCGATTGGTAGGAATGCCATTGGGGCGCGGTGGTAATACCGTTTATTGTCATGAGAACGATGGGTGCCAGTTAGCGGCTGTATTTCATAAAGTATATGTGAATAACGTGCGGATAAATGCGCCTTTTTCAATGGTAATTTATAGGGAGTCATCTGCGAGCCATAGCGGCAGACGTCATCTGAAATATAGTCCACGTATATTTTTTACAGATGTTTCGGGGTATATCCATTCTAATCAAGAATTTATAGATAAAATTTATGAAACACTTGGATTAAGCCCCGCAGCGTGTTGGTTTGTGCATAATATTGAAATTGAGCATCAGGACGAATTGCATTTGCAGGCAATCATTGTAAATCCTCACGAATCTGTCCTTTATGAAAATAGTAAAGAGCGCGCTGAAGTATGGAGAAGCCTTGTTAGTAGAGAGTGATTATCAATTTCATTTTCACACCAATAGAGAGATGAACGAGAATACAAAAGAAACAAAATATCAAAACAATACACTATGAATAAAAATTATCTTATACGTAAATTGTTGGATGATGCCCTCAATGCTTTGGTACGTATTGATTATATTGACTACAATTCTCCTATGGATTCAAACAAGCATACTTTCTTTCAATTAATTCGAAAAATATCGCCATTGATTCAAAAGGACTATCCTAGGATATATGATATTCAACAAGATGCGTTAGAACATCTAATGTTATTAGGAGGTTGTATTAATGCATACCATTTTGGTGACATAAGGACCACTCTTGAAATTTTGGATATATTATATCCCCATCATATAAGAAAGGTGTTCATAAGTCATTCGCATAAAGATAAAAATATTATCAACCAATTTATAACACAAATCTTAATAACAGGGTGTGGTTTGCGCCCTAACGACATATTTTGCACATTAGATCATTCTTCCATTAGAACAGGTGAAGATTTTCGCAATGAAATTATCCGGAATATGAAAGAATGCGACTACATATTCTTGATGATCTCTAATAACTACAAACAAAGTGAGGTGTGTCAGAGTGAAATGGGAGCATCATGGGCGTTAAGAGGAAAAAGGGTTATGCCTTTTATTCTTCCCGATTGCAATTTTGAAAATATGGGATTTATCTATAATGTCAAGCAAGGAGCATCTATCATAGACTCAACAAAATTAGACGAACTCTATACGGAACTTTGCTCCGCATATGATATTCCACAAGATTGGATTCATTTTAATCAGATGAAAAGCACTTTTATCAAATCAGTATCACAACAGACAAAATAGCAACTATCCACAATAATAAATCTACCACACACCAACAACTTTATGAAACGTTTTTTCTATCTTTTGTTCGTACTATCAGTTTCATTTGTGGGAATGGCACAAACCACAGAAACAGATTCTGTCATAACGAATGTTACCCAACAAGATGTTACCACGCTTCTTTCAAGAATAGATTCTTTAATTAATATAAACAATACATGGATAGAACACATAGAACTTGATCTTTCCTTGAAACAACGTTTTAAACTTTATCCGACAGAAAACATATATACTCTTTTGCAATTAGATACAAAAACAGGCAAAATAAAACAAGTCCAATGGTCATTAGAATCTGATGAAGAAGGAACATTCACAATCAACGATTCCGATTTATCATACGGATGGGGATATGGATCTGGCAGTTTCGAACTATATCCGACAGGTAATATGTATCAGTTTGTTTTAATAGATAAAACTGATGGACGTATGTGGCACATACAATGGGGGCTAACAAGAGGAAAAAGGTGGATACGTAGAATATACTAAAATTATTTTTATACACGGCAAGAACTCTCTCTTTATGACAAAAATAGTATAACCTAATAAATTCTATATACAACCATGTACGAAGAAAATACAGAAAAATCCGGCAAATTTATTAAGTTTCTTCTTATTCTCGCCATTTTGGCGATTGTTGCCGTCATCCTCCACTCAACAGGACTTGGCCGTTTGGGAGCATCCTCCGAGGCACAGCATCCGGAAACCGAAGTAGAACAGATAACAGCATCCTGTCCCGCACAGTCATTTATGGTGTCGGAAGACGAATGGAACACTCTTCGTAACGAAGTAACGCAATTGCAAAACGAGGTTCGGCAACTCCGCAGCGAACTAAACCGTCAGGCAGCCACCACCCCTAAGCGTCCGGTATCTCCCAAACAGCAGAACACGCAGCCGTCCGCATCCCGCCCTGCGCAATCCCGCTCCGTTGTTCCCGCCGACCCGAATGCTATAACTTTGGCTAACTACGCGCACGATTGGGTGCAACGCTATGCAACTATTGGACTGAAGAACAACACGGATTGCATTGTAACCTCTGTATCGGGGCGCCTCGTCTATTACGACATGCAAGGCAATATGCTCGACTATCGGGATTTCAACACCCCACTGACCATCGATCCGGGCATGGTCAAAACCTTCACACTCGAAGGCTATGGCCACAAAGAGGAATACGCCTACTACAAAAGCAAGCCTGTCCCAACTAACCCTGATCGCAAATATAAGGTCCGTTTTGAACTCCAATCCTACAAAACCAAATAACTGCTTCCCCGCTCATCCAACAAATAACGAATGAGGTAACACTCACACTCTATATGCCGACTAAGGAAGAGAAGCAGGAAATGAAGCAAGAAATGAAGCAGATTCTGCAAATGATGATAGCCAATCCAGAGATTACACGTTCGGAGTTAGTGGAAAAGATGCACAAATCACACTCCACCGTATTTAGAATGATAGAAAAACTGAAATCGGAAAACTATATTAAGCGAATAGGTCCAACCAAAGGCGGGCATTGGAAGATATTAAAGCCAATGTAACTTTTTCGATAGCGAAGTACTACACAACTATTGCTTTCTCACGTACATTATCTGCAACAGCCTTCATCCTTACACAGATGAGGGCTGTTGTATTTCTTTCTTTCTTTCTTTGTCCCTTGTCGCCCTATTCGCGTAACTGTACTATAAAATTTCCAACAAAGTTATTCCTTAAATAACGTCTAAAAATTTTATAGTATGATTACACTTACCACTTCGCAATGCAGCGCATTGCAACAGCACGTGGATGCTATTCAGAGCATCATCCGTACTGCCGCCGTTTCCGAAAACGCGACGGGCATAGAATCTTCTGCCGTTACGGCAAAGCCCCACACCGCGCAACTGCCCAAGCGCCGCAGTGCAAAAATCACACAAGCCACGTTTCGTTACAACTATGCGCCACAGCATGCCAAACGCATCGTCAATCTCTACCAACAACTGCTCCGCGCGAAATGGATTGCCAAAGAGACATCGCCCGATGATTTTCGTGCCGTTTTCTGTGGAGAGCCGAGCCATGCAAAAGTCAAATGGACCGGCACGCATGACGACCGCAACGGCATGTCCGGCTTTGACAGTTATGACGAAAACGATTTTTAGCAACCCTATCTATATAATAGAGGCGGGTTCTATACAAAGATGTTTCTGACTGGTGGGGACAAACCAACGGCTATCTTCGTGACACCTGTCTGACTGCGCAGGACGGCTACAAAGCGCTATTGGATGACTTTGGTATTAAGTACTGACGTCTGTTGATAAGCGATGCGATAGAGCCTATCCACTGCTTATCCACCGCTGAATTAGGGTCGGCGCAGGGACGGAAAAAAGATAGCGTGCGGCATCCGAGAGTGGGGTGGTCGGACGCCGATGACTGGAACTGCGGCACGCATGACCGCCGCGACGGCATGTCTTGTTTTTGACTGTTTTTATATAAAAGTTTTTGGTCGTTTTTGTTCAAAAAAGAGGAGAGTGTAGAGTAGTGTATTTTAGAGCATTATTGTTCGTTTTTGTTCCCAAGAGTGAAGTGGATATAGTTGTAGTAAAGTAGGAAGGAGTATTTTGGTGTATTCTTGTCTCGTTTTTGCCGTTTTTTTACATAAAAGTTTTTGTTGGTTTTTGTCGCGAGAGAGAAATGAGTTTTGTAGTAGGCGTTTTAATGGCGTATTAACGGGCATGAATGAAGAATAGAACTTTATGCGACCACTATCGGTGAACGGAGATTTACACGACCATTAGCGGAAAAGAGAGTACATGGTTATTCTTGCTGTGGAAATTACAAATTAAAAATCGCCCCTCCCTCTTGCGTATATCAAAAACTTGTATTACCTTTGCAGCCGAAATGGAGTTCGTCATATTTTCTCCGTTTCGCCATCGTAGTGAACAGGTATATTCATAGAGATTTGTTGTTCGGCGCGTGGAAACGCAGCTCGGGGTTGTATCTCTCTTCTTCTATACCGGCGCACACTGTAAGCAGAACGAGTTAGCGTATAATGCAAGGGCTTTTTGCCGCTTGGTTATGCGCTAACTGCTTTTTTATAACCTATCTTGGCTGGCGCTTTTGGTACTTGGTTCATGCGATGTGGATGATATGTAGAGCTGCTTTATTTAGGGTACGACCAATTGGGTGAGGATTTTGCTGACTTGATGTTTTTGCTCTTGTAAGACTTGCTTTGTGCAGGTGATTGTGCCTGAGTTTCTATTGCCGATTTGTTGACACACCGAAAGAACGATATCTGTTGCCCCGGAGCGGGTACCATGCGTAGTGGAAGTAGTGTGTAATATACATTTTGTAATTTTTAATGTGTAATGTGTAGTTGTATCTACCGCATGTCCTCTGCGTATCCACCGCAGGAAAATAGGGAAACAGAACGGAGAAAGAATGTGTAATCTTTAAAGTGTGGTTTTTCGCCGAGATGTGGGAACTTGCCAAATTGTAAAATGGGGTGTAAAATGGGGTATATTTGGTCAATCTTGGGCAGTATTTGTTGATATGATGGAATAGAGCGGGGAGGAGAAGTTGTTTTTGAATATTGTTGTTGAGTTTTTTGACTGTTTTTGTTCAAGAGAAAAGATGAGTTCTTGTTAGAGTGGGGGATGTGCTTGTTCAATCTTGGGCAGTATTTGTTTACCAAACCGACCCGATAATGGAGATATTAATTGTAAACTGTTAACTATTAACTATAAAGTCTTGCTAGATTAAGTATATGGATACATCGTTGATACCACAGAACCAAAAGGAGGAGCAACTGTTTGCGCAAATCAAACAGATGCTTGACAATGCGCGTCGGCAGATAGCCCACGCCGTCAACTCCACTACTGTGGAGGCATATTGGCAGGTGGGTAAGTATATTGTGGAGTATGAGCAGGCTGGCAAGAACAGGGCAGAATATGGTAAGGGCGTGATTAGCAATCTCTCTCGGCGGCTTATGGCAGAGTATGGCGGCGGTTTTACGGTTCCCAATCTTAAATTTATGCGCCAATTCTATTTGTGCTATCCAAAAGGCTACGCAGTGCGTAGCCAATTGAGTTGGACCCATTGGAGAGCCTTGCTCAAGGTGCAAAATGAGGATGCACGCAACTATTATATTGCCGAGTGTGTAGCAGAAAATTGGAGTACGCGCCAGTTAGAGCGTCAAATCAACACTCTGTTCTATGAGCGGATGTTGGCGAGCCGTGACAAAGACACCGTGAAGCAGGAAATCCGGCAAACTGCGCCTAAGACCTTGACGCCGCGTGAGATTATCCGCGACCCGTTTATTTTGGAGTTTTTGGGTATCAAGCAGGGCGAGCATTTTTTGGAGGGCGATTTGGAGCAGATGCTTATCACCAAGTTGCAGCATTTCTTGTTGGAGTTAGGGCGCGGCTATACGTTTGTGGCGCGGCAGAAACGCATCACGCTGGACGGACAGCATTTCTATATTGACTTGGTGTTCTACAATATTCCTGCCCGCTGTTATGTGCTGATTGACTTGAAGATAGATGCGCTTACTCATCAAGACCTCGGGCAGATGCAGATGTACGTCAATTATTATACACGGGAATTGATGAATCAGGGAGATAATCCGCCGGTGGGGATTGTGCTTTGTGCAGAGAAGAACGATGCGGTGGTGCGATATACGTTGCCGGAGGATGAGACGCAGATATTTGCGGCTAAGTATATGACCTATTTGCCCACGCAAGAAGAACTGAAGCAACTCCTCTGCGAAGAATGATATATAATATTGTCTAATGTGTAGTTTGTCCGCAGAGGTATGGTAAATAGTCAAGATAGTCAAATGGGGTATATTTGAATATTGTTGTTGAGTTGTTGGTGGTTTTTGTTTGGAGTGTGAAGAGAAGTTGGGGTGGAGTAGTAAGTGGGGTATTTTTGTTCGATTTTGGGCAATATTTGTTTACCAACTGACAAGAGTAGGTGATTAGTAGGTGATTAGTGGGTGATTAGTGGGTGATTCCGCTGGGCTGATGCTAAGAATACGCTTTTGGGGCAAATGGCTGCCCGCAACGAGATAAATTATTAACTATATAGAGAATTAAAACTACAAAGATATGAAAAAAACTTTACGCTTTTTATCTATTATCGTCTGCTCACTCGTATTCGCTACTAACGCGTGGGGAGCAGATGGAGATGTTTTGGCTACTTGTAGTGGGACGGGTAGTGGTTATGGAACACGTCGAACATCGATAGATGCTAATGGAATAGGCTGGGTCTTATCTACAGGTCAATCCGGTTATTTGGGAACGAATAATGCCACTAATCACAATAAGGTAAAGCCCACAGCGGTCGATTTGCCTGTTGTACAGGCGGTGCTAAGTTCGGCGACGACATCTACCACGGGCTATTATTTCTACTATACGACGACCGCTCTTGCTAATGTCGGTTCCTTAGAGTTTAGTTATACTGATAACTCTGGTAGTACTTCGGCGACGGCGTATATTGTCGTTGGAGATGCGTTAGCGGTTTCGGGGGGGGCTGCTTATACACAGGTGGATTTGTCTGCTTCTAGTACTGCTTCACAAGGCGTGTCTTTGGGAACGTCAGGAACTTTCATATTTACATTTGCAGAAACTCAAACAGCTGCTCGTTATTATGGCATAGTCATAGCGACAGCTTCGACCAAACGAATGACAGGTGGTAAGATAACAATCAAGGAAGGGGCAGTTTCAGCTTATACCATCACTGCGGTGGCTAATCCTGCGGAAGGTGGTATGGTTTCTGTAAACGGTACTAAGATTATAGCAACGCCGAATGATGGATATCAGATAGATGCAGCAAATCCTTATACGGTTACGCCAAGCGGTAGCGCTACTGTCTCGCAAAATGGTAATGAGTTTACCGTTACGCCTACCGCAAATTGTACTATACAAATCAACTTCGCCAAACTCCAAGAGCACACTATCACGTGGATGGTGAATGGGAAAGAGTACAAGACTACCACAACCACCGGTAAGATAGTTCTTCCGACAGAACCCGCTGCACCAAGTTCGTGTAGCGACAAGAAGTTTATGGGGTGGACAACATCCTCTACGGTTAATGCCGACGGTACGGGCATCACCTATATAGATGAAAATACTACTATCTCGGCAAATGTGACCTACTACGCCGTCTTTGCAACAGCAGAGAGTGGTGGGGGAACTAGTAAAACTTTGGATATAACTATTTCTAATTTTACAGAAATAACGACTTCTTATACTACGACTTTTACACATAACTATGCTGATGCTACAGTAGAAGCCTATGGCGTTTACAAGAATAGTAATGGCATTCAGATGAATAGTGGTAAAGGTACATACATTAAAAACACAACCTCATTGGCTGGTCCTATTACAAATATTACTTGTACGTGGACTGCCACTGGCAAAAACTCTCCTACTATTTATGTGGCAAAAGATAAAGTAGCCTCTTCTTCATCTGTTAGTTTAGAGAAACAATCATCTACAATAACGACTCAATCAATTGATGTCAATGGTGCAGATGGATATAACTATTTCTATTTTGATGGTACGACCGTAACAGGGGCTTGCTATTTGAAATCGTTGAAAATTACTTATGGCGGTGTCGCAAAATACACCGACTATACCACCACCTGCGAGGAGTGTACGGACTTGGTGGTAACGTGGAACGAGATGACGGCAACGGTCAATGGGCAGCATGGGGCTACCTTGTCGTGGACAGCCACGCCTACCACCAACATCGCAGGCTATCGGGTGCGTGTATGGAGCAACGCCAGCGAGGTGTACAACAAGACTTTTGATGTTACCACCACTATGCTCACTCTCAACGACCTGTTGCGCGATACATGGTACAGATGGGAGGTTACTGCTCTGCCAAAAGACGGCTCCGGCTTTTGCCCCGTAACGAGCAGCGAAGGAGCAACTTTCAAGACAGAAGGAGCAATCAAACTGGCTGCTCCTACTAATCCTCTGGTGGTGTACAACGAGGCGACGAACAACTATACGTTCTCGTGGGATGCTGTAGCGAATGCAACGAAATATACCATGAGAGGGCAATTCTCAGGAGATATGGGAAAAAACACTACTTCTTCTACGAGAACATTGGCGAATTTGATTCCGGGCAAGAAATATACGGTGTATGTGAAGGCGGTAGGCGATGGAGGCGATTATACCGATAGTGATGAAGCATCATACGAATTCACAGCACATACATATACGCTCACGTTGTCGGTTATGGAGAACGGAGTCCCTACAACGAATACCTATACCGTGCCGAAATATACCCTTTCGGCTGCTACTTCCTCGTGCGACGAATATACGTTCGCCGGCTGGAGCGAGACAGCACTCACAGACCCGACTACCACTGCCCCGACCTTGATTGCCGCCGGCACGGAGTATGGTCCGAATGATGGATATATCAAATCAGACAAGACCCTCTACGCCGTATTCAGCAAAACGGAAGAAGATGGCGACGGAAAGTATCACCTTGTGACCGACGCTTCCTCTTTAGCCGCTGGCGATGTCGTCTTGCTGGGTAATGCTGGTGCTAATAAGGCTAATGGTGCAATGAATGAAGCCACTGGTTCTTATCTCAAGGCGGTAGATGTAACTATCAGTAATGGAGAATTTGACCCTGGTACAGCGGCAGTTTCGCCCATTACTCTTGGTGGCAATGCTACAGACGGTTGGACACTGACAAATAGCCAGGGCAAACTCTATGTAACGAGCGATAATAATGCTAAAATGGGTTATAGTAGCACTAATACTACAACTTGGACGATTAGTATTGCATCGGGTGGAACAGCTAACATTACCAACTCTGCAAGTACAACTCGTCCTATTAACTACAATACCAGTAGTCCACGTTTTACAAATTATGCAGTTTCTTCCAACCAATCATCCATTGAACTATATAAATTGAGTGCATCCACTATCACCTATACCTCCAACCCCGAGTGCGTGGATTGTACGGAGCCGGGTGCGGATTGCCCCAAGTATCCGATTTTCCTGAACGACCGCGGCGATCAGACTGAGTTAGGCGCCTATTGGAAAGGGGAACAAGTGCCCGAGCCGACCTATACGCCCCAGGGCGCCTGCGCAGGCTACGAGTTCGCAGGCTGGACCACCGAGCAGGGACTTGACAACCTGACAGAAGCAGAGTGGGAGAACAAGAAGATTAGTTTCCCCTACCGTATGCCTCTCCCTGCCGATGCAGATGCCGGCATCACATTCTATGCGATGTACAAGTCCACCGTGTCGGACGAGTACCAACTGGTAACTACTGTCGCAGACTTGACCACCGGCGAGTATGTGCTTACTGCATCGAACGGAGGCAACAAGTATGCTTTGTCGTTCGTGCGCTCGGAACTTATTACTGAGTTCGGCTCCAAAGAAGCAACTTTCGAGGAAGGCAGCAACACAGTTATTGTAACCAAGGATCCAGAGATTATTTGGACGCTGACTAATGTGGAGGGCGGCTATACGCTGGAGGCATTGCACTTCGACGGCATGCAGAAACAGGCATTCCTGAATATCAACGACCAATACATGATGTTTGAGGAAACTGCCCGTCCATATACTATCAGCGCAAGTGGTTCTAAGTTTACGTTCTGCTCCGCCGCAGAGGGTGGCGCGTGCATGGTGTTCAACGGTAGCACTTTCGAGGCAGGAGAAACTGCTACGCCGCTATATCTCTACAAGCGCGTGCAGGATATTCGCTATACTGCTACCACTGCTTGCGACCCCACTATTATCAGTGTAGGTACCGTTACGGTTACGTCCGCGCAAGGTATTTGGGTGGAGGCTGTAACGCAACCGTATATCTTCGCCGAGCGCCTGACGCAGAACCGCGACAATGCCGCATCGGTGGACATCATTGCCGAGTCGCTTACGCCGCAGTTCACGCTGAAAGCCGTGGGCGCACAAGGTAGCGGCACTGAGTCGCTGACGCTCAAATCGGGCGAGACACGCGACAACTTTGCCGACCGCTTTATGGTGGTATATAAGCCGACAGGGCGGGATGTAATCGACAATGGCGAGATAGCCGTGCGTGTTACCAAAGCAGGCGACCCGACGACAGTCTATGCCAAACATATCGTCAAGGTACAGGGTCGCTCGTTGCCCGAAGAGTTCGTGATAGCAGCCCAAGCCACGGACGGCAGTTGGGTGGCATTGCCCGCCGACCTCGGTACCAGTTCGCTGGCTACGCTGAAATATCCGTATCATATCACGGTGGATAATGCGGCTGACCCGACCAAGGCAACCGCAGCACCCGAGACGGCTATCTATACCGCAGCGGCGCGTTTCCACGAGAATACCAACCCGCGCGGGGTGCGTCTGGTGAACCGCAGCGGTATGAGCCTGTGCGGCGACTATACCAAAGACCCGGACCACCGTCTGTGGCTCTCCGAGGGAGAGGTGGTCAATAGCCAATCGTGGGCATTGCGCAGTCTCCGCCTGAAGGACTACTACATACGTTTGCAGGCTTCGCCGGCAGGACACTACTTGTTCTACAACGCCACTATCGGCAACGGCAAGATAGGCTACTACGAATACTTGCAGCAGAACCGTCTCCGCTTGCGCCTCTTGCCGGTAGAGGTTGTCTGCGTGCGCTACGACGCACCGGCAGTGCAGGTAGGGCAGTTGAAGTCCACTTCCGTTACCCTCACATGGCCCTACGTGAAAGATATGCCGGGCTACGAATATACGCTGGACGGCGGAGCAACATGGACCGCCTTTGTAGAGGATGTCAACTGGACGGTAGAGGGCGCAACGAACATCGGCACGATAGAGGGACTAACCGCAAAGGGGACTTATACGGTATCTGTACGTGTCGTGGCGCCCGAGGGCAGAGAAAACTGCTCGGACGAGGGCACACGCACCTTCTCGTTGCCGGAGTGCGACGACGCACCGCACAACTTGTGGGCTACTGCTACGGCGGATGCCGTACACATCATGTGGGAAGCAGACGCCGCTACCGCGACGGTGAAGATTTACTCCGATGAGGCAGGCACGGCGGTGGTTACCACGCAGACAAATGTTGCCTCTCCTTGCAAAATCACAGGCTTGACGCAGAATACCAAGTATTGGTATCAGGTATTTGCCGACGGCACTTGCGCCTCCGCGATTGCGTCGTTCACTACCGAGTCAAGCGATATCAGTATCGTAGAGTGGAAAAAGGATACCATTATCGTGGATATCAATACGGAAGTAGGCACCGGCGTTGACCTGGTGGTTGAGAAACGTACCGAAACAAGCGATGGAAATATCGCGGAAGATATCTTCTTCTCCAAGTATTTTGAGGCGGCAAGCAATATGAAATTGTTGGCAATATACAATGGAACAAAAGGTGATATAGATATTTCGAATGTGCGCATTCGTGTGCTGCGTGGGCTGAGTAACGAAACCGGTAATTATCCGGAACATATTGTGCCGCTTAAGAATTATGTCTCGGACAAAACTATTCACCAAGGGCAGGAAATAGTGATGTATTCTTACCAGCCGAGTGTTACACGAGATAAGGCTATTCTTAATTGTATTAAAGAAAAAGAAGGATTTGATACATGGATTGCCATTCCATATACGTATAGCGAAACAGCAGAGGCGTTGGTTTTCGGCGGGTCTGATGCTATTCTATTGGAGCGTTTGAATACAGAGACTAATCAATGGGAGCCTATCGACCTGATTGGTGCTGTGGAAGATGATACTTATGCAAGAGTAGATAGAACGAATTGTGACAAGTCTTCTTTTGGAGATGGTAATGGCTGGAATTGTGCTGACGGAAAAGATTTAGACGGTAATGTATTGGCGCTTTCTACCAATAGATGTTTGTTGATTCGTGATAAGGATGCGCATTGCGTAAGTGGCAAGAATGCTGTGCAACAGAATATAGGAGACTTCAATACTTTGTGTACAGAATGGAAAGGTCGTCATGTGAAGTTCTACGAAGCAACGGGATCAGGAAGTAACAAAGATTATACTAAAGATAATGAAGAATCTTGTGAAGGATTCTCCTCTGTAGCAGGCTTTGACTATAACAACTATTATATCACTTACGAGAAGATAAATGAGGTCAAATTTACCGGCACGCCTAACCCGAACGGCACTTATACTATAGAGGTGGACGGGTTGAGTGAGTTGGCTTGTACCGATATCCGCCTGCAACTGACCAAGGGCGAGGAGGTAACGGCATCGCGTGAGCAGAAAGTGCCCATCATCGTTTATGAAAACGCTAATACCAATACGGTGAAGTTCTTCCATGCCGATGGATTGGACGCTGCCGTTTGCGCCGACTGCGACGTAGTAGTGCGCGACCATAGTACGCTGACCAACGTCTCTGAGGAGGGAGCTATTCAGCAGTTCCGCGACATGTTTATCTACCATGACAGCCGATTGGAAATACCCGAAGGCACGCACATGAAGTTGGATAAGTTGCGTATGTTTGCGCTCAACGACGATGTCTCCTACGCTATTATCAACAACGCCGACGGCGAAACACCTGCTATCTCTATCAACGAGATAAGTCACGTAAAGCGCATCGACGGTAAGTATTGGTATCCGTTCTCGTTGCCCTACAACTGCCGCATTGCCGACATAGGCGCGCTCAACGGCAAGGACCTGGGCACCTACGGCGTAGATTGGGGAATCAAATACTACGACGGACAGAAACGCCAGCGAGACGGCAAGAGTGCGTCGATAGGCGGTGTTTCCGACTACTGGTACATGATGGGTAAAGACGATTTGCTGGAAGCTTACAAGGGGTATATTATCGGACTCTTTGTGCCGGCTTCGGAAGAGGCAAACCAGAAGTCTATCAACTTCGCTCCTGCCAATATCAAGCCCTACACCGAGACGGCAGAGAGCAAAACCACACTGGTGCAAAACTGGCCGGATAACTTAGAGGCTGCGCCGCGCCACCACGGTTGGAACTTCACGGGCTCGCCCTATATCTCGCTCTTTGGCGTAGTGCCGGGTCAAGGGCTCTACAATGCCCAACTCAAGATGGGCTGGACGGATATCTACGGCAAACAGCAGGACAATGGGAATATATATATATCTATTCCGGACGGCGGCAACAGTCGCACTTACACGCAGAGCCTTGCGAGCGGCATAACCGTGAAACCGTTCACCGCCTACTTCGTACAGACTATTGACCCGCAGGACGGCAGCGGACATACGCTGGAACTGACATATAACAAGGCACATCGCCGCTTGCCGCAACCGCAGCAGATGCCAAACATGACGCTGATGCCAAGCCGCGCAGCCGAAGAGACGAGTGTACTCTTTGCCGAACTTACAATCACTGCCGAGCCTGCCGATGGGCAGACCAAGGTGCTGACCGATAACGCCGGTGTACAAGTGAACGACCGATTCAGTGCCGATTACGAGATAGGTTATGACCTAACGAAGATGTATGCCGCAGCCGACAAACCGCAACTCTATACCGTTGCTGCAGACAATGAGAAAATGGCATACAACGCGTTGCCTGATGCGCTGGCGCACAGCATACCGTTGGGTATATATCTGCCTAAGGCGGGCGACTATACCTTGTCGCTCAATCGCAATGTGAGCAGTTTGGAAGATGCCGAATCGGTATGCCTGTTGCATAACGGCGTTGTAGTGGCAGACCTCTTGCACGCAGACTATACGATTGTGGCGACTGCCAAGGGTGAACAGGCAGGGTATATGTTGGATATCCGCCGTACTCCGCAGGTGATTACATCCGCAGAGACAGTCGGACAGGACGCACCCTATGCTCTCTACAACAACGGTATGCTGACAATCGGCAATTTGCCGTCGGATGCCAATCTGCAGATTTACGATGTGTTGGGACGGTTGATATGGAACGAACAACATATAGACGCTGCTTCGTCTGTTGTGGTTCCTGCTTCGCAAACAGGAGTCTATATGATTGTTGTAGATTCGGATGCTGCCCCTCAACAATATATTCTGAAATCGTTGGTTCGTTAATGTCTAATCGCTCAGTAAGTTTATGAAGATAATGAAAACAATAATGCAATCTGTATCGCTCCGGATGTTGCGTAGCCGTCTGTGGTGCTTGTTTGCCGTTCTGCTGCCGCTGGCGGCAGAAGGGGCTGTCGGGCATTATGCGTCCTTGGATAGTGTTCCTGTTTCTGCCTATGTGCCAAGTTCGTTCTATAGCACATCCGTCAGAATTGTTACAGAGCGTTCCCGCGGATTAGCTGCATCGTCGGCTATCTTACCGACGCAGAATGCATGTGTGTCGTTCAATGCTACGGCGTCGAGTGTTTGCTTGTCCGAAATAGGTGCAACGCTGCCGAATGGCAATGCGGCTCCCGAGTACCAGCAGGATGGACCCCGCGGACCGCGCCGTGTATCGCCGGGCGATAACATAGGTGACCCCGGCGCTTTGCCTGTGGGTGATGTGCCGTTCGTGGTGCTGGCGATAGCGGCGGCTTTGTACGCCTTCAGGATAGCTTTCCGCAAACGACGCATGACGCATCAAGATTGATTCCTAATACAGGCTGAGCCCGCGCTCAGCCTGTATTGATGAAAGTGGGGACAATCTTGTTTATAATAGTGTATTTCCTGATTTTGAATGGAAAAAACGGATATTATTTGCGTGTTTCAAAAATTAACCGTACCTTTGCAGCGTTATTTATTGTCAATAATTTTTGACAGAATAGTACGAGTTGTGTAAATAGAAATTGACAAAATGGCTATATCGAAGGAAATTCTATCAGAGTGTATCATCGAACAACGAGAGATGGTGGATGGGGCGAAGATTGTGCAACGTCCGTATGAATTTGAAGAAAAAGCAAACTACGTGTTTGTCGGTGTACGGCATGTCGGGAAATCGTATCTGCTCTATCAGCGTATACGTCAACTGATTCAAAACGGGCACGGTTGGGATGAGATATTGTTTTGCAATTTTGATGATGAACGCTTGGCAGAAGTAACGTCGGACGACCTCAATACCTTGCTGGAGTGGCATTATTCCCACTCTGATAAGAAACCTTACATTTTTCTCGATGAGATTCAGCGTATTGAACATTGGGAACTTTTTGCTCGCCGTCTTGCTAATGAGAAATATCTTGTCTATATAACCGGTAGTAATGCCAAAATGCTCAGTAGCGAGATCGCTACTACGTTGGGCGGACGATATATCATTCAAGAAGTTTACCCATATTCGTTTTCTGAGTATCTAAATGCTTGCAATGTTCATCTTTCTGCCGATTGGCAGTTTTCTACACGCAAGCGGGCAGAAGTGTATCGCTTTTTCAACGACTATTTCTACTATGGCGGTCTGCCGGAAATGGTTGATTATAAGCAGAAGCGGCCAATGCTTAGCAGTTTGTATCAGAAGATTTATTTAGGCGATATTTGTGCCCGTTATCGGATAAATGATGCCAGACCTTTAAGTATTCTTGTGAAGAAAATGGCGGAGTCGGTTTGTCAACCTGTTTCCTATCGCAGATTGCATAATATCGTTGTTTCTACCGGCAGTGAGATTTCGCTCCCGAAAGTGATTGACTATGTAAGCCATATCGAAGAGAGCTGGCTTGCCGTCCATCTTGAAAACGAGCTTGCCCGTTTGGCAGACAAGGAGAGTGTACGCAAGTACTATTTTATTGATACAGGGCTTTTGAATCTCTTCCTATTGCACGGTGAGCCTATGTTGCTTGAGAACTTAGTAGCGATAGAACTTTGTCGCCGCTATGGTAGAGATAGCGTTTCCTATTATAACGCAGGTGCAGAGATAGATTTTGTAGTGGAAGAAGCTAAGTTGGCAATACAGGTGTGCTATCGTTTGGCTAACGATGATACGCAGACACGAGAGTTCGCTCCGTTGATTAAGTTTGCGGAGAAACATACCGATTGGCAGTTATTGGTTGTAACGTTTGACGAAACCAATATGTACACCTTCTCTGCTTGCAAGGTGCAGGCGGTTGCTATACCGCAATGGTTGCTTGACCGAAACTAAGGAGATACATATTGCCCAATGGAGGATTAATATGTTGGCCAATGTTACGCTAAAAATAAACAATAAACTCGTTGCTATTGGGTGACAAGTATAAACAAGCCGTTTTTGTCGTACCTTTGCAGCGTTACTTGTTTGGATTTTGTCCGATTTTGTGCTTAGACTGTTGATAAATAACGTATTGAGATAATACGTTATACAGTACGTTATATGATACGTTATAAAATAGAAGAATAGCGTTGCTTTCTATTGCTGGCGGCGGATGCTTTCGGCGTGTATCTCGCGGAAGATATGCTCTACCATTTCGATAGGTAATCCTTCGGCTTGCGCCCAACGGAGACGGCGCTGCAATATCTCGGCAAAACGGTCGGGCTGCAAAGGCTGCACGCCGTGCGCTTTCTTCCATGCTCCTATTTGTTCGCTAACCTCCATACGCTGTACGAGGATTGTCCAAAGACGGTCGTCTATCTCGTCAATCTCCGCCCTGTACCATTGCAGTTCCGTATCGGCAGTAGGCGCAGCGTCTGCGTGACGGCTTGCGCTTATTATCTGCCCGAGGGCGGCGGGAGTAATCTGTTGCTTGGCGTCCGATAACGCCTGCTCGGGACGGACGTGTGTCTCAACCATCATACCGTCGTAGCACAGCCTGTCGGCTGCTTGCACCAGCTCCGCTACTTTTTGCGCATCGCCGCTCATATGGCTCGGGTCGATCAGCAAGGGGATGTCCGGGCGCAGACGGCGCAGACTATGCGCCATAGCCCAGCACGGATGGTGCGCACAACCGCGATGGATAGCCATGGCGCGGATGCCCGTCTGCTCGATACGTGCGATATCGCCAGTCCAAAGCAGCGTATCTTCGTTGACGGGATTCTTCACCAATACCGCCTTGGGGCAGGGGAGACCGTCGGCGACCGCCTCGTGGACAGCATCCGCTATCTCCTGCACCTGAATGGGATTGGCGGTAGTGCGGGCGCCCAACCATAGGTAGTCGATACCTGCGGCTAACGCCAAGCGGACGTGCTCGCGCGTGGCGACCTCGGTGGCGACTTCCATACCAAGCTCACGCCGTACACGCTGCAACCAATTAAGCGCCGGTTCGCCCACGCCACGGAAAGTGTCGGGGCTGGTGCGGGGTTTCCATACGCCTGCACGGAAAAGAACGTGCTGTCCCCCTCCGCATACCTCCGCTATCTGCTGCGCCGTTATCAGCACCTGCTCTTCGCTCTCTGCCGCACAAGGACCGGCTATGATGATTTTGGAATCCATACGCTATTGCTGATGTTTTTAGGCTGCAAAGGTACGCAAAATAATTCGATTGGGCAAGCTTCGTTCTCCGTTAATGGCTGTTAATAAATCATCAATGCTCCGCTTACACAAAAACTCTTTCCCTCTTGGGGACAAAAACGAACAAAAAACCAAACAACAATATCCAAGCTTATCTACTTTTGTTACAGACAATTTTAGACAAAAAGAATATTTTTGTGCATTTTGTTTGCATATATCGAAAAAGAATGCTATTTTTGTGCGCTAATAAAAACTAAAACTGCAATATGAGAAAAATTGTTTCTGTTTTGTGTGTATTGTCGCTTTGTCTGTCTGCTATGGCAGCTACTCCCCGTGAACGTAAGGCGAACAAAGATACCGACGAGTACCGTTATGAGATTGAGTGTGCGGGCAATGCCGTTCAGGGTACGTATCTCGTGAAGGTGTGGAGTTACTCGAAGAAGGCTGCCGTGGCTGAGCACCAATGCCGCAAGAACGCTGTGCACGGCGTTATCTTCAAGGGTTACGGCGGCGGTCAGAGCTGCGTAGCACAACGCCCGTTGTGCAATACTCCGGGTGCGGAAGTAGAGAACGAGACTTATTTCAAGAGTTTCTTCTCGGAGGGCGGAGAGTTTCAGAAATATGCGTCTATCGTAGCCGGTACGACCGAGATTACGAAAGTAGGCAGAGAGTACAAAGTGGGCGTTATCGTCAGTGTACGCAAAGACGATTTGCGCAAGGCACTTGAGGCAGCGGGGGTTATTCGTGCGCTCAATGCAGGTTTCTAAATTATGTATCACTTTTAGTTTTATACCTTTATGAAACGAATCAGTATATGGCTAATGACCGTTGCGGCAGTGTTGACGCTTGCCGGCTGCGGTACCCGCCGTTCGCAGGCAAGTTATGACCAACCGAGTAAAGTTCTGTCCGCCAACTACGACGGATTGTACGTGATACGAACCCAAGTGAGGGCACGTAACTCCGCTTTGGCGTTCGCCGACGCGCAGCGCAAGGCAGTACGCGAAGTGATATTCGACGGCGTTGTAGCCGGTTCGAACGGTGTGCAAGACCTCAAGCCGTTGGTATTTGACAAGAATGCCTACGAGAAAAACGAGGACTATTTCAACGCGTTCTTCGAGGACGGCGGTGCATGGACGAAATACTGCTCGCTCGGCGACAGACGTTCGTTCAGTTCGACCTATCAGCGTACCCGCGCCCAGATGGTGCAGACGGTGACGGTGACGGTTAACCGCTCCGCGCTGAAACGCCGGTTGCAAGCCGACAATATCATCCCCGCGGAGGGACGTTATAATGCACAATAATACAACTGATTATCTAAATAGCAAGCATATGAAACGTACTTTTATACTATGTGCGGCGGTGGCGATGGCAGTGGCTGTATCCGCACAAATCAAGAAACCCGAACTGATGGTGTTCCCGTCGGATGTATGGTGCGTCAGCAACGGCTACTATACCGAGGTGGACAATATGGGTACAACGGAGAAAGTACCCAACTACAAACAAGCCCTTCAGGAGAATGTGGGATTGAAGTTGGCGATTGCCAAAATCAACGACCTGATGGCGGAGCGCCAGTTCCCGCTGCAGAGCCTTGAGCAGGCGATAAAGAACGTGGAGCAACGCCGCGCGGAAGACAACCTGACGGTGAGCAAGAGTGGCAACGTATTGGCAGAATCGCCGCTTGATGAGCTGGCTCGCGCTGCGAAAGCCGACATTATTCTCGAACTGACATGGGACGTAAAAGACCAAGGTCCCAAACACTCCATCAGTTATGTATTGGAGGCGAAAGACGCATACACGACCAAAAGTATCGGTGCGGTGAGCGGGACGGGTGCCCCATCGATGACTGCCGATGTAGATGTGCTGCTCGAAGAGGCTATCGTAGCCAATATAGACAATTTCAATATCCGCCTCCAAGACTATTTTACGGAGATGCAGTCGATTGGACGCGAGATAGTACTGGATATCAAGGTATTCCAAAACAACGAAGCAGGCATAGACCTTGAGAGCGAGTACGGCGACGACGAACTGATTGACATCATCAACCGCTGGATGTTCCGCAACACGGTAAGCGGGCGCTTTTCGATGCCCTATGCGAGTGAGTCGGTAGCCAATTTTACGCAAGTGCGCATTCCTGTATATGATGATTACGGTATTCCCGTAGATGCCAACGCGTTTGCACGAAAGTTGGCAAAAATGCTCAGGAAAGACTATAACATCCCGAGCAAAGTGCTGGTGAAAGGTCTTGGGTGCGTAGTGGTCATCTTGGGCGAGAAATAGGTGCGCTATCATCAATACAACATCCTAAAAATTAGTGTGATATGAAAAAAATGTTTTTGTTGTTGAGCCTTGTGGCAGCATTGACTGTTACGGCTCAGGATACACAATATCTGCCTATCTCGGTATTGGTGGAAGAGGCGGTAGAACCGCTGCCCGCGACAGCGCAAGTACAGATGCAAAATAAACTCTCGCAGGTGCTGGCAAAGAACGGCATAGCTTCGATGGACTACCTTGGGCAGTTCTTCCTGACTGCTTTTGTGGTTCCTCAGACCAAGGATATAGTGCCTGGTCCGCCGATGAAAATTTCGGAGACCATGGAGATGACATTCTACATCGCCGACTATACCAATAAGCTTGTTTTTGCTACGACCACGGCCACGGTACGCGGCATAGGTGAGACGGAGAGCAAGTGCTATATGAATGCTATTCGGAACCTCAACCCAACTTCGCCCGCGCTGACACAGTTTGTGCAAGAGGGTAGGCAGAAGATTGTGGATTACTACAACGCTGAGGCGGACAATATCATTAAGAAAGCCCAATTTCTTGCCTCAACAAAGCAGTACGAAGAGGCGCTGAGTTTGGTGGTAACCATTCCTGCGCAATGCAAGAAGTACGACGAGTCTTTGCGCGAAGGACTGGCTATTTATCAGCAGTATATCGACTATAAGTGCCAAGTGAATTTAGTGGCGGCTCGTCAGGCATGGGCGGCCGAGCAGAATGCGCGCGGCGCACAGGCTGCGGGCGAATATCTGGCGCAAATCTATCCTGATGCCGGCTGCTACGACGAGGCCATGGCACTCTACAAAGAGATAAAATCGAAGGTGCTGGATGACTGGAAGTTCGAGATGAAGGTTTACCAAGACGGCGTAGATATCGAGAAAGCCAAAATCAATGCAATGCGCGAAGTCGGCGTGGCATTTGGTCGCGGACAACAACCTACTACCACCAATATCGGTTTCCTGCGTTGATAGTTTTAGCTAAGCATAATACAGCTTGTAAGATGCAGATAAACAATTGTTTTAGCCGACTGAGATGTCTGATCTTCGGCGCGGTCGTTCTGTTGGCAGGAACTATGGAGGCACAGGAGCCGGACGAGCATAGTCAAGACTTGGACTATCGGCGTAATGCGCTGACAACCATGCTGGTGTATCACCCGGAAGACGAGTTCGGCTACAACATATACGAAGCATTCGACAGCCTGCCGATGCCCGATAAGTACGATGACCACAACGTAGGGATGCGCGTTATCAACAACGGCACTATCTACGGCGTACAGCGTAATGATTCGGGTTTCTACAAGGCGACTTACGGGCATGCGCTTTCGGCGCTGGAATTGCGCAAAAATGCGGAGCGTATAGAGCAGTTGCTCAATAGCAATCAGGTGGGAAAATGGATGGTGGCGAAATGGTTTGGTTTGCATGGTCCCGACCTTGATAGCGCTGTTTTTGACACCCATCTTCTCAGCGAACGCGGGCAATACAACGCGACGGATGTCGATGTGGCTGTGGCGCTGCAGACTACGCGAGGTTTGGCGGCTTTGTCGGACGCTGGCGAAGAACTGATAGGGCAGACGTTTGCCTTGGTGAACGATATAACGTATGTTACTGCTGAACAAGAGGCTGCCGCCGCCAAAGCGGCTCTATCTGTCCTTGGCGGATTGTTTGACGCGTTTACAGGAGGCAGCTCAGGGCGTAATATGGCACAAATGGCGGGGCAGATCGCTGATAGTTTTACTGGCTTCAAGGTGAAAACACATAGCTATCTCTATCAATTGGAATGGAATGATTCTATTGCAGCTATCTTCTACACCCAATACTATACGGAGACTCCCGATTCGGAGAAACTGCGCGCCTTTGCCAACGACACAACGCTCTTCCGCTTGCACTATGTGGCGCACGAGTATGAGTTTGACAAGAAGAGTACGCTAAAGGGAAAATACGAGCGCTCGGAGTTGGTGAAGACTATCTGCGCGCGTTCTATGGATAAGAATATCGTGGCACTTGCCAAGCAGTATGAGGACTTTAAGGTGAAGACGCCTATCTATTCGGTGCTTTATAACAACCATGGTAACATAACCGGCTATGCCGCGAAGATAGGCATGAAAGAGGGAATCACGGAGGCGAGCAAGTTCCAAGTGGTACAGCGTGTGCAAAATCCTACAACAGGAAAGACAACCTACAAGTACGTGGCGTCGGTCAAACCGGTCAAAGGCAGTATCTGGGATAACCGTTACAATGCTGTTATTGAGAAGGAAGAAGGCTCGGAATTGTCTTACACTACGTTTAAGAAGACTGCCGGAGGAGAGATTATGCCGGGTATGCTCTTGATAGAAGGCAAGTACCGCAAAGTAACGGAATAAGCAATGCCTACCTACAAGAAAAATTGCCTGACACGTGTATGAACGAAGTCAGGCAGTTTTGGTGTTACTATGCATGGTACTGGCATGGATAATGACGTTAGAGTGTTTGCATATATCTGAAAAAAAGTGTATATTTGCAGTCGTTTTTACAATACTATTCGAACAAAATAAGTTGAGCGAATGAATACTTCTGCCAATACTACTTCGCAAATTGATCTTCGTTATCCGATGAATGTCTGTCGTGCTTCTGCCGGTACGGGTAAGACCTTTACGCTGGCGGCGTGTTATGTGGGGTTGTTGCTTAGCGGGGAAAGCTATCGTAATATATTGGCGGTAACCTTCACCAACAAAGCGACGGAGGAGATGAAGGAGCGTATTTTGACTTACTTGTATGCCATAGCAACCGGTAACCGAAATGAAGCCGTGTTCTTTGACAAGGCTAAGACGTTTATGATAGCCAACAGGCGTGCTGATGATGCCGCTTTGCGCAAACGTGCCGCGGAATGCTTTGGGCAGATGCTCTTGGATTACGACAATGTACAAGTGAGCACCATAGATTCGTTCTTGCAGACCCTCTTGTCGGGTATGGCGAAGATGCTGGGCAAAAGCGCAGGATATACTACAGAACTGAACTTGCCGCAGGCTATCACTACCGCTGTTGACCAGATTCTGACTACCGAAATGAATGGTGATATGGAGCAGATTATGGCGGACTATATGAACGAGCGGGTAGAGCGGGAAGAAAAATGGGATATTCGGCAAAGTATTATTACTTTGGCGGAGAATCTGTATGATGAGTCGGTGCAAATGCTGGAGGATGACGACAAGATAGTGTTTGACCCAAAGAAGATACTCGCTTATAAAAAAAGGATAGACGCTTGGCGGGAACGTGGGGAAATGAAGGAATTGGCAGGTTTGTTGGAGCAGGTGAAAGGACATTATGGTCATGTAGGCGGTAAAAGTATCGTCAACGCGCTTGATTCAATGGTGCTGAATATAGAGGCTTCGCTGGACGCTACCACTAAAATGGAGCTAAAAGAGCGTTTTCGCGGGCTGACGGATACCAAATGCAAGGAAATGGAGGAAAAAGCAGATGCTTGGACAGAGAAATTGGGCGAGCCTCTGTTTAGCAATGTTTCCCGTTTGCAGGCGCTTTGCAAAGTGTGTCGCAAAATATATTTGGAGTGGCATCTGACGACGGCGTTCCTAATGGATATGCGGATTATGCGGGGTTTGATAGATCAAATAAACAATAATCTGAGAGAGAGTAACCGCACCTTGCTGGCTAAGACGGCAAGCACGCTACGTTCTGCGCTAAAGCCGGGAGATGCCGACTTCGTATTGGAAAAAACCGGTATCCGCTATAAGCACATTATGATGGACGAGTTCCAAGATACGAGTAAACTGCAATGGGGTGTGTTCCTGCCATTGTTGCAAGATTTGCTGGCATCCGACGGACATACGCTTTTCATAGTTGGCGATATCAAACAGAGTATTTATCGCTGGCGGAATGGCGATTGGCATATTATGGACAGCCTCGGGAAAGCAGATGGTGTGTTTGAACAGCAGAATAATCCTGCTTTCCAGCCGTTGGTGCGGAATTTCCGTTCGCGGCGTAATGTCGTGCAGTTTAATCTGCAGACTCTGCAACGTGTACTTGGTCTGAGCGATAAGGACAAACCGTTCGAATCCCTTTATGACGAGGGATACAAGGCAGAAAACCTATCCGACTTCTATAATCTGCGTAATGACGGCGGCTATGTGCGCCTGCGTGTATTTCCAAAGTACTCCAGAAAAAGTGATAAGACATTAGCCAAACAGACGCTACTTGGTTGGCGTGTGGCGCGGGATATTATGCGGGATATGTTTGATACGATAGAGGACTTGTTGGAGAAGGGCGAACGACCTGCAGATATTATGATTCTGGTGCGGACTAAAGGGCAAGCACAAAAGGTAATCAAATATATTGACTCAATGCCTGCAGATACATGGCGGAAAGTGCAGGCTGCGCGTATTGTATCGGGCGACAGTTTTCAACTGGATAGATCCGTATCGGTCTTGTTGGTTATAAAAGCCTTGCACTATATTGAGACGGGTGATACGGTAGCGGCTAAATATATTGAACTGGTAAAGGGAAATAACGATTGTTTGGTTCTCCTAAAGGCTATTAATCGGCAAACTCCGCTATACGAGATGGTACAGACCATTATCAAGATACTGACTTGTGATGAAACGGGAAAGTTCATATATGATGATATAGCTTATATCAACTGCTTCTTGGATAAGGTGCGCGATTTTGTCGCTTCTAACAGTTCAAATAGCAAAGCCTTTATACGTTATTGGGAAGACAATATGCATAGTGATGCTATCCCCGCTCCCGAGAGTGATGCTATCCGTATTATGACTATCCACTCTTCCAAGGGGCTGGAGAGCAAAACGCTTTTTATTCCGTTCTGCTCGTGGGAAATGGAGAACGATGGGAAGGATATCCTTTGGTGTCTCGCTCCGACTATAGACGACAGCAAGGAGAATCAGTTGTCTTATGTGCCTGTCTGGGATAGCAAAACGATGTTGGAGGTAGAGCCTACTTATTCTGCAGCGTATCAGGCAGAGCATAAGGATCAGCGCGTGGATAACCTCAATCTGCTATATGTCGCCTTGACCCGTGCGGCGGATAATCTCTATATATACGTAGATTATATGTGTAGCGATAAATCGCTTGGTGATGAAACTGTCGGAGTATTGCTGGTGCGTGCCTACGACCTGAAAGGCAGACTGCAAGAGGCGTTAGCGGCGTACAATGCGCAGAACGAACCGGAATCGATGTGTTATACAGACTATGTGTTGGGAACTGAGGCATATATCCATAGTCCGAAAGCAGACAATAAGATAGAGCCGTTTAGCTTCCGACAGGCAGAAGATATAGCTGCTTCGCTGCGAAGCGACAGCGGGCAGGTGCGTTTTCGCCAGTCGCAAGAGTCAGCTATTTATGCTATGCATGGGGCTGAGGCTGAACATATGATTGACCGCATTGCTATCGGAAACATTTGTCACGACATATTGTCCCGTACAGAAGTGCATGAGGATGTAGAGAGCGTAATAGACGATTTCTATGATGGGGGTATTATTGAAACGGAAGAGCAACGCAAAGAGATACGCAACCTTATCAACGGGGCATGGACTAATCCGCGTATGTGTGATTGGTTCAGCGGAGCATGGCAGTTGCTGCGCGAACAAGCCATTCTGCTGGAGGGCGAAGAGTGCCGTCCTGACCGTATTATGATACGGGGAACACAGGCTATAGTGTTGGATTATAAGTTCGGACAGCGGCAAAGCAAGTACGCTCGGCAAGTACGGCGGTATATGGAAGCTATGCGCTCCTTGGGGTATACGGAAGTATCAGGGTATCTCTGGTATGCTAACGAACAAAAATTGGAGGAGGTAGAATGAACAGGTTTTTGCAAGATACAGCGCGATCTATTGTAGATACTTACGGCTGGGACGAATTACATCGCCTGACTATCGTCTTTCCTTCCCGCCGCGCGGGAGTGGTGTTTAAGAACGCGTTGAAAGGCCTTCAAGGGCAGAACAAGACCACTATACTATTGCCGAGCATCACCACATTGGATGAACTGTTTGATAGTTTGAGCTCGCTTCATAAGGAGGATGAGTTGCCGATGGTATGTCGTTTGTACCGTATATATTGTGATATAACGGGGGAAAATGTACCGTTGGACATATTCTATGGTTGGGGAAAGCAATTGATAGCCGATTTTACCAATATAGCCAAGAGCGTTCCCCCTGAAGACGTAAAAGCCTTTTTCGGCAACACGATTGCAGCCAAAGAACTGGAGCAAGTGCAGCTGGATGAAGAGGTAAGCAAGCGCTTGAAGGACTTGATACATGGTGGAGACAAGTCGCAACAATATGCAGATGACTCTATACAGCGCAAGTTTGAAATGCTATGGAAAAATCTGTATGCTGTCTATGAGCGTCTGAACAGTGAATTGCTTCAAGAGCGAAAAGGATATGACGGCTTGCGTATGCGGAAAGTAATTACCGACTGGGAGACTACTTTGCAACCTCAATTACAATCACGCATGTTTGTCTTTGTAGGTTTTAACTATCTTATGCCGGTAGAGAAACAGTTGATGCGTCTGCTTCACGAGCAGCAACAAGCGGTTTTCTATTGGGATTATGTAGCGGATTTTACGACCAATTCCAAGGCTTTTTCCTTCATCAGGCAGCATGTTACGGAGTTAGGCAACAAAGCCCTTCCCATAGTATGGCAGGGAAAGAAAGCTGTAGATATTGTCTCTGCTACAACCGCTAATGCGCAGGCACAGTACGTGGGAGAGTGGTTGCAAGAACATTATACCCATAAGGGACAGCATACAGCGATTGTGATATGCGACGAACAGATGCTCGAACCGGTGATATATGCTTTGCCTACAGTTCCCATAGGAGCAGAAACGCCGGAGCCTATCAATATAACAAAAGGTCTCCCTCTATCCGCGACGCAGATTTATGCTGAAGTGCTGGCATATATGCGCAATATAGCAGATAGCAAGACTGCTCCGACGGATTATATCCAAGTTCTTGACAATGTGCTTAATGAAGTACTTCTGCCTGCAGAACGGGCAGCAGGCAGAAGCGCAATAGAGGCGGATGGACAACCGGACCCCGGCGAAGAGACTTGGCAACGGCTATTGATACAAGAGTCTCTCTATCAAACACGTGTAGCTATCAATCGTTTCAAGAAAGAGCTACTTGATCCGACTGTCAGGAATGCCGTTTCTTCGGCATCGCTGTTGCGTAACTTGCTTCGCCGCTATCTGGAGGGTATCTCGTTGCCGTTTCATGGAGAACCCATAACAGACATTCAGGTGATGGGTGTACTGGAAACACGTACGCTGGATTTTGATAATCTGCTCATACTCAATGCGGAGGAGGGAGTGATACCTCAGCAAAAAGCAGATTTCTCGTTCATACCTTATTATCTGCGTAAGAGCTATAGCATGCAAACGAGTGATGAGGGCGCTTCTGTATATGCTTACAACTTTTTCCGGCTATTGGCGCGTGCGGAGAAAATAACGATACTATTCTCCAATGCCGCTACGGCAACAGGACGCAAGACTATGTCCCGCTTCTTGATGCAGATGATGGTCAGTGAAGAGTTTAGCGTTAGCAAGTACACTCTGACCGAAGGTAATACGTTGCAGTCAGGACCATCTATCGACTTGACCAATAATACCGAGAATATGTTGTCGGTTATTACCGCCCGTATGCGGAATGGTAATTGTAAGCCGTATCTGCTATCGCCAAGTGCGATGAATGCGTATATCGAATGTCCGCGCAAATTCTATTTGCAATATATAAAGGGTATTCACACAGAGGATGAAGAGACGGCTGTTTTTTCACCTAATGTGCTCGGTTCGTTTGTCCATAGTGCGATGGAGTATATATACAAAGCCTTTTGCCACTGCTCGGGGACAGCGCCGACTACTATCAATCCGCAGACATTACAAGCAGTATTGGAGTCTGACAACAAACTCGAAGAAGCTCTACAAGGTGCGTATAAAGCGATGAATGATGAGTACAACTCCCATCATCCGGAGGAGGAAGTACAAGCGGGTGGAGCAGAGCACTATGTGGTCTCTGAACACCGTATGGAGAATATGGTGATAAAGCATAATATACGTAATATATTGCGACGCGATATAACCGATGCCAAGCATGGTTTGCAAATATATCTATTAGAACAGAAGTGTACCTTCGATGTTGCGTTGCCAAACGGTTATGTAGTGCAGGTAGGCGGCAAGATAGACAGATTGGATATAGTAGGGACGGGAAACCAACGCAAAATGCGCGTTGTGGATTACAAAACAGGAGCTTACAAAGAGGATAAACTGAAAGCGAAAGGGGAGGATTTGTTCAGCAAGGACAACGCCAACTATGTGAGACAGACGTTGGTGTATAGCGAGGCGGTAGCGGATACACTAAACAAGACCAAGGGACTAATTCTTCCGTTGGAGCCCAATCTGTTCTTTACACAAAAGAATCTTACCAAACTTGATACAACGATTCGTGTCGCGGAACAGCAAGAAATGTCCACTGTGTACGATTATTACGCTATACGGGATTGGTTTGTGCCGCTTCTACAGGAGAAAGTAGCAGAAATACTTACTACGACAGATTTCCCGCAAGTGGAAAACGAACGGGGCGAATGCAGTGTTTTTTGTCCTTTCCTCGATATCTGCGGACGGACCGCATCACAATGGTAATCAAACAATATATCAACTATACGAATGAAACGAATCAATAATCCTTGGTTGGGAGTGTCGGGTTATAACTGCTACGGCTGCTGCCCAACAAATCCCATCGGCGCGCAAATGCGCTTTTATGAAGACGGAGACGACATCGTATCCGTATGGCATCCTACCCAGAACCATCAGTCGTGGATTAACACGCTTCACGGTGGTGTACAGGCCGTGTTGCTGGACGAAGTGTGCGGGTGGGTGGTATTCCACAAGTTGAAGACGGCGGGCGTTACCGCCAAGATGGAGATGCGTTATCATAAACCTGTCTCCACGCTGCAATCGTATATCACTCTGCGTGCGCGTCTCAAAGAAAAGCGTCGCAATGTGGCTTACGTCGTAGGAGAGATATGGAGCGCAGACGGAGAGTTGCTATGTGAATGCTTGTGCACCTATTTTACCTTCCCGCAAAAGCAGGCTGAGGAAGAAATGGGGTATATCCAGTCAGAAACCGAAGGACCGGATGTTACTTGGGAAGAGCTGACGCAAGGGAAGCTATAGCAGGATAGGGGATATCTACAATAACAGAAACAGGTTGCCTATTTGGGCAACCTGTTTCTGTTAATACGTTTGGGACGAATTACATCATACCTCCCATGCCGGGATTCGGCATAGCCGCGGGGGCAGGATTTTCCTCTTTCTTATCTACGATAACGCACTCGGTCGTAAGGAACATACCGGCGATAGAAGCGGCGTTCTCGAGAGCTACGCGGGCAACCTTTGCAGGGTCAACAACGCCGGCTGCCAATAGGTTTTCATAGGTGTCCTTGCGTGCATTGTAGCCGAAGTCGCCTTTGCCCGAGCGGACCTTATCCACAACGACTGCGCCCTCTTTGCCGGCATTGGTAACGATCTGTCGCAACGGCTCTTCGATAGCACGGCGGATAATTTCGATACCCGTTTGTTCGTCTTCGTTTTCACCTTTGAGGTTGTCCAAAACCGATTGTGCGCGGATATAAGCAACGCCACCGCCGGCAACGATACCCTCTTCCACCGCGGCGCGGGTAGCACTCAGCGCGTCATCTACGCGGTCTTTCTTCTCCTTCATCTCTACCTCGGATGCAGCACCTACGTTCAGTTGTGCGACACCGCCTGCCAATTTGGCAAGACGCTCTTGCAGTTTCTCTTTGTCGTAGGTGGACTTGGTAGCGGCAATCTGCGCTTTGATTTGTGCAACGCGCTGGTTGATAGCCTCTTTGTCACCTGCTCCATTGACGATGGTAGTGTTGTCTTTGTTGACTGTGATGCTCTCGGCTGTACCCAGCATCTCCAAGGTAGCATTCTCGAGCTTGATACCCTTTTCCTCGCTGATGACGGTACCGCCGGTCAGTATAGCAATATCCTCGAGCATCTCTTTGCGGCGATCGCCAAAGCCCGGCGCTTTGACTGCGCAAATCTTGAGCTGTGCGCGCAGACGGTTGACAACCAGCGTCGTCAGCGCCTCGCTATCCACATCCTCGGCGATGATGAGCAACGGACGACCGCTTTGTACGGCGGGTTCAAGCACAGGAAGCAACTCCTTGAGATTGCTGATTTTCTTGTCGTAGATCAAGATATACGGCTTGTCCATCTCAACTTCCATCGTCTCGGTATTGGTAACGAAATACGGGCTGATATAGCCACGGTCGAACTGCATACCTTGCACAACCTCAATCGTTGTATCCATACCTTTGGCTTCGCCGATGGTGATGACGCCGTCTTTGCTGACCTTGCGCATAGCGTCGGCGATAAGTTTGCCAATCTCAGCATCGTTGTTGGCGCTGATAGTGGCAACCTGCTCTATCTTGTCGAAGTCGTTGCCGACCACTTCGCTCTGCTCTTTGATGTTGGCAACAACCGCGCTAACCGCTTTGTCGATACCCCGCTTGAGGTCCATCGGATTTGCGCCGGCGGTTACGTTCTTCAGACCTACGCCCACAATAGCCTGAGCGAGTACGGTAGCCGTTGTCGTACCGTCGCCCGCCTGGTCTCCGGTCTTGGAAGCAACTTCCTTAACCAGCTGTGCACCAAGGTTCTCAGCTGCATCGGGCAGCTCAATCTCTTTGGCAACGGTAACGCCGTCTTTGGTAATATGCGGCGCGCCGTATTTCTTGTCGATGATGACATTACGCCCCTTCGGACCGAGCGTTACTTTGACTGCGTTGGCGAGTTGGTCAACGCCCTTTTTGAGAGACTCACGTGCCTCTACGTTATATGTGATTTCCTTTGCCATAATAGAAAAGTTCTAAGAGTTTTGATAGTAAAATGTTTTTTTTATCCGAGGATAGCGAGCACATCGCTTTGGCGCATAATGAGGTACTTCTCTCCTTCGTGCTCCAGCTCTGTGCCGGCATATTTGCCGTAGAGAACCGTATCGCCCGGCTTGAGCAGCATTTCTTCGTCCTTTGTTCCTTTGCCTACAGCAATCACGGTTGCCTGTAGCGGTTTTTCTTTTGCGCTATCGGGGATGATGATACCTCCGACAGTTTTCTCTTCTGCGGCAGCCGGCTTTACCAGCACGCGGTCTGCCAATGGTTGAATTTTGCTCATAGTATGTATATATTTAGTTATGTGTCTCCTCAAATGGCGGGCTTTGGTTGGTCTTCCTCATCTATCTGCCTTCCTCCGCCCCCGCAATAGGATAGGCAAACTCTGTGCCAAACCGCGTGCCGTCGGATATTGTCAGTCGCACTCTGCCATTTTGGCAGACGGAGGCGGTTTAGGGCGTACCTAAATTACGGAAACCGATACCTGTATTTAAGATATTGTGCGGTATTGCGGATAGAAAATTATTTTGTACTTGTGCACTCGCAACAACTCTCGAACGTTACTTTCAAACCGGGCTGCCGCAACAACCGGCATGTCCATCATGGCGGGCGTCAGATTTTGATTTGCGTATCGGGCGAGGGCTGGTACCAAGAGTGGGGCAAAGAAGCGCGCAAACTGCATGTCGGCGACGTGGTGGATATTCCTGCCGAGGTGAAACATTGGCACGGAGCCACGCGCGACAGCTGGTTCCAACACTTGGCACTCCATGTGGCAGAGAAAGAGGATGCGTTCAACGAATGGCAGGAGCCCGTGAGTGATGCATACTATAATGCGCTAAAATAGAAAGTCTGTTTTATCGGACTCTCATCTGACTCTCACTTTCGGGATTGGTCAACCGCGTCAAAACGACAATTTTGATGCGGTTGTCATATATAATGGATACGCAGAGGATACGCAGGGGCTATGCGGGTCCCAAGCGGGTCCCAAGATGCTACGGGGTTGCTACGAGACCTGATCGCTTGCAATCCGCTACGGGAAAGAACATCTCCGCTGCGCTCCGATGTTAAACCCTCCGCGGTTGCTACGCCTTTCGTGTTGCAAACATTACGCTAACGCTACATTGGTTTGCACCACGAGGACTGTAAGACTGAAGACCGCTACGCTGTTTGACCGTTTGCACTACTTGACCGTCTGCGACTGTTTGACCGCCCGAAGGGCTGTTAGATATTCGGGTTGCTGCGCCTTTCGTGTTGCAAACATTACGCTGACGCTCCATTGGTTTGCACCACGAGGAGCCATGCGGACACACTATTTGCAATAGCCTACGTGGCAGAACGCCACCGGCTTGCAATCCGCTACGGGAAAGAACATCTCCGCTATGCTCCAATGTTCCCCCCCCGCGGTTGCTGCGCTTTTCGTGTTGCAAACATTTCGCTGAGGCTCCATTGGTTTGCACCACGATGTTAGATTGAACTTACGTTATGAATAATGAACCTACCTTTTGACGCCGAGCCGGTTGACGGGGCGTACACGATAGCCTGCGGCGCGCAGCTGTGCCAGCAGTCCCTCGTCTCCACCTAAGAAAACGGCGTTGAGTGTGATAAAACAAGAACCCTCTTGCAGATAAGGAATGAGCCGCTTGACCCATTGTGCATTACGGCGTGCATAGACCTTGTAATCGGAGAAAGAGAGCGACGTGCGGTTGTCCGGGCTGAGCAACAGAAAAGCCATATCGCTAAGCCGCCCCATACGGTACATCTCACGGAGCGTCCGCTCGAGGTTCACTTCCCGTTCGGGGTATTCGATTACCTTCTTGAGTTCCTCGCATTGCCAATGTAGCGGCTCTCGGTCAAAGAGCATGTACATGGTTTCGCCGATGTCGTCAAGGGGCAGGATAGGCATCTTCTTTTCGATAGCGACAGCTTCAAAAAATGTCTCTACAGACCTGTTCTCGTCGTATTTCAGCCATTCTTTCATCAACTCTGCGCGAAACATTTCCGTCAGGTACGCGGGTTTCATACGGGCAAGCCGGTCTAACCCCATACCGATATGGATGCGCAAGGCATTATCTATTTGTTCGTATTCCTCATCCGTGTAGTAATTGCTCAGCCGGACAGAATCGGGGAGCAGGGCGGCTTGCCTGAGGGCGGCTATAGCCTCGTAGTCCTGCATGGCAAACTCTGTGATGACTTTGTCGCAATTCCCGAAGACGCGAAAGAGGTTGGGAATAGTATCCAAGAAAGCAATATCGGTATATCGGTTAGTTGCCAGGATATATGACTTGCTTCTGCTGTTCCGTCCGCTTATCTCGTAGAGCAATTGCGAATGGGCGGGCAGTATAGCCAGCAACAAAAATAACAGGCTCAGCGTTCTTTTCATAGCGGTTTATGAATGGTTTTAAAAGGTTACTGAAAACGAGTAATGAGGTTATAAGCCTGATATATTCCAAGTTCTCCGGCGCGACTGAGGTCCGCCAACCCCTGTTCTACTTTGCCTGTGTAGATAAAGGTCAGCCCTCTGTTGAAATAGGCTTCTGCAAACTCGGGGTCTATTTCAATCGCCTTGGAATAGTTTGAAACAGCATCTTTCCAGTTACGCTGGGTACATAGGATATTCGCTTTGTTGTAGTAGGCAAAACTGAAATCTGGCAAGAGTTGGATAACGCGGTCGTAGTCCTTCAGCATAATATCGAAGTCCATTCCGACTTCGGCAGGCAGTTCTCCCGTAGAACGTTGGTAGTCAAGCAGTTTGTAGCGCCAGTTAGCACGGCAGAAACATATAATAGCCTCTGTTTCGCTATCAACCATATTAGCAGCTTGAGTACAATCGTCAATAGCGGATGAATAGTCTTGTACAAGTGCAAACTCTATCGCTCGGGCGAAATACAGATTGGCTAAGATGCTGCTGTTCTGCCGATCAGTATTGCCGGTTAAGCGGTCGATTCGATTGCTCAAGTTGCTAATCTGCGTGAAATGATGATTGACCATATCGGCTGTAAGAGCAATTTCCTGTGCCGTAAAACGCAGGGGGGAGGGAAGCTGCTTGCGTTTGTTCAGTTGCTCAACGGCAGGGTGGTAGTAGTTGGTCGGGCGAAGAGGCTGCTCCTGTACGTAATAGGATAGGGTGATATTCGGCTCATTAATCACATCCGTATAGTGTTTTTGCACACTACCCCGTGTGGCAGATTCGTATTTCTGCTCGTCTTCCGTATCGGCTTTCCCGCTTTGGGCGGTACGGGAAGAGAACTCCTTGCGGCGGTCGCGCTTCTGCGGCTGCGCCTCGGCTATTTGGACATCCGTATTGGGATTAGCAGCTTGTTGGGCTTGTATTTGGTCTTTTTGTGCTTCCAACTCGCTTGCTTTTTGCCGGTATAGGTATGCTGCTTTGCTGTTTCCCAAGGCGTTTTGGGCTTGTGCGGCAAGATAATAGGAGGGCAGGAAATAGGGGTAATGCGCTATTAGGGTATCAAAGTCCTGCAACGCATTATCCCATTGCCGCAGTTGTAGTTCTACCAATCCGCGTTGGTAACGCATCTCTGCCCGCTCAGGCGACAGCCCGATAGCCTCTGAGAAATCTTCCAAAGCACGGTTGTAGTCGCCCAACTCTTGTCGGAGTACACCTCGGTTGTAGTAGCATTGGGCATCCTGCGGCGATAATTCTACCGCCTTGTCATAGTCGGACAAAGCGCCTCTGTAGTTGTGCTTATGGTAGAAAATAATACCTCGGTTGATATAGTCGCCCGCCCATTTGGAACCTAAATTGATAGCTTTCGTGAGCTGGAGCAGGGCGTCATCTTCGTTCTCTTGCATTAGGTTGATTAGTCCGAGGGCTGACCAGTTAGCGGGATTTTGTGTGTCCAACTCAGTTGTACGTCGGAAGGCTTCTACCGCGCAGGCGGTATCCTGCATGTGCAGGCATATCGCTCCTTTCTCAAACAAAAGGGAAGCTGACTGCGGTTCGCGTCGTAGCAGGCTTTGTACGTCATCCATAGCCAAAGCGTATTCTTTGCGTGCAGCCCGTACATCTGCCCGCAGTAGCAGATAAGTCTTATTCTCGGGAGAAAAACGAAGGGCTTGCGTGAAATCGTCCTCTGCTTTTTCATATTCGCGGCATTGGCGGTAGATGAACCCTCGGGTGTAGTATGCCCCCGGAAGAAAGGGGTTGCGCTCGATGGTTGCATTACAATCCCGCAAAGCACCCTGATAATCCTCCAGCTGAATCTTGGCTATAGCACGGAATAGATATGGCTCTGCAAGATACGGCTTTAGTTTGATTACTTGGTTGAAATACTGGATAGATAATACGTAGTCTTCAAAATATAGGGCATTGCGTCCGATAGCCGTAATACGGTCGGTATTGAGTTGCGCGTGCCCTACGCCGCAGCCTATACCGCATAGGTACAGGGCAATAAGGCATATTTTGAAGGAATGTCGCATATTAGTTCTTTTTGCAACCGGCGTTCGGGTCAAACCATTCCGGTATATCGAATTGTTCGTTTTCCTGATAGCCTAACGTTGTATCCCGATATACTTTTTGCATATAGAGCGCATAGATGGGAAGAGCCATAGACGCACCTTGTCCTTCTGCCATGTTGTCGAAGTGGATAGCGCGGTCTTCTCCGCCAACCCATACGCCGTTCACCAACGAGGGTGTGAAACCCATAAACCAGCCGTCGGAGTTATTGTTGGTAGTACCCGTTTTGCCGCCCATAGGAGCCCGCAAACCATATTTGAAACGCACCCGCACACCCGTACCGTGGTCTATTACGTTGCGAAGCATGTATATCATCTTGTAGGAGGTACTTTCGCTGATTATCTCCACGGTAGAGGGCTCAAACGTGGCAATCGTGTTGCCGCTGTTGTCCTCAATACGAGTTACGTAGAGAGGTTCTATACGGATGCCTTTGTTTATAAAAGCCGTATAGGCATCTACCATTTCCTGCACGCTAACTTCGCAAGGTCCGAGACACAAACTGATAACAGGGTCTAACTGACCTTGTATTCCGAACGACTGCATTAGTCGCACAAGTTGCTCAGGAGTAAAGAGCGACATCAGGTATGCCGTAATCCAGTTGGAGGAGTTTTGTAATCCCCAGTTGAGTGTAACAGTATCACCCTTGTACTTGTCGTGCGTGTCGCGTGGTGTCCACGGGCGACCGTTGGCATCCATCAAGGTAATAGGTTGATTGACCACTTTGTCGCAGGGCCACATTCCCTCGTCCATAGCCAACGTATAGAGATAGGGTTTCACGGTAGAACCTACTTGTCGCCGTCCCATGGTAGCCATGTCGTATTGGAAATGGGCAAAATTGGGGCCGCCTACATAGGCTTTAACGTGCCCGGTATGAGGGTCCATCGACATGAAACCGCAACGCAGGAAGTATTTTTGCCAGCGTATGGAATCCATCGGGGACATCGTTGTATCAATCATACCTTTATAGGAGAAAATCTGCATCTCTACAGGTGTCTCAAACGATTGGCGTATTTCTTTCTCGTTTAGCCCTGCTTTCTTCAGTCCGCGATAGCGGTCTGTTTGCTTCATAGCGCGGGTGAGGATACCGTCTATTTCGCTTTGGGAGATAGACCGCGAGAAGGGAGCGTTTTTCTTGCGCTTGCATTCTTTGAAGAAACTCGCCTGCAAGGTGGACATGTGCTCCTGTACCGCCTCCTCTGCGTAGCGTTGCATACGCGAGTCAATGGTTGTATAGATGCGCAATCCGTCCTGATACAGGTCATAATGAGACCCGTCCGGTTTTGTGTTCTTGTTGCAAAATCCGTATAGCGGATTGTTCTCCCATTGATATCGGTCTATGGTATATTGTTGTTTGTTCCATTCGGAATAGTTGCTCTCTTTGGGCTCTTTGGCAGTCAAGACGCCGCGTAGATATTCCCTGAAATACGGGGCCAATCCTTGCTTATGGTCCACAGAACGATAATGTAATTCCAAAGGCAGGGCTTGCAGCGAATCCCGCTCGGCGGTACTGATATACTCGTATTTGCACATCTGGCTCAGTACCGTATTGCGTCGCCCTTGAGCACGTTCGGGATGCCGGACAGGATTGTAAAGCGATGGGTTCTTGCACATTCCTACCAGCATAGCGGCTTCTTCTATCTTCAGCTCGTTAGGAGTAGTTGAAAAGTACACTTGGGAAGCTGAGTTGATGCCGACAGCATTGTATAGGAAGTCAAATTGGTTGAGGTACATCAGCAAAATCTCATCTTTGGAATAGAGACGTTCCAGCTTGGTGGCAATCACCCATTCTATAGGTTTTTGCATCGCACGTTCGAAGATATTGCTGGCTCTCGGCGACCATATCTGCTTAGCAAGTTGTTGAGTTAGCGTACTTCCTCCGCCTGCGCGACCCAATTTGAGTACCGCGCGGAAAAATGATTTGAAATCCACACCGGTGTGTGTGTAGAAACGTGCATCTTCCGTCGCAATAAGGGCATCAATCAGATACGGAGATAAGTCGGTGTATTGTACACCAACGCGGTTTTCTTTGCGGTAATATCTGCCAAGCGATTGCATATCAGAAGATATGATCTCACTGGCAAATCGGTTCTTGGGGTTTTGCAGTTCTTGCAAGGGAGGCAGATAGCCTAACCAGCCGATAGAAATCATCCACAATACGAGTGCCGCAATTAGCACACCCGCAGAAAATAAACCCCAGAACCAACCTAAAAAAGTCTTCCACCATCGTGGGGTTGCCGTGTCTTTCTTTGTGTTCTTCAACTTTTCATTACTCATAATCGGTCTTTTTTTAGTAGGTGCTAATGTTCGCCGCATTGGCTGCAACTATGATTGTCGCAGTCGGAGCAACCGTCTTCGCATTCTCCGTCACAATCTCCGTCACAATCTCCATTGCAGCCTCCATTGCAGCCTCCGCCGCAACCACCTCCGCAATGGTGGTGATGGATGGCTTTCAGTTCTCCCTCTGTTACATCACGTACTTCCAGTACTTCGCCGACGAAGTGCAAATCCTCGCCTGCCAAGGGGTGGTTGAGGTCTATGGTAACCTTGGTTGGAGCTACTTTGACTACCTGAGCGTTTACTATCTGCCCGTCCACTGTCGTCATCGGGATGATGTTGCCCACATATACGCGGTCAGAATCGAATTCGCCGTCACCGTTGTAGAACATACGTCGGTCCAATTCGCGTAGTCCTGACTCATCGTATTCGCCATACGCGTCTTGATAGGGTAGGCGGAAATCGAACTTGTCGCCTGCTTCCATGCCCGCCATTGCTTCTTCAAACTTAGGCAACATCATTCCCTCGCCCTGGCAATATACCAATGGCGCTTTCGGGGTCGTCTTTTCTATCATTTCTTCGCCGTTCTCTCCCGCTATGTACATCTCGTAGATAGCCGTTACTACTTTCTGATTTTCAATTTTCATATCTGTATTATTTTTTGTTTACCACCAGTTTATGCGTGCATTTGTACTGCTTGTGCTTGATTTGTCGTATTTCAGGTCGGCGAGCATAGAGGCGTTTACGCCGATGTGGAATGTATAGCTTTTATACGGTCCGAAAGGCACAAAGCTTGCCGTCATGTTCCAGCAATGCAAATCACGGCTGACGTTGAAGTTGGCACTTGAAAACTTCTTGGCGCGGAAGTCGAAACTCGTACTTGCACTCACTTTCCAACCATGCCCCAAGCCTAAGCTGCCGGAAAAACTCAGGTAGTGGGTCAGACGCATTTTGTAGTACATCTTGTCGTAATCAAACTCACTCCCTGCGCCGTAGTTGATGCTGTAATTGATAGACAGACTCCACGGGTATTCGGTCTTGACATAACCATCCTCCACGTCTGCCTGTTTGTCCTTCTTTTTATCGTTTAGTTTGCCGTTGGTCGCCAATCCGTCGTCTCCTACCGTTATGTCGTCCAAATTGGCACTATTGTCGTCTTCGTTGCCTTTTTTCTTTTTGTCTTTGTCGAACCATTTCTTGAACGTCTGGTTGTTGAAGGTGTAGCTCAGACCGGCACTCGTACCTAAGAAATGGGGAAAGCGGCCATTGTGCCAGTACTGTTTGTTGGTGCGCACGGGCGTACCCAACGGATTCAGCTCGTACATATACGGGTCAAACTGCCCGCTTAGGTTGATGGTATAATTCACTTTCGGAATCTTGATACGCAGATTGACGGAAAACAAACTCCAATTCATCGAATCCGCCACGAAGTTGTAACCCCCGCTTATGCCCAAATTGTCTATCAGGCTCACTACCTTGTACGGATTCTTGCCGGTCGTGTCCTCTTTGTTTACAATCTTCATTTCCACGTTGTTGTCCAAGCCGAACGTGAGCGTCGCGGCGGCACCTTGTCCGGCGTTGCCGTATATGCCGTTGGGGAAACGCGAATAGGTTTGATGTACGAACATAGGATTACCCGCCTCGTCTGTTTTCTGTATCTTTTTTCCTGTCTCAGGGTCAATATCCGTGCCATAGACGGGCTGGTCATACGAGCCGTAATAGCCCCAGAACGACTTGCCGAAGTCGGGATGGTAACTGAAGCCGACTCGCGGAGTCATCACGTGCCGGAATTTGTCCACCTTGCTATTGGGGAACAGTTTCTTCGACGGCGTATAAAATCCGTACAGTTTCGTGGACAACGATACGCCTACGCTAAAATCAAAGACGTTATAAAACCCGTTTGTCGTATCGCGCTGCAGTTGTTGCTGTTGTTCATCCCATGTCTGGTCAACCCGCTGGAAGTACATCCTGTCGTTCAGGTTGATTTGAGGCGTCACGCTCAGGTACTTGAAGAGCATAAACGATGCCGAAATAGGTATAGAGTGCTTTAGCCCCGTCTTCCAGTCGCGCAGGAAGTTCGAGTGCAGAAAATCTTTCTCCTTGATGTTATCTACCGCTATGCGCCCGTTGCCGGAATAGCTCATGCTGATTTTCTCGTACCATTTCTCTTTCCCCACGGGCTTTTTGCGTTTGAAGGGGTAGATGCGGCTCATGTTGACGCTCAGTTCGGGTAAGGTCAACGATAGTGTTGAGTCCTTTGTCCGTTGGCTTACTTGCGCCGACAGGCTGAGGCTCCACGGACTGTCCGGGAAACGCTGGGTGTAGTTGATGCTCGAACTCTTGGTATTCTCCGAGCTCAGTTGCGGGTTGTAGTAGCTGTTGATATTGCTGCGGTTGTAGCCGCTCGTTGAGAAGTTGACGCTCGCCGAGAAGGTGCTGTACGGATTGGCTTTGGCATCTTGCGTATGCGTCCATTGGATGCTGAAGTTGGTCGCTTTGCTATAGTCCGGCATGTCCCGTTCGCCGGTTACATCATTGCGGTAGTTGATGTTGATGTTGCCGCTGAATTTGTATCGCTTGACGTATCTTGACTGCGCACGGACAGCCCATGTCCCGCGGGTGTAGATGTCGCCGGTAATCTGCAAGTCTATATAGTCGTTGATGGCGAAATAATACCCCAAGCCGCTCAGGTAGAGTCCGCGCGTGCCGTCATCGCCAAAGTTAGGCATTATCAGTCCGCTCGAGTATTGGTTGGTAAAGGGGAAGAAACCGAACGGGATAGCCAATGGCAAAGGTACATCGCCCACAACCAAGTAGGCAGGACCAGTAGCTATGTAGTCGCCGGGCTTGACCTTGGCTTTGGTCATCTTGAGGTAGAAGTGCGGGTGGTCATGTTGGTCGCAAGTCGTGTACTTGCCGCCCCCCATCATCATCGTGTTGCCCTCTGTCTTTTTCGTCTTGTCGGCTACGACAAACCCTTCTCCCTGCTCGGTTATGACCTTGCGGATGAAGCCTTTCTGCGTTTTCAGGTTGTAGGTTATCTCGTCCGACTCGTAGCTGTCGTTGTGGTCCTTGAAAACGGGTCTGCCTATCCACTCGTTTTCCACGGTGTCCAATACGCCTTTGGCAAACACGAGGTTGCTGTCGGTACGCACGCGTATGTATTCGCTCGTCAGCTCCATCTCCTGGTATTTCACGTCGCTTTCGCCGTGCAGATGGGCGACGCCGTTGCCCATTAGTACGATGGAATCTTTGGCTACATAGTCAATAGGAGCTTCTATCTGGCTTTTCTTTTGCGGCGTGGCAGTTGTTGCCGTTATGCTGTCTGCGTAGGCTGTATTGTCCAATGTGAAGCTTGTTGTGCTGTCTGTTGCCGCTATGCTGTCTGTTATGTCGTTTGTGAGCGTGTCTTGCGGCGTCGTTATATCATACGACACATTTCCCCACGCTGCCATGCAGTACAGGAGAAAACCGATGAGAATATGTCCTTTATACGTCTTGTATGCGCACATATACGCAAAATAACGCGCAAAGGTACTATTTTTTCCTGACATATCCAAACGCCTGTCCATATTTCGCGCTCTTTCCGCTTTGCAACAGGCTTATGTAGAGTCCAGAAGCAAATGCAATTTATAGCTGCAAAGTTAGTGAAAATGTTTAGCAAAGCAAAATAAAGGTGTTTCAAACTTCAATTTTTCTCTTGGTCTGTTATTTAATTTATCCTGTATGTATTTGATTTTCTGATTACTAATGGTATTAAAATTAGTTCCTTTCGGTATGTATCTTCTGACGAGTTTGTTAAAGTTCTCCACGTTGCCTTCCTGCCAACCGCAAAACGTATCCGTGAAATAGATTTTCACATCTTCTTTCCCGTAGCAGTCTTCTATTGATCAGGTCTCGTAGCAACCCCGTAGCATCTTGGGACCCGCGTAGCCCCTGCATGGGCTCTGCGTAGCCTTTGGGCTAACGTCCTCCCCCTTTTCTCCCTCGTGTTGCAAACCAATGGAACGTAGCGGAATGTTTGCAACACGAAAGCGCAGCAAACCCGGAGTATTAAACGCCAAAGCGCAGCGGTGGCGTTCTGTTACGTAGGGAATTGCAAGCAAGCATCTTGGGACCCGCGTAGCCCTCGCATGGGCTCTGCATAGCCTTTGGACTAACGTCCTCCCCCTTTTTCCCTCGTGTTGCACCACGAAAGGAGGATAAAAACCACTGTGTACCTACCAAATAATTGCGTTTCTATTTGGATTTTACATGTTTTTTTGTATCTTATCGTATTGATTTTTTTTGATATTTGAGTTATGGCAGATGTAGAATTTGAGCACCCCGTAGCTATGCTGACGGGGAAGTTGTCGAAAGACGGGCAAATGGTATTCAGACGGCGCAACGGGAAGCTGTTTATGTATGCGATGACGACCGAGAAGCGTCCCATAGTGTCGGCAGAGAAACAAAAGACGGTGGACGCATTCTCGGCGGCTGCAAAGCAAGTGCCCGAGATGCTGAATGATGCTGCTACGCGGGCGCAATGGGAGGCGGATTTTGCCGCGTATCAGGCGGAGGTGAAGAAGCATCCGAACCAATACCCGAAGCCCATCGCGACGCTGCGGGGATTTGTCTTGTCGCGGCTGATGAGGGAGAGGAAGAATTAGTAATTTGTAATTTGTAATTAAGAATGAATCAGGGTACACACTTTGATTGAATTGCTGTGGAATATGGGTGAAAGCTTGCGCGGGCGCGTGAGAGGACTATGGTGCGTGGAGGAAAAATGGGATTAGAGGCGGTTTATTTGCGTTCTGACGCTCTCAGATGTCTTTGTCGGGGGATGGTCGAAATACGAATTTAATGAAAAAAAACGCCGTTTTTCTTTGGTATCTCATTATTTTGTTGTACCTTTGCCCGCTGATTCGGGCGCAGATACTGCCCTGACTCAGACAACATTCAAAAACACAGTAGAAAAACAAACTAAACAATATGGTAGATAACGACAGAATTATTCCGGTGAAGATTGACGAGGAGATGCGAACCTCGTATATCGACTATTCGATGAGCGTCATAGTGAGCCGCGCCTTGCCGGATGTGAGAGATGGTTTCAAACCGGTACACCGCCGTGTGCTATTCGGTATGAACGAGTTGGGTAACACAAGCGACAAGCCGACCAAGAAGGCGGCACGTATCGTGGGTGAGGTAATGGGTAAGTACCACCCCCACGGCGATAGCAGTATTTACGGTACGCTGGTGCGTATGGCACAGCCGTGGAATATGCGCTATACGCTGGTGGACGGTCAGGGTAACTTCGGCTCTGTGGACGGCGACGGCGCTGCGGCTATGCGTTATACGGAGGCGCGCTTGAGCAAGTTGGCGGAGGAGATGCTGCGCGACATCGAGAAAGACACGGTGGACATGCAGCTCAACTTCGACGATACCTTGCGCGAACCGGTAGTCCTTCCTTGCCGTTTCCCGAACCTGCTGGTCAATGGCGCAAGCGGTATTGCTGTGGGTATGGCGACCAACATGGCGACCCACAACTTGGGCGAGGTTATCGACGGCTGTGTGGCGTACATCAAGAACACCGAGGCGCGCATTGCCGACCCCGAGACGCCGGAGATTACGATAGATGAACTGATGGAGTACATCAAGGCGCCGGACTTCCCGACGGGCGGTACTATCTACGGTTATCAGGGCGTAAAAGACGCTTTTGAGACAGGGCGCGGACGTATCGTTATCCGCTCGAACGCCGATATTGAGACAGAGGACAACGGGCGCGAGAAGATTATCATTACCGAGCTGCCGTATGGCGTTGTAAAATCGGATTTGGTGAAGAATATCGCCGAACTCGTAGGCGACAAGAAGATAGAAGGTATCGCAGACATCAGCGACCAGTCGAAGCGCGATATCCGTATCGTGATAGACGTGAAGCGCGACGCCAACGCGCAAGTGGTGCTGAATAAGTTGTACAAGTTCACGGCGCTCCAGTCGTCGTTCGCAGTCAACAATATCGCTTTGGTCAAGGGACGCCCGATGCTCCTGAACCTCAAGCAGTTGGTTGGCGCGTTTATCGAGCACCGTATGGAGGTCGTTACGCGCCGTACGCGCTACGAGCTCCGCAAAGCCGAGGAGCGCGCACATATCTTGGAGGGCTTGATTGTCGCGGTGGACAATATCGACGAGGTTGTGCGTATCATCCGTGCCAGCCGTACGCCGGCGGAGGCGCAGACTAACTTGGAGAAACGCTTCGAGTTGGACAACCTCCAGTCGAAAGCTATTGTGGATATGCGTCTTAGCGCCCTCACTGGTCTTAAGATAGACGAGTTGAAAGCCGAGTACGCCGAGTTAGAGAAACTGATTGCGCACCTCAACGATTTGCTCAACAGCGAGACGATGCGCTATGATGTTATCAAGACTGAGTTGCTGGAAATCAAAGAGAAATATGCAGATGAGCGACGCACGAAAATCGTGAAGATGGCGACGGAGTTCAATCCCGAAGATATGTATGCCGACGACGATATGGTGATTACTATCTCTCACCTCGGTTATATCAAGCGCACGCCGCTGACCGAGTTCCGTGCCCAGGCGCGCGGTGGTATCGGCTCCAAAGCGTCCGCTTCGCGCGATCAGGACTTCATCGAGTACGTGCACCAGGCTTCTATGCACTCTACGATGATGTTCTTTACCGAGATGGGACGCCTCTACTGGCTCAAGGTTTATGAGATTCCCGAGGGCAACAAGCAGTCGAAAGGACGCGCTATTCAGAATATGATCAACCTCCAAAAGGGCGACAAAGTGCGCGCATTCATCAACGTGAAGGGGCTGAATGACCAGGAGTACGTGGAGAAACACTACCTCATCTTTGCTACCAAGAACGGATTGATGAAGAAGACGACGCTCGAGGCGTACAGCCACCCGCGTGCGAACGGTATTATCGCGTTGGGCTTGCGCGAGGGCGACGAACTCATCAGCGTAACCCTTACCGACGGCGAGAGCCAGATGCTGATTGCTTCCCACAACGGCAAGGTTGTCCGCTTCCCCGAGAATACGGTCCGCCCGATGGGACGTAGCGCAAGCGGTGTGCGCGCGATTAAGTTGGACGAGGATGCCAACGACCGCGCAGTTGGCATGATTTGTGTAGAACCTGATTCAGACAAGACGGTGCTCGTCATCTCCGAGAACGGATACGGCAAGCGCACCTTGCTCGACGATGAGAACGGCGAACCTGTTTATCGTATTACCAACCGTGGAGGAAAGGGCGTTAAAACCCTTAATATCACCGAGAAAACGGGTAATTTGATAGGTATTGATGCAGTAACCGATGCCGACGACCTGATGCTGATTACCAAGGCAGGCACGGCTATCCGTATGGCGGTGGATACCATTAGCGTGCAGGGACGTGCTACGCAGGGAGTCAAACTCATTGAGTTGCAGAAGCGCAACGACACTCTGATGTTCGGATGTATCGTGCCGAAGGAGGAGGAAGAGACCGCTTCCGAAGAAGGTGCCGCAGAGCCCGCGGAGGAGCAACCCGAAACGACCAACGAATAAATAACGTAAATCAACAATAGTATGAAAAAAACATTAGTTCTGGCAGCATTGGTGCTGATAAGTGCTGGCTGCTTCGCACAGAAAGCCAATGTAAAGAAAGCGAAAAACCTTGCATTGCAAGAGATGCCCGACTTCCTCGGCGCGCGCGCAGCTATCAGCGACGCTTTGCAGAACGAGGAGACCAAGAACCTGGCAGATACATGGTACGTAGCCGGACTCATTGGTTATCAGGAGAATCAGGGAGAACTTGCTAAGCAATATATCGGTCAGCCCGTTGATGAGGAGAAGGCGGGTATGGCTGTCGTTGAGAGCTATGACTACTGGATGACGGCTACCGATATGGCATCGACGATGGTGCTCGACAAGAAAGGCAAAGAGGTCATGGCAGACAAGAAAACCTACGCTAATGTCCAGAAGAAATTGCTGGAGTACTACAAAGGGCAAGACCTTGTCAAGTACGGTGTATATCTCAACGAGAAGAGGGACTACGCGAATGCCTATGCGGTCTTCATGCGCCACCTCAATATCCCGAATATGCCGATGATGCAGGACGAGAAGTTCCAAAAGGATATGCCTCGCGATACTATCTACAGCCAGTACAAGTACTATGCGGCTATCTTCGCTATTCAGGCGGAGCAGCATGCGGATGCTATCGCGTTGCTCGAAGAGATGAAGGACGGTGAGTACGAGGCGATTACGGTCAACCAGTTCCTCTATCAGGAGTATGTGAACGTACAAGATACCGCTAATTTCGTGCGCGTACTGAAAGACGCTGTGGTGCGTTTCCCGCAAGAACCGTGGTTCTTGCAGAACCTCATCAACTACTATATCTTCTCCGGTCAGGAGAAGGAGGCTATCAACTACCTGGCTGAGGCTATCGAGCGCGAACCGAACGTGGCGCAGTACTACCTTATCAAGGGTAACTTGGAGGCTAACCAAGGCAGTTTCGATATTGCTATGAGCGGGTACGAGCGCGCTTTGGAGCTCGACCCGACGATGGCGGATGCAGAAGCAGGGCGCGGACGTGTGTTCTATAACCAGGCGGTCAAGATGAACGAAGACGCTGCCTATATATCGGACGCGAAGGAGTATAAGAAAGCACTCGAGGATATGAACGAGATGTTCAAGAAGTCTCTTCCGTATTTCGAGAAAGCGCATCAGCTCGCTCCCGACAACCGCGAGTATATGGTTACGCTTCGCACGCTCTACTATCGCTTCGATATGCAGGCGGAGTACGACGCTATGAACGAGAAAATCAATAGCTTGTAAGCGTGGGACGAATACTTGCCATAGATTTTGGTAAGAAACGCACAGGATTAGCCGTTACGGATATGCTCCGGATAACGGCTAATCCCTTGCTTACTGTCGATACAAAAGAGCTGCTGGAGTGGTTGCGGGGCTATTTTGCCCGCGAGACGGTAGATGAGGTGGTTATCGGGCATCCGCGGCAGATGAATGGGGAAGATAGCGAATCGATGAACTATATCCGCCCCTTTGTGGATAGGTTTCGGCAGGCTTTCCCCGACAAACCGATAACCTACTATGACGAACGCTTCACGTCCGTGCTGGCGCACAGGGCGATGATAGCAGGGGGGATGAAGAAAAAGACGAGGCAGGACAAAAGCCAAGTGGACCGCCTCGCAGCTTGTATCATACTGGAGGGCTACTTGGAGGCAAATTGTGATGGATAATTGGTAATCAAATGTCAAACAGCGTGAGCGGTCTAATTACTAATTAAAAATCAAACATTAATTAAAAATCAGATATGATTCTACCTATTTACTTATATGGCAATCCCGTCTTGCGGCGAGCAACAGAGGACATCGCCGAGGGCGAGATGGATGTGAAACAGTTGGTTGCGGACATGTGGGAAACGCTTGCCGCGGCGGAAGGATGCGGGCTGGCAGCGCCGCAGGTAGGGCTGTCGAAGCGTCTGTTTATCGTGGACGGAACGGAGTTGGCGGAGGACTTCCCCGAGTGCAAGGACTTTAAGAAAGTGTTTGTCAATCCGCAGATTATGGAGGAGAGCGAAGAGACTGTCTCTTTTGCGGAAGGATGCCTTTCGCTGCCGGGCATTTCGGAGAACGTGGTGCGTCCGGAGACGATAACGATAAAGTACCAAGACATTGATTTCAAGGAGCATACGGAAACGCTGAGCGGTTTCGCAGCGCGCATTGTACTCCACGAATACGACCATCTTGAGGCGCATGTGTTCACCGACCGCATTTCGCCCATACGGCGTCAGTTCTGCAAGAACAAATTAGGCAATATCGCGAAGGGCAAAGTCAGCGCCAAGTACCGCACGAAACACTGACGCCGTACCATGGATATAATCTCTATCATACTGATTGCCATCGGCTTGGCGATGGACTGCTTTGCAGTGTCGGTGTCGCAGGGACTGGCAGCGGGAGAGTGCGCAGCGGGGAAGGGAACGTGGCTGAAAGCAGGATTGATGGCATTGCTTTTCGGAGTGTTCCAAGGCGGAATGCCGCTGATTGGTTATTTTGCGGGTACGCTGTTTGCGGACTTCTTCTCGCGTTACTCGCCGTGGGTAGCCTTGTTTCTGCTGGCGTTCTTGGGCGGCAAGATGATTTGGGAGAGCGTGCACGGCAAAGACGGAGAGCCGCACGAGGCGGATTTCTCGCTGAAGAATCTGGTGATGCTTGCCGTTGCGACGAGCATTGACGCGCTGGCGACGGGCGTGATTTTCATTCCTGTGCCCGAACGGCTGTGGATAGGGATAGGCGTGATTGCGCTGGTCAGTTTCCTGTTCGCCGTTATGGGATATTGGATTGGCAAAACGGTCGGCGCGAAGTTCCATTTCAACGTGGGCATGCTGGGCGGACTCATTCTGATTGCGATAGGTATCAAGATATTTGTGGAAGGCGTATGTTTCTGATACAGAACACATTGGTCAGTCTGGACATCTTGGAGAAGGAGTTTTGCTGCGACTTGGAGAAGTGCCGCGGGCGCTGCTGCATCGAAGGGGATGCGGGCGCGCCGCTGGAAGCGGACGAGGAGCGGAAGATACAGGAGATACTGCCGATACTGCTGCCGGAGATGACCAAAGAGGCGCGGGCGGTGGTGGAGCAGCAGGGCGTGGCGTACAACGACCCGAGCGGGGAGCGCGTGACGTCGATAGTGAACGGCAAGGATTGCGTCTTCTCGCGCACGGACCACAACGGCTGGTGCTACTGCCTGATAGAGAAAGCATACAACGCGGGGAAGATTGACTTCAAGAAACCCATATCCTGTCATCTGTACCCGATACGGCTGTCGAAAGTGGGGGATATGGTAGGCTTGGAGTACCAGCGGTGGGACATCTGCCACTGCGCACGGCAGTTGGGAAAGAAACTGCATCTGCCTATTTATCAGTTTCTTCGGGAGCCGCTTGTCCGCCGCTTCGGACAAGAGTGGTACGACGAACTCTGCCTGACCGCCGAGGAGTGGAAGAAACAATGCGGGAAATAAAACAATAATGCTATATGCGTGCAGAAATAATTACCATTGGGGATGAACTGCTGATAGGGCAGGTGGTGGACACCAACTCCGCGTGGATGGCGGAGAAACTGAACGAGGCGGGGATTGAACTGTATCAGGTTACCTCTATCCATGACGACCGCGAGCATATCCTTGCCGCTATTGACGAGGCGATGCAACGAGCTGATATAGTGCTGACTACGGGCGGACTGGGTCCGACGAAGGACGATATAACAAAAGGCGTGCTGTGCGAGTATTTCGGTACAACGCTGGTGGAGAGTGAGCAAGTACGGGAGCACATTTGCGAACTGTACAACAAACGACCGGATGTGCTGAACAGACTGACCGCCACACAGTGGCAGGTGCCGCAGGATGCGGACATTCTGCCGAACAGGGTGGGGAGCGCGCCGCTGATGGTATTCCACAAAGGGGAAAAGGTATTGGCGTCCATGCCCGGTGTGCCCTACGAGATGATGACGGGGATGGAGGAACAGATTCTGCCGTATCTGCAACGCTACATGCAGGGCGACGGCAAGCACGACATCATCCACCGCACGATTCTCGTGAGCGGCATCTCGGAGTCGGGATTGGCAATACGCATTGAGGCGTGGGAAGACGCGCTGCCGAAGTCGATACACCTTGCCTATCTGCCCAAGGACAGCACGATACGGCTGCGGTTGAGCAGTTACGGAGAGGCGACGGAGGAGGAGATAGACCGTCAGATAGGGCTGCTGCTGCCGCTGATTGGCGAGTATGTGGTGGAGACGGACGATGTGCCGCTGGAAGTGCATATCGGGGAAATGCTGAAGCAGCGGGGGCAGACGATAGCCACGGCGGAGAGTTGCACGGGCGGCAAGTTGGCGGCGCTGCTGAACAAGCACGCGGGCAGCAGTGCGTTCTACAAAGGTTCGGTGGTAGCATATGCCAACGAGGTGAAAGTGAATGTGTTGGGAGTCTCGCCGGAGACGCTGAAAACGCACGGCGCGGTGAGCGAAGAAACGGTTTTGCAGATGGCGGAAGGAGTTCGCAGGCTGCTCGGCACGGATTACGCTATCGCGACAAGCGGCATAGCGGGACCGGACGGAGGCAGTGCGGAGAAGCCTGTGGGAACGGTGTGGATAGGCTGGGCGACCCCCGCGGGGAGTTCCGCGGAGTGTCTCCAATTAGGCAAACTGCGCGAGCAGGTGACCGACCGCGCGTGCATGAAAGCGATGATAGGCATGTGCAGACGGATGGAAAAGGCGGAGAAATGACAAAATGATATTTTTGGAAACGGGCTAATGTCTCGGCAACGTCGGCTCAACGGCTGCTGAAAAACGGCTCACAGACAGGAACGCGGAAAGAAAGCAAAACGGCTGAAACAGTAACAAAATGGAAGAAATGTTGCACTTTATACTTACACCGACGATTACGCAATCCATATTGCTGCTTACGCTGGTGATGACCGTGGGCTTGTGGCTGGGTGAGCATGCCCGTATCAAGCATTTCTCGTTGGGGGTGACGTGGGTACTCTTCGTCGGTATTGCCATGTCGGCTTTGGGCATATCTATCAATCACGACATAGCTCAGTTTGCAAACGATTTCGGACTTATTCTTTTTGTCTATAGTATGGGCTTGCAAGTCGGACCCTCGTTTGCCCCGTTCAAACAAGGAGGGCTCAAAATGAATATGTTGGCGCTTGCTATAGTCCTGCTTGGATGTGCATGCGCCGTAGCGATACACTATATTACGGGCGAGGATATGGCAACGATGGCGGGCGTGTTGGCGGGTGCGACGACGAGTACCCCTGCCTTAGCGGCTGTGCAGCAGGCATGTAGCGATGTTATAGGCTATATATCTCCTACTATTGCAACCGGCTATGCGGTCGCTTATCCTTTGGCTATTGTGGGTATTATCATGGCGTTTGAGGTCATACGCCTGTCGTGTAGAGTGCAGTTGCCGGAAGAAGAGAAGAAGTTGCAACAAGAGAGCTCGGAAGAAGCGGAGAAACCCGTGTGCGTGGATATTACGCTTAGCAACCCGCAACTTGTTTCTATGACGCTTAGCGAGTTTCGCGAGTTGGTCCCTGTGCGCGAGATAGTGCTCAGTAGGGTTATCCGTCCGGATGGGCGGGATGAGCTTATCAACGAGCAAACGGTGTTTGGCAATGGGGATGTTATCCGCGTACTGACAGATAAGCGTCATCTCAACTCTTTGCGACTGCTCGGAACGCTCAAGAACTATAGTTTTTCCAGTCGGGAGAGCTCGACACACCTTATATCGCGCCGTATAGCAGTAACGCGCCCCGAGTGCAACGGGAAACGTATATCGTCGTTTAACTTGCGTTCGCAGTATCATGTTACGGTCACGAGGGTCAATAGGGCGGGTATCGATCTCTTGGCTACTCCTGACCTTGTTTTGCAGTTGGGCGACCGTTTGATTATTGTCGGCGACAGGGAGGATGTAAGTCACGTGGCAGAGACCTTTGGCAACGAGTTGAAACGCTTGGATTTGCCTAACCTTTTGCCTATCTTTTTTGGTATTTTTATGGGGGTATTGCTGGGCATATTGCCTATCCCTATTCCGGGCTTGCACCAGACTTTCCGCTTGGGACTCACGGGGGGAGCGCTCATAGTGGCGTTGCTCATCGGGCATTACGGACCATACTACAATATGATTACTTTCTCTACCACTTCGGCTAATATGATGCTTCGGCAAGTAGGGCTTACCTTGTTCTTGGCGGCACTCGGCTTGGAGGCGGGTGAGCAGTTTGTGCCTACCCTGTTGGCGGGTGGGTATATGTGGATACTATACGGCTTTCTTATTACGATTATCCCTCTTGTAACTATCGGTATCATAGCCTATAAGAACATGCACCTTAACTATTTCAAAGTTATAGGCTTGCTTACGGGAGCGATGAACGCCGCCCCTGCTTTGGGATATGCGGAGAGCTTGTCTAATACCAACGACCAAGCCTCCGTTTGCTACGCAACGGTATATCCGTTTACACTCTTCCTTCGGGTGATGATGGGGCAACTGCTAATCATATTCTTTTGTGGCTGATGATGAGACGGAGTGCTGCAATATGTTTGTTACTGCTCATGACTTTTGTCGGTATAGCGGACGTGATGTCTTCTCCGCGTCCGCAGAAAGTGTCCATGTCTCCTCAGGACAGGTATAGCCTTCTGGTGCAGAAGTTGAAGCCCTACATCGATGCAGCCCGTTGGCAGGAAGCATTGACCGAGGCAGAACAATGGCGGGAGGATTTCTGTGACTATCCGGCATATAGGGAACTCCTGCGGGTATTGTCCGTAGAAGATGCGGATGTACAACCAGTACCGTTCCCTCATGCTATCAATACGCCTGATAACGAAGAGTATTCGCCTACCGTTTCTGCTGACGGAAGGACGCTTTATTTTGTGCGTCGTGGACCGCATACCGGCGGTAGCGAAGATATATACAGGTCGTGTAAGAATGAGGCAGGAACTTGGAATACGGCGCAACGGGTCGATGCGCTTTCTTCTCCCACGAAGCATGAGGCACCAACTGCGCTGTCGGTGGATGGTACAACGATGCTGATGTTTTCCAATGGGAAACTGATGATGACGCAGAAGACGGCGTATGGCTGGCGTAGTCCTCTGAACCTGCCTGAATCCTTGCAGATTAGTACGTGGCAGGCGGATGCTATGCTGAGTAGCGATGGACGGGCGTTGCTGTTTGCTGCCTATGCCGCGGCGGACAACGATGAGCGACCTTCTCTGAATATCTACGTGTCCTTGCGTGACAGTATGGGGCATTGGGGAAAGCCTTTCTCTGTCGGTCCTGCTATCAATACTTCGGGTATGGAGCGCTCTCCTTTCTTGCATCCCGATATGCAGACGCTGTATTTCTGCTCCGATGCGCACGGCACCTTGGGTGGATTGGACGTCTTTGTATCTACTCGCCTGCGGGAAGATAGCTGGACGGAGTGGTCTGTCCCCCGTAATATAGGGCGCACTGTCAATACGACGGGGGATGATTGCTGGTACAAGATTTCTACAGACGGTACGCAAGCTTTCTATGCGCGCAAGTGGCACGGCGAACATGATATCTACCGTATGGAGCTGCCCGCGGCTGTACGCCCGCGGTCGGTAGCTACTATAGGGGGAATAATCAGGGATGAAACGGGGCAAATCGTACATACCACCATCCGCTGGGAAGATATGGAAACGGGGCAGTCGTTGGGCGAAGCTTTCTCCGACCCGGCAAACGGTGCCTACTACGTGGTTCTGCCTCTCGGCAAACGCTATGCCTACTATGTGGACGACGAGCGCTACTATCCTATAGCGGCATCTATCGACTTGACGCAGGCGAATACTATGGTGCAGGTGACGGAAAATATAGAGTTGCTGTCCTATCGCGCAATGCTGGAGAAGGGAAGTTCTGTAACTATTAATAATCTCTTCTTCGATACCAATAGTGCTGTTATACAGCCGGCATCTCTTCCCGAGTTGCAAAGGCTGGTACGTATCATCCTCAGCAACCATTTCCGTGTAGAGTTGTGCGGGCATACTGACAACACCGGTTCAGAAACGTGGAATCTTGAGTTATCCGAGTCCCGTGCCCGGACGGTGCGCGACTATTTGGTTGAGCAGGGGTGTCCGTTGGAGGACATTCGGGCTGTCGGTGCAGGGGCTAAATATCCCCGTGCTACCAACGATACGGAGGAAGGGCGTCGCTTGAACCGGCGGGTAGAACTGCGACTCTTGCCGTAAAAAATCGTTTATAAACGCTTTATAAACCGTTTATAAACTGTTTTTGGAGCTTTTTTGCCGTGTCCTCGTTAGAGTTTTTGGATGATGCTTAGTCCGTCGCGCAAGGGAAGTATTACTTGTCGGAAACGCGGGTCGGAGGCTACTTGGTCGTTGAACCTACGCAGACCGCACGTTTGTGCATCCTTGTCATAGGCAGGGTCGATGATGTGCCCGTCCCATAGGGTGTTATCCGCTAATATCCAGCCCCCTTTTCTTACCAACGGATAAACCAAGTCGATGTACGCCGTATATTCGCGTTTGTCTGCGTCTATGAAGACCAAATCAAAACTCTCTTCTTCCATGTGCGGGAGCAAAGCTTTGGCGTCTCCTATGAGCAGCTCTATTCTATCTCCGAGGGGCGATAGCGAGAAGTTGCGGCGGATAGTGTCCTCCAGTTCGTCATTGTGCTCTATGGTGATGAGTTCCCCGCCTGCAGCTAATCCTTCGGCAAGGCATAGTGCGGAATATCCAGTAAACGTCCCTAATTCAAGGATGCGCAACGGACGAATCATCCGGCTTAACATGGATAAGAACACGCCCTGTACCTGCCCCGAAAGCATGTGCGGATTTAGGACGTGCAGGTTGGTATCCCGGGTAATAAATTGCAGGGTCTCGCTTTCGGGACTGGAATGTTGCTCTATATAATCGTATATGGTCATATGTACAGAAAAAGATGCTTAATTGTAGAAATAACAAAAAGATAGGCAAAAGTACATATAAATTTGCATATATCCAAGATAAGTTGTACTTTTGCACCAAAAGTAGAGGTTTTTCTGACAAAAGGTACACTTTTTGTATATCCATTACCATAAAATAAAACACTAAGCAACATGGAAAAAATAGATGAGTTGGATCGCAAAATACTGAGTGTCATTACCAAGAATGCGCGTATTCCCTTCAAGGAGGTTGCCGACATATGCGGTGCAAGCCGTGCGGCAGTCCACCAACGGGTGCAAAAGATGTTCGATACGGGGGTTATTATCGGTTCCGGTTATCAGGTTAATCCTAAGATGTTGGGCTATCAGTTGTGCGTCTATGTCGGTATTATTCTGTCTAAAGCATCCATGTACAAATCGGTTAACGCAGAGTTGGAGAAAGTGCCTGAGGTTGTTGAGACGCAGTTCACGCTCGGGGCGTATTCTATGTTGATTAAGCTCTACGCGCGTGATGACCAGCATTTGATGGAGTTGCTCAATTCTAAGATTCAGGAAATCCCCGGCGTCGCTAATACGGAGACGCTTACAGCGTTGGACCAGCGTATAAATCGTACTTTGCCTATCGATACGTTGGAGTAGTGCAAGAGTAGTTTATTTAGAGATAATTGTAATACAAGTTATGGAAAGAGTAATCAGTGGTATTCGCCCGACGGGCAATTTGCATTTGGGAAACTATTTCGGAGCTGTAAAGAGCTTTGTGAAGATGCAGGATGAGTATGATTGTATGTTCTTTATTGCCGATTGGCATTCGCTGACGACTCACCCGAAGCCCGAGAATATCCGCGAGTCGGCTAAGACTATCTTGTCTGAGTATTTGGCATGCGGTATCGACCCGGAGAGAGCACCTCTATATGTGCAGAGTGATGTGAAGCAGGTGCTGGAGTTGTACTTGTACCTGAATATGAACGCTTATTTGGGTGAGCTGGAGCGCGTAACGAGCTTTAAGGACAAGGTGCGCAAGCAGCCCGATAATGTGAATGCAGGTTTGCTGACCTATCCTTCTCTTATGGCGGCGGATATCTTGATGCACAAGGCGGATAAAGTGCCCGTGGGCAAAGACCAGGAGCAGAATATGGAGATGGCTCGCCTCTTTGCGCGCCGCTTCAACCGTATATACGACGTAGAGTATTTCAAGGAACCTGAGTCGTTCTATTTCAATCAAAAGGCGGTCAAGGTGCCTGGATTGAATGGTACGGGGAAAATGGGCAAATCCGAAGGCAATGCTATCTATCTGTGCGACGACGAGGCTGCTATCAAGTCGAAGGTGATGAAGGCGGTGACGGACAGCGGTCCTACTATGCTCAATCAGGAGAAACCTGAGCCTATTGCCAATCTGTTTACGCTGATGGAGCTTGTTTCCGAGCCGGAAACATACAACTATTTCAACGACCAATACAACAATATGGCGATTCGCTATGGCGATATGAAGAAGCAGTTGGCGCATGATATCAACGCTTTCTGTGCACCGATTCGAGAGAAGATATTGGCGTTCCGTAGTGACGATGCGTATCTTGCCAAGGTGATGCAGCATGGCGCGGAATGCGCGCGCGCGCGTGCTGAGCAGACTATTGAGGAAGTTCGGGAGATTATTGGTTTCCGCAAATTCTAATAGAGCATGCAGAATAAGTGGTACATAGCGGTCTTAGTGGTAACTATCGCTTTGGCGGTGGGTTGCTGGTCGCCTCTGCAGGCGGATGACGTGCTGGACGATGTGTATTATTGGGATGCTGATAAGTCTGCTGATAGCCGAAGCAATACGTATTACGTGTCGGACGACTATGCTGAGCCTGTTACTGTAACGCTTACGTTTATAGAAGATTCAATAACCCTTCATAGCGATACGGTAGTTCGCGCTGTGATTCATCGGTAGTAGAATGAGAAGTGCCAAACACATACTTGTCGGCGTGCTGGTGGCGGTGTTATCGCCCGTCGTAGCGCAGGACCTGCAACGCTTGGGTGAGCAGGAACCGGCAGGAACGGCGCGTTATGTTGGGATGGGCGGCGCTATGACGGCTGTCGGAGGGGACCCTTCAGCGGTAAAGGATAATCCCGCAGGCTTGGGAGTCTATCGGCGCATGGAGGTCTCGCTTTCCTTCGACCAGCGGCTGAGCGCCGCATTCGGGAGTGCTGTCCAAGAGGCGAACGGGTATGACTATTCCTTTATGGCGCCGCAGTTCTCATGGGTCTTTGCTATTGGTAATGAATACCGCGACAAGGGAGTCCTTTTCAACAATATCATGCTGTCTTATCATCGTTTGCGAACCTATAATCGCGATATATCGGTGGCGGCTAAGGGGCAGCAGTCTTCATTGGCGGATGTGATATGCCTTGCAACCAACGGACTGTCGGTAACCGATGTGAGCGAGGAGAACCGTTGGAACAATGAGAATGTCGGTTGGCTTAGCAATCAGGCGTATGATATTTACCTGATTGACCCTGTAGTGCCCGATGCCAAGGAGTGGGTAACGCCTCTGTCTGCGAATACCACGATAGACAATAAGCTGAACATACGCGAATCAGGATATGTCAACGAGTATGCGGCCGATTGGGCGATGAATATCTCCAATCGGGTCTTCGTCGGAGCAGGACTTCGCATGCTGTCGTTCCGATATACGCAGTCGGCGGATTATTACGAGCAGTTTACGTTGGCGGGTGATGCCAAACGGGGTGATTTGTACAATCAAACTTCGCTCATAATGAGTGGAGTAGGGATTAACGGAAGTATAGGCGTCATCTATCACCCTGTTCGTTGCCTGCGTTTGGGTGCTTCTTTCCAAACGCCGAGTTTGTCGTCTCTGTCGGTGCAGAGTTCGGGGGACCTTAGTGCGCTTACCGATTCGGTGCGCCTATCACCTACACCGTCTTTCTCGTCTTCCGGCAATAGGATTTATATGCCTTTGCGTAGCAGCATGGGCGTGGCTTTCCAACTTCGTCAGTACGGTTTGCTCTCGTTCCAGTACGACTATCTGCATGCCAAGGATATAGATGATGTGCATAGTCTCCGTGTCGGCTTGGAGGTAGTGCCCGTTAGCAGGCTGTTTATCAACGCAGGATATGTGTATGAGTCCTCTTTTCTCAAGGAAGATGTCATATATGAGCATGGTATAAATTCTGTACGAACAGATACTAATTTTCAGAATCTACTCAGTTCGCAATATATTAGCGCAGGAATTGGCTACCGCGGAAAAAGCATGATTGCGCAGTTAGCATATCAGCTATGTTTGCAGCGCACGCATATCTATCCCCATGAATTGGCAAACCCGTACGATGTACAGACGCAGACACATCGTATTGTCCTGACGCTGGGATGGCATACGAGATAATGCAAAAGGAGATATAAGACAAGAGAACATACCGGTGCCGTACAACAAAGAGACCGGAAAACTCAACACAAAAAATTGACCGGGGTCAATGTCCGACCGATGGCGTGCCGATACTCTACGCCGTGACCGATAGAAATATCGTAGCGAATGAGGTAGTCGGATTACAAAGAAAAAGGCAAACCCCAAATCCTATTCTTAGGAGTTTTCTCGAGTAAATGTTGTACGGCACTTTTTTTGTGCCTGTTTCCTGCTGACAATTGTAGGTGATTATTGGGTGATTTCTGCTGCCATTACCGATAAAATGCGCTCTGGATACGCTATGAATACCCTCGAATGTGCTACGGATGCGCTGCTTCCCGTGGCTCTGCGAGCGGGCAGAAGTAGGGAAAACGTTGTTTTTTGGTGAATAAGTTTGTACATATCCCAAAAATGTTGTACCTTTGCGCAATTATTGGAGGTGGGAAAATAGAGGAGGAATGGCGGAAGGATGCGCTTGGCAACGGCGTCTGCCGCATAGACAAACGAATAATATTAAATATCTATACATTATGGCAAAGAAAGAAAAGTTTACTAAAGAGGATCAGCACCTTGAGGAAGTCAATGAAGCATTGTCCACTACGGGGCAATGGATTGAGAAACACTCTGCTGTATTGTCGTGGAGTATCGTTGCGGTGGCAGCGGTCATTCTCGGTGTTATCGCCTTGAATCAGTATGTCTTCAAGCCCAAAGCGGTGGAGGCAAGCAACGAAAATGCAAAGGCGGTTGTCTATTTTATGCAAGGCGACTTCGAGAAGGCGCTTAACGGAGACGATGCTGAGTGCCTTGGTTTCGAGGAGATTGCCGATTCTTATAAGCTCTATCAGCCTGGAAAGCTGGCTGCTTTGTATGCAGGTATATGCTACTATCAGCTTGGCGAATACGAAGATGCGGCTAAGTATCTGAAGAAGTTTTCGGCAAAAGACCTTACTATTGCGCCTGCAGCGTTGCAGCTGTTGGGAGACGCTTATGTAGAGATGCAGGAGTATGGCAAAGCGGCTGCTGCTTTTGAGAAGGCGGCTAAGTCGGGCAATGATCTTATTGCGCCTATGAGTCTCAAGAAGGCAGGTTTTGTCTATATGGAGCAAGGCAACAACAAAGCCGCTAACAAGGCGTTTGAGACTATTAAGAGCGACTATCCAGCTTCCGCAGAAGCACAGGATATTGACAAGTACATTGCAATTACTTCGAAGTAATGACTACGGATTTATCGCAATATGATGCTAATACATTGCCTAGCGCTGACGTACTGAAACGTCAGCGCTATGCGATTATTGTTGCAGATTGGAATGCAGAAATCACCTACGCTATGGCACAAGGGGCGATAGATACCTTTAGGAACCATGGTGTGGATGAGGACAATATCGTAGTGGTGCACGTACCGGGCACGGTAGAGTTGACGTATGCTGCGTCTCGTGTTATCCACGAGTATGCGGATATGGATGCTATCGTGGTTATAGGTTGCGTTATCCAAGGCGATACGCCGCATTTCGATTATGTATGCCAGTCTGTTACCCAAGGGGTTACTATGCTCAATGCGCAAGGAGACGTACCCATTGTGTTCTCTGTGCTGACTACGCTGAATAAGCAGCAGGCGCTTGACCGCGCGGGGGGACGCCTTGGAAACAAGGGCGTAGAAGGGGCTGTAACGGCTATACGTATGGCTAATCTATACTAAACAATGCCTTTCCTCATGGCGACGAAAGTATTCAAATTCGGTGGAGCTTCGGTGAAGGATGCAGACGGTATCCGCAATCTGGCGCGTATTGTCTCTATGGAAAAGACGGAGCACCTGTTGGTCGTTGTTTCGGCTATGGGGAAGACTACCAATGCGCTGGAGAGTATTCTCGATGCGCAGTTGCGGGGGGATGATAATGCGGCGGCTGCCCAATGGGCGGCACTCATGCAATACCACGTCTCGGTATTGACTGCCTTGGGGCTTTCGGCGGACATCCTGCCGCTATCCGATATGCCGGCGTCGGCGAATCCCGACTGCTACGATATGAGCTACGACCAATTGGTCAGTTGGGGTGAATTGCTATCTACCACTATTGTCAACGCTTATCTCCGTAAGGTTGGGGTAGATAGTGCGTGGCTCGATATGACTCACTTGTTGCGCACGGATGCTACCTATCGGGATGCCAACGTGGACATGGAGTCTTCGGCGGCTGCATTGCAAGCGGCTGTTCGGCAGACGGATAAGCAAGTATTGGTTGTACAGGGTTTTATCGGAGGTACATCAGAAGGAAAGCGTACCACATTGGGGCGCGAGGGCTCCGACTATACGGCGGCTCTTTTGGGTAATTTTCTGAATGCAGAGTCGGTTACCATATGGAAAGACGTGCCCGGTATATTGAATGCCGATCCGCGATTAGTGGAGCATACGGTGCTTATCCCTGAGTTATCTTACAACGATGCCGTAGAGTTGTCCTACTCAGGTGCGCAGATTATTCACCCGAAGACGATACGTCCGTTGGAGAACAAGCACATACCCTTGTATGTCAAGCCCTTTGCAGAGCCTACAGCCGCAGGGTCGGTTATCAGTGCGGAGGTGAAGAGACCGATACAAGTGCCGGTATATATATGGCGTAAGAATCAGATTCTGATTACGATGCGGGCGAAAGATTTTGCGTTTGTGTTGGAGGAGAGCCTGAGTTGCATCTTCGATTGTATCCGCCACCACCGCTTGCGTGTGTCGCTCATACAGTCGTCAGCAGTTACTATCTCCGTTTGTGTAGATAGCTCACGCTATGTAGAGGAGGCTATACGGCAGCTCTCGAAAGACTATCTGGTAACCTACAACGAGGGTTTGTCCTTGTTGACGATTAGAGGTACAACGCCGGAGATTATCGCACACGAGACACAGGGAAGAACTATACTCCTCAGCCAGACTACACGCCGCACGGCGAGGTTTGTGATGAGGGAAAACAACTAAATAACCATGGAAACACAACACTTGCGGCAGTATTTCACTGCTATCTATTGGAAAGAGTTTGCCAAGTCTTTTTGGCATACGCTCCATACGCGTAAGTTTTGGAAAGAGTTAGTAGTGATGACGTTTGGCATGGTGCTGGGTGCGGCGGCGGTGTATTATTTCCTTATTCCGAGTCACATTATTGTAGGTACTATCTCCGGACTGAGTATCATCTTCAATACGTTGATTGGTGGTAATGCGGATACGTTGTCGTATTGGGTGATGGGTATCAATGCTTTTTTGCTGATTATGGCTTTTCTGCTGATTGGCAATGAGTTCGGGGCAAAGACGGTCTATACGGCGATGATCCTGGGACCGCTTATCCAAGTATGGGACAGGGTCTTTCCTTATACGAATCTGACACACCGCATGGTAGAGAACGATGCTGTACAAGCGCAGTTGCAGGCAGGTGAGACAGTGTTGGATATGCACGGCAATCCTTATCTGCTTGACCGCGCAGGGAATGTGCTGGAGCAGGTGAAAGACTCCGTAATGTCGGCAGGTTTAGGGATGGGCGATGTATGGTTCGACCTCGTATGCTTTGTTTTCCTGCTGTCGATATGCCAGGCGATAGAGTTTCGCATCAACGCATCCACGGGAGGCTTGGATATATTGGCGAAGATAGCCAACAAGTACCTTCATTTCGATATCGGCACATGTGTTACTATCTGCGGGGGACTGATATGCTGTACTGCTTTCCTGATAAACGACTTCCGTATGGTGGTTATCGGCTTGATAGGAACATGGATAAACGGGCTGGTAATCAACTATTTTTCCGCGTCGTTCAATCTGCGCAAGAGGGTGTGTATCATCTCTCAGGAGCATGAGAAGATTCGTCGGTTTATCATTGATGATTTGGTGCGCGGCTGCTCACTATACAAGGTTACGGGCGGCTATGCCAATGAAGAGAATATAGAGATACAGACGCTGCTGACGGTAGATGAGTTCTCAGAGTTGATGAAGTTTCTACAATCCAACCATATTCACGCTTTTATGACGGCGAGTGACTGCTCGGAGATATACGGCTTGTGGCTCAAACATAAGAAACACAACGGCAAAGTGTCTATTGATACAACTGAATAGAGGCGGACATAGATTGATAGAATAATATAGAATAATAACGATATGAAACCAACATTGTTTGTATTGGCTGCCGGTATGGGGAGCCGATACGGAGGATTAAAGCAGATTGACGGATTGGGTCCTAATGGCGAGACCATAATGGATTACAGTGTATATGATGCGTTGCGTGCGGGCTTTGGCAAGATAGTGTTTGTTATCCGCAAGGACTTTGAGAAGGATTTTCGGCGGGTGGTGTTGTCGAAGTATGCTGACCGTGTACCCTGCGAGATATGCTTCCAGTCGGTGGACAAGGTGCCGGCAGGCTTTGCTATCAACCCGGAGCGGACGAAGCCGTGGGGTACGAACCACGCCGTGCTGATGGCGAAGGACCTTATAAAAGAGCCTTTTGCCGTTATCAATGCCGACGATTTCTACGGGCGTGAGTCGTTCCGTATCTTGGCGGAGTATCTGCGTTCGATAGAGGGCACGCAGGGTCGGTATTGTATGGTGGGTTACCATGTTGTCAACACCTTGAGCGAGAACGGGAGCGTGAGCCGCGGCGTATGCACTACCGATGCGGAGGGGTATTTGACAGACGTGGTAGAGCGCACGCACATAGAGTCGGTCGGGGGCAAGGTAATCTACAGCGAGAACGGCGTAGATACGGAGCTGGCGCCGGCTACGCCCGTGTCGATGAATATGTGGGGTTTTACTCCCGAGTATTTCACGTATAGCGAGGAGGCTTTTCGCGCATTCCTGACGCAGTATGCGGGGGAGTTGAAGAAGGAGTATTATATCCCGACGGTAGTCAATGACCTGATAGCCGGGGGCAAGGCTACGTGCAAGGTGCTGGATACTCCCTCCAAGTGGTTTGGCGTGACCTATGCCGAAGACCGACCTCAGGTAGTGGCGAAGCTCCGTGCGCTAATAGATGCAGGGGAGTATCCCGAAAAACTATTCTGAAAACCGAAGGGGGAGCATACCCCGTTAACAATAACAGATTGATGTAAAATATGGCACGTATATTAGTTACCGGCGGCGCCGGATATATAGGTTCTCATACGGTAGTGGAGTTGATGGAGCAGGGTTATGACGTAACCATCGTGGATAACCTCAGCAACTCGTGTGTGGACGTCTTAGACGGTATAGAGGCTATCGTAGGGCGTCGTCCGGAGTTTGCCAATATCGATTGCAACGACTTTGTCAACCTGGAGAGTATCTTCAAGCAATACGCGGATATAGCAGGCGTTATCCACTTTGCGGCGAGCAAGGCAGTAGGCGAGTCGGTGCAGAACCCGTTGCTCTACTATCGCAACAATATCGGTTCTCTGCTGACGCTGTTGGAGGTGATGATGCGCTATAGAATAAGCAATATTGTCTTCTCTTCGTCGTGTACGGTGTATGGTCAGCCGGACAAGGATCATCTGCCTGTGGACGAGGAAGCGCCTATCCGGAAGGCGTTGTCGCCCTACGGCAACACGAAGCAGATCAACGAGGAGATACTACGCGACCTGGCGTATGCGCAGAAAGAGCTGCACGTAACGCTGTTGCGCTATTTCAACCCCATCGGGGCTCACCCGTCGGCGTTGATAGGGGAGCTGCCTAACGGCGTGCCGAACAACCTGCTGCCATTCGTTACGCAGACGGCGGCGGGTTTGCGGAGCAAGCTCTGCGTCTTCGGCAATGACTACGACACTCCCGATGGCTCCTGCATCCGCGACTATATCTACGTTGTCGATTTGGCAAAAGCGCACGTGAAGGCGATAGACAGGCTGTTGTCGGGCGAGGCTGAGGAGCAGGTGGAGATATTCAACCTCGGTACGGGGAGGGGTCTGAGCGTGCTGGAGATAGTGCGTGGTTTTGAGGAGGCGACGGGCGTGAAGGTGCCGTACGAGATAGTAGGTCGCCGAGAGGGAGACATAGAGAAAGTATGGGCAGACCCGACGAAGGCGAACAGCGTGCTGCACTGGAAGGCGGAGACGCCTATCAAGGACGTTTTGCTGTCGGCTTGGAAGTGGGAAAAGCATCTGCGGCACATGCAATGATCGGACTATCAGACTATTTTACTATTTGACGATTTAGAAGAGAAATGCAGTTATATCCATTGAAGTTTACACCGCATTTATTCCATAAGATTTGGGGCGGACAGCATATTAAGGAGTGGTACAGACCCTTGTCAGATACCTATGAGAATGTAGGTGAGAGCTGGCTTGTGTCGGCGGTGGAGGATTATCCGACGATAGTGTCGAACGGTCGTTTGGCGGGTAATAGTCTGCCGGACTTGGTGGAGGTGTATATGGGCGACTTGGTGGGCGATAGCGTGTTTGAGTTTTTTGGCAACACGTTTCCGTTGCTGATCAAGTTTATAGATGCGGATGACGACCTGAGTATCCAGGTACATCCGAATGACGACTATGCTGCCGAGCATGAGGGGTCGTTGGGCAAGACCGAGATGTGGTATGTGATGGACTCAGCGGCGGATGCGAGTATCGTGTTGGGTTGGAAGGAGGGGATGACTCAGGAGCGTATCTCGGATGCTATAGAAGCGGGTACGTTGGGCGACTGCCTGCGTGTGCACCCCGTGCGGAGGGGGGATGTAGCGATGATAGAAGCGGGGACGGTGCATGCGATGAAGCGTGGTACGATAGTGGCGGAGATACAGGAGAACAGCGATATCACCTACCGGCTGTATGACTATAACCGTGTGGGAGCGGACGGGAACAAGCGAAAGCTGAAGCTCAGGCAGGCATTGGAGGTGCTGGACTACGGCGCATCGGAGGGGAAGGCGGTATGGCATGCAGAGGGGAAGCGGAACGGGGCGGAGAATATAGCCCGCACGCGTTATTTCACGACCAACCTGCTATGTTTCGACACGCGGGTGCAGCGCGATTATGCGGCGCTGGACTCGTTTGTAGTCTATATGTGCGTAGAGGGTAGCGCGCGGGTAACGGCCTTGGAGGTAGTAGATGATGAGCTTGCGGTTGCTGATGAGCAGACGCTTTCGCTGTCTGTGGGTGAAGCAGTGTTGTTGCCCGCTGTGCTAAACGATATAGTGCTAAAGCCTGCATCCGATAGCTGCCGATTGCTGGAGATTTACATCGAACCCGAGTTGACAGAAGCTTGATTAGCGTTTTTTTGTCTGCTCTGCCGTAGTGTGGCAGTCGGGCGCGCTACTTTTGCGGCGTGAATGATTAAGATATACTATGGCAAAACAATCGACAACGGTTTTGTTTCGGAACTATATATGGTTGGCGGACACTATCTATAGCGTGGGACACATCTCGCGAGAAGATATCAATCGCAAGTGGCGCGCGAACTCGTTCGTCAATCCCGACAGAACACCCGAGATACCCGAGCGGACGTTTCATCGCTGGAAGAGGGATATAGAAGACCTGTTTGAAATCAATATCGAGTACAACAAAGGTGGCGGGTACTACTATATAGACAACGCCGATGACATGACGCAAGAGGGGATTCGTACGTGGCTCATCAATACGTTTGCGGTAAACAATCTCATCAACGAGAGCCACCGCCTAAAACGTCAAATCCTCTTTGAGCAGATTCCGTCGGGGCAATCCTATCTTACACCTATTATTGAGGCAATGCGTGACCATCGTGTGCTGCGTATGCGCTACCGCAGTTTCTACAAAGACCACTCTTCTACGTTTGAGGTGAGTCCTTATTGCGTTAAGGTGTATAGTCGCCGCTGGTATATGTTGGGGCTCTCCGAGGGATATGATACGCCTCGTCTTTACGCGCTTGATCGTATTGAGCGCTTGGAGACTACGGACAAGTCCTATACCTTGCCGGCGAATTTCGATGCCGAAGCGTATTTCCATACTATAGTGGGCGTCAGCAAGTTGGGCGATAAGCCAACGTACGTTCGTGTAAAGGTCTATGGAGAGCAAGTGCCTTATTTTCGCACGTTGCCGCTTCACCATAGCCAGGAAGAGGTGGAGACCACCGATGATTATTCTGTTTTCCGCTATTTTTTGTGCCCGAATTTTGAGTTCGAGCAGACTCTATATAAATATATGTCTGCGGTAGAGGTCTTATTCCCTGCGGACTTGCGTGCCCGCTTCCGCGAAGAGTGTCGTCGTATGTCTTTGCGCTACCAATCCGAAGCCTCTGATAATGACAAATTAAAAACTACAAATTAAAAATTGGGAGCATGACCGATTTTGTAGCTATTGATTTTGAGACTGCTAACGAACAACGCAGTAGTATTTGTTCAGTGGGAATCGTGATTGTCAAAGGCGGCGAGATTGTGGATACGTTTTATTCGTTGGTTAAGCCAGCTCCTGATTACTACACGTGGTTTTGCAGGAATGTACATGGTATTGGTCCTTCTGACACCGATTCGGCTCCTGCCTTTCCTGTGGTATGGGAGGCGGCACTGTTAAAGATTCAGGCTTCTTTCCCATGTTTCGAAGATTGCGAAGTGCCTTTTGTAGCGCACAATGCGCCCTTCGATTCGGGATGTCTCCGTGCGGCATTGCGCACCTATCAGATGCCGGATCCTGGTTATCCGTTTTGCTGTACGCTGGCTCGCTCCCGTCAGGTGTGGCGCGAGGGAAGCCATTGCCTGGATGTGATTGCTGCCCGCGTTGGCTACGATTTCACCGATCATCACCACGCTCTTGCCGATGCAGAAGCCTGCGCTCGTATTGCTATTGAGATATTGTAGTATATGATGTGCAATATATAACAAACAACTACTAATTTTAAGAAATATGGCAGTTCATCTTTCGCTGTTTATGCGCTGTTTATACGCGGTTAATACGCTGTTTATGCGTGGTCTATAATTTTTGTGTTTTTTATGATTTGCCCTACCACAAGAAGGCACTGTTTGGGCTGCTATTTATGTCTGGAGCAATCATGACGAGTTTTTATCTCGCTCGTGGTTTTTTAGGCATAGTGAATCAGAGGCTATGAGCACACGCATCGCATTGACACAAGAGTTTGCTTTGATTGTGGGGTTGGATGCTTTTTTCTTGGTAGTGGATATGGTTTGGCATAGACTATTTAATTACTTGGTTATTTGCCTAAGACTATATAATCTCAATAGCGGAAAGTATTGTCTGTAATATCAGAGAGAGGTGAAAAGAATCTTTCACCTCTCTCTATCATTGGATAGCCAAGAAAACTACCCTCATCCATCTATTGTCTCGTTATCGTTTCGTGAAAGTTTGGTGTTGAATACTGAATTGCCCTGTGGCAAATGTGACAATTTTCTCTGTCTCTGTCTCCGTTTCTTATTATGCAAAGAAGGTAATGAGTAGGGGGTGTGCAAAGGAGGTAATGCAAGTAAGACTGTGTGCATGAGTTATGCGAAGAAGGAGAAGTGTACGTTTCCGTAGGCTCGGTGTTGGACGAAGCGGGTGTGTGTGCTGAAGTCGTAGTTTTTGCCATGCTCGAGGACGAAGAGTCCGTCAGTGCGGAGCAGTTGGTGCTCGAAGATGCGGTCGGGCAGGGTAGGCAGCGCGGTCAAGGCGTAGGGCGGGTCGGCAAAGACGAGGTCGTATTGCAGCGTAGCTGCATTGATGAAGCGGAAGACGTCGCTGCGGACGAGGCGGAGGTTGTTGATGCCGAGTTGCCGGCATGCGGATATGATGAAGTTCTGCTGTGTATGAGCGAGCTCGACGCATGTGACCTCTCGTGCTCCTCGGCTGACGCACTCTATACCGATGCTGCCCGTTCCGGCAAAGAGGTCCAAAACGTCGCAGCCCTCGATGTCGATGCGGTTGGCGAGGAGGTTGAAGAGGCTCTCCTTGGCAAAGTCGGTAGTAGGCCGCGCGGAGATATTAGTAGGGGGCACCAATCGGCGCCCCCTATATGTACCGGAAATGATACGCACTGGAATTAATTTTAAATTGGACCACAGGCGGTCTGAGATACAACTAATTTTTAATTTGTAATTATTCCCAGTTGCCGGCGTTGTTGTTAGGTGCGTCGATGCTTCCGACTTTGAGCCCGGGATAGTGCTCGAGCTTGGTTTCGCGGTCGATGAGGTTGACCCGCTCCTGCTTGTTGAGGTCTCCGAGATAGGTGTCGTAATGTGCGCGTGCCTCGAAGAGCGGTACGCGTATTCCCTGAGTGGTGGTATAGGTGTTGTTGACCTCGATCTCGTAGCGCAGATTGTCGGTATAAGGAATATAGACAATCTCGTCGATGGTCTCGGCGTTGTATGCGCCTTTGTAGAGCGCCTCGATGAGGGGGCTCTCCATGGTATCGCGTCGGAAGCCGCTCAGCCCGTTGTCTTTGACGTCTTTGTCGTTCGCCCAGACGTAGGCGTAGAGGTCGGCATCGCTGTCGAAGGTCTGTTTTTTCAGCGCTTTCTTCTTGGCGTTTTCGAGTATCTTAGCGGCTTTGTTCTCGGTAAGTCCTGCTTCGAGCTGCTTGTCGGTAAGGCTTCCTTCCTTGAGCACCTCTTTTTTGCTGCCCGTTTTCAGGAAGAGCAGCAGGCTGTCAGCATCGGCGGTAAAATGGCCTTTCTGTCGGTTGAACTCGACTTCGGCAGTACGTAGGCTAACGAGGTTCTTGACTACCGCTACTTCGCGCGCTCCGCGCGTTTCCTCAAACTTGATAGGTGTTACTACGCTCTCTATGCAGAACCAAGCCACCACGCCGGTTGCGACCAAGAGCAAAGTAATCATAATGATTTTTGTTGATTTCATCTTATTTTGGTATAATTTTTGACGTTTTTTCCGACGAATGTGAGTCCTTAGCACAAAAACTCGGCGCAAAGTTACGCTTTTTCTTTTATATGTGCAAAAAAAATCGTAACTTTGCCCGCAAATTTATGGAAGATAGCGACAGAGTATTATTTCAGATACTGACGGAGCGGCTGGATTTGCTGCGCCGGTTGGACAAGGAGGGCGACTCGGAGCAGCGTCGCCATATTGCTCGTGAGACGCGTATGCTTCACGCGCCCTTGGCACACCGTTTGGGCTTGTATCAGATAAAAACGGAGATGGAAGACCTTGCGCTGAAGTTCACGGAATACACTACCTACAAGTATATCGCGCACGCGCTGAATGCGAAAAAGTCGGAGCGGGATGCGTATATTGCGCGTTTCATCGCTCCTATAGAGCAGAAGCTCTCGGCGGCGGGTTTCACGTTCACGATCAAGGGCCGCCCCAAGTCGATCCACTCGATCTACCATAAGATGCAGGCTCAGAACTGCGATGTGGACCATATATACGACCTCTTTGCGATTCGTATTATCCTTGACTCGCCCCGCGAACGCGAGAAGCAGGATTGCTGGCAGGTTTATTCGCTGATAACCGACATTTTCCAGCCCAATCCGAAGCGTTTGCGCGATTGGCTCTCCGTGCCGAAGGAGAACGGCTACGAGAGTCTGCATACGACCGTCCTGGGTCCTGATGACCGCTGGGTAGAGGTGCAGATACGCACGCGGCGTATGGACGAGGTGGCGGAGAAGGGCGTGGCTGCGCACTGGGCGTACAAAGGCGTGAAGGGCAATCTCCTGACTAACAAACAGTATGTCTATGTGTTCACTCCTGCGGGCGATTTGCGTCGTCTGCCTGCTAACGCGACGGTGCTTGATTTCGCGTATAGTATCCATTCGGAGGTGGGTGACCATTGCGTAGGCGGGCGCATCCACGGGCAGAACGTGTCTATCCGCCGTCTGTTGCAGAACGGTGACCAGGTGGAGATACAGACCTCGCCGAACCAGCGTCCGAATGCCGATTGGCTCAATTTCGTTGCGTCCACCAAGGCGAAGAATAAGATACGTCAGTCGCTCAAAGAGATTGAATACAAGGATGCTGCTGAGGGGAAAGAGCTTTTGGAGCGGCGTTTCCGCAACTGGAAAATGGACTATACGGAGGCGGATATCTCGCGCCTTGCTCTGAAGTTGGGCTATAAGGCTGTCAGCGACCTCTATCAGTCGCTTGCGCAGGGGAAAGAGGATATACTGCGGCTGAGGGATGTCTTTGTACAATTGGAAGCTGCGCCGGTGCATCGCACCGAGCAGAAAACCGATTACGTCCCGACAGACACGGGCGCCGCTTCGGGGCTGGCGATAGAGGTGGATATGAATGTAAAGAATGTCGATTACCACCTCTCGCGCTGTTGCAACCCGCAGCCGGGCGACCCTATCTTCGGCTTTATCAGCGTCACCAAGGGGATACGTATCCACCGTTGCGACTGCCCAAACGCCGACAATATCCGTGCGCGCTACGCCTATCGGATGATACCCGCGCGGTGGGCGAAGAAAACAATTAATAGTTAATAATTAATAGTTAATATTTCGGGGCGATAGCGGTTTGACAGTTAAACCCTTGGAACTTTTAGAACCTTTAGAACCCTATAGAATTCCGTGAGCAATTACCCATCCATATTATTAGAGAATGCTGTCAACCGGTTTGCCTCTCTCCCGGGGGTGGGGCGGAAGACGGCGTTGCGCCTGGTTCTGCACCTGTTGCGGCAGCCGGACAAGGATGTAGAGGCGTTTGCAAACGCGCTCACGCGCCTGAAGCAGGAGGTGCACTACTGCCGTATATGCCATAACATCTCCGATAGCGACGTGTGCTCTATCTGCCAGTCGCATCGCCGCGACAGGCAGACGATCTGCGTGGTGGAGAATGTGCAGGACGTGATGTCTATCGAGAATACGGGGCAGTACACGGGCTTGTACCACGTGCTGGGAGGGGTAATCTCGCCCATGGACGGCATAGGTCCCAAAGATATAGAGATTGACTCGCTGGTGGCGCGCATCGAGCCGGAGCATATCCGCGAGGTCATCTTGGCATTGCCCACTACCTTGGAGGGGGACACGACCAACTTCTATATCTTCCGCCGGTTGCAGAACGCGGGCTTCAGCGAGATGCCTGTCGTCAGTCAGATAGCCAGGGGAGTAGCAATCGGCAACGAATTGGAATATATCGACGAGCTGACGCTCGGACGCTCTATAATTAACAGAACAGATTTCAAAGCCTGATGGAAAACAAAATTGCCCGCCAATTGAATTGGTACTACTATGGAATGATGGTTTTGGCGCTTTTGGTGCTTACCCTCCTTTATTTTCTGACCTCTCGGGGGTTGCTCGTGTTTCTCGACCGGATGTCCGTCGCGGGGCAGGTTGTACAATATGTGGTTATTTTCGACGCGCTGCTGACTATCCCATTGGGCTTGTATGGCTTCAAGCGTATCTGCGACAAGCTGCGCAGTATGGAGGACGAGCAGCGTAAGTATGCCTTGTACCGCCGCTATGCGGCTGTGCGTATAGTGCTGGTTAGCAACGCTATGGTAGTCGGTATTGTGGCTTACTATCTGCTAATGGGCTATCAGTCGATGTTGTGGGTTGCGGCTATTTCCGCCATCGGCTGGTATTTCACCAAGCCTACGCCCCGCAAAATCTCTTTGGAGCTCGCTCCGAAGCAGGAAGGAGAAGAAACCTATTAAGAGTATAAAGACCGTTACGCTGAAAGGCAGAGTTAGTCGGAACGCTGAGCGGTCGGATTGTCGAATTGTTAAATTGTCAAATTGTTTATGGTTATTGCTGTTGATTTTGACGGAACGATTGTTACACATGATTATCCTCGCATCGGGAAGCCAATTCCCTTTGCTATCCAGACGCTGAAGAAGTTGCAGGCGGAAGACCACCACCAGCTGATTTTGTGGACGGTACGCGAGAGGGAGTTGCTGCAAGCGGCGGTGGATTATTGCGCCTCCAAGGGCTTGGAGTTTTATGCTGTCAATTCCAACTACCCTGAGGAAGACCCTGCCAAGCGCGTTAACCGCAAGGTTACCGCCGACCTTTATATCGACGACCGCAACCTCGGCGGGTTGCCCGACTGGGGGGTTATCTACAACATGATTCATTCCGGCAGGGCTTCTCAGCCTGTGCTGCAGAATACTACCGAAGACTTGCAGTCACGTAAAAAAGGCGTCTTCGCGCGCTTGTTCTCATGATACGTCTGCGCAAACTGGAGCCTGAGGATTTGCCCTTTCTCTACCGCTGGGAGAACGATGCGACAGCGTGGGCGGATGCGGATAACCATAATCCGCTTTCACAACAGGATTTGCGTAGCTATATCGAGTCCACTACGGGCGATATCTACCGCGACGGTCAGTTGCGTCTTATCGTGGAAGATGTTGCGGGCGATGAATCCGTCGTTACGTTTGGCTGCATCGACTTGTTCGACCTTGATATCCGCAACCGCCGTGCGGCGATAGGGATGTATATCGCGTCGGAGGCGCGGAGCAAAGGGGTAGGGAAGGAGGCTGTCCGCCTCTTGGAGCAGTATGCTTTCAACCACCTTAATCTCCGCCTCGTCTATGCGGTTATCAGCGTCCGCAACGACGCTTGCACCGCCTTGTATCGCTCTCTGGACTACCTCCCGACGGCGCGCTTGCGCGATTGGACCTTGGAGGGTGATGCTATTGTGTGGCAAAAAACAAAAAAATAAGCTATTTGTTTGCGTATATCAGGATTTTGTAGTACCTTTGCAGCCACTTTTGCAAGGAAGGTGCATTTGTATAGCCGAGCGAAAGCGGTGTGAGTATCATTTTTATTGAGGAAAGTTGTCTGAGTGGTCGAAAGAGCCGCACTCGAAATGCGGTGTACGCATTA
>JBJECK010000013.1:0-66829 GCA_051870995.1 Paludibacteraceae bacterium | reverse complement strand
ATCCGTGAAATAGATTTTCACATCTTCTTTCCCGTAGCGGTCTTCTATTGATCAGGTACCGTAGCAACCCCGTAGCATCTTGGGACCCGCATAGCCCCTGCATGGGCTCTGCGTAGCCTTTGGGCTAACGTCCTCCCCCTTTTCTCCCTCGTGTTGCACCACGAAAGGAGGATAAAGACCACTGTGTACTTACCAAATAATTGCGTTTCTATTTGGATTTTACATATTTTGATTGGCTAATGTTATATCTTATTTTGGTACACCGACTGGGTAATGTACTCCATCGTTTGGTATTATTGTCGCCGTATGACAACCGTTTGATATTTGGTAAACGTTCTAAAAAGGAGCAAATTATTCATAAAAATGAAAGATAGAGACCCTATAACTGATGAATATGACAGAGTTTTCCATACTATGTTTAGCAAATGAGACTGGTTTATTTTTGGGCGAATGATAATCCCATACTATAATAAAAATTAACGTGGGTTCGATATAAACAGGTATGATTAACCTGTTGATATACATAAAAATGAATTGGAAAGAGACGTCATGTTGGAGATGGCGATATTTGTCAAATGCTGTTTGTCGGCAAAATGTACCGGTATCTCCTTTGTGGATTCCACTCCTCTGCGAGTGTGTAAGAACCAGCGGATTCATATCCACAAGACTTTTGCCGGGATAGCAGCCCGGGGCAAATGCTCTATGGGATGGTTTTACGGCTTTAAGTTGCTCCCGTATCTGCGCCAAGCGCTTGTCGTAGTTGGCACTACGCACTTTGAGTGCGGCTTGCAGGTCCTTCTCTCTTTGGGATTAGAAGGGTACAACATAGATTTCTTGACAAGTTGGTGTATGTAAAATGATAGTAACTATTGCGGATATGTAAAATTTGCAGTATCTTTGTCGGCGATATAAGGTTTATGTGGATGATAATCAACCCTAAATAAGCATACTATGTACACCGGATTTCAAGAACATCTGCAGCGGACGCTGCAAGAGATTCGCAACGCAGGACTCTACAAAAACGAGCGTATCATCGTAACCCCTCAATCATCAGGCATTCAGGTGGATACGGACGGGAAAAGAGTGGATGTGATTAACTTTTGTGCCAACAACTACCTCGGTTTGGCGGACAATCCGGAGTTGATACAGGCAGCCAAAGAGCGTATGGACGTGCGCGGCTACGGAATGGCCTCCGTGCGCTTCATCTGCGGTACACAAGATACACACAAACAGCTGGAGAAAGCCATTTCGGACTTTTTCGGGACGGAAGACACTATACTATATGCGGCTTGTTTCGATGCGAACGGCGGACTATTCGAACCCCTGCTGACCGACCAAGACGCCATTATCTCGGACGCGCTAAACCATGCGTCAATCATAGACGGCGTGCGCCTATGCAAGGCCGTTCGCTACCGCTACGCCAACGGCGATATGGCAGACCTTGAAGAGCAGCTGAAGAAAGCGCAGGCACAACGGTTCCGCATCATAGCCACGGACGGCGTGTTCTCGATGGACGGCAACGTGTGCCCGCTGGACAAGATATACGAGTTGGCGCAGAAATATAACGCGCTGGTAATGGTGGACGAAAGTCACTCGGCGGGCGTGGTAGGCAAGACAGGACACGGCGTAACCGAACAATTCGGCTTGCGCGGCAAGATAGAGATACTGACCGGTACGCTCGGCAAGGCCTTCGGCGGCTCGGTAGGCGGCTTCACGACGGGCAGGAAAGAGATAATAGACCTGCTGCGGCAACGCAGTCGTCCGTACCTATTCAGCAACTCAATACCGCCGATGATAGCTGCTGCAGGTCTCAAGACCTTCGAGATATTGACGCGCAGCAACGAGCTGCAAGACCGTCTGCACGCAAACACGGACTACTTCGTGGCGCGCATGAAAGAGGCGGGCTTTGACATCAAACCGACACAATCGGCTATCTGCGCGGTAATGCTCTACGACGCACGGCTGAGCCAAGAGTTCGCCGCCGCCCTACAGACGGAAGGCATATACGTTACAGGCTTCTACTACCCGGTAGTACCACAAGGGCAGGCGCGTATCCGCGTACAACTGTCCGCCGCGCACACGCAAGAACAACTGGACAAGGGTGTGGCTGCATTTATCAAAGTGGGTAAACAATTAGGCGTACTGAAATGAAAGCATTAGTAAAACGTTATCCCGAGTACGGCATTTGGATGGAAGACGTGCCGATGCCGGAAGTGGGACTGAATGATGTCCTTATCAAAGTGACCAAGGCTGCTATCTGCGGCACGGACCTACATATGTACAAATGGGATACGTGGTCGCAAGGGCATTGCAAGCCGCCATATACCATGGGGCACGAGTTCGTGGGCACGGTAGTGGAGGTCGGTCCCGGTGTGCGCAACGTGAAAGTGGGTGAGCGCGTAACCGCCGAAGGACACATCGTGTGCGGGCATTGCCGCAACTGCCGCAGAGGTATGGGGCATGTATGCGAAAACAGCCTGTCGGTGGGCATTTTCGGCAAGGACGGTGCCTTCGCGGAGTACGTTACGATACCCGAGTCGAACATTGTACACTTGCGCCCGGAGATATCGGATGATTTTGCCGCCATCATGGACCCGTTCGGTAACGCGACACACACGGCATTGGCTTTCCCGCTACTGGGCGAGGATGTGCTGATAACGGGCGCGGGGCTGATAGGCACTATGGCTGCGGGGATATGCCGCTACGCAGGCGCGAAGCATATTGTCGTAACAGACGTCAACCCGCTTCGCCTTGATATAGCGAAGAAGATGGGGGCAACGCTGACCGTCAACGGAGCAGCCGGCGAGACAATAGAAGGTGCGATGAAGGAATTGGGTATCAGGGGATTCGATGTAGGATTGGAGATGTCCGGCGCACCGTCGGCATTCAACGACATGATAGCCCACATGTATAAGGGCGCGAATATTGCACAGCTGGGTATATTGCCATCGGATACGCAGGTGAACTGGTCGGATGTGATATTCAATGCGTTGACTATCAAAGGTATAACTGGCAGACGGATGTGGGAGACATGGTATCAAATGGAGCAGATGCTCTTAGGCGGATTGGACCTTTCGCCCGTCATAACGCACCATTTCAAGTTCGACGACTTCCAAAAAGGCTTCGACGTGATGGTTAGCGGGCAATGTGGAAAAGTATTGTTGGAGTGGTAAAAATAAAGAATATGCATCGTGCAGGTTTCGTAAACATAGTAGGTAATCCAAACGTGGGCAAATCGACCTTGATGAACGCCCTCGTAGGGGAACGGTTGTCGATAATCACCTCGAAGGCACAAACGACCCGTCATCGCATAATGGGCATTGTGAACGGGGAGGATTTTCAGATGGTTTATTCGGATACGCCGGGGGTGCTACATCCGAACTACAAGCTGCAAGAGCAGATGTTGGAGTTCTCGCGCTCGGCATTAGTGGATGCCGACGTACTACTCTATGTGACGGATGTGCAGGATAATGCGGACCGCAATGCCGAGTTTCTTGACAAGGTGAAGAAGATGTCGGCTTCGGGGACAAAAGTGTTCTTGATAATCAACAAAATAGACCTGACGACCCAAGAGACATTGGAGCAGTTGGTAGCTTTTTGGCAGACACAACTGCCGGAAGCTACTGTCTTTCCGATTTCGGCAAGAGAGCGCTTCGGCGTGGCGCAACTATTCGATGCCGTGCGCGACGCGTTGCCCGAGTGCCCGCCTTTCTTTCCGAAGGACCAGCTGACGGACAAGCCTGCGCGGTTCTTCGTGGACGAGATAATACGGGAGAAAATCCTATGGAACTACGATAAGGAAGTGCCTTATTCGGTGGAGGTTGAGGTAGAGTCGTTTAAGGACGAGGAGCCGTCGGAACAACATCCAAAAGGCATCATCCGCATCGGGGCGGTCATCTACGTAGAACGCGACAGCCAAAAAGGCATTATCATCGGCAAAGGGGGCATGGCGCTCAAGAAGGTCGGTTCGCTGGCGCGGGCAGACATAGAGGAGTTTTTTCAGAAACCTGTGTATCTGCAGCTGTTCGTCAAGGTGGACCGCGACTGGCGTAGCAATCAGAACCGCCTGAAACACTATGGTTATGACCTTAATTAACGTGAGTCATTTATCGGATGTGACTCAAAATACGTTTTTATATACAAAAAACAACTCAAAAACTTGATAAAAACGACCTCAAAAGCGCTATAATTGCTTTTAAAGGGAGACTATAAACAGATATGCCAAAAAATGGGACAAATATGATGAAACGTTTGCTATTGATCCTCGGTGGCGTATTGCTCGGGTGCGTATTGCGCGCCGAAGTGTTGTTCGTGGAGAACTTTGAGACTGTGGTAGGGACTGCCGTAGAGGAATATAATGGGTGGTTTACGCCCTATAACGGTTTTTCAGGGATGACCGTCAGCACGGGACTGGAGTTTCCGAATTACCAGATGTCGGGCATAGGCGGAGCGGCACTATTGGACGGCGACTGCGGTACATATCAGCCTCACCATAGTTTTGCGGCAGTAACGGCAGATACGCTCTATGTGGCGTTCTTGTTTCAGCCTACCATAGTCGGGAAAAAGGGATATTTCTTCAGTCTGCGCGATACGTATTCAAACTCTACGTTCAACTATATCGGGCGTGTGTCTGTTTCGGAAGACAGTTATCTCGGCTTGCGTTTCTACAAAACAGCTGCAGAGATGTATGATGAGACAATGCCGTTGGAGCAAAACAAAGTATATTTGATTGTGCTTAAGTATAAGATTGTGCCCGGCAACAACAACGATGAGATTTCGCTGTACGCCTTTGACAGAATGCCTACGGAGGAGCCTGAGCAACCGCTGATAGGTCCAATAAAGGATGCTAATGCGCCGGATATACAACCGGAGAACATCATTCTGCGCAGCTTTGATGCAAACAGCTGGTTGATGGTGGACGGCATACGCGTAGCTACGACGTGGAAGGAAGCGGCTGCGTATGTGGCATCAACGGCGCTACCGAGTGCCGGTAATGCGATTGATGCGCCGCGCTATAACCTGTTGGGGCAACAAGTCGGGGATGATTATAAGGGAATTGTTGTTGAGAACGGGCAAAAGCGAGTGGTACGATAGTGTAAATAGCACAAAATGTACGAAAATGCCGCTTTGATTTGCATATATGCGGATTATGCCGTATCTTTGCAGCCCATTTCGGATTAAGAGGATAAATTTGACTGCTTGCAACCTCTATAAAAGAATGCTAAAAACTTGTGCCACAAGACCAAACAGTCGCTTGTGGCTTTTTTGTTAGAAACAACATTATGAACTACTTATTTACCAGCGAATCGGTGTCGGAAGGGCATCCCGACAAAGTGGCTGACCAAATCAGCGATGCCATATTGGACAATTTCTTAGCGCAAGATCCTCGTAGCCATGTAGCCTGCGAGACGATGGTTACAACGGGGCAGGTGGTTGTGGCAGGCGAAATAACCAGTCGGGGATACGTGGACATACAAAACGTTGTGCGTGATACGATACGACACATCGGCTACACCAAGTCGGAGTATAAGTTCGAGGCAGAGAGTTGCGGCATCCTGACGGCTATCCATGCTCAGTCGCAGGACATCTCGCAAGGTGTTAACCGCTCATCGCGCATGGCGCAGGGGGCAGGTGACCAAGGAATGATGTTCGGCTACGCGACCGACGAGACGGAAAACTATATGCCGCTGACGTTGGACATGGCACACACAATAGTATATACGCTGGCGCGCATACGCAAGGAGGGAAAGCAGATGACTTATCTGCGTCCGGATGCGAAGAGTCAGGTTACTATCGAATACAACGATAAGAATGAGCCTGTGCGTATCGATACAATCGTAGTTTCTACGCAGCACGACCCGGATGTCAGTCAGGAACAAATCCGTCAGGATATTATAGACATACTATTGCCCCGAGTGGCGACGCGCGATGCCAAATACGCAGAATTGCTTAGCGGCGACTATAAACTGCTGGTGAATCCGACAGGAAACTTCGAGATTGGCGGACCGCACGGCGATACGGGACTGACGGGACGCAAAATCATAGTGGATACCTACGGCGGACGCGGCGCGCACGGAGGCGGTGCCTTCTCCGGCAAAGACCCGTCGAAAGTGGACCGCTCTGCAGCTTATGCGGCACGTTGGATAGCCAAGAATATGGTAGCAGCAGGAGTGGCACGCGAGATGCTTGTGCAAGTAAGTTATGCCATTGGCGTTGCGAAACCCATCAGCCTGTTTGTGAATACCTACGGTACTGCTGCGAAGGGCATAAAAGACGTTGATATTGTTCGGGTTATAAACCGTCTGTTTGACCTGCGTCCGGCGGCTATTGCCCGCGACCTGCACTTATGCGAGCCTATCTATGAGGAAACGGCACGCTACGGTCATGTCGGGCGCACTCCGGAGGTTGTAGAAAAGACTTTCATCGGCGAAGACGGGAAAGCGATACGCAAACAAGTAGAACTATTTACGTGGGAGAAACTGAACCGCGTAGAGGAAATACGCAAAGCCTTCCGCCTATGACAAAGTCCTTGAAACAGAGCCTGTTGGTAACGGCTATTGTCATTGTGGCAGTAGCGTTGGACCAAGCACTAAAACTATACATACGCACGCATTTCTATTTGGGCGAGGCACGCGAGATTACCTCGTGGTTTTGGCTGTGCTTCGTAGAAAATGACGGTATGGCGTTTGGTATAGAGTGGTTTTCGAAATTGGCGCTTACGCTGTTCCGAATAGTGGTTGTTGGTTTGATGGGCTGGTATATTCATGTGCTAATCCGTAAACGCCGGCCGCGTACAGGCTATTTGGTAACCCTTGCTTTGGTTATTGCCGGGGCGTTGGGGAACATAGTTGATTGCGTGGCATACGGAAAATTGTTTGGGTATGCAGGTTGGATGTACGGCAAAGTGGTGGATATGTTCTATTTCCCGCTGATTACCAATAGTGCAGGGGAGGTTATTTTCTTCCGGCCCGTTTTTAACTTGGCGGATTCTTGTATCACCTGTGCCGTTATTATTATCTTGCTCTTTTATCGCAAAGACCTCAATGAGTCGTTGGAGAAACATACGGGCAAACAGTAGTTTGCTGCTATTGCTCAGCATGGTTTTGCTGCTGGCAGGATGCCGCCCGCGCGGCGTGTTGTCCTCGCGGGAGATGCGGAAAGTGCTGGTGGATCTGCATCGCGCGGACGCCGTATTGCAAGTAGCGGGCTACAACTATGGGCACGACGAGGACCTTGCAAAATACTATCAAGAAGTGCTCAATCAGCACGGCATTACCCAAGCGCAGTTCGACAGTTCGTTAGTTTGGTATACCAACAACCCCCAACGGTTTGACAAGATTTACCCGCGCGTGGTAAAAGACCTTGAGGCGTCTCGCGCAGCATGGCAAGCGGAGGGGAACAATGCGCCCGAAATGTCTCTTGAAGACAGGCTTGTGCCTTCTATATCATACGAGCAAAGGGTATGGGAACTGCAACACGGGTTGGCGCTACATTACCTATTGGGGTCTGAACGAGATACTATTTGGCAGGCGGATACAACTGCTTTGTTAGGACCTATCGGCTTGCCGACAGACACTATCATAGCTGCAGAGTCCGACTCGCTATTGTCAATGCCTGACAAGCGTATGAAAATGATACGCCGGTAATCATATATTTCTGACGTTAATGCAATCTAATGCTATCCGGCTTCTTGGGGTTTCTCAGGAAGCCGGATAGGTCTTTGGTGTTTTTGCTGTGTCTGCCGGATAGCAGGGGCTGCTTGCAATCCTCTCCGGGGAAGAACGTCTCCACTCCACTATGACGTTAGTCCTCCGAGGTTGCTGCGCTTTTCGTGTTGCAAACTAATGGAGTATCAGCGGAATGTTTGCACCACGAGACTATCAGGAATACCAATTATAAATTAGGAAAGTTGATGTGGTTACTTATTTTGTTTGTGTATCTCAAAAACTTGTTGTACCTTTGCAGCGCAAAATAGGTACACGTACTTATTTTTGCAAAATATACATATTGGATAAGCGTTTGTAACTATCCTTCACCTGAAAATCGCCAATTTTCTAATCACCGAAGGATACAACTCGGACGCCATGTTATGTTCGTTTCCCCGACAAGGGAGACGAATTTGCGTGGGTAGTTGTAAGTCGGTGATAGGTGTTTGGCGATACCTCAGGTGAACTACAATCTCCCACGCTTATTGTTTTATTATCACAACCTCCTGAGGGAGAAGGAGACAAAAACAATTAAGAACATGAAAAAGTTCATTTATGTAGCCATCGCCGTTATCGCTATTGGCATGGCAAGTTGCTCAACCGGCAACTATATTACCAGTTCGTATAACCTCAATCAGAACCAAACGCAAGTAGTGCTCTCTGAGGCAAACTTCAAAGTCGTAAAATCGGTTTCTACAAGTGTCGTTTACAAGCAGAAACTGAAATTCGATGCGCAGCAACTGAAACAGAGTGCCTACGCGGCATTGGTAAAAGAGGCAAAACTAACCGGCTCTCAGACAATAATCAATGTTACAATGGAGCAGGTTAGACGTGAAAGTAGAAATCTACTCGGGTTTCGCAAATATGAGAATGCTATTTTAGTATCCGGTACTGTGATTGAATTTACAAAGTAAAAAATCAAATACGTATTTGTCGTCCCAAATATGTATTTTATTATGCTTAAATTTTATGAAACGCTATTATTTGCTTATTTTATTGTTCCTCTCTGCGTTTGTAAGTGCCCAAGAGACCAAGAAAGTGTGTTTGCAAAAGGGTTCGAACATCAGTATTGTTATATTGTCTCAGATTGATTCTCAGAAATTCAAAGGTACTCCTGAGGCTAAAGTTGCGGCCGATGTATGGGACGCAGACGGAGAAATTGTGCTTATCAAAAAAGGAACACCTGTTACTTTACAGGTAAATTGCCGCAAAGCAAGCTTATCCGGCGATGTGGGACGTATTGAAATTCAACCTATTAGTACTTCAGCATTCAACGGACGTGAGATAACATTCGATTATAGCAATCCTATTGTTTTTGTCGGTAATGAAAATGGAGTTTTTGCCTCACGCCAAAATGCGCGAGTAGCATCCGGCACAGCATTCATCGCGACACTGGGCAATACTTATTGCTTCAAAGTAGATGAATAATATAAAACTTAGCATCAACAAAGAACACTACTCTAAATTATTAGGGTGGTGTTGTTTCTTGTTGAAAACTTATATAATATAAAATACTGAAGACCGCTTATCTACCGCGGATTGAGCAAGCAAATATTTCTGCCGGTAAACGATTACCATTTTTAAGGCAGAAAAAAATGCAATTTTATTTGTGTATATCAAAATAAAGTAGTAACTTTGCACGCTTTTTGGGGTGTGTGCCCGAAAAGCACTGAGTTATTAACGCCGAATTGGGCAGTTGCAGACCCCATAAGCATAAGGGGAAACAAAGTGACCCGAGAAAAAAGACGGGGTGCGTAAAAAGGTCTGTCGGTTCGGTCTAAAACAATTAAAAACTAATGGATACTTTAAGTTACAAGACTGTATCGGTGAACAAAGCTACCGCTCAGAAAGAGTGGGTTGTAATCGATGCTCAAGACCAGATTCTGGGTCGTATGTGTACCAAGGTGGCAAAATTGCTGCGCGGTAAGTACAAACCGTCGTACACACCAAACGTAGATTGCGGCGACAACGTAATCATTATCAATGCCGACAAAGTGAAACTGACCGGCAACAAGTGGAATGACCGTGTTTACGTTCGCTATACGGGCTTCCCCGGCGGACAACGCGAGATGACCGCTGCACAACTGATGCAGAAAGGTGCAGACCGTCTGATTACTAAAGTGGTAAAAGGTATGCTTCCTAAGAACCGTCTTGGTGCACGCCAAATTACCAACTTGTACATTTTTGCAGGTGCCGAGCACAATATGCAGGCACAACAACCGAAACAAATAGATATCAATACCCTTAAATAACAGAAGATATGGAAATGATAAATGCATTAGGTCGTCGTAAATCGGCAGTTGCTCGTGTTTACGTTAAAGAGGGAGCCGGAAAGGTCACTATTAACGGACGCGACATTGAGACGTATTTCCCGTCTTCTATCCTCCGCTACATCGTACTGCAACCGCTGACAAAAGTGGATGCGGTAGAGAAATATGACATCAATGTCAATCTCGTAGGCGGCGGCTTTAAGGGACAAGCAGAGGCTTTGCGTTTGGCTATCGCCCGTGCACTTGTGAAGATTGATCCCGAGAACAAACCTGCGTTGAAAGCAGAAGGCTTTATGACACGTGATGCCCGTGAGGTTGAGCGTAAGAAGCCGGGTCAGCCCAAAGCACGCAAGCACTTCCAGTTCAGCAAGCGTTAAACAGAAAATAAACATCCAAACCGTGTGGACTCCCTCGGGACTACCACACGGTTCTTTTGGAGCACCCAAGGCGGCTATATCAGCACCTGCCGTGAGGAGATTGATTGCCTGACGGTTGTTGGTATGACTCCGGAAGAAAAGGATACAACAAACAAATTATCAATACAATCAAATCTATTTATCAAAATGAGAACGAATTTTGATCAACTATTGGAGGCAGGTTGCCACTTCGGTCACCTCAAACGCAAATGGAATCCCGCAATGGCTCCTTATATTTATATGGAGCGGAACGGTATCCACATCATTGACCTCAACAAGACAGCTGTTAAGATTGATGAGGCTGCAGAGGCACTCAAAAATCTTGTTAAGTCGGGACGTAAAGTGCTGTTCGTGGGTACTAAAAAACAAGCACAAGAGGTAATTGCTCAAAAGGCTGCTGAGGTAGGAATGCCGTACATCGCAGAGCGTTGGGCAGGCGGTATGCTTACCAACTTCCCCACCATCCGCAAGGCAGTGAAGAAGATGAGCAGCATCGATAAGATGATGACCGACGGCACATTCAACAATATCTCCAAGCGCGAAAAACTGCAGATTACCCGTCAGCGCGAGAAACTGGAGAAGAACCTCGGTTCTATTGTAGACCTGACCCGTCTGCCGAGTGCAATCTTCGTAGTTGACGTGATGAAAGAGCACATCGCCGTAAGCGAGGCTAACCGTTTGGGTATTCCTGTATTCGCTATCGTAGATACCAACTCGAATCCTAATGACGTAGATTTCGTAATTCCTGCTAACGATGATGCAACAAAGTCTATCGAGGTAATCTTGACAGCTGTTTGCAATGCAATCAAAGAAGGTTTGGAAGAGCGCAAGGTAGAGAAAGCTGACGAAGAGGCAGCACAGGCTCAGGACGCAGCAGAAGCACCGGCTCACAAAGAGCGTCGTCAGCGTGTGCGCAAAGCAGCAGAGAAACCTGCAGAGGCATCGGATGAAGCAGAGACCAAAGAGGCTGCTGCCGAATAATTTATAACTCTCAAAATCGTAAATAGTTATGGCTGTTACATTAGCAGATATAAAGAAACTGCGTGATATTACCGGCGCAGGAATGATGGACGTCAAGAAAGCTTTGGAAGAGGCTAACGGCGACTTCGAAGTAGCAAAAGATTTGCTGCGTAAGCGCGGTCAGGCTATTGCTGCGAAGCGTAGCGACCGTGAGGCTTCTGAGGGTTGTGTATTGGCTAAGGCAGAAAACGGCTTCGGTGCTATCGTGGCAGTAAAATGCGAAACCGACTTCGTAGCTAAGAACGCAGACTTCATAGGTATGGTTAAGTTGATACTTGACGTAGCTATGGATAACAAACCTGCCGATTTGGAAGCCCTTAAAGCAACCAAGGTGGGCAATCTTACCGTTGCAGAATTGGTAACAGAGCGTTCTGGAGTTACTGGCGAGAAGATGGAATTGAGCGATTATGCGTTCCTCGCTGCTCCGAAAGTAGATGCTTACAACCACCTCGGAAACAAGTTGTCTTCGTTGGTAGCAGTTGCTAACGCGGACGCTAATCAAGAGACCGTACACGGTATTGCTATGCAAGTTGCAGCGATGTCTCCTATTGCACTGGATGCTGACCATGTTGCGCAAGAAGTGAAGGACAAAGAGTTGGCTGTAGCTGTAGAAAAGACCAAACAAGACGAGGTAAACAAAGCAATCGAGAATGCTCTTCACAAAGCAGGTATCAATCCTGCTCATGCTGATAGCGACGAGCACATTGAGTCGAATACCGCTAAGGGTTGGCTTACTCCTGAGCAGGCAGAGACGGCTCGCCAGATTCGAGCTACCGTTCCTGCAGAGGCTGAAGCCGGAATCAACATGAAGAAGGTAGAGATGATTGCACAAGGTCGTCTTGGTAAATTCTTGAAAGAGAATACCTTGGTAGAACAGGTCTATGTGATGAGTGATTCTAAGGAACTCGTCAAGGATATTCTGAAGAAGAACAATGTGCAGGTTGCTGATTTCCGTCGTATCACTCTGAACGAGGAGTAATCGGATAGCAACAGATAAAGCAAACGAAGTTGTGCCAATTGGCGCAACTTCGTTTGTTATAAGGGATGTTTTGAGCGGAGGAGGAGACAGATACTACATTTTAACGTGGCAAATGTAGCAAACAAGATAGCGTAGAGGCGGTAGAAAAATCTAAAATGAGGTAAATATGAGCGCGGACTTGCGAGAGTAGATTTTTTTTTGTACCTTTGCAGGCAGTTGCTGTAATAAGTAATTATTCTGAATAAGACATAGCGTTTTTTTATGGAAAAAACACAGAATTTTGCACTGATAGGCGCAGCGGGGTATATAGCTCCGCGCCACATCAAAGCGATTGCAGATACGGGCAATAACTTGCTGGTGGCATATGATAAGTTTGATGTTGTAGGACGTTTGGATTCGAGCTTCCCAAATTGTTCGTTCTTCACTGAAAACGAGCAGTTCGATCGTTTCTGCTCCAAGCAAATGCGCACAGACAATCCCTTGTCTTGGGTTTCGATATGCACGCCTAATTATACGCACGATGCCTTTATCCGATATGGCTTGCGGCTCGGGTGCAATGTCATTTGCGAGAAGCCATTGGTGTTGAATCCATACAATATTGACAATTTGTTGGAGCTGGAGCAGGAAACAGGACACCAAGCCTATACCATACTGCAACTGCGTTTGCATGACAAGATACGCGCTCTACGGGAGAAAGTGCTCAGCGGTCCTAAGGATAAAATCTACGATGTGGATTTGACGTATATTACCAGCCGCGGGAAGTGGTATTATAGTTCGTGGAAGGGCGATGTACACAAGTCCGGCGGTATAGCCACCAATATCGGTGTGCATTTTTATGATATGCTCCAGTGGATTTTCGGTTCTGTAAAGCAGAATATCGTTCATGTGATGTCGTTTGACAGGGTAGCGGGATATTTGGAATTAGAGCGTGCGCATGTGCGCTATTTCTTGAGTATCAATGCAGATTGCCTGCCGGCAAATGCGGTAGAGGGTGAGAAACGGACATACAGGACATTGTCGATTGATGGTGAGGAGTTTGAGTTCTCGCAAGGCTTTACGGAGCTGCATACAGAGAGCTACAAGCAGATACTGGCGGGGAATGGGTTCCGTATATCGGAGGCTCGTCCGTGCATAGAGATTGTCAGTCAGATACGGCATGCTGAGCCTATCGGTTTGGTAGGAGATTATCATCCTCTCGCCAAGTTGCCTTTAGCACCGCATCCATTCGGTTGGGATGAGCACAGATAAGGATAGCATGAAACCAACTCAACACATACAACACGGGCGTATGTTGGGCGACGTTATCCGATGTCTCGGAGTTACGCTTTGTATAGTGTGTGCATTGTCGTCGTGTGTAACTTCGCGCAGGGTGAACTATATGCAAGAGCCTGACCGAAAGATACCGCACTATGCCGACACATTGGTATTTGAGGATTATCAACTGCGAATGGGGGATAGGTTATATATATACGTTTATTCGTTAGACGAAAAAATAGCAATGATGTACAACTCCGGCATGTCAAATACGAATATCCGTCAGCAATTAAATTCCGGTCATAATGCAAATCAGGCATATGATCTATATACCTACTTGGTAGATGAAGAGGGTAATATCGATTTTCCTACTATAGGCAAAGTCTTTGTGCAGGGACTGACTACAAGGGAAGTAAAACACCGTTTAGAAGCGGAATTGGGTACGTTATTGAAAGAATTGCCGGGTTTCTCAAGTGTGTCGGTAGAGGTTAGTATTGTCCAGCGTTCATTTTCTGTGATAGGGATGCAGAGCGGTCGGTATCCGATAAACAAGGAGAAGATGACTATATTTGAGGCCTTGGCGATGGCGGGAGATATAGGGGAGTTCGGAGACCGAGCACAAATAAAGCTGGTACGTGAGAAAGACGGCACTACGACTATCAAGACGTTTGATGTGCGTTCGAAAGACATTATCAACTCGGAATACTACTATGTGGAGCCTAATGATATCATCTATATCCGCAAGATAGGCGGTTATGCTTTTGGTATCAATTCGGCAGCAACGGCAGTGAGTGTAGTAGCCTCTACAATATCGTTCGGGGTATTTATTTACACGATAGTACAAACAGGTATTAACTTATCGCAGCGCTCGGCGGGTTCAGCCAAGTGATATATTCCATGAAACGACTATTGTATATATTATGCTGTTGCGGAGTGAGCTTGCTGCTGACCGGTTGCTATACGCATCGTTCAATAGGGTTGTTGCAAGAACCGACTAAGGGAAACAAGTTGCCGGTCTATGATACGGCTCATTATGAGCCATATAGGATTCGTGTGAATGACGAGATTATATACCGTCTGATAACCTTGGACAAGACTATCTCGAAAACATTGACAACCAACCAGAATGCGACTTCTTATGCTAATGCGTATCGTGTTTATTCGGACGGTAGTATTGACGTGCCTTTCTTGAAACCTGTGCATATTGCCGGATTGACAGAGAAAGAGGCGCAGGATACGTTGCGTGCCGCTTTTCGAGAGATAATACCCGATGCGGATGTGAAGTTGGCATTGTATAACAAGTACTTTACGGTGATAGGAGATATTAACCCCGGTGAGTACTACATATATAAGGATAAACTGAATATATTTCAGGCGTTGGCAATGACGGGCGATTTGATGAACTCGGGCGACAGAAAGCATGTGCGTATTATCCGTCCTCGAGACGGTGCAGAGCCTGAGGTATTGGAGTTTGATATCCGCACCAATTCGATTATCGATTCGAAGTACTATTATGTTTATCCGAATGATGTGATTTATGTAGCCCGAACGAAGGATAGTTTCTTCAAGATGGCGAGTTATACGGGCTTTTTGGGGCTGATTACCAGTTCGATATCGTTGCTTGTTTCGGTTTTGAATTATACAGTGCTAATACAATAAGTATGAATACGAATCAATCATATACCCCTTCGGGCAATAGTCAGTATATCTCGGGACAATTGGATAACCGCCCGTACGGCTATACGCAGGGGGATGCTAATTTGGGTATAGAGGATGAGCCTTCCGGCTTTGATATCAAAGAATGGCTCCGTACCATTCTGCATTATTGGTATCTGTTTGTCATTGGTGTAGCAATCGCCTTTGGTGTATCGTTGCTGAAAAACCGCCGCTGGGTGCCGAGTTACTACACGCAGGGTACGATCATTATCAAAGAGACTTCCCCCTATGGCGCGGGCTCTACGCTAATGCAGGGATTTGGCGTGGATGCAGGCTATCGGAATGTGAACAACCAAGTTATCATGTTAGGTTCGTATGACCTGATGTGCAGGGTAGTAGATTCGTTGCCGTTCTTGCAGACTGAGTATATTACGCAGGGGCGCTTTAAGACACGCAATATCTATCGACAGACACCAATCCTTGTAGAAGCGGATCATATTGCAGACAAGGCATGGGGTGTGCTGTTTCAGGTGACGTTTCTGGAAGACGGCTCGATGCGCATTATTTCTACGGCAGAGAATTTGCCATTGGACATAAAGGCGCATTACGGCGAGCATATCAGTTGTCCGTTGTTCGAGGCGACTATCTGGCCTACGACGCAGATGGTAGCGGCAGGGAGGATGTGTTTTATGTTCCGCTCTAAGGGCTCGTTAGTGGATGAATTTATGGGACGTCTCCAATTGAATTTCGTAGGTGAGGGTAGTTCCGTGTTGGCTATATCGCTGACAAGTGCCACTCCTGACCGTGACCGTGAGTTTATCGACAAGCTGGCAGAGATATACCTGCTACAGAATGTGGAGCAGAAAAACGAGGTGGCGGACAATTCCATACGCTTTATCAATCAGCAACTGACGAATCTGCAAAGTGCTTTGGAGGTCAGCGAGAGCGCGATGACTGATTTCCGACAGCAGAACAAGTTTATCGATGTCAGTTCGTATGCGAGTCAGTTGATGTCGCGTGTTGCTGGCTATGACCAGCAGAACATGGAATTGCGACTGCGGGAGACGTATTTTGACTATCTGACGAACTATCTGAAAACGAATATAGAAACGGGTGCCGTGATAGCGCCGACGTCGTTGGGTCTGGATGAGCCGATGTTGCTATCGCTGGTGCAGCAACTGAACGACCTGCGCATACAGCGTGGAGAGTTGAGCGAGAAAAACGTATATTACGCCAAATATACGAAGGATATAGAGAATGTAAAGACGGCTATCAATGAGGTGGTAGGCAGTATGCGTGCTTCGCTGGAAATAGAGAAAAAGGATTTGGCGGACAGGTATGCGGATGTAGAGAAGGATATCAAGAACCTGCCAACGAAAGAGCTGCAGATGGTAGCCATTGAGCGTAACTACCGCATAGACGACAACTATTATACTTTCTTCTTGCAAAAGCGTGCGGAGGCAGAGATACAGAAGGCAAGCAATACGGCAGACAACACCATCCTGGACAAGGCTCGCACGACGGCGATGGTGAATGCCAATGCCAAACATAAGACCACGGTTACGTATTTGTTGATAGGCATTTTGATTCCGTTGTTGTTGATAATTCTCAGTGAACTGCTTAATAATCGTATTCGGTCGCCGAAAGAGGTTCAAAAGCTCGGTCTATTCAGTTTGATAGGTGCTGTGCGTCATACGCGGAGTATGAATCCTGTGTTGGTACGTGATAATCCGCGGTCGAGCTATGCGGAGATGTTGCGTGCAATCCGCACACGGATAGAGTTTATTTTGCGGAGGAAGGACAACATTATGTTGGTGGTAACCTCTACGGAGTCGGGGGACGGAAAAACCTATTTTGCCTCGAATATGGCTGCCCTCTATGCGATGACCGGGAAGAAAACGTTGTTGATAGACGTGGATTTGCGTAAGCCGGATATGCATTGCAAGTTGGGTATGGATGGAGGTATAGGGCTCTCTAATTATCTGATAGGTGAATGTGAGTTAGACGACATATTGGTACATGATGCGACGTATTCGTTTGATATTATTCGTGCGGGTACGATACCGCCTAATCCGGGCGAGTTGGTACATTCAGATGAGATGATGCGGGCGCTGAAGGAGCTGCGAAGCCGCTATTCGTTCATCATATTGGATACTTCGCCTGTCGGACTCGTCCCGGATGCTTCTACACTTGTTGAGCAGGCGGATTTGTGCTTATTCGTAATCCGTTGCATGCAGACGAGTAAATCTTTCTGTAAGCAGACATTGCAGCAGTTATCGGAGGTAGTGGAAGATGCGGGCAAGGTGCAGTTGGTATTATCTGATATTCCGCTGGAAGGCAGATACGGCTATGGAGGAAATTATGGTTATGGCGGCAACTATGGGTATTATGGTCATAATGAATCCGCCTTCCGACGTGGCTTCAGTAACTGGCTGGGAAAAATAACTCATAAACAGCGTAGAAACAACTATAACTACTATTCGGACGCAGAAGAGGGAGCAGAGAAGTAAGCGTCGGTTTTTTTTTTTGGGGGGGGAGATCAGATTACGGGAAGATAAGCAAAAGATCTCTCGCGCAATAGCATTCGCTTTTGGATAGAAGCGGATGCTATTTGTTTTTTGGTAGGCGGAAGAACGCTATGATGGCGATAGCTCTTCCTTATTTTTAGGTATGCGATTCGTTGTTTTGCGGGATTGTCAAGGGAAGGGGAAAGCAGTAACTTTGCAATGTTTTTGTAAAGTTAGTTTTGTCTTTCTATCACTTAAGTTATTGTATGAAAAAGTTTATCACAGTCATTGTTGCAATTATCGCTGCAGGCGCCTTGCAGAGTGGCCATTTCGCCTATGCGGGCAGCGTGGTGCTCCCTGCTGCTTCGACAGACTCTACAGCAATCGTTCCGCAAGCAGTTTCTGTTGCAGACACCACAGCAGTACGGACAGCGGCGGCATCCCCCAAAAAGGGGAGGCTGACTATTGGCGGGTACGGCGAAGCGACGATGAAGCGCTGTTTCTACTCGAACAACTACCTGCGCTATATCTCGCCGGAGCAGTATGCGAACGACCAATACGGCGAGTTTGACCTGCCGCACGTGGTTATCTACCTCGGTTATGACTTCGGTCACGGCTGGAGCATGGGCTCGGAAATCGAGTTCGAGCACGGCGGATCGGAAGTGGCGGTGGAGATAGAAGAAGAGGAGGGCGGAGAGTACGAAACGGAGGTGGAGCGCGGCGGCGAAGTGGCGCTGGAGCAGTTCTGGCTGCAAAAGTCGTTCAACCCGTATGCCAACCTGCGCGCAGGTATGATTATCGTGCCGCTCGGCGGCGTGAATGCGCACCACGAGCCCAACCAGTTCTTCGGCGTCTATCGTCCGGAGGGCGACAATACGATACTGCCGTGCACGTGGCACGACATCGGCGTGCAGTTCCACGGGCGCTACAAGTGGCTCGGCTACACGGCGCAGTTCCTCCCCGGATTGGAGAGCACGTTGTTCGGAAGCAAAAACTGGATACAGGGCGGCTCGGCATCTCCCTACGAGTTCAAACTCGCCAATTGCTACGCGGGGCTGCTGCGCTTGGACTTCTATCCCTTGCAGGGACAAAAGGAGCAAAGACGACATAACAGCAACCTGCGCATCTCCCTGAGCGGCTATGCCGGCACCTCGTTCCGCCAAAACCTCACGGCAACGACCAACAAGAAATACGAAGACGTAAAAGGGCTCGTGGCATTGGGAGCGCTCGACTGGGCATACACGGGACACGGCGTTATCTTCCGCGGCTCGGCTACCTACGGGCATCTCGGCGACGCGGACATGATTACGGCATTCAACAAGTCAATGAGCAAAAACTCCGTCTCTAAGCGGCAGAACGTGGCAAGCGATGCCTACTGCGCGGGCGCGGAGATAGGATATGACGTGCTGTTCGAGCATTACCGGCAGCATGCAAACGAGCGGCGGCACCAACTCTACGTGTTTGCGCGCTACGACATCTACGACGCGCAGGCGAGGATTGACGCCAGCCGGAACTACTGGGGGGGGCGGCAGAAATTCACCTGCGGACTCAACTATATGCCCATCCCCGAGGTGGTTATCAAGGGCGAGTTCGGCTACGGACTGCTCAACCAAAACCCCAACTCAAGCAGCCGCTACAACAACGAGCCGTATGTAGCGCTTGGCATCAACTATTGCGGCTTTTTCAATCTATGAATTGGGCAGGTATTGTATTAGGTCTTGCGGTGTTCGGGTGCATCGGTATCTTCCACCCGATAGTCATCAAAGCGGAGTATTGGTTCGGCACGGGCTGCTGGTGGGCGTTTACGCTGTGCGGTACGGGAGCGCTGGTCGGGAGTCTGTTTGTGGAGAACGTGTACGGTTCAACTTTGCTCGGTGTGCTCGCCTTCTCGTGCTACTGGTCGATATTGGAGTTGTTCGAGCAGAAGAAGCGCGTGGAAAAGGGTTGGTTCCCCAAGAGAAAATAGTGGTCCTGATGCTGTCAATCACGTAGGATACACGTAGGATTGACGTAAGATTGACGTAGGATTGACGTAAGATAAACGTAGGATAATGCTGCCGATACCGAAGCAATAGGCTCACTGAAAAGCAACAAAACAAACAAAATATAAACCATTAAATAAAGATTATGAAACAAGTAAAACTATTTTTCGCTGTGGGGCTGCTGGGGCTCGCACTGGCAAGTTGTGGAGGAACACAAGGCGGGGAGGACGTTACCTCGCCGAAAGAAGATGCGCTGAAAGCGGCTATGACACCCTATGTGGACCATACCGTGGTGGCAACCTATCGCGCACTGGCAGACGCTACCGTAGGGCTGTATGAGAAATGCGAGACGATGTTGGAGCACTATGACGCACAGGCACTTACGGAGGCGGACGTACGCGCTGCGGCAGCCGAGTGGGAGAGCGCCCGCAAGTACTGGGAATTGAGCGAAGCATTCCTCTTCGGTCCTGCTGCCAACCACAATATAGACCCCCACATCGACTCGTGGCCCCTCGACAAAGACGGCATGGACGCCATGCTCGGCAACGCTGCGCAGATGGCACAGATAGAGGAGCAGGGCGCGGACTACGTGGGCGACAAACTGGGCTACGGTCTGCTCGGCTTCCACGCCGTGGAGTACATGCTCTACGCATCGGACAACACCGACAAGCAGAACGTGCGCCTGCACCCGCTGACCTACACCCGCGCGGAGTTGGTGTACCTCGTTGCCGTGGCGGAAGACCTTCGCAATCAGACCATTACGCTGGAAGCCTCGTGGGCGGGCGTGAACAACGTGAGCGAGGAGAAGCAGGCGATCCTGGAAGATGCGGAGATTGAATACGGCGATTTCAGCAAGGGATACGGCTCGTATATGAAAGTAGCGACCGGCGGCACCTACGCCACCTATCAGGAGGCAGCAGAGGAGTTGCTGCAAGGCTGCATCGACATCGCGGACGAGGTGGGCAACACGAAAATCGGACGCCCCGCCAATGCGAGCACGGACGAGGACCGCAACTACATCGAAAGCCCGTACAGCCTCAACTCGATAGAGGACTTTCAGGACAACATCCGCAGCATCCGCAACGCCTACTGCGGCAGCCAGGCGGGCGACAAAAGCGTGTCGGACTACATCAAGACGGTGGACAAAGACCTCGACGCACGCTGCATCCAAGCGATAGAGGATGCCATTGCCGCGATAGCCGTTATTCCCGAGCCCTTTGCACAGAGCGCGAAATCGTCGGAGGCACAGAATGCAGTGAAAGTGGTGGGTACGGACCTTGTGGACGTACTGACGGAAGTATATAATAAATTAGGAGTAATGAATTAAGAATCAGGAATTTATGCAGTACAATTTTCTGAATCTGTCCCGTATGGGTTTGTTGGGTCTGGCGGCGCTATGCGTCGCCTGCAACCCGATAGAGAAGCCCAACGAAGAGCCGACCAACACGGAAGAAGAAATGCCAGACTGGTACTACGCCGGCGGCAAGTTAGGCACCACGTTCCTCGTTACCTCCAATGCCTTTGAGCAGCCGACCGCGTCGGTGGAGAACGCGAACATGATGGAGTCGTTCAAGGCGGGCGAAGCGCTCTTCGAGAAGATGTTCATGAGCAACGCTGCCGGCACGCGCGGCGGTCTCGGACCGGTGTACGTACGCTCCAGTTGCATCCACTGCCACCCGAATTACGGGCACGGTACATCCGTGCCGGAAGGGCGCTACAACACCGGCGAGATAGGCAACGGCACACTGCTCGTGATAGCGGACAAGACCACGGACGCCTACAAGACATGGGTGGCGGGCATGCCGCAGTTGCACGCCGTGGCACCCTTCAAAGCGCCGATAGACGAGAGCCAAATCACCGTCACATGGAAGACCGCCACCGCCTGCGCTGCCAGCGGCAACGTGATGGCGTTCCCCGACGGCACGCCGTTTGAGTTGCGCTATCCGGAAGTTACGCTGCCCGCGGAAGCCATCTATGGGCATGAGCAACTGGACCTCGGCGACTACACCGTGCGCCTCGAGAACACCATCGGCATCTACGGCACGGGGCTGACGGACGCCATCCCCGAGGACTCGATTATCGCGCAGTGGGCACGCGAGGAGAAAGCCTATCAGGCGGGCTACCTGAAGCACTGGAACAGCGCGATGTTCGAAAGCGGCGTGTACAAGAACTGGTACACCAACAAAGTGCAGGGCGACGGCACGCCCTACGTGCGCCGCTACACCTACGCCATGTCGCGCGGGCCGCTGCTCGATGCCGCGGGCGCAAACGCTATATGGAACATCACCAACGTGACACGCTCCGACCGCCGCTACCACTATCTCGACCTCGCGGGCACGACCTACGCCACCCTCTCGTCGCAGGACCCCGAGGTGCAGGCAGGCTTCCCCGCATACATCGAGAAGATTGACCCGCAGCACGAGCATGCGGAGTGGTTTACCGACGACGTCGCGCAGAACATCTACAACTACCTGACCTCCAAAGACCTGCCCGTCGAGATGACCGACGACGAGTACTCCGACCTCATGATTTGGCACCGTGGACTGGCAGTGCCTGCCGTGCGCGGCGTGAAAGACGAGGCGGTGAAGCGCGGGCGCGAGGTCTTTGAGCAGATAGGTTGCGCCGCATGCCACCGCCCGAGTTGGACCACAGGCTCCGACCAGATACAGGACCCCAACAAGTTCTTCACCCGCAACAACGACATGCCCCGCTACCCCTATCAGACCATCTGGCCCTACACCGACTTCGTGCAGCACAAACTCTGTATGGAGAACGACATCCGCACGGGCTGGTGCCGCACCACGCCGCTGTGGGGGCGCGGGCTGCACCGCAAGATAACGGGCGATGCCTACGAGGCACGCATGCACGACACCCGCGCACGCGACGCCGTGGAGGCGATTATGTGGCACGGCTACAGCGAGGAGTCGGATGCCTACGAATCGACAGTCAAGTTCTACAACCTGCCGAAAGCCGACCGCGAAGCGGTGGTGAAATTCGTGAATGCCATCTAAGAGGTTAGACCGCTTGCGCTGTTGGAAGTTAGAGCGCTATTGCTGTTAGACTCTCGAGCGCAAGCGGTCAGCAAGCGGAATCTTAATAATCGTACATTTTCCGCTGCTTTGACCTTCCGCTACCCTTGCGCTACCTTTGCGCTATCCTTGGGCTACCCTTAGAATACCCTCGTAAACACAAAAATCTTAAAAATAGAACATTTTGGGCATCCTCGGTGCCTGCATGAAAGAGTAGGTATGAAGACCTTGCATTATCTGAGAATAAGTTCGTTTTCACTGATGGGCATCCTCGTCGGGGTGCTCATCGGCGGCACGATAGTGGAGCAATGTTGCGGGCACGAAGCCGCTGTGCGCTATTGCTATGCCGCGCCGTGGACCATCGCGCTCTGGTTCGCCGCGGTGATGTGCGGCGGTGTGTACCTGTGGTATTACCTGCGGCGTGGCGTGTTCCGCCTGCGCGAAGCGGCGGTGGCAGGCATACACTTCGGTTTCGCCGTCATCCTGGCAGGGGCGATGTGTACGCACTTGTTCGGCGAGGAGGGTAGCCTATCCCTGCGTGTGGGCGAGAGCGGCAGAGTAACGACCGACTGGACAATGACGCTCACGGACTTCCGCGTGCTGTACTATGCAGGTACGGCAACGCCCGAGGACTACGTGAGCACGGTCCGTATGGAGGACGCGCAAGGCAGCGTGACGGAAGGGGAGATAGCGATGAACCGTGTCTTCCGCTACCGCGGATGGCGCTTCTACCAGTCGTCATACGATGCGGACAGAGGGGGCTGCACCCTGCGCTACACCCACGACCCCGCAGGCATCGGCATCACCTACGCGGGCTATGCCCTGCTGCTGTTGTCGATGATAGGATATTTGTGCAGCAGGGAGCGCATGGACAATGGAGCAAGGACAAAGGACAATGGACAGATTACTTTTGGAGAACAAAAAGCAAGGACAATGGACACATCGTTTCAGAGACGACGCTATTTAGTCCTTAGTCCTTTGTCCTTATTCCTTAGTCCTTCACATTTGGTCCTTTGTCTTGTGTCCTTATTCCTTTGTCCTTCGTTGATGGCGGCGGCTGCACCCGTACCGGTGCAGGCTCCCGTAGCGGAATCGTTCGGGCGGCTCTATGTGGAGTACAACGGACGCGTGTGCCCCATGAGCACGATGGCGGCGGATGTGTGCCGCAAACTGTACGGGAAACCTTATTACAAAGCAGAGGACGGCACGCAATACACTGCCAACCAAGTGCTTACGGGCTTGCTGTTCGACTATGAGGCGTGGTGTGACGTGCCGCTAAAGCACTCGCGCAAAGCACGGCAGAATGCCGAACGCGAGACCATACGCCGCATGGCGGGCAACGGAGCGCTGTGCAGGATATGGCAGGACGCGGACGGATGGTACGACATCAACGACGCGGGCAGCAACGAAGTGCTGAGCAACGACGAGCGTTTGTTTCAGATGTACGCGCTGCAATACGTGGCTTCGGACTTGGCACACGGCAACAACATCGGGGCGAACGAGACGCTGAAAAAGATACGGGAGTACCAAAAGCAGCATTTCCGCGACCTGCCGGGCGAGCGGCGCTTTGCCGCCGAGCAGGTGTGGGTGATGTTCGGCTACACGCTGCCGCTGGCGTTTGTGTGCTTGGCAGTCAGCCTTTTGCTGCTAATGATGAATTATGAATTGGGCAAGAGGAATTATGCCTTTGTCCTGCGGTGGGTGACCACAGCGGTGTGCGTGCTGCTGTGGGCGTTTCTGACTGCCATGTTGGTATGGCGGTGGTACATCAGCGGGCATGTACCGATGAGCAACGGACACGAGACCATGCAGTTCCTCGCCTGGGTCTGCCTGCTGATAGCAAGCACGCTGTGCATTACCTCCCGACGCCCCCGCCTTTTACAAGGGAGAGGGTACGGGAACGGGGTACTTGAAACTTGTAACCTGAAACATGAAACCCCTTATACCTCCGCGGGCTGCCTGCTGTTGGTGGCGGGGATGGCGTTGCTGGTGAGCAATATGAGTGCATCCAACCCGCAGATAAGCCACTTGATGCCCGTGCTGCAGTCGCCGTTGCTGAGCCTGCATGTGAGCGTCATCATGGTCAGTTACGCCCTGTTCGCCCTGCTGATGCTGCAATCCGTCATTGCCCTGCTTTCCGCTACAAAGCATCTAACCTCTAACAGCGTAAGCGGTCAAACTGCTAACAGCGCAAGCGGTCCAACCTCTGTCCACATGCGCCTGTTGCGTATCGGCGTATGCTGCCTGACGGCGGGTATCTTTCTCGGCGCAGTGTGGGCAAACATGTCGTGGGGGCGCTATTGGGGATGGGACCCGAAAGAGGTGTGGGCACTGATTACGCTGCTGGTCTATGCTTTCCCGTTGCACAGCCGTATGCTGCCCTTCTTCCGCCGTCCGCGTGTATTCTATCTGTATTGTGTTCTGGCGTTCGGTGCAGTACTCTTCACCTACTTCGGCGTCAATTTCCTCCTCGGTGGCATGCACGCCTACCAATAGCCCGCTTACCGATAAACGGCAGGATGCAGAGCAGCGTCAGGCACTCGGAAAGAGGTACTGCCAACCAAAGCCCTACCGTACCCAAGAGCCAAGGCATGGCTACAAAGGCGGGTACAACAAAGATGACGCCCCGAAGAAGCATATAGAAAGTCGCCCTGCGGAAGTCTTCCAGACTCTGTATATAGCCTATATAAACCAGATTGAGAGAGAAGAACGGAAAGGCAAGGGAGAACCAAGGCATGCCCTTTGCCGCGATGGTATAGGCGGCAGTGTCGGACGACAAGAAGACCCCTACTATCGCCTCACGCCCAATCATGGTAAGGAGCATGGTGAGCAAGCCGCACACAAAGGCGACAGCAACCGACAGGCGGAGCGTCTGCCGCACACGGTCATCCAAGCCCGCGCCGTGGTTGTAACTGATGATAGGTTGCACCGACTGTGCAATGGCGTTGCCTATCATGAACACCAGCGGGAAGCAATAGCAGGCGATGCTGAACGCCGCCACTCCGTCTTCGTGCAGGTAGTGGAGATACATCCTGTTGCCGACCAGCATCATACAGGCGATAGCCAGTTCGCCTATCAGCGAGGGAGCCCCCAAACGGACTTGGTAACCGATATTGCGCATCGTAAGCCGGAGGCTTTTCGGAGTGAACTTGGGACGGTAGAAATGCAGCACTTTGGTGCGGCATGCCATATAGAAGGCTACCATCAGCGCACCTGTCAGTTGGGCGATGCCCGTTGCCAGCGAGGCGCCCTCAATGCCCATCCCGCAAGGGAAGACGAAGACATAGTCCAATACCAGATTGACCACGGCAGGCACTGCTTCGCACATCGCGGCAAACACCGGCGCGCCGTCCAAGCGCAGGAAAAACATACCGATACACATCATCGCGCCGAACGGCAGGGAAGGGATGACCCAACGCATGTAGTCCCGCACATAAGGCAGCAGGCGGTCGCTGCATCCCATCATGCGTGCGAAAGCGTCAGGGAAGAGCATCACAAGCGCAGTGATGAGCAACATCAGCAGCAAAGCGACCGTAAACGCCTGTGTGACGTTGATATTCGCTGCCTTGTAGCGTTTTTGGGACAGGTGCACGGATGCCACTATGGATACGCCGGCGCCGAACATGAGTCCGATGCCCGTAGTGATAAGGAAGAAAGGTGCTACGATATTGACTGCCGCCAGCGCGTCGCTGCCTGCGCCATGCCCTACAAAAGCGCCGTCCGCCACATTGATAGTCGCCGAAAGGAGCATGCCCAACAGCGTGGGGAAGAACATTTTACGAAACAACACAGGGATATTCATCGTCCCGAAATCAATACTGTCTCTCTGCATATGCTTTAAGTTAAATGGTTGCAAGTGTCCGTTTTCAAGCCGTTTTCCGAAAACGCGTGCAAATGTAGGACTTTATTCCGGAATATACAAATCATATGCTACATAAAGAAACGAGGTAGTTTCCCAATTCCTAATGCTTCATTCCCAATTCCTAATTCCCCATTGGAACATAACCTACCCGGTGGCGGTCCCATCGGACCTCCGCTTGGCTTGCCGCCGTTCTTTTCACCTACTTCGGCGTCAACTTCCTCATCTGCGGCATGCACAGTTACGCGGGGCAATAGGGTAGGTTTATCTTATCGAAATTTGCACATATCCTAAAAAAGCAGTACCTTAGCCTCGAAAATGGATATATCGTTAACTATGCGCTAATTTGCGCGAAAGGAGGCAAAATGACCAATGGCAAGTTTTTGGGGCAATGGATACTGCTGATATCGATGCTGATTGTGGTAGCATCGGTGTTGTTTACCAATAGATTGGCACGACAGATGGCGGATGAGGAGCAGAAGAACATGGAGCTGTGGGCGGAGGCGACGCGTCAGTTGATTATGGCAGACGCAAATACTGATATAGACCTTATTTCTACGATTATAGAGAATAACACGACGATACCGGTGTATATGACCGACTCTGCAGGACGGGTCTTGCTGAGTCGTAATGTGAAGCATCCGGTGGAGGACCCGCGGACGTTGAACGGACCTATAGTATTGGATATATCGGACGATAATCGTCAATATATTTACTACGACGAGTCAAATACATTGCGCCTTTTGCGATATGTACCGTATGTGCAGTTCGCGCTGATTTTCGTATTCATAGCTATAGCCGTGGGGCTACTATTGACCGTCCAGCGTAGCGAGCAGGACCGAGTGTGGGTAGGACTGTGCAAAGAAACTGCCCATCAGTTAGGAACCCCTATATCATCGTTGAATGCTTGGCAAGAACTCCTGACGGAGCGTTATCCGAACGATGAACTGCTACCTCAGATGGAGAAGGATATCGAGCGTTTGCACGTCATTGCAGACCGTTTTTCGAAGGTTGGTAGTGCGACGGAGCTTCAACCTACGGATATAGCAGTGGTAGTGGAAGATGCGGTGGTCTACATGCGTACGCGCGTGCCCAAGCGGGTAGTGATAGAGATGGAGTTGATAAGTTCGGATGGAAGCGTGCATACGAATCCGCACAACGGGAGTGTTGGTATTATCCCGTTGAACGCACCGCTCTTCGGATGGGTGATAGAGAACCTGATAAAGAACTCGGTAGATGCGATGGGAGGGGAAGGGCACATAGAAATCACGCTACGCGAGGAAGCCAACGACGTGATGCTGGATATTGCGGATACGGGCAAGGGGATGGACAAACGTATGCAACGGTGTATCTTTCAGACGGGATTTACAACGAAACAGCGCGGGTGGGGACTTGGATTGACGCTATCAAAGCGTATCGTTGAGGAGTATCATAGGGGCAAACTCTTTCTCAAGAGCTCCAAGCCCGGCGTGGGGACTACTTTCCGTATCGTCTTGAAAAAGTCCGAAGAGTGTTGAGCCTGAGCCGGACATACCCGCATATACAGCTCCGGCATCTAGCAGATGCTGCTTGATGTGCGCCAGTTCGGGATGGAGCGGGAAGACCGTCGGCTCGAAGTCATTCACGAGCAGGGGCTTCATATCGCGGAACGGTGTTTTGAAGGATAAAGCATGTATGATGTTGCCTTCGGCCTCGGGATGGCAGAGGATGCCGCTGTATGCCTCCTTGGTAGAAATGCCTATCGCGGGTTTGAGGAGGAGCAGACGCATCCCCCCGAGCGGGAAATCAATAGGGGAGAGACGGTCGCCGATTCCCTCGGCATAGCATGGGGTATTATATACAAAGAAAGGGCAATCAGCTCCCAATGGGCGTACTATATTTGCCAGTTGCTCAGACGATAGTTGCAGGTCGAAGAGCTTGTTTAGACCGATAGCCATGTGTGCCGCATCGCTGCTTCCACCGCCCAGTCCGGCACCAAAAGGGATGCGCTTCTCGAAATGAATCCGAACGTTACCAATCTGCGGGAACAGCGCCTGCATCCGGCGATAGCAACGTATAAGCAGGTTATCCTCGCTCGGACAATCAACAGACAGACCGTTTTGCTCGAAAGAGAAGGTATCTGCCAGAGTTATGTCTAAGATATCATGGAGCGCACGGATGGGATAGAAGATGGTTTCGAGGTCGTGGTAGCCGTCTTCACGCTGACGTATGACGCGCAAACCAATGTTTATCTTGCAATTGGGGTAGAGACGCATAGTGTACAATTTATACGGTATCCATGAAACTGCGTTGCACTTTGTTGAAGACAAGAACGCCTAAGGTGAGCAATACGAGCATGAACGCGAAGCTATAGCCGAGCATCCACCATTCGTGGCATCCGACTCCCAACATACCATATTTGAAGAACTCGATAATACCCGTCAGCGGATTGAGCTGCATGAGAAGCATCAGTTTTGGGTTCGTGATAGTAGAGAGCGGGTAAATAACCGGCGTAGCATACATCCAGAGACTGACAAAGAACGATAGCAGCAACTGCAAGTCTCGGTATTTGGTAGTCATACTGGAGAACAAGATACCGAATCCAAGCGCTAATCCCGCAATCATGAGCACGAGCAGCGGCAGTAAAAGGGCGTAGAGGTTGGGACGTATGGGGGCGTCGGTAAAGAGCAAATAGTAGATATATACGGCAAGAAAGAGCCCGAACTGGATAGCGAAGCGCAATAAATTGCTGATAACATCGCTCAGAGGCGTTATCAAACGGGGGAAATATACCTTGCCGAAGATGTTCGCATTGGTCACAAAAGTATTGCTGGTCTTGGTCAGGCAATCGGAGAAATACTGCCAGAAACAGATACCTGCCAAGTAGAAAAGCGGCTGTGGGAGTCCGTCAGTGGATATTTTAGCAATGCCCCCGAAGACAACCATGTACATGATAGTAGTCATCATGGGCTGGATAAGGTACCACAAAGGTCCCAGTATGGTTTGCTTATACTGCGTGATGATGTTGCGTTTGACAAAGAGCATCATCAGGTCTCTATAGCGCCATATTTCCTTAATATCTACACTAAGCAGCCTGTCCTTAGGCTTGATAATGGTAGTCCACGTGTTGTCGGAAGTCTCCATAACGGGGTTAGGTAAAGAGAATTTTATCAAAAAACGCCTGCAAAGGTATATAAAATTTACGATATACACAATTATTTCGTTGTATAAATTTGTGCATCCCGTCTTTTTACGCTACCTTTGCACTCAGATTCAGAGAAGGGAAGCAGGTGAGAACCCTGCACAGTCCCGCTGCTGTGATTCGTAGTCGCGTTTCTATATCTATAAGTCACTGACCTGCAAAGGGTTGGGAAGGCTGAAACGAGTGAGCGATAAGTCAGAAGACCTGCTGAATGAAATAGGATTGAGTGTTCCCGAGGGATGGAAGATTCAATGATGAAGAGATTTTTACGCATATTGTCTTGCTTGCAATGCCTAATTGCTATCGCTCCGCATGCTAACGCAGTGGATGCGGATTCTGTGCGTCGTACGTTGACGTTGGAGGAGGTTACGATTACCGCGCAGACGCACGAGACGGCGGTTATCCCCGTGCAGACGCTGGGCGGGGCGCAGTTGGAGGCGCTGAGTACGCAGTCGGTGGCGGACGCGTTGCGCTATTTCTCGGGCGTGCAGATTAAGGATTTCGGTGGTGTAGGCGGCATGAAGACGGTGGATGTGCGCTCGATGGGGACGCACCATCTGGGCGTTTTCTACGACGGCATAGAGGTAGGCAACGCGCAGAACGGGACGGTGGACTTGGGCAAGTTCTCAATGGATAACATCGAAGAAATCGCGCTCTACAACGGGCAGAAAGCCGAGATATTCCAGTCGGCAAAAGACTATGGTAGCGCAGGCACACTATATATACGCGCGCGAAGGCCCCGCTTTGCCAACGGCGAAACCTACCACCTTGTCGCCTCCATGAAGGCGGGCTCCTTCGGTCTTGCCAACCCCTCATTGCTCTACGAACAGAAACTCACTGATCGCCTATCGCTCTCACTTTCAGCCGAATATACCTACGCCACGGGGCGCTACCATTTCCGTTATCATCGGCTCAACCCCGACCTTTCTGTCGCGTGGGACACCACGGGCATCCGTCAGAACGGCGATGTGCAGGCAGTCCGTGCCGAGGCGGGCTTGTTCGGCTACCTCCCCGCGGGCAAATGGCACCTCAAAGCCTATTTCTACGACTCCGAGAAGGGCATCCCGCAGGCTATCGTCCGCAATGTCTGGACCTGCGCCCAGCGCCAGTGGGACCGCAATGCCTTTGTGCAAGGGCAGATTGAGCATTCTTTTTTCGACCGTTGGGACTGCCAACTCTCCGCCAAGTACAGCAACGACTACATGCGCTACCTCAATCCCGACACCACGCGCATGTACATTGACAACCGCTTTTGGCAGCAGGAAATATATATGTCTTTGGTCAACAAGGTGCAGATTTTCCATTGGTGGGATGTCGCGGTAAGTTTTGATTACCAGTGGAATACGTTGAACGCTACCTTGGCGGATTTTGCGCATCCCGTGCGCCATACCGAGTTGCTTGCCCTCGCCACCGCCTTCCATTATAAGTGGCTCCGTGCCCAACTCAGCGCCCTCGGCACCTTCGTGCAGGACCGCACTGCGGTGAATGCGCCTTCCGCTTTCAGCCGCTGGACGCCCGCCGTCTCTGTCTCCTACCAGCCCATCCTGCGCGAGCAGTTTTTCCTGCGCGCGTTCTATAAGGATGTCTTCCGCCTGCCCACTTTCAACGACCTCTACTACACCGACATCGGCAACACGCATCTCGAGCCCGAATACACCGTCCAGTACGACCTCGGCGCGGAGTACACCAAGCAAATCTCGCTCCGCGCGCAACGCTCGGCGCTCACCCTCCACCTGTCAATAGACGGTTATTTCAACCAGATCAAAAACAAGATTGTCGCCGTTCCCAAGGGCAACAGCCAGTACCGTTGGATGATGATGAATATCGGATATGTCGAAATCATCGGCGTTGATGTCAATGCCGGCGTGTCTTTCGCGCTCCCGCACGACCTCACGCTCGGGCTCAATCTCTCCTACACCTACCAGCAGGCGCGCGACCTCACGGACCCGTCCGATACGCTTTGCTACGGCGGACAAATCAGTTACATCCCATGGCATTCCGGCAGCCTCATCGGCAACATCGGTTGGCGGGGCTGGGGGCTTAACTACAGTTTCATCTATGTCGGCGAGCGCTACCACAACAGTGCGAATATCCTTGCCAACTACGAGCAGCCGTGGTACACCCACGACCTCGCTTTGTCCAAGGTCTGGCAACTCCCCGCGACCAAGCACGGGCAGCCTATCGCACTGCATACCTCCGTTGAGGTAAATAACTTCCTCAACCAGCAATACGATGTAGTCCACAACTATCCCATGCCCGGCATCAACGGCAAACTGATAGTCAAACTGATAATATGAAACAAAACCAATATATAGTATTATATAATTGAAATGGAATCCGCTTTGCAACTCCCCCGCCCCTTTTAGGGGAGGGGGTACGGGGGCGGGATAAATTGATAAAGTATGAAAACAAACAGTCTTACAATACTGCTTCTCCTCTTCCTCGCTACCGCCTGCCGTGGTCCCGAAATCGTCCTCCCGCCGGAGACCGAACAGAAAGGAGACACCGTGCAGACTGAGGTAGCGGGCTTCTACCTCCTCTGCGAGGGTAACATGGGCTCCAACAAAGCCTCGCTCGACTACTACGACTACGCCACTGCCACCTACACCCGCAATTTCTTTGCCGCCGCCAACCCCGATGTCACCCAGTCGCTCGGCGATGTAGGCAACGACCTCGCCATCTACGGTAGCAGGATGTATGCTGTCATAAATTGCTCCAACCTCATCGAGGTCATGGATGCCGCCACTGCCAAACACATCGGGCAAATAGAGATTCCTAACTGCCGATACCTCACGTTTTCAGACGGTTACGGCTACTGTACCTCCTACGCGGGACCCGTCCAGATAGGCAACACACAGATTGGCTACGTCGCCAAGTTCGATACCGCCACACTCCAAATCGTCGATACCTGCCATGTCGGCTTTCAGCCGGACGGTTTGGAGGTGGTCGGTCATCGCCTCTATGTCGCCAACTCCGGCGGCTACCTCACGCCCAACTACGAGACCACCGTCTCGGTCATCGACCTCCCGACCTTCAGCCGAGTGGATGAAATCACCGTCGCGCCCAACCTCCATCGCATCCGTGCCGACCGCCTCAACCGTCTGTGGCTCAATAGCCGCGGCGACTACTACGGCACCCCCTCGCGCCTCTATTGCATCACATTATCTTCCGACCCTTCGGGTGTGGTTGCCGACTCCCCCGCCCTTTCCAAGGGAGGGGGTACGGGGGCGGGTTTCCCTGTCTTCGCGGCGAATAGCAATGCTGCAGAGTACCGCCTCGACTCCGTTGACATCCCCGTCAGCAACTTCTGCATCGCGGGCGACTCCCTTTATTTCTGCGGTACACAATATAGTTATATCACATACGAAGACGAAATTACCTACGGAATAGTAAACGTTCGCACCCGCGAACTTGTTACCAAAACCCTCATCACAGACGGCACAACGTTGGTCAAACCCTATGGCATTGCCGTCCATCCGTCCACCCGCGACATCTACATCACCGATGCAGGCAACTATGTCTATCCGGGCACGCTCTATTGCTTCTCGCCGGATGGTGCACTCCGTTGGTCGGTCCGCACGGGAGACATCCCCAACGCCATCGTCTTCCTCTCCCGTCCCATAGCGGTGGATAAGCGGTAGATAACATACAATTAACATAGGATTAACATACAATTAACATACAATAACCGAGACAATGACGACACAATACCGACACATCACACTATTTATAGTGCTGTTTTTCAGCACTTTCCACCTATCTGCACACACACCCTACATTACGCATGTTTACGAATACCGCCCCGCTCCCGGTCAATTCATCAATGTCTTGCCCACTTACGAGCAGGGTGACACGGAGGCAGATATGTTGCAGAAGGTCGCCGAGCAGTTGGTCGGGCGCACGGATGGCTTGATTTGCCTTGGCGCGTGGGGTGGGTATGTCACGTTCGGCTTCGACCATCCTTTGGTGAATGTGCCTGGCGAGTACGATTTGCTGGTTTATGGCAATAGTATCGTCAACGCTACGGAGCAGCCCGATGGCTATACATTGGGCAGTCCCGAACCTGGAGTCGTCTATGTTAGTTGCGATGAGAACGGCGACGGCGTGCCCAACGACACGTGGTACGAGTTGGCGGGTAGCGAAGCAGCGCGCGCCAATCGGCAGTATGAAATCACCTATACCGACCGCGGTCGTGCCCCTATTCCTTGGAGGGACAACGAGGGCGGCTCTGGGGTCATTATGCGCAACCAGTTCCACACGCAGGCAAGTTACTATCCTCTGTGGATAACGGACAAAACCTGCACTTTCCGGGGCACGCGCCTTCCTGACAACGTCTATTCGGACAACAACAATTATATGTTCGACTATGGTTATGCCGACAACTGGCCTAATACCGACGACCGAGCAAAACTGAATTTGGACAACGCTATTGATGCCGACGGCAAGAAAGTGGTACTTACCCACGTGGATTTCATCCGCGTGCAGACGGGCACGATAACTTCCGGTACACTCACGGGAGAGGCGAGCACGGAGATTGCCGGGGCGGAGGACTTGCACCCCGAGGCGCAGCAGCAAACGGGCATAGCCCCCATCAACACACAGCCCGCTCCCCGCAAAGTTTTGCGCAACGGGCAACTCCTTATCATCCGCAACAACCGGCAATATACCGTTATGGGGCAACAACAATGAACAATAATAACAAACTAATTTCACAACAATGAAAAGATTTTTTTTACTTCTTTCCGTCTTTGCCGCACTGACAGTGTCGGCATCGAACATCAATCTCCATCTCGTTGGTTGCACCTCCGATGCAGGCAACCCTACAACATTGGCAGATGAGGATTCTGATTCTGGGGCAGATTTGTATTTCACTCCGCTACAAGGTTATACAATGACTGGTGCCGATGTACAAGTATTTCATGGCACAACGGAAATTCCTTTGAATGACTGGGAAAGTGAGATAGGGTATGTTTATTTCGAAGCATCTATGAATTATCTGTTTTTCTGTTGGTTTGATGAGGTTACTGCTGACTTCGAAGTATATGTTACATGCCAAGAAGACAAAGGTATGGATGTCGTCCTGCCGGAGACATTTAGTGCCGCTACCTTTGAGGAGTTTACCCTCGCAGACAATACCGTTTATCGTCCCGAATCGTTCAAGGTGGGCGACAACTGGTTGCTCAGTGGTGCGGTGGCATTCAATTCGATTGTTGCCGATTGGGGGGCATCTGGCAAAGGCTATTCCGGCACACAGGTGCTCAACTATACGCCTGACTTTGTGGTTACAAACGGTAGTGATGCCTTTTTGCCTTCCGCGGCGGGTGCTGCCGAGGGCAAAAACTATGCTACGGTAAATATCATGAGTCTCTTTGAGCAAATTCACTTTACCAAGACTACGCTTTCCGGCTTTGCAATTACCAACACGAAAGTGGTTGTTAACGCAATCATCAACGGTGACGGTATGAGTATTGAGGAAGCAGGAAATAGTTTGCCTTTCCATCAGGACGATTATTTCAAACTGACTATTACTGGTTTGAATGGAGAAACCGTTACCGGTTCGCTGGATTTCTACCTTGCAGATTTCCGCACGCCGGGTGACTGGAAGTATGCTTCCGATTGGCAATGGGTGGAGTTGAGTACGCTGGGTGAGATTGACGGTTTGCAATTCCAATTGGAAACAACCAAAAAGAATACGTATGGTGCCACCACTCCTTCTTACTTCTGCTTGGATAACATCGGCGGTAAGAAAGAAGACTGCAAACTGGGTGCAATGACCAAGGTAGAAGATCCGTCAGCCTCAATCTTTGATACCAACGTGGATATGCCCAAGGCCACCAAGCGCCTCATCAACGGGCAACTCTATATCGAGCAGGGTGGTGTCATCTACACGCTCATGGGAGCGAAACTATAACCCAAGGTATACTACAGAGCATACCAAAGAGCGGCTATCCGACATAGGATAACCGCTCTTTTATGATGTTGCCTATATTCTGTTCCTTTAGTCTGTCAAGCGGACTATTGATGGGGCACGCTGATAAGCTCGTACAGATAGTTGTATTGTCGGGGAAAAATAGAGAAATCCATCGACAGCCCGCTGCGTCCGCTATCGTAACCGTCTTTGATATGGGTGAACATGAGCGCCAGCAATTCCACATCAATATCTGTGCGCACTAAACTTGCCCGCATACTATTCCGCAATGCCTTTCGCCAGAGCTCAATTTCCGTCAGGTAGAGCCTGTTTGCTTTGCGGTAGAGGGTAGGGAAGCGGTTGTATGCCGTAAACATCAGGTTGACGACGTTGGTGGTATTGATATTCTTATTGTCGAATGTCTTCAGTGCCTCTTGCAGGCTGTTGAGGTAATCCAACATAGCAGTAATCATATCCGGCACCATGATGTTGTCGGGGAGCTGCAAGACATGCTGTTTGGGGCGCAAGAAATAGCGCTCCATACAAACCTGAAATAGTTCGTCTTGCGATTTAAAATAGTAGTAGAGCGTCCCACGCCCCATATCCAGCGCAATCTGCAAGTCGGTGATCGACACATTGTTGTAACCATTGGTTGCATAGAGTTCCATGGCTTTGGCTATGATGTATTCGCGGCGGTCTTTCATTTGCGTTGGCGTTGTAAAACGTTCTAATGGTTGCAAAGGTACGGTAAAATTTGTGTATTTACAAGAAAAAGGCTACCTTTGCGGCGTTTTTTATCTCAAAAACATGTACAAAAACTATCAACTTAGGCGTGCATTCCGTTTTCGTCGGTTTTGCCATCGTGCCTACGCGGCATTCGCTTCGCTTCATCGCGAGGTCAGTATCGGTCGTGTGGCAGGCTATATAACCGACCTTGAGATGGCTAAGCAAGGCAAAAAGGTCGCACTGGTGACCCTTCTGTTTGTTGTCGGAGCCACGACTATGGAAGCGGATGAGGGAGCCCTATCGGACTCTGCGTCCACGATGAACCGGCAACTTAGTCTTCAGGAGGTGCTGGTTGTTTCTCAGAAAGCTGAAGTTAATTCGGATGCCTATAGGCTGGTAACGCAAATCTCCGAGGCGGATATGCAGGGCTTGCCCATTCAAACGGTGGCGGATATATTGCAATATCTGCCTGGGGTCGATGTGCGTACACGGGGGGCAAACGGCGCCCAATCCGATCTGTCGATGCGCGGGGGTACGTTCGACCAAGTGCTGGTGATGCTGAACGGCGTCAGCCTGAACGATTTTCAGACGGGGCACTACACGCTCAATCTGCCCATCTCGTCTGCGTTAATAGAGCGGGTCGAGATATTGCAAGGGACGTCTGCCAACCTGTTTGGCGCCTTTTCCGGGGCGGTCAATATCGTTACAAAAGATGCGCCGGAGAAGGTGATGCGCCTGACGGCGGGTATGAACGGACTCGTAAACCCGGAGTTCGCGGGAGTATGGCAAAAGGACGAGGTGCACATCAGCGCATCGGCGGAGTACTCGCGCGCGGAGGGCTACTATGCACCGTCGCCGACGGAGAAGGAGCAAACGGCGTTGCGCAACTCCGATTATCAGTTGGCAAATCTCTACCTGCGTACTTCGTGGCGCGGGCTGGATGTACAACTTGGTGCTCAATGGAAAGATGCGGGGGCAGGGATGTTCTACGGATTCGGTTCGCAAGACCAGTTTGACGCCACGCGCACAGCGTTTGCATCCGCGCGTTATGAGCACAGGTGGAAATCGTGGCGCATAGAGACAATGGCTGCGTATAGAGCCAACTACGACCGCTACGAGTGGCATCGCGGTCAGCGGCAGTACGGCAATTTCCATTTCGCCCAGACAACGACGGCGAGTCTGTCGGCACACTATGCGTCGCGCATAGGTACGACATCGTTCGGCGCAGGCATTTGTAACGAGAATATCCATTCGACGAACCTCGGCGATACCGTTAATGCAGGCGGGCAAGTGCCGAATGTGGACGGGTTTGAGATAACTGATGTCAGAGTACTTGATTTGGTAAGAGGCGGTAACCGCCTTCATATCAACTATTTCGCTGAGCAGACTTTCTATTATGAGGGCTTATCAGCTTCGCTGGGAGTCAGCGGAACCTACAACACACAGTTCGGCAACCATTTTGCTGGCGGTGCAAACATCGGCTACGAGTACGACAAGCGTGGAGCCGTCTATATCAACGCCAATCGGTCGCTACGTATGCCGACATTTACCGATTTGTATTACGATGCTTCCAACCAGTTGGGCAACAGAGATTTGCAACCGGAAGAGGCGTGGCTGCTCTCGGTAGGGACAAAGTATGCCCCGACGTTCGGACGCGGTGGAAACCTGTCCTTGGCTGCCGATTGGTATTACCGTTGGGGAAAGAATATCATCGACTGGGTATATACGCCGGAAGATACAAGACGACCATATCATGCACAGAATCAACAACATGTCAACGCTACGGGAGTGGAACTGACCGTGGGTTATCACCTGAATGAGTGGTTACGCCGTGTATCGGTAGATTATGCGTACACCTACCTTGATATCGACCTGAAAGAGGCTTGCTCAAGGTATCTGGACTACCTGAGTCACAAACTGACATTACGCTTGGAGCATGGTATATACCAAGGGCTTGGAGCCTCGTGGGCAGTGCGTTATCAGAAACGCGAAGGGCAGTATAATGATGCGCAGGGCGAGGTGCAGGATTTCCATCCCGTATGGCTACTGGATGCGTCCGTCTTTTGGCAAAATGACAGACTGAAAGTGGCGGTCGACTGCACCAATCTTACCAATACGCGGTATTACGACTATGGGGGCATTCTCCAGCCGGGGGCGTGGGCAAAAATAACTATCCAAGCAAAATTATAAGCCATTAGAGTAACTGCATCAAACAACCTTATTCTGCTTTTATATAGAGGGCATTACACCTGTGGCAGCTTCTAACATCCAAAGATGGTCTTCGAGTCGCGTAGCGGTCAGGTACCGTAGCAACCCCGTAGCATCTTGGGACCCGCGTAGCCCCTGCGTAGCCTACGCATAGCTTTTCACCATCCACTGACCAAAGAAAAGCTATTTTGCGGTTGCACTTGTAAACAATGTATAAACGACTTGTAAACAGTGTATAAAACAGCAGAGACTGCCATCCTATCGAGGTGCAGTCTCTGTTTATATCCTATTTAGGAAACGTTTATAAGTCGTTTATAAGCCGTTTATTTGGTAAGAATCTTGTACGACCAAGGAGCCAAAGCAAACGTCTGCGTTTGTTCAAGCACTTTTTCTTTGTTGCACTTGCTGCACCGATACGTACCCGCATATTCGCCCAAATCAAGCGTTACTGTCTGCCCATCCGGCGACATGTTCATTACGGCAATAACCGTATTCTTGCCATCCTCCAGCGGACGCACGCATGCGAAAATCTGTGCGTTGTCGGCGGGCAGACGCAGCATCTTGGCACCCAGCTCTGGACTATAAAGCGCAGGATTGGCTTTGCGCAAAGCATTTAGCCCCTGATACAAAGCATATTGCGGTGCACCCTCTACGCGGTCGATGCAGTCTTTCTCGAAGAAGGCTAAGCGGTGGTGATTGCCGCTGAGTTGCCCCGTATAGATAAGTGGCATTCCCGGTACGATGTAGGTGAATGCTGCGAAGAGGTTAGCCGCATCGCCCATACGCTCTTGTTCTGTTCCGTTCCACGAGTTCTCGTCGTGGTTGGAGGTGAAGTTCATACGGATAGCGTTGGCGCGCACGGTGGTGTCTGCCTTGGCAAAATAGTTCCATAGGTCTTCCACGGTATTTTTGCCCTGCGCTACGCCGTTCATCAGATGGTGGAGCTCCCAGCCGTAATACATATCAAAGGCTGACTCGGTGAGTTCTTGAGCCTTGGCTTCGTCCTCCGCGAGGGTGAACATATCGGGATGAGTCGCACGCAGGTCTGCCATAGCCCAATTCCAGAAATCGGTAGGTACTTCGCCGGCTACATCGCAGCGGAAACCGTCAATGCCGATTGAGTCCATCCACCAGTGCATGCAGCGGAGCATCTCTGAGCGCATATCCTGATTGTCGTAATTGAGCTTGGAGATGTCTGTCCAGTCGTATTGCACTACTAAGTTACCAAGGCTGTCGCGGTAGTGCCAGCCTTCGTTCTCCGTCCATTTGCTGTCTGGTGCGGTATGGTTGGCAACCCAGTCAAGAATCACCTTGAAACCCAGTTCGTGCGCGGTGGTCAATAGGTGTTCGAAGTCGGCACGCGTACCGAACTCGGGGTTGAATTGGCAGTAGTCCACAATAGAGTAGTAACTGCCCAAACTGCCTTTGCGCGTAATCTCTCCGATAGGTTGGCAAGGCATTATCCAAAGGATGTCGATGCCGTTTTCACGCAACTCGGGCAGCAAAGCCTCGGCTGCAGCAAAAGTGCCTTCTTCGGTCAGTTGGCGCGTGTTGAGCTCATAGATGGTGGCATCGTATGCCCATTGGGTGTGCGTGGTAGGGACCGGCTTTGTGCAAGATGCCAACGCCAGGATGCCTAATGCACAGATAAGGAGTTTCTTCATGATCTTATATTGTTATAGGTTAGTAATAGAATATGCTAAGTTCTGGCGGTCTATGCTGATGCGCATCGTTTGTCCCATATAGACGCGGTCGAATACCAGCGCATCGTCCGTTGCTTCTACAGGAATGTAGTCGCCATAGAGTAGGGGCATGGATGTTCTGCGCAAGTGGATAAGTCGGCTTACCTCGTTGCGGAAAGCCTGCTGCCGGTCATCGATATTGTCGAAACGAACCATGTGGCGGTTGTCAGGGTCATTGGCGCCCGTCTCTGCATATTCGTCTCCTTGGTAGATGCAAGGAACGCCGGGTAAAGTGAGGTTCAAGACCTCCAATAGCAGGGCACGTTTGTATGCTTGTTCTTCCAAGTCGACGCGCTGTGCGGGGTCGGTGATGCTATTGGGTATCAAGCCGCATTCGCGCGTCCAACCCACTTCCTTGCCGTTTTCGTCGAAACGGAGAGCTCCTCCGGCAAACGATGCAAAACGCGGCTGGTCGTGGTTGCCGGATATGTTACCCATCGTATGGTGTGCGCCGTAGGTAGCCAGCGAGGTGCGGATGGTGCTATCTACGTCTGCCATGGTCCCCTCTCCGCAAAGCGCGTGGATGGCGGTATAATACATGTTGAAGTCAAACTGCGCGTTTAGCATACCGGTCTTCACATATGAGTTGATGAGTGCGGGGTCGCCGTAGGTCTCACCTATCATCCATACATGGCGGTCGGGGTAACGAGTGGCGATTTTCTGTCCGAGCATACGCCAATAGCCCTCAGGAATATGCTTGCACGCATCGTGGCGGTAACCGTCCACATCGTAGTTTTCCAGCCAGTAGAGGGCTGTGTCGGTCATCGGCTGGCAAACTTCCTCGCGCTCAAGGTCAAGCGTCGGAATATGGGCATCAAACCACGTCGTCAGGCGCGCCTCATCCCATAGTTCGAAGTTACGGCGACCGTCGGGTAGGATAGAGTCCGTAATCCAAGTCGGGTGCTCCTGCAGCGTAGGAGAGTTGATGTGCATATGATTAGCCACATAGTCGAGTATCACGTTGATACCGTGCGCATGGGCGGTAGCAAGGAGGGTGCGAAATTCTTCGGGAGTCCCGAATCGTTGCTCAAGGGCGGTGTTGTAGATAGGCCAATAGCCGTGGTAGCCGGCAAATTTGGTATAGGTCTTTGTGCTATCGTATTTGTTGCCGTTGTGGAAGACATATTTGCCCCACGCATCCCACGGATTTTGTGTGATAGGGCTGATCCAAAGGGTGTTTACGCCAAGGCTATCGAAGAATCCGTCGTTAATTTTTTGCGTGATGCCTGCAAAGTCGCCGCCTTGGTAGTCCACGATATCCAGTACCTCGGGGGAGTTTAGTTTCCAATCATTGGCTGTATTGCCGTTGTAGAAACGGTCAACCATTAGCGAATAAAGCACCTGCGCATTGTCATCATGCCGTGTAAGATACTTGGTGTCGGTGATCGGTTTGCCGTCTTGCAGCGGTATCAGCAGGTCATTATAGAGATACGTATCATCCTCCGCAAATATACGCAGGTAGGCACGACCTTTTGCGCACATCTTTGCAGCCTGATTGCGGGCAAAATCTATCGTCCAAGTGCCGTCGGCATTGGGTGTTAATAAATCAATATTAACCGGCATATTCTGCACGAACACCATAAAATGCGCATTAGAATATGTATTCGTAAACTTTATCGAAACAGAACCATCATTCGTACCCATACTTACGATCCCTTGGATAACGGGTTTCTCAGGGAGTACGGGGATGGCAAAACTCTCTGCTTGCCCGTCGGAGACAGTCAGCATCCCGACGGCGTGTGAACGATTGATAATATCTACCTCCTGCGGTAGATTGCGATCTCCGATAGGGTTGATTATCTCTATCCCATCGCTCGCTTGTAGGGTGACATTCGTGCCGGCAGTACTGTCCGCCATTAGTAGCGGAACATAGTCGGTAAGCACTATGTGCATCGTGTCTCCTGCCATTCGAACAGGCATGATAGGCTGATCGGTAGCGATACGCATTACGGGGGTCGGATGTTGGTTGCACGCTACAAATATCAACGGCAACAACCATAAGAAATGAAGTGTTTTTTTCATGATATAGAGGGTCATTATTTGTTATTTGATAGGTATCATTTCGATGGGCTGGTGTTTGTCTTTGTCCAAAGGAGCGGCTTGGAAACGCACTTTGCGAAAGTCAATCGTCCGTAGGTCAATGCAGCGGATAGAAGCGTTGTACATCGTGCGGTAGTAGAGGCAACGGTGCTTCAGGTCGGTTACTACCGTCCAGTGGGTTGCGCTCGGTATATCGGGCATCTCCTGTCCGTTGGCAAACTGTATGCCGATAGGTAGGTCGAAGTTGTTCAGGATATGAAAAGCTTGTACTACGGTCTCTTGCGTGCTTTTCAATTTCGGGGCGGTAGATTGGAAGAAGGCCGCCCGTACAAATCGCGAAGGGGGAGTCATATCGCCGGGAATACCGTGCAATCCGCCTCCTCCGCCAAAAGCGGTCAGCGTCAGGTCGCCAATCTGTTGCGAAGATACAGAGCCTGCTTGGAGATTGGTATAATTATTCAGATTGGTGATGTGCCATTCAAAACCAGGAGAGTTAGTCAGGACGCCTACCGTATTGTCGTAGAAACGTACCTCACGGTTTACTATCTCCACTACGGATTGTTTGCCGCTCTCTTCCGTTATGCGCCAGTGAACAGTCGAACTGCGCGGGTCAATACCGATTACGTGTACCGACTGCATAGCCGTTTTCACTTCCTCGATAGTGCTGAAGTTGCTCAGTATCCATGCTACTAACTGGAAATCGGTGATACAATTTGTAGCTATGGACGCATCGTAATCTTCGTACTGACCGTAACCGGGGAAGTAGAACAATCCTGCCTCTAATCCCGCTTCATTGATACCGTCCATTACATACTCCGGTTGCTCTACCGTCAGACCGACAAAGCCGTATTTGGCAACCCATTTCTTACCGTTCTGCGTGCCGTCGGGTAGGAACGACTGCTGCTTATATCCGCGTGGTACTACTACATAGCCGCTATTCAGTGCACTGCCAGCCCATTCAATAGTACGGGCGATTACTGTTTCGCCTTGCTGAGTGTGCAAGGTGATACCTGTACAAGCATTCGTGTGCATGCCGTGAAAACTCAGTAGGGCAACCATTGTGATTGCAATCAGTGTGTTGTGTTTCATAACGATATGGAATTTTGGGTTAACGTTTTGTCGTGGTTATTCCGTACTGCTTTACATCAGTTTCTTGTAGCGTATGCGCTTGGGTTCAGCGGCATCTTCGCCGAGCCGCATCTTTTTGTTCGCCTCGTAGTCGGAGTAGGAGCCTTCGAACCAGAACACCTTCGAATCGCCCTCGTAGGCAAGGATGTGGGTGCAGATGCGGTCGAGGAACCAGCGGTCGTGGCTGATTACCACCGCGCAGCCCGCAAAGTTCTCAAGACCCTCTTCCAGTGCGCGTAGTGTGTTCACGTCGATGTCGTTGGTCGGCTCGTCCAGCAGCAGCACGTTTGCCTCCGATTTTAGCGTCAGCGCAAGGTGCAGGCGGTTGCGCTCGCCACCCGATAGTACGCCGCACTTTTTTTCTTGGTCGGCGCCGGTGAAGTTGAAGCGGCTCAGGTAGGCACGCGCATTGATTTCCCGTCCGCCTACGCGGATATATTCCGTGCCGTTGGCTATCGTCTCATATACGGACTTCTCGGGGTCAATGTTCGAGTGTACTTGGTCCACATAGCCAATCTTCACCGTCTCTCCTACTGAAAAAGTACCTTTGTCGGCGGTCTCCATACCCATTATCATGCGGAAGAGTGTAGTTTTTCCTGCTCCGTTCGGACCAATTACACCCACAATGCCGTTAGGCGGTAGCATGAAATTTAGGTCTTCGAAGAGCACGCGGTCGCCATAGGCTTTGGCGACACTCTCGGCGTTGATAACCTTGTTGCCAAGGCGCGGACCGTTGGGAATGAATATCTCCAACTTTTCTTCGCGCTCTTTTTGTTCTTCGTTCAGCATCTTGTCGTAGGCGGCCAGACGGGCTTTTCCTTTGGCTTGACGCGCTTTGGGTGCCATGCGCACCCACTCCAACTCGCGTTCGAGGGTCTTGCGGCGCTTGCTCGCTTGTTTCTCTTCCTGTGTCATGCGGGCGGTCTTCTGCTCCAGCCACGAGGTGTAGTTGCCTTTCCATGGGATTCCCTCGCCGCGGTCCAACTCCAATATCCAACCTGCTACATGGTCAAGGAAATAGCGGTCGTGGGTGATGCAGATGACAGTGCCCGCATATTGGTGCAGGTGTTGCTCCAGCCAGTCGATTGATTCGGCGTCAAGGTGGTTGGTCGGCTCGTCAAGGAGCAGCACATCCGGCTGCTGCAGGAGTAGGCGGCAGAGGGCTACGCGCCTGCGTTCGCCACCCGACAGGTTCTTCACTATCGCGTCGTCATCGGGGCAGCGCAGCGCGTCCATCGCGCGGTCTAATTTTTGGTCTATATTCCACGCGTCCGCGCTGTCCAATTTGTCTTGTAGCTCCGCTTGGCGCGCCAGCAACTTGTCGAAATCCGCATCGGGTTCTGCAAAGGCGGCGTTTATCTCGTCGAACTCGCGCAGCATGTCCATCACGGGCTGCACGCCTTCTTGCACGCATTCGCGCACCGTTTTCTCAGGGTCTAATTTCGGGTCCTGCTCCAGATATCCTACTGTGTAGCCGGGGGAGAAGACCACTTCGCCTTCATAGTTTTTATCAATGCCCGCGATAATCTTCATCAGTGTGGATTTACCCGAACCGTTTAGTCCTATGATGCCGATCTTTGCGCCATAGAAGAAAGATAGGTAGATGTTGTTTAGTACGCGTTTCTGGGGCGCAAAAGTCTTGCTCACGCCTACCATAGAGAAAATGATTTTCTTATCGTCTGCCATATTGTTCTATATTGTTTGTTTGCTTTAGATGTTTATCCTTTTCGGAGCGATAGCTGTATGCGGTTGCGTACTCTGTCTATGTCTTTGATGCGAACGCTTATGTGCTGATGCAGGTTTACCACTTCGTTAGGGTTGCTTATCCGTCGGTCTGCCATCTCGCTGATATGGATTAGTCCGTCTTTGTGTACGCCGATGTCCACGAATGCCCCGAAGTTGGAGATATTGGTTACTATTCCGGGCAAGACCATACCTACTTGGAGGTCGTCTATCGTGTGTACCGACTCGTCGAAATGAAACTCCTCTATCTCCGTGCGCGGGTCACGACCGGGCTTCTCCAATTCGTGCAGGATGTCGGTTAGGGTAGGTAGTCCCACTTCGTCGCTTACATAGCGGGATATATCTATCTGCCGGCGCAACTGCTTGTTGCGCAGCAGGTCTGCTACCGTGCAATTTAGGTCCTTCGCCATCTGCCCTACCAGTGCGTAACGCTCGGGGTGGACAGCGGAGTTGTCTAATGGCATGTCCGACTCTCTTACGCGCAGGAAGCCCGCCGCCTGCTCGTAGGTTTTGGCGCCCATCTTGGGCACTTTCAGTAGGGCTTTGCGGTTGGGAAATGCGCCGTTTGCCGCTCTGTAGTCCACAATATTCTGTGCTACGGTCGGACCTAAGCCCGATACATAGGTCAGCAGTTGGCGGCTCGCCGTGTTGACATCAACGCCCACATAGTTCACCACGCTCTCCACCGTCTGTTGTAGGCTTTGTTTGAGTCGTGTTTGGTCCACATCGTGCTGGTATTGCCCTACGCCGATGGCTTTCGGCTCTATCTTTACCAGCTCGGCGAGCGGGTCAATGAGCCGGCGCCCGATGCTGACGGCTCCCCGTACTGTTACATCTTCATCAGGGAACTCCTCGCGCGCCACCTTGCTTGCCGAATAGACCGATGCGCCATTCTCGCTCACGACAAACACTTTCGGGCGCTTTTCCGCAGGTATCCCGCGCAGGGCGATATTCACCATCTGTTCGGTCTCACGGCTGGCAGTGCCGTTACCTATGGCTATGGCTTCGGTCTCGTATTTCAGGATGAGGCGTTGCAGTATCTCCGTGGATGCCATGTTGTGCAGATAGACCACGTTGTGCGCTATCAGGTCGCCTTGTGCCGATAGCACTACCAATTTGCAGCCTGTCCTGAAGCCCGGGTCTAACGCAAGGACACGTTTCTGCCCAAGCGGAGAACCCAATAGCAACTGACGCAGGTTGTTGGCGAATACGCGTATCGCCTCCGTGTCGGCTGCCTCTTTCGATTGTGCGGCAAACTCGGTCTCTATCGATGGTTTCAGCAGCCGTTTGTAGCTGTCTTCCATCGCCGTCTCCACTTGGTATGCGCTGTCGTTGCGGGCGTGCAGGAAGAGCCGCGCCAGCTTGTCTAAGCATTTCTCTTGGTCGGCGGAAATATCCACGCGTATATAGCCCTCTTTCTCCGCGCGCCGTATGGCAAGCAGACGGTGGCTCGATATGCGCCGTAGGGGCTCGCGTATGGCGAAATAGTCTTTGTAGTTCTGTGAGTCAGGAGTGTCCTGCTTGTCTTTTACTGCCTTGGTGCTCAATAGGGCGGTGTAGGCAAACTCACGCCGTATGGCGTTGCGTGCCCGCTCGTCTTCGGCTATCCATTGCGCGATGATGTCCCGTGCGCCTTGCAGGGCGTCGTCGGTGGAAGATACATCGTTGGTAAGAAAATGCTTTGCCAACTCCAGCGGAGAGGTGCTTTTTTGGCTCATCAGCTGCTTGGCAAGCGGCTCCAAACCGCGCTCTATGGCTATGTTGGCACGTGTCTTGCGGTGGGGCTTGTAGGGTAGGTATATATCTTCTATTTCGGTGGTGTTCCAGCATGTCTCTATGCGTTGCCGCAGTTCGTCTGTCAGTTTGCCTTGCGCCTCTATTGTGCTGAGTATGGTCTTCTTGCGCTCGGCTAAGTCTTGCAGTCGTTCGTATTCGGTCTGTATAGCGGCTATCTGCACCTCGTCTAATGAACCGGTCTTCTCTTTCCGATAGCGGGCAATGAAGGGTACGGTCGCTTTCTCGTCCAGCAGGGCTATGGTCGCCTCCACTTGCCGCTCGCTGATGGACAGGATAGGGGATATTAAGCCTGCATAGGTCATAGTCCGCGGGGGTTGCGTTCGTATTCGGCAAAGGTGTAGGGATACGGATTGTCCGCGTCGGCAGCGTGATGTTCTTCGCTTACCAAGTGCCACTCGTCTTCGCGTATCGCGGGGAAAAAGGTGTCCGCATCGTCCCAACTGTGATGAATATGGGTAATGTATAGTTTGTCCGCATAGGGCATCATCTGTCGGTATATGCTCCCGCCGCCTATTACGAAGGCGTTCGTATCACTTTTGACCGACTCTAATGCTTCTTCTATCGAATAGACGGCTTGTGCGCCCTCAAAGCTCTTGCCTTGTTGGTCGGTTATGACGATGTTTTGTCGCTTGGGCAGCGGATGTTTGGGGAGGGAGTAAAATGTGCGTTCTCCCATGATAACGGTACTGCCAAAGGTTATTTCCTTGAAGTGTTTGAGGTCGTTCGGCAGGTGGCAGAGCAGTCCGCCGGCTTTGCCAATGGCGTTTTCTTGCGAAATGGCTACGATGATAGATAGCATAAACTTGGCTCATTTGTTTTGCGCGGCAAAGATACACAAAAAAAATGAAATGCACAAATACTAATATCCATAACGTGTAAGAATGGTCATATATTTATTTTCTATCGCCATATGATATTTCTCTTGTTCGTCCGAGTCCACATAGTCAAGTTTAGTCAATCGGTGATTATTAGGTGATTCTGTTTATTTCGCCTTATTTTTAGTCACTTATGCCTTGCACTTTGCTTTAAAATGCAGTTTGAACCAACAATGGTGAAGAAACAGCGTTTTTAGTGTTGCAGTCGGCGTTACTGATATGTCGGTAGAAACGTCAAAAGATACGCTTTTAATGCCGACTCCCCAAAACGAAATAATTTTCTCTATTATACGCTGACGATGCCGGGGATATGAGGGTATGGATTGTAGTCGCGGAGTTCAAAGTCTTCGTAGCGGAAGGCACACAAGTCCTTGACGTCGGGATTTAGTACCATATGTGGTAACGGGCGTGGCTCGCGTGTCAATTGCAACTCCACTTGTTCTATATGATTGAGGTAGATATGGGCATCGCCGAACGTATGTACAAAGTCGCCCACACGGAGGTTAGTAACCTGTGCCATCATCTGCAAGAGCAGGGCATAGGATGCGATATTAAAAGGAACACCCAAGAAAATGTCCGCCGACCGTTGGTACAGTTGCAGCGACAAGCGCCCGTCCGCAACGTAGAACTGAAAGAGTGTATGGCAGGGGGGGAGTGCCATACTATCCACTTCCGCTACATTCCATGCGCTGACTATCAGCCGACGCGAGTCGGGGTTATGCTTTATCTGCTCAACGAGGTTGGCTATTTGGTCAATAGTACCGCCTTTGTAGTCTGGCCACGAACGCCATTGATGCCCGTAAACAGGACCTAATTCGCCATTCTCGTCTGCCCATTCGTTCCATATACGCACGCCATGCTCTTGTAGGTAGCGCACATTTGTATCCCCCTGCAGAAACCAAAGTAGTTCATATATGATTGATTTGAGGTGGAGTTTCTTTGTGGTCAGCAGTGGAAAGCCCTCTTCCAAGTTGAAGCGCATTTGGTGTCCAAAGACTGATTTGGTACCGGTACCTGTTCGATCGTGTTTGATAACTCCATCGTTTAGTACGCGACGGCAAAGGTCAAGATATTGTTGCATGGACTATTAGTGATTTGCTTTTTAATATAGTTTGTACGTAGTGCGTAGTACTTTGAACTCAGTGCGGCGGTTGATACGGTTGCATTCTTCCTGTTGTTCCTCGGGCAGCGAGAGGATAAACGCCTCGTCCAGCACCTGTTCCTGCGGGATGAACGGATAGCGTGTATGTAGCGCTTTGTCCGCTACTACCGGCTTTTGCTTACCATAGCCGACAGGAGTCAGCCGTTCACGCTCAATACCGTTGTTTATCAGGTAGTTGCATACCGCTTGTGCACGCTTCTCCGATAGTTGTACATTGAAAACCGAATCGCCCTTCATATCGGTATGTGCCGATAGTTCGATGGTGATGTTCGGATTGTCGTTCAGCAGTTTGATGAGCGATTGCAGCCCTTCCTCCGATGCCGGCGTAAGGTCCCATTTGCCGAACTCGTAGAAGATGTTGTTCATTGATACAGGTTTGCTTACTGGAGCAAGCGTGAAATTCTGCTCGTAGATCTTGCTGTCGGTCAATCCGATGGTGTTGAAGCCGTCGCGTGCGTTGAGGTAGCCGCGCGCGGTAGCCAGCATCACATAGCGCGTATTGCGGTTGATTCTGACCTTGTAGGTGCCGTTGCGATGCACTTGCAGGCGGGTGTTAGTGCCGTCATCGCCTACTATCCGCAACGCGGCGTTCGAGATAGGCTCACCCTGATTATCACATACCAAGCCTGTAACGAGAAACTCCATTTCGGGCAGTATGAAACTATATATCTGATCAATGCCTTTTTTCTGCCCGCGGTTGGAAGAGAAAAAGCCGTTTTGGGTATTGCCTGCAAACGTTATACCGAAATCGTCCCCGTTAGAGTTGAATGGTGCACCCATATTGTATATGGTCCATACTGTCGAGTCGCGCACTGTGGTGTCGCGCTCTGCTTTGAAGATATCCAGTCCGCCGTAGCCCGGGTGCCCGGTAGAGGAGAAATAGAGTGTCCCGTCAGCGTGTATGTAGGGAAACATTTCGTCGCCGGGTGTATTGATGCCCGCCCCCATATTTTGTACGTTGAGCCATTGGTCGCCGTCCAGCTCTGCCATATATAGGTCCTTGCCGCCGAAACCACCGGGGGCGTCAGATACGAAATAAAGCGTATCGCCGGTGGGGCATAGCGCCGGATGGCCTACGGTGATGCTACTGTCGGCAAAGAGTTTGACCTCTTGTGGCTCGCCCCATTCTCCGCTTGCACGCGAGGACGTGTATATTTTCGCGCCCAAGTCCTGCCCATTGATGGGCTTGGAGTAGGTGAAATACATAGTCCGTCCGTCCGACGAGAAGCAGCATACGCCAAGCTCTGCAGTCCCTGCAGACTTGCCGCCTGTAGAGTCGTTTTGTGTCTCTTGCTGATTGTCCGTATCGTCGTATAGCCCCTCCGCCAAACTGATTTCTTCCCATTGCCCTGCTGCATTCTTGCGGGTGGAGTAGAGATTGAATAGTTGCCCGCCGGTAACGGGGCTCGGACGTTTGGTCTTTTTCTTGCTGCCGCTCTCTTGGCGGTTGCTTGTGAACATTAGGGCGTCTGCGGCTGCACCTATAAAAGCTGGCGCGAAGTTACTGCTGCGTTTTTGGTTAAAATCCTTCGCAAGAGACACTTTGTAGCGGGAGGGTTGTTTCTTCCATTCGCCCACTTGTTTGCACGCATAATGCCCTGCCTGCGCGATATAGTCGTGCGGGTGTGCCTCTAAGTATATAAGGTAATTCTTGTCAGCCTCCTTGTAGTTGCCTTGGTACTGCAACACCTGCGCATAACGCAGATAGGCAATAGAGTCCTGATATTTGTAGCGGATAGCGTTTTTATAGGCGGTTGTTGCGCGCGGGTTGTTGAGTATGCGGTAACACTCCCCTTGATTGAAAGCAACGTGGGCTTTGAGCGCACGCTCTTTCTGCGCCGAAATACGACCATAGCATTGCTTGTAGAGGTCAGCTGCATCGTAGTATTCACCGATAGCGAATTTCTTGTCTGCCCGTTTGACGCGGGTCTTGATGCTGCACGACGACAAGCCGGCAACTATTGCCGACAAGATCACAAGCCAAATATAAGGATATGTATGGCGCATGCGCGAGATTCGTCCTTCTTATACCAATTCGTGAATAACCAGTCCGCTGCGGAGCTTGGGCTCAAACCATGTCGTCTTGGGTGGCATGATGTTGCCCGAATCGGCTATGTTGATGATTTGCTGCATGGTAACGGGGTAGAGTGCCAAAGCCATCTTCATCTCGCCCGAGTCCACGCGTCGCTTAAGCTCGCCCAAGCCGCGTATACCGCCAACGAAATCTATGCGCTTGTCGCTACGCAAATCTTTGATGCCCAATATCTTATCCAGTATAAGGTTGCTGGAAATAGTAACGTCTAATACACCTATCGGGTCTTGGTCGTTGTAGCGTCCCGCCTTGGAGGTCAGGCTATACCACTGCCCTGCAAGGTAAAGCGAGAAGTTGTGCAATGCCGTCGGGCGATAGATATCTGTGCCCTTTGCTACCACGTCGAAGTTCTCTTTAAGAGCAGCTAAAAATTGTTCTTCGCTCAGACCGTTCAAGTCCTTTACTACGCGGTTATAGTCAATGATATTCAGTTGGTTATCTGGGAAACATACGGCAAGGAAATAGTTGTATTCCTCGTTGCCGGTATGGTTTGGGTTTTGCAATTTCTTCTCGTTGCCGACTAAAGCCGCCGCTGCTGAACGATGATGCCCGTCAGCGATATACATAGCGGGAATTTCCTTGAATATCTCCGTGATGCGTGCTATTGTCTGTTCGTCGTTGATTACCCAAAATGTATGTCGGAAGCCCTCCGGTGGTGCTACGAAATCGTACTCAGGCATACCCGCCGTCACTTCGGCTATAATCTTGTCTAAATCGTCGCGGTGAGGGTAGGCGAAGAATACCGGCTCGATATTGGCGTTATTGACACGCACATGCTTCATGCGGTCTTCTTCTTTGTCGCGGCGTGTCAGCTCGTGCTTTTTGATTCTGCCTTCCATATAGTCTTCAACCCATGCCGCAACTACCAGTCCGTATTGCGTCCGTCCGTCCATTGTTTGGGCGTAAACGTAGTACTTATCCGTTTTGTCTTGTACGAGCCAGCCATTCTCGCGGAAGGCGCGGAAGTTCGCTACTGCACTATCATATACCTTCGGGTCATGTTCGTCTGTCCCCGGCTCAAAATTGATTTCGGGTTTGATGATGTGGTAAAGCGACATCGGGTTTCCTTCTGCCTCTTTGCGTGCCTCTTCCGAGTTGAGTACATCATACGGACGGCTGCTCACCTGCGGAGCCAACGATTGTGGCGGACGAATGCCGCGAAATGGTTTGATGATCATAGTATTGTGTTTTTGTGGTAATGCTAATAGTATCTCTGCATCTATTTCTTTGTGTTGCCCGGTTGTGTTGCCATAGAGCAAGTGCCGTTGAAGATGGCGTTCGGCTCTACAATCAGGGTTCCTGTCGTCACTTCGCCTTTGATATTGCCGCTGGCGCGCAAAGCCATCGTGTGTTTCACCTCTATCTTGCCGTCCAGACAACCTAAAATTTCTGCATTTTGGCACACGATGGAGCCCTTTATCTTGCCTTGCTCTCCTATCACTACTTTACCTGTACACTGTAAATCACCTTCTACCGTACCGTCAATTCGGATATCCGAGTCCGCAACGATGGTGCCTACTATTTTGCTTCCTGCCGTTAGGGCGTTGTACAGAGTACCACTCTGTTGTTGTGTTGTCGCCATTTGTTGTATTGTTTATTTGATAGTATTACGATTTTTACACCCTCCCGCAATAGGTGAGGGACATTTCTTTGTACGCATTTATGCGAAAAAGATTGCGCAAAGGTACAATTTTTATTCGATATATCCAAATCCTTGCTCATATTTAGCGTTCTTTTGTTTTTGCTTATATTTTTGCAGCTTGCCGCTTACTTGCCAATACGTACGAGTGAATTAGCAGACTTGTCCCGTAGCAACCCCGTAGCATCTTGGGACCCGCTTGGGACCCGCGTAGCCCCTGCGTATCCACCGCTGATTTCTTCTGCCGAAAGAGATTACTACAAAAGCGTATTTTGATATATTATGCCCGGCAGCTTAATACTAAAAGCTGCTTTTTAGGCTAAAAAATGTACAAAATCGTCTTTCTGTTTTTCTATTTGCCAAATTATTTGTACCTTTGCGCAATTATGTCATTTTCGCATGAAAACGCTATTGACAACGATAGTAGTCTTAGGGCTCGCATTCATCCTGTTGGCTGTGCGGGTTATACTCAAGAAAAACGGGCGTTTCTCTCATCAACACATCAGCCAAAGCAAGGCTATGCGCGATAGGGGAATCCACTGCGCTACCTCACAAGACAGGGAACAACGTGCTACCAACTCACGAAAATTAAATGTAAAAAACTTATAACTTATGAACAAAATTCAAATTATTATTGACTCCGTTTTGGGTGCGGCGGTTATCGCTTTGTTTATTCTGTTGTTTACGCTCAAACCGGCACAGACGGAAACTGCCGTACAGGCTGCTCCGGCAGAGGGCAACATGCCTGTCGCATACCTGAATTTGGACTCCGTACTGACCAACTATCAGTTCGCTATAGAAGCATCGGAAAAACTGATGACCAAGCAGGAGGACGCACGCTTGAAACTGAATACCAAAGCACGTACACTCCAAAGCGAAATGGCTGATTTCCAACGCAAACTGGATAACGGGGCTTTTATGAGCCGTGAGCGTGCGGAGCAGAAACAGCAGGAGTTGCTAAAGAAACAGCAGGACTTGCAAGACTTGGAGGCAAAGCTGACCAACGATATTATGCTGGAGAATCAGAAACTGAACCTGCAGTTGGCGGACACCATGAATACCTTCCTCCAGCAGTACAACGCAGACGGTCGTTACCATATTATCTTTGCGAATACGGGGAAGGACAACATCCTTCAAGCGAACGATGCGTACGATATTACCGCAGAGGTCGTTGACGCGCTGAACAAACGCTATACCAAGAAATAACTCCAAGAGACTCGTTTGTAATGAGCCGGAGACGATATGTTAGTCGCTTACGAATAGTACGTATATTGTTGTGCGTACTATTCGGTTTGTATAGCGTGCAGTCGCATGCGCAGGCGATACCTGTATCGTTGCAATATACGGAGATATACGACTATATAGACGAACTCATTACGGAGGGAGTTATCTCTCGCCAGACTGCCGTCCGCCCTTATACGCGCACCCAAGTGGCGGCTATGCTGGTAGAGGCGCAGCAGGCAGATTCTGTGCTCAACAAGCGACAGAAGAAAGACCTCGCCTTCTATTTGAACGTCTTTGCGCTTGAACGGGATACCGTGCCGAGCAACTACGTGCAATATACCGACCATCGTACATTCGACCTTTCGCTTGCCAACCCGCAGTTTTCGTACATTACGAAGAACAAACTTTTCAAGATGTCCCTTGAACCTATTTTGGGTATGGATATATACGGTTCCAAGAAAGGGGCGATTATCAAACGCTGGTGGGGAGCTGACCTCAAGATGGATATAGCTCACCACCTGAGTATATGGGGTAGCCTGCGCGATATTTCGTTCAACGGCAATCTGCTTAGCAAGAAGTATTATCCTTCTGACGTTGACCGGATGTACGGGGCGCGCTTGCAATATGATGCTTTGCGACCTCCATTGACGCAGCCTGCGCTCAATAATACAGACGGAGTGCAGTATAAGGAGGCGAATTATGGCGGCGACTTCTCCGACTCGAAAGGCGGCATCTCGCTTTATACGTGGTGGGGTAGCATATCTCTCCAGCGGGAGAATATCACGTGGGGAGATAGCTACCATTGCTCCAATATCCTCTCCGGACGTAACCCCGCTGTGCCGATGCTTGCTCTGCAACTGACGCCTTGTAAGTGGTTCCGGTTCGATTATTTTCATGCTTGGCTTATCAGCAATGTTGTGGACTCCACAAACTATTACGTTGAGAATACGACTACCGGTGAGACTCAGAAACATTTTCGTCCTGCCAACAAATTTATGGCGGCGAATATGTTTACGTTCACGCCCGTCAAGTATCTGTCTCTCTCTTTCGGAAACTCTGTTGTTTACGCCGAGCAGAATGTACAAGCGGCGTATTTCATTCCCATTGCTTTCTATAAGTCGCTTGACCATCTCCTGACGAAAGGGCTGCGCGTCGAAAATCAAAACTCCCAGGCTTTTGCGTCTATTTCCGTGCGTCCGTGGGACCATATCCAAGTATATGGCTCTTTCTATTTGGATGAGTTTAAGTTTTCGCGCTTGAAGAAATCCGATCCGGAGCGTAATCCTATTTCGTATCTTGTCGGCTTCAATTGGTCGGGGTGGCCGGTAAAAGGTCTTAGTCTGAGAGGGGAGTTTATGCGCTCGTATATAGCTTCTTATACTCACTCTATTGACGTGTTGACATGGGCAAGCAACGGATATAATATGGGGCATTATATGGGCGATAATGCACAATCTATCTGTGTAGAAGTGGCGTACCGTCCTATTCGTGGCATGAGGCTCAAACTGAGTTATACCAACGATACCAAATACAATTCGTATGCCTATCTGCGCGGGGGTGGCATAGATGGGGGAATTAGTCAGACCATAGCGCAGAAGCCTTTCAATCGCGTTATTTATTGTAACGATGAGGTTGCTCTTGATGGTATATATGAGGTTCATCCGAGTATGTACTTGCGCGTCAGTTTGGCGTACAACAACGCCAAAGGTCGCGACAACTTGGAGCAGTCTATTCCGAGTGAAGATGCAGGAGAAAATTGTACGGCGCAATACTATTTGGACAAGTTTTGTCCCACGTATTACCAAGGTAGCAATTTTACGGCGATGATAGGCTTTTCCTTTGGTTTTTAATCCTTGTCTCAACTGCGTTTCTGCCGTACATAATAATCCCAAAGGATAGCGCGCTGAGTGATGCCTTTAGGGTGGGGAATAATGGTCTTCTCTAAATTTTCAATCCGTCTTTGTTTGAATTGGGAGCGCATACGCATAAAGTCAAAGCGCGCCTTTAATACGGCTTGTGCATTACGCGGTTTCCCTGTAAGTAATAATTGTAAGGCAGCCGCATAATCCAACACGAAGCGACATAACATTATTCCGAATAGCCTGTTCGCCGCAATATTCTTATATATCATCAGGAGATTGTTGCGGAAGTTAAGGTAGGTTTTGCGTGGATTTTCATAGTGGAGTGCTCCACCTCCAAGGTGATATACCGTAGAGTCGGGAATACATACGAGGCGGTATCCGCGGCTGTTAAGACGCCAGCAGAAATCAATCTCCTCCATATGGGCAAAGAAATCGCCGTCTAATCCACCTTCGCTGTTATATACGCTTGTGCGGACGCACATACAAGCACCTGACGTCCACAGAACATCAGTCTCTGTATCATATTGTCCCGTGTCTTCTTCTGCAGTATTAAGAATTCTTCCACGGCAATAGGGGTAGTATAATCTGTCTAAAAAGCCTCCGGCTGCGCCGGCATGTTCGAAATGGGTGCGGCGTAAAATACAGTGTATCTTAGGCTGAACAGCTGCGACATCTGCATGTGCATCCATATAGTTTATCAGAGGTGTAAGCCAATGGCTTGTTACTTCCACATCGGAATTAAGTAAAATGATGTACTCGCTATCAATGAGCGATATAGCACGATTATACCCATCTGCAAAACCATAATTCTTATCCAATTGGATAACGCGCACACTCGGAAAATTTACTTCTAAGAGAGCTATAGAATTGTCAGTAGAACCATTGTCTGCAACTACAATCTCGCAATCATCCGTTGGCGTATATTGTACGACGCTTGGCAAGTATTGTTGGAGCATGTTTGCTCCATTCCAATTTAAGATAACTACGCTGCATTTCATAGAATAGATTGTACTTTGATTAGACAGGATTTTTTTAGTTGGGGCGTGCCCATTTCCAGCGATTGTGTGTCCAAAGCCATATTTCAGGCTGTTCTTGGATATTGTGTTCTAACTCGTGCGCAAACTGCAAGGTAATTTCGTTCTCTGCTGTTTGCTCTGGATGCTCCGACAGCAATATAAATTCTGTCTCGTAGTAACCACGCTTGGGGCATGTTATATGCAAGTAGAATACCGGATAGTGGAATTTCTTACCAAGTACCTCACTACCATCCAAAAAACCTGTTTCCTGGTGTAAAAAATCAGTCCAGAGCCGAGTGACCTCAGGGCGTGGCTTTTGGTCGCAAATAAAGCCGAATAGTACTTTTTGCCCCTCTTGTCTCAGCCGTATCATCTGCCGCAATGTCTGCCGTTTTTCTATTAGGATACCACCTCTTTTTGCGCGGATGGCACCCATTAGTTTGTCCATCCTCTTGTTTTTCAATTCTCGGTACAGATTTGCCTGAACCATATTATGCGGCTTTAGATGTTGAGAAAAATCGGTCATCCATTCCCAATTTCCCAGATGTGCCAACATGCCGATAGCACCACCGTATTTTTCTACCAACTCGAATACCTGCTCTTCGTTATGAAATATTATCCGCTGCTTCATTTCTTCTGCGGATGCCCCATAGCCGTAGATGATTTCTACGATAATGTCCGCCAAATGGTGGTAAAACTTTTTTTCAAGAATAACAACCTCTTTCTCGGAATAGGTGGGAAAAGAACGATGCAGATTTTTTTCCACTAAAGCACGGCGGTAGCGGATAATATGGAAAAGAATAGGGTAGATTAGCCAATCTGCAAACCTGTAATGTACCGATAGAGGCAATCTGCTCAGTATTTTTACGACAAATTCCATTCAGCTCGTCAAAGAAATCGCTTTTTATTCTTCGTAATAACCTTGTTGTATGCCGTATTGCAACTCCCCGTCCATAATCAGTTGGATTTGTTCGCCGGTCAGCAGGAAACCCTGCTCCTTGAGAGTCTGTTGTACATAGGCTAATTGCTCTGTCTCGTCTATATCCCCGTCTTTATATTCAGCCTCGCCGTTCTGCTCGTCTATAAGGAGCAATCCCTTGTCTTCCAGATAATCATCCATGGCATCCAAGACTGCCAATACGTCGTCCTTGGATAGATTTTGTTTATCTACCGATGGAATCAAGTTCCATATAAACTCCAATTGTTCACGCTCTTCAGCACTAAGTAGGCTTAGTTCTACATTATTATTTTCCATAATTTTCCTGATTTTATTTGCAAAGGTACTATATTTTTCGTACTTTTGCAAAAATATTCATTATAAAAATGTCAAACTTAGTTCAGCGTACTCTATCGGGGATTGTGTATGTAGCCCTCGTTGTGGCAAGTATATTGTTTCATCCTGTTTTTTTTAGTGTTTTGTTTGGTTTGATTACTATGTTAGCCGTTCGAGAATATCATTGTTTGGTGCATTCCGGGCGTTTTCTGACTGTAGAAGCGACTCTGCTGGGTGGCATAATGTTCGGTTTGTCTGCTTTCTGCACGTTGTTGTCTCCTGCTTGGGGAGAAATAATGGTAGTAGCATTGGCAATAGCATACGTTTTATTATTGTTTTTTGCATTAATAGCGGAGTTGTTTCGCAAAGCAGACAATTCGGTTTCCAATTGGGGAAATCTGCTCGTGAGTCAAGTTATGATTGCTTTGCCTTTTTCGCTTATGTGTGGCGTGCTGGTGATTGATAAGTATGTATTGTTGGCCCTGTTTATTTTGATTTGGCTGAATGATAGTGGTGCGTATTGCGTAGGTAGCCTGATGTCGAAACGTAAAGGAGGTAATCATAAGATGTTTCCGCGTGTTAGCCCGAATAAATCATGGGAAGGTTTGATCGGAGGCGCCGTCGTAGCAATTGGGGTAGGGGTTGTCTTAGTGTATTTCGGTTGGTTCGGGTATGGTATCAAGATGTATTCTGTTTCTGCCGCCGGAACATATGTGCTGGGAAGCATTTTTGCTCTGGTGGTAGTTGTGTTTGGAACGTTGGGAGACTTGATGGAAAGTCTGTTTAAGCGGACACTCGGAGTAAAAGATTCCGGTCGGTTCATGCCTGGTCATGGTGGCGTGCTTGACCGTTTTGATTCTCTGCTTCTGGCGACGCCGGCAGTCTGCTTGTTGCACCTGCTGCTTGGGGTATGTTTGCAGTAAATATATTGTTTATTGGGTAGCAAAATAATACTATGGAATTGCTTATAGGTTTATTGGTAGGATGTACTCTTGCAATTATACCTGCATGGTTGATTGTCAGGAGGGAGCGGGCTGTTGCTACAGCTGCTTTACGCGAAGAAAATGTTGCAGCGCAGGCAGATTTGCGCAATGCTGAGCAACGGATAACCCAACTAACCCAGGAGATACAGACAATTAATATCGGTAAGGAGCAATTGCAGCAACAGATTACTGAACTTACAGCTGATTTGAAGGCTGCTCAAACTGCGAATGATTTGCATCAACAGCATATTGCGGAAGAAACTTCTGCGCGGTTGCAAAGGGAGGAACAGGAAAAAATAGCGCGAGAGCGTTATGCACAACAGCAGCTCAATTTGATGCGGGAGCAATTTGAGAACGCTTCGCAACGTCTTTTGAAAGAACGGCAGAACGATTTGGAGAAAAATAACCAAGAGCGGGTAGGGCAGCTCGTGGCACCACTCAAACAAGAGCTGGAACGGATGACACATTTGTTAACTATGACCAAAGAAGGTAGCGATAAAAATGTGGCATCATTAGAAGGAGCGCTGAAAGCTATGCTTGCTCAATCGGAACGCCTGAGTAAGGATGCAAATCAATTGACAGATGCTCTGAAAAATCGCGGAAAGGTGCATGGAGACTGGGGAGAGCAAGTACTAAGTGATATTTTGCAAGGTAGTGGGCTTAGAGAGGGGGAAGAATATTGTGTGCAGGAAAGTGTCAAAGGTGAGCAAGGGAGCGAATTACGCCCGGATGTTATTGTAAATTGCCCGGATGGAAGTCGTATCATAGTAGATTCTAAAGTTTCGTTAACTGCATATACAGACTATGTAGGTGCGGAAGACGATGTAGCGCGTAATGATGCTATCAAACGAAATTATGAATCTGTGCATAAACATGTGCAAGAGTTAGCAGCCAAACAGTATCCTAAATATGTAGAAGGAGCAATAAAATATGTTCTTATGTTTATCCCCAATGAAGGTAGTTATGTTTTGGCAATGAATTATAAACGTGATTTAGGTCAGATGGCTTTTAGGCAAGGTGTGATAATCGTCAATCCGACGAATTTGATGCTCACACTTCATTTGGTGCTTTCTACGTGGCAAAATACACGTCAAGAAGATAATTGCCGAAAAATTTTGGATGCTGCTAACGGCTTGTATGACAAAGTAATAACCGTAGTAGATACATGTAATAGATTGGGAAATCAGTTGGATACGGTGAATAAAACCTATGAACAGGCAATGAATCAACTTTCGGAAGGAACTGGCAATCTGCTACGCCGTACAGAGAGTTTAAAAGAACTTGGGGTTGGCAGTACTAAAAGACTAAAAACCAAACGTACTAAGACGAGAGAAATAAATACGAACTTAGAGGTACAAGATGACTGACAATGATTGTACTATAATGATGATTATGTAAAATAATGCTCGTTGTGCCATCCATATTCTTTTATGTAGTATGATTTACAATATAGGCAATAATAATTCTTCAGATGATAATGCGGGAAACAACAGCAAAGTTGTTTCTATAGTTAGAGGAAATGACGGGAGTGATGTAACTCTTAATGATGGTGATATACTGGATGTATTGCCATTGCGCAATATGGTCTTGTTTCCGGGAGTACTGATGCCGGTGGCTGTGGGACGTCCGAAGTCGCTCAAATTAGTGAAATCTGCTTACAAGCAAGAGAAACTGATTGCGGCTTGCTGTCAGAAAGCAAGGGACATACAAGAGCCCTTGGCAGACGATCTGTATGCTCTTGGTACGGCTGCTCGCGTCTTGCATACGTTTGAGATGCAGAACGGTACAGAGATGGTTATACTGGAAGGCGTACAGCGTATCCACGTGGAGGGGTTTGTATCTTCACGAAACGGACTGCGTGCACGCATCAAACGCTATCCTGAAGTATTTCCCTTGAAGGGCGATAAAGAGTTTCTGGCTGTTGTAAGCAGCATCAAGGACCAAGCGACACAGATACTAAAAAGCGCGGATAATGTACCGGCAGAAGCAAGTATGACGTTGCGTAGCATAGACAATCCGCCAACCTTGGTCAATTATGTTTGCACCAATTTCGACATCAAGATAGAGGATAAGCAAGAGCTACTCCAATACGAAAAGATAAGCGAACGCGCCATGCGCTTGCTATCTCTGCTGAATCAAGAAATGCAGATGATTCAGATGAAAGCGGATATCCAATCGAAGACCAAAGAAGAATTGGACAAGCAGCAGCGTGAGTTTTATCTGCACCAACAGATGGAGACCATTCAAAAGGAATTAGGCGACACGGGAGCACAGACCATAGAAGAGATGAAAGCGCGTGCAGAGAAGAAGAAATGGTCGGATACAACAAAGGCCGTCTTTGAGAAAGAACTGCAAAAGCTACAACGGATCCCCACTCATTCTCCGGAATACAGCACCCAGCAAAACTATTTGGACACGTTGCTTGACTTGCCGTGGAATGAGTACACCACGGATAACTACGATATACAGCATGCCAAAGATGTCCTGAATGAAGACCACTACGGCATGGAAAAGGTGAAAGAACGTATTGTCGAATATCTTGCCGTACAACGTCAGCTAAGTCTTCGCAATCCTATTGAGCAGAAACAACACCCCGTGAACTCCCCTATCCTATGCTTATATGGTCCTCCGGGAGTAGGAAAAACAAGCTTGGGACGGTCTATTGCCACGGCATTAGGACGGAAGTATGCGCGTATCTCTTTGGGAGGGTTGCATGACGAATCGGAGATACGGGGGCATAGGCGTACCTATATCGGAGCTATGCCCGGCAGAATAATTGAGAATATACGCAAAGTCAATACTTCGAATCCCGTCTTTGTACTGGATGAGATAGACAAGATAGGGGCTGACTATAAGGGAGACCCGACTTCCGCTTTGCTGGAAGTACTGGACCCCGAGCAAAACAGTACGTTTCATGATAATTTCCTCGATGTAGATTATGACCTCAGCAACGTGCTCTTTATCGCTACGGCCAATACGCTGGAGACTATCCCGCACCCCCTGTTAGACCGTATGGAACTAATAGAGATGACAGGCTATCTACACGAAGAGAAAGAAGAAATAGCCAAGCGGCATCTTATTCCAAAAGAACTGACCAACCACGGCATCAAACCATCCCAACTACGGTTCAAGAAAGAGATAATCTCGCATATTATAGATGACTATACCAGAGAGTCGGGGGTGCGTTCGTTGGATAGACAGATAGCTGCCATATGCAGGAAGGTGGATACCAAATTGGCACTCGGAGAAGAATACAACACATCGGTAACACGCGAGGACTTGATAGCGTACCTTGGACAACCGCGATATACGCGCGACTCATGGGAAACGAACAAGTATATAGGTGTCGTTACCGGCTTAGCATGGACCCAAGTCGGGGGCGAAATACTCTTCATAGAAGTATCGCTATCGCCGGCGAAGACCCCTACGTTGACTCTTACCGGCAATCTGGGAGACGTGATGAAAGAGTCCGCCACTATCGCATTAGGATATATCAAAGCGCATGCAGACCAATTCGGTATCAAGCGCAAAGACCTTGATACGCAAGCAGTACACATACACGTACCTGAGGGAGCTATTCCGAAAGACGGACCGAGCGCCGGTATAACGATGACTACTGCATTGGTGAGTGCTTTCACACGCAAAAAAGTACGTCCACGTATTGCTATGACAGGAGAAATGACTTTGCGCGGGAAAGTATTGCCGATAGGAGGAGTAAAGGAAAAGATACTTGCGGCAAAGCGTGCCGGTATTACCGACTTGATTCTATGTGAGGACAACCGAAAAGACGTCTCTGAGATACCTGAGATTTACCTTAAGGGGCTGACGTTCCACTACGTGAAAGATATACAAGAGGTCATAGATTTTGCTTTGCTTGACAAATAATAGCGAAAGCCATGTTTTTCTGCAACTTTTGCAGCTACTAAGAGAAGAGACTCATTCGGGAGTCTCTTCTCTTTTATCTTGTAAAGGTCTCGTACGTAGCATCGGTATAGAAAACGACGATTCTGTCAATCTGCCGATTGGCAAACGGCTCTTGCACGGCAGGTTGTTTCCCCAGAACGGGGATTGCAGTAGCATTATTTTGCTGTTGCTCTGTTGCCATGTGCGGTAAAGAATCTGTTGCTACGGGTTCTATTGTCGGTTCATCAAACAAGGTGGCGGCAACCGGTTGGTCTCCCTGCTGGCGGTACATACTACCAATACCAAGTATCAACCAGTCGGATTGTATAGTCCTAAACCGATTCAAAATCTTTTGCATCACATCAAGACTGGGATTATTGCGCCCGTTCATAATGTTGGAAATAGTTCCGGCCTGAATGCCTACTTCTTCCGAAAACTGTTTGGCAGTCATTCCCTCTGATGCGATAATCTTTTCTATTCGTTCGCGTTCGTTCATCGTATTTTTGTATTTAAACCGAGTTATTTGCTACCTTTTTCGAGTGCAAAGATATGAAAACTATTTCACATACACAAATTAAAACAAAGATTATTTTTGAATAATATAAGGATATGTATAAGTACACATTTGCAAACAGCAAACAATACGTTGAACTACGCTATTTGTGAATAGGAGCAGTTGTATTGAGAACTAATACTTAGTGTAAAGATTATAATAAGCAGATACAGAACATATAAAATGATGATGCGTAGTATAATGTTTGGCTGTTGCATCAATACAGTAACAAACTTGCCATTAATAATAAAACTATCACTTGAAGTAATTTCTGTATCTGTTGATTTATAGCGATATAACTTTATTATTACTTAATTTATTCGCTTGTGGAATGACTGAATATGCGCGAAATACAAGAATTGTATCAGGTATGTACGCATGTTTGCAAATGTGTATTAGAGTACTCCCTACCATATCTTTTTGTAAAATATATTTGAAAATTCCATGTGATTGTATCTGTGAAGAATAAACAGAATATTGTGAATGGCAGCATTTCACAGTTCTACTTGCTTATGAGTGGCGTATTGTTTGCATCAAAACAGATGATAGTTTACAAGAGATTTAGGGAATGGAGCGCCTACCCGATTTTGACTGAGAAGCACCATAAACGCAAGTATGCCCGCCGAAGCGAGCATACTTGTTTGGTTGTTACATCACTACTTATGGGTTTGTGGAGCATAGGAGACTCGAACTCCCTACCTTTTCGTTGCGAACGAAACGCTCTACCAGATGAGCTAATGCCCCAAATGCGCCTGCAAAGGTACTACAAATGGCTGGAATATGCAAGTATCCTATGCGATTTTCCATAGATATTTGCGCGCAAGTGCATCATAGATAGTTTTTTTGCGCTACTCGGTTGCCTGATTGGTTTGTTGATCCGCTTTGATTTGGCGTAGGAGCGTGGCGCGAACATAAGACGGGAAATGGCGATAGATTTTGCGTTTTTTTGTGATAGAATCGGCAGGTGCGTCTACGTCCGGGCGCGATAACTGCGCTTGGAAACGCTGTTCCCAAGCGGCTCGAGCAGCTGGGTCAGCGAGTTGCTGCTTGGCAAGCAAACTTGCCTGTTGAAAAGCTTGTATGTTCGCCAGCTCGTTGCCGCGTGGAGGGTTCTTTTTGTAATCACGCGGGTGAGCAATAGCGTAAGCTTCCATCGGGAAGTAGATAGCCGATTTCCCCGATGAATGTATATGTTTCTGACGATAAATAATGTGGTCTTCTTTCGTAAACTTCCCCTGAATGGAGCGGAAAGGATTCTCTAAATCAACGTGTGCCATAACGATAGAATGCTATTTAATGTGGTTAAATATACGTATTGATAGTCTATTTCCTGATGTAAGACAATTGAATCACCCAATAATCACCCAATAATCACCCAATAATCACCCAATAATCACCCAATAATCACCTATACTTACAAGTATAACAATAATTGTGCCAAAAGAGGAGAATGGCAGATGTTGTGGTTTAAAATGTCCCAAAAAGCGCAAAAACAGATTGCTCATACAGAAAAACAAAGGAAACCCTATAATAACGTGAACTCGAAATACGTTTTTATATACAAAAACGACCGATAATCTTGGCAAAAACGACCAAGAACTTCTTTTGTTTCAACAAATATGTTCAAATATAACTCAACTATTTTATATTACTATCCTACTATTTACTATTTGATTATTACCAAAAAACCAATTAGTCGTTGCGTGCTGCAATTGTTCGCTTATATCGAACTCACGTTACAATAAAATAGTGGAGGTAGTTGCATAAAAAGAAAGCTACCCTATCAAACTGATAGGGTAGCCTTTAGCGGTTGCTCCGTTCCTAAGGTTGGCAGATTCTTGTGCTTAGGTCTGCAGGGGACTTAGGAGCGGAGGTTTGGGGTGAAGACCGTTAGAAAGCCAAGCGACGTATTATTGCAAGAGGAGTTTTTGTGAGGATGTTGCAGTTTGGACAATAAAAGTGCCTTGCAGATTACCGTTTTGGGCAGTAACATCACGTCCGGTAAGGTTGTAAATGACAAAAGGCTCAGACAGCATAATCAGTCCATCTACAATACGCAAACCCTCTATAGCGTTTTCCACCTTTGCCAGTACGCCAGTAGCAACAATATGCGCGAAATTCTTCCACACGTCCGCTTCCCTGTACGCTCCGACAGATTGTGCCGGTACATAAAGGACGGCGTTGGCATAGGCTTCGGAAGTGAAGATATCTCCTTCCGATTCGTCGCAGGCAGGTGGCGTTACGGCATTGCATACAATAGAATCCAGCGCCGTGCAACCTGCAAAAGCGTTGCTTTTGATAGCTGTCAGATTATGGGAGAGCGTTACGGCTGCCAATGAGGTACACGCATTGAAAGTGGCTTTTTCTATTGTAGTAACACCTTCTGTGATATCTATTTCCGGTAATGCAGTACAACCATTAAAAGCACCTGCGCCGATTTTTGTTACACTAACCGGAATGTTTATCGTTTCCAGATGCCGGTCTTTGGCAAAAGCCGAACCTCCGATTGTTGTCAGATTATCTCCCAATGTTACAGTACGAATTCCGTTATCGCATTGGGCAGCACCAGCAAAAGCAGCGGCACCGATAGTGGTTACACTATTGGGAATAACAACATCTTTCAGTCTCACGCAGCCATAAAAAGCCCTATCTTCAATCGTTGTTACACTATTAGGGATTGTAAGCGAAGACAAAGCGGTACAGCCATAAAAAGCACCGTTTCCGATAGTCTGTACGTTATTGCCGATTGTAAGATTACGCAAAGCAGTGCAACTGCGCGCCCGGTGCTATCTCCGTTATGCCATTGCCTGTACGCACCGTTGACAATCCGTAGCAACAATCAAAGGCTCCCTCTTCGATAACCGTTACATTATCAGGGATAACAACAGAAGAAATACTATGATTATGCATAAAAGCATGTGTTCTTATGCGCGTTATAGTGCTTGGAAAAGTTGTCTTTTTGCAACCTGCGACGAGCGTATTCGTGGCAGTTTCGATAATGGCATTGCAGTTATCACGACTATCGTACACAGGATTACCATCCTCTACAACAACGGAAGCCAGGTTAGAAGCATTGTTGAATACATTATCTATGAT